>CAWIHO010000050.1:0-21327 GCA_963835605.1 uncultured delta proteobacterium | reverse complement strand
CGCCATGAGAAGCGGGTACTCATCGGTGAGGGGCGGCAGGCTGCTTACCTCTTTCCAGTACGGCATAGGCTTGTAGCCGAAATCGGCTGCGTTCTTCGAGTATATTTCCACTTTGCCTGTCGGGGTCCTGTAGTCATGCTTTTTGTATTCTCTTTTCGAGTGGAGGACCCTTTTGCGCTTCATATCTTCGTAGGTGAAGCCGCTCGGCTTAGCCATTCGTCAAGGGCTTCCTCATCACTCTCCCAGAAGTACTTGCCGAGGCCTACTCTTTTCGCAGCTCGTTTAGCCACTTTGTATCTGCCCACGCTTCTCCGGGGGGATCAACGAGCTTCGGATAGGCCCTGATCTCTTCGTACCATCCGGGCCAATAGCCCAGTTCTTCGTGCTCCATGCCCCATGACGCGGGAAGCAGTATATCGGCCATTGCCGCTGTCGGCGTCATAAAGAGTTCTGAAACAACCCAGAATTCGAGCTTCTGAAACGCTTCATACGTCTTTTTCGAATCCGGGTAACTGAGTATCGGGTTGGTAAGGAGGAAGATTGCCGCCCTGATCCTATAGGGCTCTCCTGTCAGGACCGAGTCTATGAAGGCGTGCGGAGGCACGAACGCCGACCGGACCGCCAGTTTAAACTCCCCGCCTACCGCCTTTTCCCTGTCGCGCGGGAACTTGCTCAACAGGAAGAATTTACCCGGCCTTAAAAATGGCGCAGGCGTCAGGAACATCTCGCCTCCCGGCACATTCAGGTTGCCCGTTATGGCCCGCAGGATGGCAACGGCCTTGGCGCCGGGGAAAGCGATGGCGGACGTATCGAGCGCATTCCCCCACTGGATCGTGGCCGGCTTGGTTAAAGCATAGAGCCAGGCGAAATCGCGCAGCGATCTTCTCCGGCACCCACGTGACCTCCTCCACGTCCTTTAGGGAGAACGTCTTAAGCTCCTTCTCGAGAAGGTCAAAGCCGTCGCACCATGCATCGACAAACTCTTTGTCGTAGAGCTTTTCTTCAACGATCACCTTGAGCAGGCCCATAGCGAGCGCACCGTCGCTGTTCGGTCTGGGCCTCACCCACAGGTCTGCTATCGATGCCACATCGATCTTTCTGGGATCGACGACGATCAGCTTGGCGCCGCTGTCAAGGGCCCTTTCGAAGGTCTCCCTGCGTATTCCACCGCTCGTGTGATTGTTGTTTATCGCCCAGAGCACCATGAGACGCGGCGGGTGCTCTTCATCGGGCACGCAGTTCCAGCCGTAAGTGAGCGCCGAGGCCATGCCGGACGGGATACCGCAGCACCATCCCGGCGTCACCACGTTGGGCGTACCAAAAGCAGTGGCAAACCGCTGCGCAAAAGCAAACTCCAGGCCTTTCGGTTCTCCGAGACCGAATGCAACCGATTCCGGACCATACTCTTCCTTTAGGGAAGAAGTTTCTTCGCGATCGTGTCGAGGGCCTCATCCCACGAGATCCTCTCCCACTTGCCTTCTCCGCGGGCCCCTACCCTTTTCTGCGGGTACTTGAGGCGATCCGGATGATGGAGCACTTCGGGAATAGAGAATCGCCCTTTCTTCACGGGACAGAGTTCGTTCGGCAGCCCACTCTCCTTATCCGGAACTATATCGACGACCTTCCCGTCCTCCACCGTTGCCTTGATGCTGCAATGGCCGGGACAGACGTGACAGAAGGTGAAGAATTCCTGCTGCGACCTGCTTCCCGGAGGCTCGAAACTGACGCGCGTCGAACCCTGGCCGATCAGGGCTTCGTTGAAAGGATGGTATTCCATATCCTCAGCCATGCCTTCCGCGGTCAGGATATCCTTCCCGTCGGCATCAACCGCAAGCACGAGGCATGAGTTGACCGCCTTCTTGTTCATGATGACAGCGCAACTGCCGCATTCGCCTACACCGCACCCCTCTTTCGTCTTGATCAGTTTCAGGTTTTCTCTGAGCACCTCGAGCAAGGTTTCCGATGGTTCCACGTCGAATGTATATGCCTGCCCGTTCACTCTCATCTTGATCTGCTGTTTCATCTCAAATGCCTCCCAATCGCGCGTCCTGCAAGGCCTGCATTATAGCCTGTCTGGTGATGGCAAGGACCGTCGTTGTGCGGTACTCGGCATAGCCGCGGATATCATCTATGGGCCGGGACTCGTCGACGGCAGCCTGCGCGGCCGCATCCGCAACGTCGTCTGTTATTTTCTTACCTTTCAGCAGGCCTTCGGCCTTGCGCGCCCTGAAGGCGGTGGGCCCCACGGAGCCGAGACCTATGCTCGCGTCATTGCAGAGATCGTCGACAAGCGTGAGAACAACCGCGCAGGAGACGATCGCAATATCGGTCCGGCGCACCGCGTGCTTCAGGTAAGCGCCTCCCGTGCGCGGCGGCAGGGAAGGAACACGTATTTCCCGGATGATCTCGCCCGGCTGGAGCACGGTTTTTCCTGGTCCCGTAAAGAAGTCTTCAAGCAGAACTTTCCTCTGCCCTCCGGAACGCACAATGAGAGCGGAAGCACCCAACGTGATGAGGGCCAAAGGAGCATCCGCGGCAGGAGAGGCATTGGCGATGTTCCCTCCCAGCGTGGCAACGTTGCGAATCTGGACTGAGCTCTCAACCCCGGCAGCTGAGCAAGTATGCTGCAGTGGCGTTTCACCGTCACGGAATTCTTGAGAGACTGAATGGTAGCCAGGGCACCGATGCGCAAGCCCTCGTTCTCATCATAGGTTATGTAATCCATGCCAGGGATGCTTTTCAAATTGACCACGTATCGTGGCACCAATCTGCGCTGCTTCATCTTCACAAACAGGTCAGTGCCGCCCGCCAGCGGTGAGACTTCCTGGGGATGCGCAGCGAGCAGGGAGCAGGCCTCCTCCAGCGTCTTAGGTTGAAGATATTCGAAGTGTGGTAAACGCATGATTCCTCCTTCTGTGGATCCTGTCTAACGACTCTCCTTCAGCAACTGCTTTTTGTCGATCTTGCCCTGACCTGTCTTGGGAAGTTCGTTCAAAAATTGTATGAACCGGGGCGCCTTGAACGGCGCCATGTTCTTCCGGCAATGGTCTCTCAGCTCCTCTGCCACGCTTTCCGATGCTTTAAAACCTTCATTCAACACGATAAATGCCTTGGTCTTGACAAGCCCGTCAGCGTCTTTTATCCCGAGCACTACACATTCCCTTACTGCCTTATTCTCTTCCAGGCACTTCTCAATTTCAAGCGGCGCAACGTAGACCCCGCTCACCTTTATCAAGTCATCCGCCCTTCCCTCATACCAGAAGTAACCGTCCTCGTCCTCCTTGAAAAGGTCGTTCGTATTGACCCAGTCATTGCCGATAAATGTCTTCTTTGTCTTCTCATGTTCCAGGTGGTAATACGTGCCCGAAGCCTCGGATCGGACATGGAGTATGCCCGATTGGCCCTTCGGCACCTCTTGACCTTCTTGATCGACGAGCTTGACCTCGACGCCCGGCTGCACCTTGCCTGAACTCCCTGGCTTCACCTCGCCGGGTGCGTCCATGAAGTAGCCGAGGTAGGTCTCGGCCGAACCAACCGAATTGAGTATCTCGACGCCAAACTTTTCCCTGAATTCTTTGTAAAGCTGCCCTGACAGGAGCTCGCCCGAAGAGAGCCAGAGCCTGATAAAACTCAAATCCGCATCCTTCGCAAGCGGGCTCTGGAGCATGGCCCGCATCATGGTGGGCACGTTGAGGACGACCGTCGGCCGGTACTTGTAAAGAGACTGAAAGACCGATTCTACGGTACTCCTGTCCGGGTAGAGAGCGACTGCCGCTCCTGCCCTTATGGGCCAGTTCATGCCGAGATCGCGCGCATAATGGAAAAAGAGCTTGGGAACGCGGAAGACGATATCGTCCGGCGTGTAGTGGATCGTATACTGGAAAGATTCGAATCCGATGACGCCGTCGTGATGCATGTGAGGCACACCTTTCGACTTCCCCGTCGTGCCCCCGGAGAAATTCCATAGGGCGAGATCGTTCCTGGTGGTGGGAGCCGCCTTGAGAACGGAGGATGCTTCAGTCAGCATCTCTTTCAGGCCGTATTCCCTTTTCTCGAGAGGCGGGAGATCTTCGCCGGCGACGAGAATTGCCCTGTGAAAGATCGAATTGCGCACACCTTCGCGAACCCGCTCCAGGGTGGTCGGATCCACGATGACCACCTTCGGCCTTACATAATTGACGAAGTACTCATAGTCAGAGGGGAGAAGATACGTGTAAGCGTGCGTTGCCACCCCTCCGATCTTCATGGTAGCGTACCAGCCGGCAAGCCATTCAGGCGTGTCCTGCAGGATGAGCAGCACGCGGTCTTCGAAGCCGACGCCCAATTCCTTGAGCAGATTTCCAACCCGGTTGGTGAGCGCACACATGTCGTTGAAGGAATAGGTCTCATCCCGGCAGTAGACGGCCACCTTTTCGCCCCTGCCCGCGGCGACATTCTCCTCGAGGTAATAGCTGGTGAGGTTGAGCTGTTCAGGTATCACGATGTTAAGTTCCGGACCTCGCGTCATAATACAGACCTCCTAAATTGTAACTCTAATACTACCCACCCTGCGGGGCCAGTTCGGGCCTCCTCGCGGGGTAGGGCATCATCAAAAGCGGAATAAGTCCTACAGCCGGCATGATGACTATAAGCCGCAGCACGAAGAGGATACCCCGCGCGTCCGCAACCAGTCCGAGCAATCCTGCGCCCACACCACCGATGCCTATCACGAAACCGAGCATCAGGCCTGAGGCCATACCCAGACGGTCTCGCAGGATCGTCTGCCCCATGACCACCGTCACCGAGAAGCTTGAGATCAGCACGAAGCCGACAAAGAAAAGGACGATGAATACCCACATGCCCGAAACCTCCAGGAACAGATAGAGCAGCGGGATTGAGCCGAGCAGGGAGAGGCAGACGAAAGACTTATGGCCGATCCTGTCTGCAACCAGGCCACCACTGAGGGTTCCCAGCGCCCCGCCAATCAAAAAAGCAAAAACAAGTCTCCCTGCGCTGATGGGATCTCCCTTCAGGATTGCAATATAGTAGAAAGGGGCGAAGGTAATCAGGCCCATGTGTGCCCAGGAGCGCATCGCCACAGCACCAACGAGGAGTCCCATAGAACGCCAGGGATGTTTGATCGGTGTAGAGATGGCGACCGCAGGCTTTACTCCTGCCTTCTTCTCGTCTTTGAATGGCATCGTCAGTTCACGGAGGAAGCACAACAGGATACCCAGCATCATTATACCGGGCACGAGAAACAAGAGCGTGCCCCGAAGGCCGGCCATCTGCATGGCATACGTCACCAGGAGCGGCCCAAAAGCCATGCCGAAGTTGCCCCCCACCTGAAAAAGCGACATACCCGTCGCCATGCGGCTACCGGTAAAATGATGAGTTATCTTGAAGCTTTCAGGGTGATAGACCGCCACTCCCACGCCGTTGAAAACAACCAAGGTCAGCAAGAGGCCGTAGGAAGGGGCAAGGCCGACCAGAGAAAAGCCGCCGTATGTAAGGAGGACGGAGACAGGGAGCAGCCACCTGATCTGCATGCGGTCGGAAAAATAGCCGAAGCACGGCTGGATAATCGACGAGGTGACGTTCGACACCATAATCACTGACCCAATTTGTGCATAGTTGAGTGAGAGCGCGGCCTTGAAGAACGGCATGATGGCCGGCAGAGCAGAGCCGGTCACGTCCATAAAAAGGTGGCTGGCGCTCAGAACCAGAATGAGCTTGAGGTTCATTTTCGCACTCATTCGTCTTCCTCAGACCGCCAGGTATTCCCGCTCTATCTCCGGTCTCGCCTGAAGCTCGGCAGGCGTTCCCTCGAAGACCATCGCGCCTTTATTTATCACATACATGTAATCGGCCACGTCTAAGGCCAGGGGTAGATTCTGTTCCGCCAGCAGTATCGAGGCGCCTTCCTGCCTGAGCTGTTTTATAACCACGCCAACTTCCTGAATGACCATCGGGGCCAGCCCTTCTGACGGTTCGTCCATCAGAATCAGCGCCGGGTTGGAGATCAAAGCTCGGGCGATCGCAAGCATCTGCTGCTCCCCGCCGCTGAGCTGGTTTCCCCTGTTTTCAAGCCTCTTTTCGAGCACAGGGAAAAGAGAGAGTACCCGTTTGGTATCCCACGCTCCTTGTTTATTGCGCTCTCGCCTCGCTATCGCCAGGTTCTCCCAGACGGTCAGCGATGGAAATATCCGACGGCCCTGAGGCACTAACGCCAGCCCTTTGCGGGCTATCTGGAAAGCCGTGAGCCCCGTAATGTCCTCGCCTCGAAACGATATTCTGCCGCGCCTCGCAGGCGTGAATCCCATCACAGAGCGCATCGCTGTGGTCTTGCCCATACCGTTGCGACCGACAATGGAGACTACGGATGATGATGCGACTTTTAGGGAAAGCCCCTGCAAGACGTAACTTTCCCCATAATAGGTGTGTATATCCTCCACTACGAGAACATTACTCATAGAGCGTGCCCAGGTATATCTCTTTAATTCTCGGGTTTGTCCTTACTTCCTCCGGCTTGCCGTCAGCCACAATCGCGCCCTGATGGAGAACGATAATCCGTTCAGCCAGAGCGAAAGCGATCTGCATGTCATGCTCAATTATGAGAAGTGTCACATCTTTCAGCAGATTTTGAATCATATTGGCAAGCCACACCCCTTCTGAACGGGTCAGGCCCGCAGTAGGCTCGTCCAGCAGCAGAATCTTCGGTCCCCCTGCTATGCCCAACATCAACTCCACAAGCCGCATCTCTCCGTGAGACAAGGCCGTTATCGCAAAGTCTCTCTTTTCCCAGAGCTTCATCTCCCTCAAGAATTTTTCAGCCTTTTCATAGAGGTGGCCGTAAGCATGAAGAGGCCGCAGCATCTGGTAAGCGCACGGGTCATGCGCCTGAAGCGCTAACAGCAAATTCTCCATAAGTGTGAAGTAGGGAAAGAGGTCTGTTATCTGGAATGTGCGGGCCAGACCCAGCCGAGTCCTGCGATAACAGGGCATCTTTGTGACATCACGTCCGAACAGATGGATGGCGCCTCCTGACGGCGGCAGTTCACCGCTGATGAGATTGAACAGTGTGGTTTTCCCGGCGCCGTTCGGCCCTATAATGACGACGCGGCTTTCTTCCACGGAGATGCTGAATGAAAGGTCTCTCACGACCTGCAAGGCGCCGAAATTCTTGTAGAGGCCATTTACCCTCAGGGCTTCCGCCACGTAAGCCTCCCCTGCAGGCTCGCTATGAAACCGGCAATCCCGCCCCGAAAAAAGAGCACGACGCAGATGAAGATAATCCCTTCGATTCCGAACCAGTACATCGTATAACTGCTGATCCAGTACCGCAAACCCGTATAGGCGAGTGCGCCCCATACGGGGCCCCAGAAATATCCTACTCCACCGATGAACATCATCATGAGAGCATCCCCTGACCAGAGCCATTGCAATTCAGAGGGATTTACATAGCCGTTAAAATAGGCGAAGAGCAACCCGGCTATGCCGGCTATTGCCGCGGAGAGTATATAAGAAATGTACTTATAGAGGAACGTGTTGTAACCGAGCGCCATCATACGGTGCTCATTATCGCGTATGCCAATAAGCGCATGGCCGAACGGAGATTTGATGACCAGGTAGAGAAGCAAAAAACAGGCAGCTGCGACGATGAGCACGAGGTAGTAAAAACTGACGCCGGTCGAAGTAGACAAAGAGAAACCCAGATAAGGCCGAGCGATATCCTTTATGCCGTCATAACCGAACGTAAACCTTTGCATCGGGTACATGGCGACGGACCAGATCACGTTGCCAAAGGCAAACGTGACGATCATAAAGTAGAGGCGTTTCACCCTGAGCGCAAGAAGCCCGAAGAAGGCGCTGAGCACGACGACCGTAAGGAGTCCGATGAGCACGACGAGGTAGAAATTAGTCACTATGCCCTGGGTAGTCAGAATGGCAACCACGTAAGCGGCCGAACCCCAGAACATGGCCTGTCCCAGCGAGACGAGGCCGGTATATCCCGTCAGGAGGTTTGCGCCGGCTACATATATGCTGTAAATGATGATTGAGGTCGCCAGCGTGACAGCATATTCAGGCAAGAGAGGCACCGCAAGGGCGAATGCGGTACCGACCGTAGCAGCCAGAATTTGTTTCCAACGGGAGGTCACTTTTCCCATTTAGCTCCTTTTCCCAAAGAGACCGTCAGGCTTTACCAGAAGAACGATCACCATAACGAGATAAATGGTGAGTGAGGCGTATCCGGGCCAGAGAACTTTTCCCAAAGTATCGCTCAAACCCATGAGCAGACTGGTGGCAAGGGATCCTGACAAGCTCCCTATCCCTCCCACAATAACCACGGCGAGCGCCAACATGATCACTTCTACGTCCAATCCGATGTGCAGCCCCAGTATCGGTGATCCCACAAAACCGCCGAAGCCGGCCAGGAACGCGCCCAAGCAGAAGACCATAGTGAAAACAAGGGGGATGTTAATCCCCAAACCGGTTGCCATTTCTTTATCATCCACGCCCGCACGGACAACAGCCCCCCAGAGCGTCTTTTCCTGAAACCAGTAAAGGCCAACAAAGACGACCGTCCCAATCAATATGATGGCCAGACGGTAGGCAGGGTACGGATTGCCGAGCAAGGTGACTGACGTATCGAGAAAGGAGGGTGGCTGGACCCAGCGCGGTGTTCCCGTCCAGAGAAACAATGAGAAATCACTCAGGACCAAGCTTAGGGCAAAGGTAAGCAGGATCGATTCATGGCCGTGCAGCCCGTAAAGACGGCGCATGAAAAAACGCTCCGTAAGAAAACCCAGGAAAGCTCCGGCTGCGGCGCCGGCCAGTATCGCCAAAAGAAAGCTGTCCGTGGCGTCAAGCGTGGTGAGGCCCACATAGCCGCCGACCATGAAATAGGCGCCGTGGGCAAGATTGACAATACCCATCAGCCCGAACATCAGGCTGAGGCCGGCGGCAAGGAGAAAGAGCAACATGCCGAAGGCGATCCCGTTCAGTATCTGAGAAATGGCTACGGGCAATGTCACAGACGTTTACCTTCCTGTATAGATTTAACCGGCGCTCCCTCCAAAGTCTAACTCCTCGTAAAACATTTACCTGCCCGGCATTACCGTATAGCCCTGAGGCGGTTGGTGCACCTGCGGTATGACATCGAGCACCACATTCTGAACAATGCCGTCCTTCTTCTGTACCTGCCGAATGAGAATGTCCCGGACCGCATTCCCATTGGCATCAACGCTCACCGCGCCGCCCATAAGGCCCTTGATTGTGGTCGTGTGCATGGCCTTGAGGAAAGCTTCGGTATCCTCCACATTGCCTTGAATTGCGTCGAGGGCTGTCCACACGAACTTCATGGCCTCATAGCCTGTGGCAGCGTTGGAATTCATCAGCTTCTTTTTGCCGTATTTGGCATAATACCGCTCAGTCACCCGCTCGTTCTCCGGGGTATTGGCATGCAGGCAATAGTAGCCCCCGCTGACCATCCCTATCATCTTCTCTTTGAAGGTCTGAATCGTAAAATAATCCTCGGTAAAAGTAAAGTGGGTGCACAGTTTTATCCTCTTATCGAGTCCCGATTCGAAGTATTGACCGATGAATCGGTTGATAGAGACGTCACCGGGTTCAAATGGAAAGATGGCCTCAACTTCGGGTTTAAGTCGGGCAAAGTAAGGAGCAAGGTCCATTGTTCCCAAGGGCCATAGAATAGTCTGGACTATTTTGCCGCCAGCCTTTTCAAAACCCTGCTGGAATGCCCAGAGCTTTCCCGTGCTGCCCGCGTAGTCAGGTCCCATTAAAGCCATTTTCTTATAACCGAGCTTCTCATAGGCGTAGCGCGCCAATGGAATCTCGATCTGGCCATCCGCATAACTCAATCTGAAAATGTATTTGTTCGGAGGCAAGGTTACCCGTTCAGATCCGGCCATGCCAATCACGACCAACGGCACTTTCGCCTTTTCGACATAGCCCCTTACCGCTATGGCGGCAGCGCTGTTTGTTCCAAAACCGAGTATGTCCACTCTATCCTTCTCAACGAGCTTTTGGACTACCTCAACGGAGAGCTTCGGATCCGTCTTATTATCATACTCAATTACCTTGATCGGCCGTCCTGCCACCTTATAGCCGACCTCCTGCAAGTAGAGGTCATACCCCATCTTCACGTTCCCTGAGGCCTCCGACATAACCCCCGTCAATTCAGTGTCGATGCCAATTCTTATCGGCTCCTTGGTGGCTTGAGCGTCAACACGCGTAAAAAGAAGTGTCAGTAATAGCAGGAATAACCCGGACACTCTTACTAATGATGTTACCAGCCCATTCCATTTCATGTTGCCCCCTTTTTTCACAGATTTTTGGCGGTGATTTCTCTAGTCATTTGAAGCCATACTCCTTCCATCGGGACAGCACGAGATTTTGAATCTCCTCAGGCCACGCGTGCTTGAAGTCAGCGATCCTGGGCGTGTCCTCTTTCCACTCAAAAGGGAACGTGGCGTCATAGCAGACAGCAGCGCCGGTGTGGGTGGCCCTCTCCTCGGGCGACAGGAACGGAAAAAGCGCATGGCTGGGCGCACGCTTTTTTACATGAATATCCCTGACAGGGTGCACCCTTGTCGTCAAAGCCCACATGACCTCATCCATGTTGGTGACATCTACATCGTCACCCACGACGATGACTACCGGTCTGTATACGCCGACCTTGGTTCCCCAGATAGCGGAAGAAAGGGTGTGGACATAACCCGGGTATGTCTCCTTCGCAGATATGATAACGGCCATCATCGAAGGCGTAAGATAGACCGATTTAAACGGAAACCCCATTTTGCGCAATTCCATCGCCAGGGCGGCACTGCCGTACAATGAGTAAACGAACGTGGTATCGTCAAGCGGCTTGCCAGGTGTTGACACGGGCAGGATAGGCTGATTCCGATGGGTGACACAGTTGACCCTGAAAACAGGCTGTAGCCCTCCATCACTGGCAAAATAGCCTGGATACTCTCCGAAAGGGCCCTCCGGTCTTCTTTCGCCCGGCAGGACCTCGCCTTCCAGAACGATCTCTGCTGTAGCAGGCACCTCAAGATCAATCGTTTCACACTTCACGAGTTGTACCGGCTCTCCCCTTAAGCCGCCCGCAAGATCAACCTCGTTCACGTGGGACGCGACCAGGGACATGGATGCAGAGGCACAGGCAGGGTCCGTTCCTATGACAACTGCCATAGGCATCGCTTCTCCTTTTGCTTCATATCTCCGATAGTACATCCCCGGCCCGTGCTGACCCGGATTGGCGAGCCACCCAATCGAGCGTCCGTCGTGAACCATATGCCTGTACATACCCCAGTTGACCCACCCTGAGTCCGGGTCACGGGTGATATCCGTGTGCCATGTGCCAATGAATCGCCCCCCGTCAAAACCCCGGAAATGGGGGACCGGCAATTTCAGCACGTCGATAGCATCACCCTTTATGATATTTTCCTTACACGGCCCTTTGTCGACCAATACAGGTTTTATGGGGTGCTCAAACCGACGCACTATCTCTTCAATGATTTCGGGAGCAGGCGTGTTCACGGGGAGCTCCAGCGACAGACAGACCCGGCCGAAGACATTCGGCCTGGCAGCGCCGACAAAGTTCGCAAAGACCTTGCAATCGGAAGGGTAACCTTTGATCTTTTCGAACAGAAGGGCCGGCTCCCGTAAATCATTCGCCCTCCTCATGATCGCACCCAGCTCGAGGTTCCAGTCAACCTCTGCCTTAATTCTCTTGAGGTCTCCCTCTTTTTCCAGCCGGTCCATGTATGCTCTCAAATCAGCGTAGGCCATTTACATTCCTCCTTCTTGTCAGACTATCCTCTTCCACCGCAAGCGACTTCCAACCCTCCAATACCCTCCTTGACGATCGTCTCTCGTTATCTTCCCGGGCGGGGAATCAGGAGGATGAAGAGCAACAACTGCCCGCTGCCGGGCAAGACCTCGAACCATCTAGAAAACAGCTGCCAGGCTTCAACCTGACTTACTTCATGATGATGTTTGCTTGCTTAACCACTGAGGACCACTTTTTCGTTTCGGCTTCCCGGAACCCCTGAGTACTCTTGGCGCTCATGTTGCGGTAAAGCCGGGTCGCGCTTGGAAGAAAGAACTGCCAACCCGCGACAGTTTTCTCTATATATGTTTCACCCGATTTCCGACCGGGCACTCCATGATACACTGCCCGCAGTAATCGCCCCGCCCGATAACCATGAGCTCCAGGGCCTGGCTCGGGTCCCTCTTGCCCAGCGCTTCCAGTAGGTCCCCGGCGTCAAGCTCGCTCTTGTCCGGCATGGGGATCTCCTTCAATCCCAGCGTCTTTTTCAGTAGGCCCATTGAACCCCACATACAGCGGAAGCGCGCAAATTGCGCTACTTTGAAGTCCCTTCCACCTACCTTCACCGTATCGACGTCAGGGCCGATCGCTTTGGCCGGACAAGAGCTTTCGCAGAGCAGTCGGCCCTGTCCCAGTTTCTTGCATGCCTCCACGTCGCAGAGCCTCGGTCCCTGGTACAACGCATCGGATTCCAAAGGGGCTGTGGTGATGACCGAGCTGAATCTGGCCCGCGGCCCGACATCGGGTGTCATGACCAGACCGCTGAAACCCAATTCTCCCAAGCCAGCCGCACAAGCCGCGTGAAGGTTTGAAAACTCCATCAGGTTGCTCTGAATGTCAAAGGGAGAAGCGGCCATCACCGGAATGGCGATGTGTCCTTCCTTTTCCAGGAGCCTTGTTATGAGGAGCGCGGTCCGATCCAGATAATGGAGGCTGGGAAGGCCATAGCCGTACCACAAATAGGAAAAAATGGCGTGTCTTGGCCCTCCGTGATGCGCAAGTCTGTTGGCCAGCAATACCCCCTGGCTCAGTTTAATTCCCAGGGAGACCACTGCTCGGGCGCCCGGTAAATAGTCGTTCGGTCTACGCCGCTCGGGTTCGTCCTGCAGCCGTTCTGCAGAAGCGATCCCCACGTAATCCAGGTTGTTCGCTAACGCCAGTTTCTTCACCCTCGCAGTCAATTCCGCCTGGGTCACGTCACCCTTCCTTCCTCTTCGCGACTCGGGGACCACTCCGCTAGAATCTCTTCCACATCCTGAGGCATCCCTACCGGGCAACGGAGCAAGCATAAGCCGCACCAATGGCCCCTCCCGAAGGCCACCGTCACGAGCTTCAACCATGGTGGCGCTTTTGCTACGAGGTCTGCTATCACATCCATGTCAACCACGCGCGGAATTTTCGGCGAATCGGCCCCCAGAACGAGAGGATGTATTCCGAGACCTATAGTCCCTCCGCATTTCACATGGTCCATCGCAGCATACTCAAACCGTCTCTCCCCGATTACCGCTTCTGTGGTTTCGCGATTGCTGAACAGGTTAAGCGGGCAGGCCTTCACGCAAATGGGACGGCCATTACCCAGCGCCTTGCAGCGCTCAGGATCACAGAGCTTCGGCCCGCTGTACATCGGATCAGGATCGAGTGGCGCCGTGGTGATGACCGAGGAAAACCTCTGTCTCGGCCCGCTTTCAGGCGTTAAGCAGAGCCCGTTCCAGCCAATCTCACCCAGGCCGGCAGCGACAGCAGCGTGCCTGTTGGAAAAGGCCGCCATCATGTGGCGCATCTCCTCTACTCCGCTGCCAACAATCGGCACAGATGGATGTCCCTCTTTCTCCAACAGCCGGGTGACGAGAAACGCCGCCCTGTCATTGAAGTACATATTAATCAAACCATACCCGAGCCAGCGGTAGCTGAATGCGGCATGCCTGTATCGCCGGTCACGCAAGGCCATCTGCTGACCGAGCTGGGGTCCTTTGCTCACGCGGGTACCAATCGAAATTACGCTCTTCGCCCCGGGCAACAGGTCTTGAGGCCTGTGGCCCTCCGGTGCGTTCTTGAATCGATCCACCGGGGCGATACCGACATAGTCAACGTCATTCTCAAGGACCAGGCCCTTGACCTTCCGTGTTAGGTTTTGAGCAGCGCTCGAATTCATCCAACCAGGCCTTATTTGCCAGGCATCACTGTGTAGCCCTCTGGCGGCTGCTGCGCCTGCGGGATCACGTCGAGCACCACATTCTTGACAACGCCATCCTTCTTCTGCACCTGCCGGATGAAAAAGTCGCGGATCACGTTTCCGTTAGCATCCACACTTATGGAAGTGCTCTCCACGCCCTTTATCTTGGTTGCGTGCATCGCCTTCAGAAAAGCCTCGGTGTCCTCCGCATTGCCTTTAATCGCATGGAGCGCGGAGCCTATGAATTTCATGCTCTCGTAACCGATAGCCACGTCCGAATTCATCATTTTCTTTTTGCCGTATTTGGCATAATAGCGTTCAGTGAGCCGTTTGTTCTCGGGAGTACTATAGTCGAGGCAGTAATGGGCCCCGCTCACCACGCCTATCATCTTGTCCTTGAATGTCTCGACGGTGAAGTAGTCCTCGGTGGAGGTCCAGTGCGTGCAGAGCTTTATCTTTTTATCGAGCCCCAGCTCAAAGTACTGGCTGATGAAGCGTTTGGTGGAGATGTCACCCGGTATGAACGGGAATATCGCCTCGACATCAGGCTGGAGACGCGCAAGGTAGGGCGCCATGTCCATCTCCCCCAGCGGCCAGAGGATCGTCTGAACTACCTTACCACCGGCTTTCTCAAAACCTTGCTGAAACGCCCAGAGTTTTCCCGTGCTCCCCGCGTAATCGACTCCCATCAAGGCCATCTTTTTGTAGCCAAGCTTCTCAAACGCATACTTCCCGAGAGGCAGCTCCATCTGGCCGTCCGCATAAGTGATCCTGAAGATATACTTGTTCGGGGGCAGCGTCACCCGCTCCGCCCCTGCCATAGCGACCACCACCATAGGCACCTTGGCCTTTTCCGCATATCCGCGCACCGCTATTGCAGCCGCGCTGTTGGTGCCGAAGCAGAGTATATGCACCTTATCCTTCTCCACCAGCTTCTGCGCCACCTCCACGGAAAGCTTGGGGTCGGTCTTGTTGTCGTACTCAATGATCTTGATGGGCCTGCCCGCTACCTTGTACCCGATTTCCTGCAGGTACAGGTCATAGCCCTGCTTAGCGTTCATCGATGGTTTCCGACATGACCCCTGTCATTTCTATGTCCATGCCAATCCTTATCGGCTCCTTGGTGGCCTGAGCACTTGCATTCGAGGATAGAAGAAGTGAGACCAGCATCACAAAAAAAACACAACAGCCAAATCCTGATGACCTATGAGTTGACATCATTCCCCTCCTTTTTTGTGGACTGCAGTTACGTCGGCAGTCCAGGTAAACCTTCTCATTGACCTCGATGAACTCTTCCAACGAACAAGCGCGTGAGAAGGTCTTTGCCTGGGTCGCAAAGGGAGTCCGTATCCTGCATCCAACCTGAGACCCTCCTATAAGAAGACATGTACCGACCGGTATATACAAAGCCGATTAAATCAGTACAAGAAGAGGCACAAATTGTCAAGTGCTTTTTTGAGCCTGGTGAGAAAATACTTGACAAGTGTTGTAGAGGCCTATAACGTGTTATCTGTCGATCGATACGCAAAGTCAGAAACAACTGGAAATGGAAGAAAGAAAGATACTCGCAGTATCTCTTGGTATATTAAACATAGGGGGCAATCATGGCTTACTATAAAGACCTGCGGGAATATGTTGGGGTGCTCCGCGCACAGGGCATGGTCTATACGATTGAAAGGCAGATCAACAAAGACACGGAACTTCAACCTCTGGTCCGCTGGCAGTTTAGAGGCCTTCCGGAAAAGGACCGGAAACCTTTTCTGTTTCAGAATGTGACCGACGTAAAGGGCAGGAAATACAATGGCTCAGTGCTCGTCGGCGCTCACGCTGCTTCCCGGCAGATTTACGCCCTCGCGATGGGATGCAAGCCGGAAGAGATCATGGCGCGCTGGACCGAAGCCCAGCTCAACCCGATAAAGCCACGGCTCGTCCCCCAGGGCCCCTGCCAGGAAGAAGTCCACGTGGGGGAGACGCTTCTCGAGCATGGGGGTCTGGAGGAATTTCCCATTCCCATTTCCACGCCCGGTTTTGATAATGCCCCTTACTTCACCGCAGCCAACTGGGTCTCGAAGGATCCGGATACGGGGACGATCAACGTAGGCAATTACCGGGGCATGGTGAAGGATAAGCTTCGGGTCGGCTGTGATTGCCGCCCGCCCCAACACATGCGGCAATACTGGCAGAAATACAAAGAGAGGGGCGTACCCATGCCCGTGGCTGTTTTCATCGGGGCAACCCCTACCCTCGGCATGGTAGCGGTCACCAAATTCCCCATCGGAAAGGATGAATACGAGATAGCGGGAGGCCTTGCCGGAGAACCCGTTGAGCTTGTCAAATGCAAGACCGTCCCTCTCGAGGTCCCGGCGACGGCAGAGGTGATCATAGAGGGCGAAATCCCGACCGATGCTTTGGAAAGAGAGGGTTCCTTCGGTGAATACACCGGCTACATGGGCCTGGCAACAGAAAACCTCTTCATGAACGTTACGTGCATCACCCACCGGAAGAAGCCTATCTGGAACACCTTTATCAGTCAGTTTCCCCCCAGCGAGAGCAGCGTGATCAAAGGGGTGGGTACGGAAGCGGCTTACTACAAATTACTGAAGCACGACCTGGGCATCAGCGGCCTCGTCGACGTGGGTCTTCACGGAGAGAGCGGCACTGAACAGTTCTGCGTCATAAGCCTGAAAAAGCCGAATGCGGAGGATCGCACGGTACCCTGGAAAGCGCTCAATGGGGCCGTAGCCCTCGATCCTGGATATCTTAAATGGGTCATTGTCGTCGATGACGATATCGACCCGCACGACCCGCACTCGTATCTGTGGGCCCTCTGCTGGCGGGTGCAGCCCGATAAAGACATCCGCATCACCCCGGGAAAGTCCGCACACCTGGACCCTTCCGCTGTGCCGCCGGAAGAGATATCACAGATGACTGCCTATCCCCCGACCACGTCCATCCTGATCGATGCTACCCGCAAATGGGCATATCCGCCAACGTCTCTCCCCAGGAAAGAATTCATGGAGCATGCACGGAAGATCTGGGAAGAAGAGGGGCTTCCCGCCCTCAGTCCGACGGTGCCCTGGTTCGGCTATAATCTCGGTCACTGGACCCAGGAAGATCAGGAAGAGGCCGAGCTTGCGCTTAAGGGCGAACACTACAAGACCGGGGAGAAGATTGCCCGGAAGCGAAAGAAAGTGGATGACCCTGCGAGATATGCTTCTCGCTGCATTATGCCGGGTTGCTGAGTCGTGGCCATGCTGCTGGAGGCTCAGGGCCTGTACAAATTTTTTGGTGGCCTGACCGCCATCAAAGGGGTAGATTTTCATCTCAACGAAGGAGAGATACTGGGCCTCATAGGTCCTAACGGCTCTGGCAAGACCACGCTCTTCAACCTGATAGCAGGCGTCCTCAGACCGGATAGAGGCAGCATACGCTTTGGCGGCAGAGACATCACCGCGGCAAGTTGCGCAGATGTCTGTCAAATGGGCCTGGCCCGGACTTTCCAGATTACCAGACCGTTCCCTCTTCTTTCCGTTCTCGACAATGTAAAACTGGGCAGGGCCTATGGCTCTAGCACCGGCCAAAACATTGAGCCTCGCTGAGACCGAGGCGAATCGAGATTCTCGATTTCATAGGATTGGGCGCAAAACGGTTCATAGGCGCAGGTCGCCTTGGCTTGATCGACAGAAAAAGATTGGAACTCGGAAAGGCCCTTGCCACCAAGCCGAAACTGCTTCTCCTCGATGAAATCATGGCTGGCTTGAACCCCACGGAGATGGAGGCTGCCTCAAACCTGGTAATGCACATAAGGAAGTCCGGGGTCAGCATAATCATCATAGAACATATGATGAGGGCCATCCTTAAGTTATCCGACCGCGTCATGGTCCTCAATACGGGAGAGAAGATCGCCGAAGGACTGCCAGGGGATGTGGTTCAGGATAAGCAGGTGATCGAGGCATATCTAGGGGTGGATACGCATGATGCTCAGAGTTGAGCACGTGGATGTGCGTTATGGCGATCTCCAGGTCCTCTGGGATGTGAACATTGAAGTAAGCGAAGGCGAAATTGTCGCTCTCGTCGGTTCCAACGGTGCAGGCAAGAGCACACTGATCAGAACCATCGCCGGCCTGGTCAAGCCTAGCGACGGCGCTATCTATTATGGCGACACCCTGTTGAATGACAAGCCGCCTCATGCGGTCGCGGAATTTGGCATCTCCATGGTCCCTGAAGGGAGGCGATTGTTTCCCAAGATGACTGTCTTGCAGAACCTTGAGATGGGTGCATTTCTCAAGAAAGCGCGACCCAGGAAAGATGCTACCCTTGCGTGGGTTTATGATATTTTTCCTATCCTTCGGAAGAGATCCGGCCAGCCTGCCGGGCTGCTCTCCGGCGGTGAGCAGCAGATGCTGGCCATAGGGAGGGCGCTGATGGGACTGAACCATTTTCTCTTACTGGACGAGCTGTCTCTCGGGCTCTCTCCGCTGCTGGTGAAACAGATTTTTGATGTACTTGTTGATATCAACAGGGCCGGAATAACCTTGTTCATCGTGGAACAAAATGTGCCCATGACCCTGAAGATTGCCGACAGGGCCTACATCATGGAAACGGGACGGATCGTGGGGAAAGGGGCTGCGCGAGAACTTATGGAGAGCGAACACGTAAAAGCAGCGTACCTGGGATGACTTGATTCGGTGTGCGTCTAGTACGCCTGGCGGCTTATTATCGACTCGGATTCGAGCGGAGACCGAGGCGGCAGCGAGGAGCCGACGCAGGCGTACTACAAGTACGTCGAGGAGAGCGACGCAGCGACAACGAAGGTATACGTTTGAAGGCGAGTCGGTATAGTATGGGACAAACATTAGTATACGGAGTTCTTAACGGTGCGCTCTACGGCATCATTGCTTTAGGGATTGCACTTGTTTTCGGGGTCATGAGGTACCTGAACCTGGCGCAGGGCTCCCTCATTATCCTGGGTGCTTACGGCATCCTTTTCCTGTTTCACATAGGTATAGACCCTTTTGCCTCGATGCCCCTTATTGCCTTCCTGCTCTTTCTTCTGGGCGGCGCACTCTTCAAGGTCTCTTTTTCCCGTCTCATCATGCTCCCCGAGACTGGCCGGATCAAAAACTCGCTTCTCATAAGCTTCGGACTGATGCTGCTCATCGATAATCTGGCCACCCTGCTCTGGACAGGCGATGAACGGAGCATAACGCCCACGTATTCAGGTCTGACTCTTGGGTTATTCGGCCTTCGCTTTCCTCTTATCGGATGCGTGGGGGTACTCTCAGCACTGGTTATTATAGTAGCCCTCCACACGTTCCTCACCAGAACGTACTTCGGAAAATCGATCATGGCGGTCAGCCAGGATTATGAGGCAGCCAGCCTGATGGGGGTCAACGTCAACTTTACCTGCCTCGTCTCCTTTGCCATCAGCGTGGGATTGGCCAGTATCCCTTCCGTGCTGATCGGGCTGAAATCCTTTTCGCCGACCGTCGGCATCCAGTGGTTTAACAAAGGCATTATCGTGGTAATGCTTTCCGGGATAGGTAACATCAACGGGGTCTTCCCTGCCGGACTCTTGCTCGGCATTATGGAAGCAATCAGCGTCTATATCTTCGGCGCTCCATACCGTGAAGTAACGGGTCTTGTCGTCTTCGTCCTCGTCATGGTTCTCTTTCCGAAGGGGCTTTTTAAGAGGCAGGAGTTATGATGAGGCTGAAAGCCTGGATCGGGTTCTGTCTGGCAATACTTCTCTTCGCCCTCCTCCCCGCCGTGATCCGATCCGAGTATCTGCTCAACCTGCTCCTCATGTTCTTCCTTTACGTCATCGTTGCCCAGAGCTGGAACCTTCTCGGCGGCTTTACCGGACAGGTAAGTCTGGGCCACTCGGCCTTTTTCGGAACAGGGGCGCTCATTACCCGTCTCCTCTGGACTGCCGGCGTTCCCATCGTGCCTGCCCTCATTGCAGGAAGCCTGAGTTCCGTGGTCCTCGCACTCCTTGTGGGTGTTCCCTGCCTCCGTATGCGCTCCGCCTACTTTCCTATCGGCACGCTGGCCCTGGCCATGATCGCCCAGATCACCGTGGCCAATCTCTTCCCTTTGCCTGGCTCCCTCTCCAGCGGGTATCTGACAGGCTACAGCATGCTCAGCCGGTATTATCTTGCCCTGGTTGTGGCGGTGCTCACGGTTGCCGTGGTTTATTGGATCGTACGCTCCCGCACGGGACTCGCCCTGGTTGGAATCCGCGATGACGAGGCAGCGGCCGAGGCAATGGGAGTGAGAACATTCAAGCACAAGGTGTTCGCCCTCATGGTCAGCTCCCTGCTGGTCGGCCTCGGGGGGGGCATCTTCGCCTACCATCAGGTCAGCTATTACTACTATGCCCCGTTTGAGCTCTCATGGTCTTTCCTGCCCACCTTGACCACCTTCATCGGGGGTCTGGGGACCATTACGGGTCCCATCCTGGGCGCCGCATGTTTTCTCGGCTTGAGCGAACTCTTTGCGATCAGCCTTGGTGAAGTGCACCTTGTCGTCTTCGCGGCCACCTTCATCCTGGTCGTCCTCTTCGTTCCCGGTGGCCTGATGTCCATCAGCGCGAGGATTAATAACTTTACCATGAAGCTCATGAGGCGAATACCAGGTAACCCCGCCGACCATGGGGCGGACCCGTGAAAAGGAGTATCACCATGGGAAAAAAGAGAAAGTACAAGCGTCTGTCATTGGATCCCCAATCGACTACTCTGGTGATCATAGACATGGAAAACGATTTCTGCAAGCCTGGCGGCAAGCTCTACCACCCGGACGGCGTGGATGAGGTGATCCCGCAATGCAAAACACTATTAGAAAAATGCCGCTCTGCAGGGATCCACGTTATCTTCGTCCAGTCCGTGCGTGACAAGACTTCCCCGGAATTCGTCCGCTTTGGCATTGCCCCTTTTATTTCCGAAACACATGGGTTCTGCCTACATTGAGGAGCTGAGACCCCGGAAGCGAGAACCGGTTGTCAAGAAGGAAACGCACGATTGTTTCCACAGAACAGAGATGGACGCGCTGCTAGGACGGCTTGGCATAGCGCCCGAGACCCACTCCATCATCGTCATGGGCGTAGCTGCCGATGTCTGCGTCTATCACGCAGTCATCGGTTTTCATGTGCGCCATTATAACGTCGTCGTCCCGACCGACTGTTGCGCGGGCCGGCCCGCAGGAAGGCGCATGCTGGAGACTCAGATGTGTGGACCTGCGTACAGCTATAATGTTACCGTTACGCAGTCAGACATGATAACCTTTAAGCAGGACGGCTAAGTGCAACTCTCTTTTTTTACTA
>CAWIHO010000049.1:0-37355 GCA_963835605.1 uncultured delta proteobacterium | reverse complement strand
CCAGTCCGGGAGATCAGCCGGAGCCGGCATTCATGCGAGGGCCCTTTTGCGCGCCGTCACCGGCAACCTTGACGCACCGGGCAGTGACCTTCTGTGCGGGCCGAGCCCCGATTTCATTACCGACGAAGAGATGGAGGCCAACGACTGGCTGCCGGAGGAGCAGAAGGCAAAGCAGATCGGTTCCGACCGGTATAAGCTGATCACGTGGCCGGGCTATGGTCGGATAGCGGCGATTACGAAAGAAGTCTGGGGCAAGGCGCCTACCGCCGAATGGATGTGCGAGGCCCATCCGCCATCCGTATTCAGAGCCATACTGACGGAGAAGCCCTATCCTGTCAAAGCGCTCATCGTCCTTGGGACAAACCCGATCAATTCTTACGGCCATACGGACCTCGTGCTCGAGGCCCTGCGAAAGGTGGGCTTCCTCGTCACCATGGAATACTGGATGACGCCTACGGCCATGCTTTCCGACTACGTCCTTCCTTCGGCGTCTCCCCTGGAGAGACCGACCATTGCGACCACCTACGGGTGCTCCGACACGCTGATCGCATCGGAGAGGGCCATACAGCCCATGTTTGAGCGCAGGACCGACTATGAGTTCTGGCGCGGCTTGGGCGTGAGGATGGGCCAGGAGGAGATGTGGCCGTGGGAAAACCTGGAAGAGGCAAACTATTACCGCATCTATCCACTTGGCTATGACGACGTGGGCAGTTACGACGAGTTCGTTGAGAAGCACCGTTTTCATTTCCCCGAGCGTGAGTACTACAAGTACGGCCGGATCGGTTTCGCCACACCCTCCCGCAGGATCGAGCTCGTCTCAAGCACGCTTCAGGAGCTCGGCTACCCCGCGATGCCCACTTACGCGGCGCCTGTCGAGAACGAGATCGACGATCCCGACCTCGCGCGGAAGTTCCCGCTCGTGCTCACCTCCGGAAGCGGCTTCATGCCCTTCCATCACTCCGAGCACTTCCAGATCAAGGAACTGCGCTTTCTCAAGCATGAGCCGTATGTGGACATCAACCCGGAAACGGCAAAAGAGCTCGGCATCTCCATGGGCGACTGGGTATGGATCGAGACGAAAAGGGGCCGGATCAAACAGAAGGCGAACCTTACGCAGGCAGTCCATCCAAAGGTGGTCGTGACGCAGCGCGGCTGGTGGTATCCGGAGCGCGAGGCCGCCGAGCCCGAGCTTGGGGGCTGCACGGAATCGAACACGAACGTGCTGACGGACGTCTCGGATGAGGCGTGCGATCCCCTAGGAGGGAGCTGGGCCAACCGCGGGCTTCTCTGCCGCGTTTACAGGGTCGAGCAATCGGAAGCGGACGGAAGGTAAGTGATATGGCGCGATTTGTAATGATCATGGACACGAGGCGGTGCATCGGATGCCATTCCTGCACGGTTGCCTGCAAAGTGAATAATGAGCTGCCCGTCGACATGATTTATAACCCTGTCTTCACTCACGGGCCGAACGGTGTTTTCCCTCATGTCAGCATGACCTACTATCCGCTCATATGCATGCACTGCGAGAACCCGCCCTGCGTCGGCTGTTGTCCCTCCGGGGCATCCCGGCAGGAGGCCGACGGCATCGTCTGGGTTGACCAAAACACGTGCATCGGCTGCAAGGCGTGCATCCAGGCCTGTCCGTACCGCGCACGCCACGCGAACGCCAAAACCGGGACAATCCAGAAATGCGATTTCTGCAAGGAGCGGGTGCGGGAGGGGCTTGAGCCCTTCTGTGTGCAAACATGCCATCAGCGGGCGCGGATCTTCGGCGATCTGGACGATCCCGGAAGTGAGGTCGCGCAAATGGTCAACAGCATGCACACGTTGCAGCTTCTGCCTGAGATCGGCACAGATCCTCAGGTTTACTATATTGTCGCACCAGGAGGGGGTCAGGGATGAAGGAAGGACATAACTGGGGCTGGCCCATAGCTTCCTATCTCTTTCTCGGGGGCCTGGGGGGCGGAATGATCGTCGTGGCCGGACTTGCCGATCTTGCCTTCGACAGGGGAGAGCCTTTCAGCCTGGGTAGCCTCCTCGCCGGCATAGCCATCGCCATAGGCAGCGCCCTTCTCATCTTCGAGCTGGGCCGTCCTTTTCAGTTCTGGAGGGTCTTGTCACGACAAAAGGCGATCATGACCGCGGGCGCCTGGATGCTCTCTTTCACGATTGTTACGAGCTTTGCGTATTTCTCCTTCTGGCCGGACTTTTCCCCCTGGCGGCAGCTTGTCGGTCTGCGGCACCTCGCTGCCGGGATCAACATCGTGCTTGGCCTGGGCGTCTGCATCTACACCGGCATCCTCCTCGGGAGCCTGAGGGCCCGTGCGTTCTGGAACACGCCTCTCCTGCCGGTCCTCTTCCTCGTGTCAGGGATTTCGACAGGAGTGGCTGCGCAATCGCTCCTTGCCGGCTCATGGCCTTGCCATGTAACTGCCGGCGAGCTTGGTGCGGTGCACGCTGCCTTGAGGTCCTGTGACCTCGCGCTTCTCGTCTTCGAGCTCATACTCGTCTTCGTCTATGTCGGCATGATGCGTTTTTCCGCCGGACCGGTTACGGCCCGCATTGCGGCCCAATGGCTGACCGGCCCCAAGAGATGGCTGTTCTGGGGCGGTCTCGTCGGCCTCGGGCCTCGCTTTGCCTGGTGTACTCTATGGGCTCTCCTCTGCAGCGGGAGGCCAGACGGCGCCGTTTTTGGTCCTCATCGGCGGCGTGGTCTTACGCTTTCTGGTGGTCTACTCAGACGAGCGCGCCCGGCTTCCGGGCGAGTCCGAATACTATTCTCAGATTGCCGGGGCCGGACGCGCCGTTCCTTAAAGCCTGGGAGTGATGGAGCTGCTCCACTCCATCGAAAGCCTCTGCCCGACCTGCCTCAAGAATGTCGAAGGGTCGATTGTCTCGGACGGAAGGGCCGTCTATCTGCTGAAAACCTGTTCCGAGCATGGCAGCGTGAAGCTGAAGATATGGCCTGACGTCGACCATTATCGATGGATGAGGTCTTTTGATTTTCCCCGCGTGCCACCCCGCCTGAGGAAAGACGCGGCGGCGCGCTGCCCAGGGGCCTGCGGATTGTGTGGCCGTCATCTGAGAAAACCGACCCTTATGGAGATCGAGGTGACGAGACGCTGCAACCTGCGCTGCCCCGTCTGTTTTATGAGCGCGGGAGACGCGGCCGATCCGGGTCTCGCGGAGCTTCAATCGTTGTACGCTTCAATCCTGGAGGAGGCGGGGCCCGATATTTCCATTCAGCTTACGGGCGGGGAGCCGACAGTGCGGAAAGATCTAGCCGGAGGTCGTCCGCCTCGGCCACGGACTGGGGTTTTCCGCTATCGAGATCAACACGAACGGCCTGGCCATCGCAGCCCAGCCGGACCTCCTCCCCAGGCTTAAAGAGTCTGGGGCGACGGGGATCTATTTGCAGTTCGACGCCATGTCCCCGGAAGTCTATGTGCGGATAAGAGGGGCCGACCTCCTGGCGGAAAAGCTCTCGGCCGTCGAGCGCTGCCGGGAGGCAGGTATCCAGGTCGTCCTGGCAATGACCGTGATCAAGGGCATCAACGAGGGTGAGATCGGAAAGGTCCTCGACTTCGCCCTGCAAAATATCGACGTGGTTGCAGGACTCGCGCTCCAGCCCGCCTTCTTCTCCGGCCGGTTCGAGGTGGAGATGCCGGATCGCCTCTCTATGGGAGACGTCATTTTTCTCCTCGCCGAGCAGAGCGGCGGTTTGATAGGACCCTATGACCTGTGGCCCCTCGGCTGCTCCCATCCTTTATGCTCCGCAGGCGTCTATCTGGTCGAAAGCGAAGGTAAAGGTTTCCTCCCTTCCACCCGCCTCATTTCTCGTGAGGAGTACATGAGCGAGTTCGACCCGGACAGTCCCCAGGGCTCTGTCTTCGCAGACCTTTTGGCCGGAAGAGAGGCATATACGGGCAAGGGTCTTTCCATAGTAATCATGAATTATATGGATGCGTGGAGCATGGATTTTGAACGCCTGCAGGAATGCAGCATGACGGTCAAAACAGAACGCCTGCGGGAATGCAGCATGACGGTCAAAACAGCTGACCTGCGAACGGTCCCATTCTGCGCCTACCACCTGACGAATGGGAAGGGCTGAATGTGAATCCCGATCGCTTTCAAGCGGTCCACGCTTCGGCCAGCTCGCATAAACACGGTGGACGAGAAAACGCTTCCTGCACGCGAGTTCATCCCTCTGCGGTCAAAGCTGCGCGCCCTTCGGTCAATTTAATCTTGAATCTATATTAGGATGACGGGTCTCATGCGATAGCATCCAAGCCCTTTTTCTGCACGAGTGTCAGAAGCTTAAGTGAAGGTCCGTGCGGATGTTTTTCACCTCTTTCCCATTGGCTCACCAGGCTGACTGTCACGTTGAGATAACTTGCAAACACGGCTTGACTGACGCCAGCCTGTTTTTCTCACTTCGACGATTTCCTCAGGAGAGAGCCTTTCCACGGGCGTCAGGCATGATGCATCGAAATCCCGCATCGTCTTTGCATCCACAAGTCCAATACGATGCAGCCCTGCAGCCGTCTTGTGCGCCGCAGCCAAAGCATCAGTCCGATATTTTTTTCTTCATCTTTGTAATGTACCTCCTCTAATTCCCCTTCTTTCTGCGCTCTGGCCATATCCGCGTCGGTGAAGGACAGGTAGATTTGTGCCAGTTTGCGATAGACATCCAATTCTACGGGGCTCAGGTTGGCTTTTGCACTTTTGGGAAAGCCGTATATGAACACTGACCGGGATTCTGCGGGATGGACAATGATTGTTCGGTAGCCGCCTCTCTTACCCTCGCCGGGGCGGGCCACGCGCTTTTTGATGAGGCCTCCTCCCAACTCCCCATCATTCAGCCCCCTTTCTATTTCCCTAACCGCATCGACGAGCATCGCATCATTGATGCGCTCTTTTCGAGCAAAGCGCGCAAACCACTTCGATTTGAATACCCGCATTTTCCCCTCCTCGGTACTCCATATTCTATAGCACTTAGTGCTATAATGCAAGAACTTTATGGAGTCGCACCCTGTATCCATGTCTTCCTCTGTAAGCCTGAAAATCATATTTGATCGCAGAGTTGCGCATTACCCGTGGCATTCCTCAAATCTTACGGAAGCGATCCGGCCCGTCTCAAATCCCCTTTTAACGTCAGTAAGGCTTGTGGTAGACTAGGCGTTCAAACCGAATTGACGCGATATGAGGTCCCTCATGGAATGTTTCACAGACAGGGCTTGACACTGAGAAACCGAGTAACTATTGCGAGCGAACACAGCCTAGCGTGAAGAAGAGAGGTCGTCTATGATCCTGGATGTCCGGACGATGTACATTGCTATGGGGGCGATCTGTTTCGTCGTCGCCGGGGCGCTGCTCACCCTCCAGACTCGACGATTTCAGCGGGACGGTGCGCTCCAATGGGCTCTCGGCTGGGCCCTTCACGGCGCCTTCTGGGTGCTCCTGGGCTCTTCGCGGGATCGTAGGGGACTTTCTTTCGATTGTCATCGCCAACACTTTCTTGACGGCAAGTTATTCCCTCCTTTACGCCGCAGTGCGGCAGTTCCGGGGTCGCCCTACAACACGGGTATTCTCCTTGTCCCAGTTGCAGCCACCTTCATCTTTTTTTGGTACTTTTCCGTCTATGTGGACAACCTCTTGTACCGGGTTATTTTTATATCGCTCCTCCCTTGCTGCAGACCGGCGGCAATTGTCTGGGCACTGCTGCGTGACGCCCCGATTAAGGAAAGGCTATCTTACTGGCTGACCGGCTTCGCTTTTCTCGTGATGGCCTTGTTCTGGCTTAATCGGCTTGTAGAGGCGCTTACGCTCCCCTATGGACAACTGTCTGTTTTGCATGCGACGACCTTCCGGAATCCGGGTGTGCTTGCGATGCTCGGCGCGCGGTACTCTCAAGCATTGGCTTTGTGCTCATGATACGGGAGCGGGCGGAAGAGGCCCTGCGGGAGAGCGAGCAGCGCTACCGCATCTCTTTGAAATGAGCCTCGACGCTTTTATTCTCACTGACACTTCCGGAAAATGTACATTCTCTCGGCGAACCCGGCAGCCTGCCGGATGTTCGGGCGAACCGAGCAGGAGATGATCGGTCTGTCAACGGGGTGATATGTTCGCCCCGCATGAGCCCGTGACCGGTGATCCTACTCAGGGAACGAGAGCCTGACAGGGTCGCTACCTACGGTGAGTTGACGCTACAGGCGAGCCGACGGCACGACCTTTGCCTCGGCCTCGATGTCTCTACGAGCTTCTTACAGACGGTAACGGCAATTTGAGATCCGCCGCTATCATCAGGGACATCACTGAGCGCAAGCAGGCGGAATTTGCCTTGACGGGAGAGCGAGCAACGCTGGGCCACCACCCTTGCAAGCATCGGCGATGCGGTTATCGCCACCGATGTTGACAGGCAAGATCGCCTTTATGAACGCTGTTGCGGAGGAACTGACCGGCTGGACACTCTTGGATGCTTCGATGAAGCCTGTACCGGAGGTATTCAACATTATCAACGAGCAGACCCGCCGGGAGGTTGAAAACCCTGTCACGAAAGTGCTTCGGGAAGGGATGATTGTCGGCCTTGCGAACCACACTATTCTGGTACGGAAGGACGGAACCGAAGTCCCTATCGACGACAGCGGCGCTCCCATACGAGACGCGGAAGGAAAGACCGTGGGCGTTGTGCTGGTCTTTCGTGATATCGCCGAACGCAAGCGGGCGGAAGAGAGGACGGAACATCTTGCCTCTTACCCACGATTGAACCCGAGGCCGATCATCGAGGTGGATGTTTCCGGTACGATAACCTTCGCTAATCCGAGCTCCCAAGCCATCTTGGAAAAGCTCGGATTAGACAAAGGGGACTTCAAAGCCCTTCTGCCCCATGACCTGGATGCCATTTTAAGAGATTGGGACAAGGAAAACGAAATAACCCTTGATCGCGAAGTGATTTTAGCGGATAGGGTTCTTGACGAGACCGTTCAGCTTGTCCCTCAGTTCAAGGCTGTGCGTATTTATGCCCGTGACATCACCAAACGTAAACGAGCAGAAGAGGCCCTCCAAAAGGCCCACGATGAGCTGGAGCAGCGGGTCCAGGAGAGGACCGAGGCTCTCCGGCTGGCAAGCGCCTACAACCGGAAGCTGATCGAGGCCGCTCTCGACCCACTGGTTACCATCGATCCGGAAGGGAGGATCAGCGATGTGAACGCCGCCACCGAGCTCGCTACCGGCTATTCAAGAGCGGAGCTCATCGGAACTGATTTCTCCGATTACTTCACCGATCCCGAGAAAGCAAGGAGCGGGTACCGGCAGGTATTCAGTAAGGGGTTTGTGCGTGATTACGAGCTGGATATCCGTCACCGAAACGGCCAGATTACGCCCGTCCTTTACAACGCGTCGGTTTACCGGGACGAGGCGGGAGAGGTTGTCGGCGTCTTCGCCGCTGCCCGTGACATGACCGAGCACACGCGGATGGAAGAGGAGCTTCGCGAATCTGAACAGCATTATCGCACGCTGTTCAACGCCATCGATGAAGGCTTTTGCACGGTAGAAGTGATTTTCGACGAAAACCAAAAGCCGATCGACTATCGCTTCTTGGAGGTCAACGCGGCATTCGAGAAACAAACGGGGCTCATCGACGCGCAGGGCAAAAGCATGCGTGAGTTGGCCCCGAACCATGAAGAGCATTGGTTTGAGACTTACGGGAAAATAGCGCTGACGGGGCAACCGGCTCGCTTTCAGAATTATGCCGAACAGCTGCACCGCTGGTACGACGTTTACGCCTTCCGCGTCGGCCAACCGGAAAACCGGCACGTGGCGATCCTTTTTAGCGACATCACCGAGCAGATGAGACTTGACGAACAGCTTCGCCAATCACAGAAAATGGAGGCAATCGGCACCCTCGCCGGCGGTATCGCCCACGACTTTAATAATATGTTGGCCGCCATCATCGGCAATGCGGAGCTGGCCATGGACGACGTGCCCGAGGAGATGACAGCACGCCACAACCTCGACCAGATATTCAAGGCCGGCATGCGTGCAAGAGGCCTGGTCCGACAGATCCTCACGTTCAGCCGCAAGACCGAGCAGGAGCACAAACCCCTTTCGCTCAGGCCCCTCATCAATGAAACCTTCAAGCTGCTACGATCGTCGCTCCCTACTATCATCGAGATGCGCCTCAACATAGATACGCTATCCGATGTGGTGCTGGCCGACCCCGTCCAGATACAGCAGATACTGATGAACCTCTGCACCAATGCCGGGGATGCGATGCGCCACGCGGGAGGACGCCTTGAGGTGAGCCTCACGGATACGGTTTTCAGCGAGGGCGACACCCTACCGGAGGCGGATATACAACCGGGTACCTACGTCACCCTCACGGTGAGCGACACGGGACCGCGGCATACATGAGGACGTAAAGACGAGAATCTTCGAGCCCTTCTTTACCACCAAGGAGCGGGGCCAAGGGACAGGCATGGGACTCGCCGTCGTCTACGGCATTGTGAAGAGCCACCAGGGGGTGATCACCGTCTCCA
Source organism: uncultured delta proteobacterium (assembly GCA_963835605.1). GTDB lineage: Bacteria > Desulfobacterota > Syntrophorhabdia > Syntrophorhabdales > WCHB1-27 > JADGQN01. The sequence goes on along the minus strand of CAWIHO010000049.1, from coordinate 28,818 downwards.
GCCAGCCGGGACACGGGGCCACGTTCACGGTCTACCTGCCACGACACGCCTCCGCCGAAAAGGCGGACGAGCCCGCGAGTCGTCCTGCCCCCAAAGGCAAGGAAAGGATCCTCTTTGTGGATGACGAAGAGCTCCTTGTCGAGATGGCGGAAGGAATGCTTGGCCGTCTGGGGTACAAGGTCCTGGGTAAGACGGATAGCGTGGATGCATTGCAGACATTCGCCGAAGACCCGGGCGCCTTTGATCTCGTGATCACCGACCATACCATGCCGAATATGACCGGCGCATCCTAGCGCAAAAGCTCAAAGAGATACGGCCCGACATCCCGCTGATTCTCTGCACCGGCTACAGTGAAACGATATCCCAGGAAAAGGCGGAGTCCATGGGCATTGACGGGTTCGTCATGAAACCCCTTTCAAGAAATGAATTAGCCGAGGCCGTACGACGGGTGCTGGATACGAAAGCCCAAACCTAGCCACTCTTTTTTCACGGTTTTAGTCGGTAATGCTCACCTTCTGGAATCTAAGCTCATGCGCTAGTAGTACCCATAAAGGGCACCCATAAAGGGTGTTGTCGATACCTCGTCCTGTCTTTCTCTTCTAAAAAAGTTGTCAAGCACATAAATTACTATCTCTGTTAAGACCCTTGTCCGTGTGGTGGCTCCAAAGGCCAGGATTGCATACGCGATCACGCTCAATGAGCCGAAAAGTTCTAATCAGGCACGAACACTTGCACTACATGGGAAGAGTGAGGCATATTATCCATCGAGAAGTCTATTCATGGGCTTAAAAGAAATCCTCTTCGGGAAACGGATTCGCACGGAAGATGAACAGCAAGAAAAAATAAGTCCCCTGCCGGGCATACCGATTTTAGGCTTGGACGCGCTCGCGTCGGCCGCATACGGTCCCGAAGCTGCGTTGACCGTGCTTTTGCCGCTTGGTGTGGCTGCCCCGGCGTATATCGGTCCCATCACGCTATTGATAATCCTCCTTCTCTTTGCCGTATCCATATCGTATCGTCAGACAATTGCGGCATATCCCCAGGGTGGGGGATCGTTTACTGTTGCGAAGGAAAATCTTGGACAGCTTCCCGGCCTGTTGGCTGCGAGCGCTTTGTCGATCGACTATGTGCTTAATGTGGCCGTTGCGATCTCCGCGGGGGTAGGCGCGCTCGTCTCCGCGATTCCGTCTCTTCTCCCTTACACGCTCTCGCTCTGTATGGTAATTCTCGCTGTTCTCACTATCGTCAATCTGCGCGGAGTCCGCTCTGCCGGGATTGTTTTTATGTTCCCGACCTACGTGTTTCTGCTCTGCCTTGGAATCACGATCGTTATCGGCATTGTACGGACCTCTGTACGGGCATCCCGTTCCGATCGTCCGGCCACTCGTACGGGATTCCGCTCATGCTGCGACGGCCTGGCTTCTGATCAGGGCCTTCGCGAGCGGCTGTACGGCGCTCACCGGCATCGAGGCCGTAAGCAATGCGGTTCCGATCTTCCAGAAACCGGCAGTCATCCTGGCCAGGCGAACGCTTTCAATCATCATGATCCTGCTGGCGGTTCTCCTTGCCGGCGTCGCGTTTCTCTCTTACAGCTACGGAATCAGCGCCATGCCGCAAGGTCAACCCGGATATCAGAGCATCCTCTCGCAGATAGTCGGCGTGGTCGCGGGACGAGGTATTTTCTATTACGTGTCCATGTCTGCGATTCTTATGGTACTTGCCTTATCAGCCAACACCAGTTTCGCTGATTTCCCCCGCGTTTGCCGCATACTGGCTCTCAATGAATATTTACCGGCGGGATTCGCCCATCGCGGACGACGGCTCGTTTACAGTAACGGTATACTCATACTCACGATACTGTCGGGAACGGTGTTGGTCGCCTTCGGCGGCATTACGGACCGCCTCATTCCTCTGTTTGCTGTCGGCGCTTTTACTGCTTTTACGTTGTCGCAACTCGGCATGGTCGTGCACTGGCATCGGCTGCGAGGCCCGCACTTTATACGGTCTCTTGTCCTGAATGCGGTGGGAGGCCTTGCGACGGCGGCAACGCTGATCATCATAACGGTCTCTAAATTCATGGAGGGCGCCTGGCTGACGATCGTCGTCATACCGCCCCTTGTACTGATGTTCCTCAGCATACGAAAGCGATACAGGAAAATCGAAGGGGAGGCGGCTGAAGCCGGCCCGCTCGATACGGCCGGGACTTCTGCGCCCATTATCGTTATTCCGATAAAACGACTGGATCGCATCGCACGGAAGGCGCTGCGGCTGGCGCTCGCCTTATCCGAAGATATCTACGTTGTTCAAATCCTTGCCGAACACATAGACAACGAAAGATCTTTCAGGCAGGTGGGCCGATGTTGTCGAGAAACCTTTTCAAAAAATAGGTCACCGCGCCCCTCAACTGGTAGTACTGAAATCGTCCTACCGAGAATTCTTTGACCCTCTGCTCGGCTATGTTCGTAGACTCGCTTCCGATCATCCCGACCGTTCCATCGCCGTGGTCGTTCCGGAGCTTGTCCAAAGAGAGTGGTACCATTTCTTTATCCCTCACCGCGCCACGTTGATTAAACAGTTGCTTCTTCTCAAAGGAGGCCCTCAGATTGTTATTGTCGATGCTCCCTGGTACCTGCGCGGAGAGAAGCCGAAAAAGAGGCAGACGGCGCGTCAAAACAAAAATAGGATTAGCCCAAGGAAATGGCGTTGGTCTGATCCCGACGTTCGCCAATCCGAACCCCGACGAAACCGTCCACAACAATTGTTTTGCGAACGCCTGGACTCTTCTGCCAGCTTTCGATTGGTAATCGTGAAACTGCTTCTGCCCTTCAGTCTTCACCATTGCTAGCAGTTGAGCCCGGTGGCTACGCCCCTGGCTCGTCCAATGAAAGCAACCATCTTGCAGAGGCCCTCCTCGATAGGATAGTATGCAGTACGTTCTGGCAGCTAAGACCTCCTTCACACTGGTGTCAGAGTACCCGTCTTCTAGCATGGTCCCAGGCGTTTTCGGTTGTCCCATTGGTGACGCGATCCCGTTTAGGAGGACTCTCGAATTAGACCGACCTGGGCCAGAACGTACTAAATCATCCAAGGAGTTGAGCAATGCAGCAGAAGAAAAAGAACAAGGGTGCATCACGGAAGAAGTCTGGCTTCAGTTCATTCCCGATCATCAACAAGGACGCAGCCGGCATCGATATCGGCTCGGAGGAGCACTGGGTCGCCGTACCGCAGACCGGGATGAGGAGCCGGTACGCTCCTTCGGCTGTTTCACGGCCGATCTCCATGCCATGGCCCAATGGCTCAAAACGTGTGGTATTACCACGGTCGCCATGGAGTCAACGGGCGTCTACTGGATACCTGCCCACCAGATCCTGGAGCAGTACGGGTTCGAGGTATTCCTGGTGAATGCCCGCCATGTGAAGAACGTGCCCGGGCGCAAGAGCGATGTGGACGACTGCCAGTGGGTCCAGCGTCTGCACACCTACGGCCTCCTCTCCGGTTCCTTTCGTCCCTCTGACCAGATGTGCGTTCTGCGCTCCTACTGGCGGCACAGGGAGAACCTCATTCGCTACGCCGCTGCCCATATCCAGCACATGCAGAAAGCGCTGACGCAGATGAATATCCAGCTGCAGAAGGTGCTCGCCGACATTAACAGTGTAACGGGCATGCGGATCATCCGCGCCATCATCGCAGGGGAGCGTGACCGTGAGAAGCTCGCCCTCATGAGGGCACCGGGGGTAAGGAGCACGCCTGAAGAGATTGCCAAGGCTCTCGAAGGCGACTACCGGGAAGAACATTGCTTCGCCCTCAAGCAGGCGGTCGAGCTCTATGACTTCTACCATAGGCAGATAGAAGCCTGTGACCTGGAAATAGAGCGCTACCTCCACACGTTTGACTCGAAGGTCGACCTTATCACAAACCCTCTTCCCCGTCCGAAACGGAAGGGGAAAAAGCTGGTCAAGAACCAGTCTTTCGTTGACCTCAGGACCGAGCTCTACCGGGTGAGCGGTATCGACTTCACCCAGATACCCGGCTTTGACGCCCTTACCGTGCAGAAGATCGTCTCCGAGGTGGGCCTCGACCCGGCAAAGTTCCCGACGGAAAAGCACTTTGTTTCCTGGCTCGGCCTCTGCCCCAACAACCGCATCACCGGAGGAAAGGTCATAAGTACCAAAACGAGAAAGACCAATAACCGGGCGGCTGCCGCCTTCCGCATGGCAGCACAGTCCCTTGCCAACAGCACCAGCGGCCTCGGAGGGTTTTACCGGCGTATCCGCGCCCGCCTGGGAGCCCCCAAGGCAGTCACCGCCACCGCACATAAGCTCGCCCGCATATTCTACCGCATGTGGACCACCGGACAGTCGTATAAAGACCTCGGAAGCGATTATTATGAGAATCGTTACAAGGAGCGGGTGCTCCGCAACATCACCAAGAGAGCACGCGATCTCGGATATGAAGCAATACTACAACCCCTACAGCAGCAGGGAGTTTCTCAGGAGGTGAAAGGGAGTAAAAGGAATAGGCCCACTTATAAACCATTGCAGCGGTTAGAAAAGCCAAGGTAGTATAATATCGAATTCGAATCGGTTGAAGAGATGTACCGCGCATCTTCCGGGAAAGGACAAAAGACCGCGTGTCGAATAGCCAGACAAAAAAGACGAACTGCAGCTTTTGCGGCTACCTGTGCGGTTTGACGGCCCACATGGCGGACGGGAGGATCGCCCGGCTCGAGCCGGACCCCAGCCGGTACCCCTACGACGCGGCCATCGTCAAAGGGTGCGCCCGTTGCCGCCGCAATCTGGAGTTCCTCGATCACCCCATGCGCCTCAACTATCCGATGAAGCGCGTCGGCGAGCGGGGCTCAGGCCGATGGGAGCGCATCTCGTGGGATGAGGCCCTCGACGAGATTGCAGCGCGGCTCAAGGCGCTGAAAGAGGAGCACGGGCCGGAGACGCTGGCGACGAGCATAGGCGGGCCGCACACCGTATACTGGCCGCTCCATCGCTTCATGAATCTCTTCGGCAGTCCCAACAATGTAGGCATAGGGCAGATCTGCTGGAACCCTCACATCTGGGCCGACGCAATAACGTTTGGCTGGCCCCTCGATAACGAGCTCGACCTCGAGAAGACGTCGTGCGCCATTCTCTGGGGCGTAAACCCGGCTGAATCGGACAACTCGCTCTTCTGGCGCACCATCAAGGAATATAGCAGAAGCGAAGCCCCGCTGATCGTCGTCGATCCCCGCCGGACGAAAACGGCCGCGCTTACCTCACGCTGGCTTCCGATAAGGCCTGGCGCCGACTGCGCGCTCGCCCTCGGCCTCCTCAACGTCATCATCACGGAAAAGCTCTACGACCGGCCGTTCGTCGACACATGGTGCCACGGCTTCGAGGCCCTTGAGCGCCACGTCGCGCCCTACACGCCGACAGTTGTCGAGGCCCTGACGGGTCTGCCCGCGGCATCCATCGTGGAGACGGCCTCGCTCTATGCCGGACGCAAGCCTGCCACCCTGATCACGGGACGGGGCATCGATCAGATCGGGCCAAACAGCTTTCAGACGCACCGTGCCCTGGCCATCTTGCGGGCCGTTACAGGAAACGTTGACCTTGCCGGGGCGTCGCATCTCGCACAGATGCCCGATTTCACGCCGGAGGTCGACCTGGAATTGAGCGATCGCCTGCCTGAACAGCAGCGGGAAAAGCAGCTAGGCGGCGACCGCTGGTTGCTCCAGTCTTACCGGGGCTACGGTCTCGTGGAGAGCTACATCCGGAAGCACGGCAAGCGCCTGCCTGTACGTTATTTAACGTCGGCCCACCCGAACCTTGTCTGGCACGCCATGCTCGAAGGCAAGCCTTATCCCGTTCGCGCCATGATCGTCCTGGCGAGCAACCCAATGCTCTCGCAGGCCGACAGCCGCCTGGTCTATCGGGCGCTGAAGAGCCTCGACCTTCTGGTCGTCATCGATCTCTTTCGGACACCGACGGCCATGCTGGCCGATTATGTGCTGCCCGCCGCCGGGAGCTTAGAGCGGGCCGTCGTGCAGACGAACGCCGGGACTGCAAATATCGCCTACGGCGGCGATAGGGCAATCGATCCCCTGTACGAGCGTCGCGTAAACTTCGATTTCTGGCGCGGGCTGGCTCTCCGGATGGGTCAGGAAAAGGATTGGCCCTGGAAGACGTTTCAGGAGAGCCTCGAAGATATGCTGGCGCCCGGCTGGTATATCGTGGCAGGACTTCTGCGAAACAGGGCTCTACTGCCCGGCCCGTTCATACGGAAAGTTCGAGCATGTCGATGAAGGCTCCGGCCTTCCCGGCAGGCTTTGCCACACCGAGCAACAAAATCGAGCTCTATTCAGAGATACTCGACAGCATCCATGCGCAGCCTTTGCCCGTGCACCGGCCCCCAACGGGTGAATCGAAAGAGTATCCCCTGACGCTCATTACGGGCGCGAGAACACAGCCCTATTACGCCTCCGCGTTCCGTCAGGTGGAGAGCCTGCGCAGGCTCCATCCTGAGCCGCTCGCCGAAATGAGCGCCGGGTGCGCCCGAAGGCTTGGTCTGGCTGAAGGGCAGGCGGTCTGGGTCGAGTCTCCCCATGGCAGGGCATGCTTCAGGCTGAAAATAGCCGTCATGCGGACCGATGTCGTCAGCGTCGAATACGGCTGGTGGCGGCCTGAGCTTGCGAGCGCCGAGCCTGAGCTGGGAGGCGTGTGGCGCTCGAACGCAAACCTGCTGACCAACGCAGACGCGCAAGAATATGATAATCTTATGGGCCAATGGGCCTATAACGGGCTGCCCTGTAGGGTCTACCCGGCAGAAGATAAGCGAGATCGGACCCAGCGTATATAAGGAGGTTGTCGCGCCATGAACGAACAATTGCGCGCACAAAAACACGCTTTCATGTTTTTCACCAAGGCCCCGACGCCCGGTTTGACAAAAACGAGACTGACTTCCGCGAGGGGCGGGTTTCTCACGCCCGAGGAGGCGACAGACCTCTACTCTGCCGTCATGCTCGACGTAGCAGAAATCGGACACGCGGCGCTGGAACAGCTCAACGCGGCGGCTCACGACAAGGGGGACAAATACGACTTTATTGTCTGCTCAACGCCGGCCTCTGATATGGGCCGTGTGAGGCGCATCTTCGAAGACGCGTTTCCCTGGCCCATCCAATACATCACGGACAACGGGAAAACGTTCAACGAGCACTTCGACGACGGCTTCAAACAGTTATGGAAGCTGGGCTACCATTCGGCCGTTTCCATTGGGGGCGACCTGCCGTCCATGCCCGTTTCGCACATCGTGCGGGCCTTTCAATGGCTTGCCTATTTCGACTCCGCGTACGAGACGGGCGGTCTTGTCTTCTGCCCGTGCCAGGCGTGCGGCGTCTCCCTGGTAGGCCTTACGGAAAAGACGCCCATGGACTTTGACGGGGTATTCTACAACGCCGATGGCACCCCTGCCCTCGACGCCATCACGGCCCTTTCGGCGGCACGGGGCATCCCGGCAGCAGCCCTCGATCCTGTCTCTGACATAGACAATGCCGAGGATCTGGCCCATGCCCTGTCGCTTGCCCGCTCGCATGCCTATGTGAGCCAGTTCCAACCGGAGATCATGGCTCCGAAGCGCTTCCTGGCCTGGGCCGATGCAACGGGCATCGTTGTCAACACTCCGCCCAATCTCGATCACGACCCACGGGAGGCGATAGATGCCTGAAATTCAGATAGACCTAAGCCGCTGCACCGGTTGCGGCCAGTGCGTTGATTTTTGCCCTTTCGAGGTCCTGGAACTCGTGAGCGCAAGCGGGCACCGAAAACCGGATGATCGCCCGCGCCGGCCCGGCAGGAGAGGTGCTCCATGTGCGACACCTGCGTGGGCCAGTGCCCTGCCGGAGCCATTCGTGTCGTCGAGACCGAGGCCGAGACCGAGGCGCTCGGCCAGAAAATGGGGACAAGGGCCGCGCCCATCGCTGACGATGAGCGTCTCCGCTACGAAGAGTGGCACGAGACGCTCATCCGTATCCTCTCCCTTCGCTGGAACCCGGTGGCCGTATCGCTCATCGGGGCCGATGCCCCCATGCCGGACGCGCCTCTGCCCCCGGCGAAACTGCGCCACTGCCAATCGATCATGGCAGCGCGCCGGGGCTATTCGCTGTTGATGACGCCCCGTTGCCACGCCTGTCCCGATGGGACGCACATCCTGGGCATGACGGAAATACCGCCGAAGCTGGCAAGCGGAGAGCTCTATCTTGCGCTTCGGAAAGCTCGATTCCATCGAGGCAGCCCGTCAGATGGTGAAGGAGCGTCCCTGTCTGCCCGGCCGCTCCATCGGGGCCACCCTGGTTGCGCCGCTGAAGGACGCCATCCATACGCCGGATGTGATCATCGTTGTCGCCAATCCCGAACAGATGATGTGGCTCTGCATGGCCGCGTCGTACTACTCCGGTCAGCGCTTCGACTTCAAGGTCAGCGGCTACAACGCATTGTGCGTTGAAACGACCGTCATCCCGTTCACGACCGGGAAGATCAACATCTCCCTTGGCTGCTACGGCTGCAGGGGCGCCTCCGATATAAGCGACGATCTGATGTTCATGGGTATCCCTCTGGCCGAGATGCCGAGGATAATCCAGGGCCTCGGCGAACTGGGTAAGAAGGCTATTCCCGACTCCCGGGCCAAGATATACTTGCCCTTGTAACAAGGGAAACGAAAGGGGCATCATGGGCGTGAGGTTGGAAGAGGTCCACATCCGGCAGGGCCGACCCATCGGACGGGCGTGCCCTTGTGCGCCTCCTCGCGTCTCTTCGGATGGCAACGGACATCGACCCTGTAGACTTTATCGTGGCAGAAGTAAACGGCAGGCTGCTCGGCGCTGCCAGGCTGGCATGGGTAGGGACCAATGATGCCTTTCTCCGCCCGATAGTCGTGGCAACAGGGGCGCGAGGGACGGGCCTCGGACGCGCGTTACTGGAAAGACTCTTTGGCGTCTGCTCCAGTATCAGCGTCATCGCCCGGGGAGATACTGTTCCGTTTTATCGCCATTTGGGGTTCACGGCCATGGACTGGTCTTCGGTCCCCGGTGCATACAGGGACGAATGCGAGTGCTGCGATGAGGCTGGCGCAATGCCGACCGATGTCGATGAGGTGGACCCTTAAGGACGAAGGACCGTCCGCGGCAGGGGAAATAGGTTGATTGGTTCGAACTTACGGCCTTCCGATTAAGAAATGTACTGGGAACTCATATCTTATCCCCGGCAACTCAACGAGTAGGTTTCAAGCGGCAATCGTCAGGTCGAGGGCGACAAAAGAAGGCAGAGCCGTTGCCGACCCTGCCTTTGAGTTGACCATGACTATCCCCTTTGTTGGCCTTTTAGAAATGATACGGGTGCTACGTGAAGATTTTCAAACGACCGCCTGTTTTTTTCTGACTGGCGTCTTGCGTGCCAGCTTCTCAACCTTTGTTCCGAGGCCAGCAAGTGCTCTCGTCAAGCGCCCAACAGCGCTCTCCTGCACATCGTTGTCTGCCATAGCCTTGAGTGTCTCCAACAATTGAGCTGCTTCATCGAGCCTCTGTTTTGACTGAGGGATGGCTTTCCGTTCGGCTGATAGGGCGATTTGTTGAACGAGCGACTCAATTTGCAGCCTGGTCTCAATAAACTCCGCCACGTTGCTCATTTTTCATGTCCTTTAAAGTAGTTAGTTAGTGATATCATCAGGAATCGAGCGGCGATTCCGGTCCGTATCAGCCGATCTTTTAGGTAGCCTCGGAAAAAAGAGAATAAAATTGGTCTGAGTTATGTATAGTATACGCTCTTTTGAGCGAAATGTCAGGGGATATATTCCATTGAGTTTTCCCACTTTGACGATGTGGTGTACGCCCCTTCCGCAGACTCGATGCTTTTGCCCGCCCTTCTGTGGTATAATCAAAAGGGAAGAGACTGACGGAATGGGGGCGGAGGAGATGAAAAGGCTCTTTGTTTGCATCGCTGTGGTGCTGCTCTTTTCCGCGGGTGTTGTTTTTGCAGGAGAGGGAGGCGGCTACGGGGCGCAACCGTACGGTCCTGAATCGGGGAGCGATCCCCAGGCACAGGGGGGCAGACCCGATCCCGGCGGCCAGAAGGGCGGCGGCCCGACCTCCGGGGGCGAGTACGGGCCGGAAAAGGGCACTCACCCTGAGGGGGCAGGATCGTCGTACCGGCAGGAGGGGCCGAACAACCCTGTCAAATCCCGTTGGCAGATCGAGGGGGGCGGATTGATTGAGATGGACGTAGGGCACCGTCAATAAAGGTCCCTTGAGCCTTATTCCTCGGCCCATTAGAAATGACCGCGCGGGTGGGCATGGTGGCCCGGACCCCGTTCCCATGCGCTGCTCTCCCAGTTGTCAGATCCACCCTCTTCTCCGATCCACGGCGGAGCATCAAGACAAAAATATTTGGCCAGTGAAAGAACGTAGGGCTCGTACATGCGCCTGAGTTCCGAAAGGCGGTTTTTTGCATCGGGTGTCGTTTTGAGCTTAAGACCGCTCCCAGTGAGCATCTGAGTCAGTCTTGCCAGATCGGCTGGAGGTAGCCGGTCTGTGAGCGGATCGACGACCGGGGAGATGCCGAAGACTATCGCGAGATCAACAACGGCGTGGCGGGCAATCGCAAAAGTCATCCATGCCTGACGCTGCAACCCTCCTTCAATCACGCTGCATGCCAGGGCGCCTGTATCAAGGATGGTCGTGAGGGCCCCCAGCCACGACTGATTCTCATGGTGTGACCGGAAATAAGCGAGAAAAGGATAGGAGAGATGGCTTTCAAGTACCTCGGCCGACCACTGCTCCCACTCTGCGAGAAGCCGCTGAAGCTCCTCTACGTTGCCTTCAACAACATTCCGCCGTATCATCTCTGAGGCTGTGGCGGGCGAGCCCGCCCGCTCATCGAGCATCGAAATGTTTGTTTCACGGCGCGAAAATGATTGGTTGAGCGCAGGCAGGTAACCGATGATCAGCGCCAGGAAACCCAATCCCATTCCTGCTTCCAGCACGGTGAGGGCCCGCGCCAGCGTGGTGTGCGGGTAGACGTCCCCGAGGCCGAGGGTAAAAAAATTGGAGCCGCTGAGATATAGGTCGGTTGCGAGACCCGGGGTGGCTTGCGTGATGTGAGGGGCTGAGCCTGCCGCATATTGGAGGAGCCCAAAGCCGAGAATGAGTCCGCCTGCCCAGATGATCAGCAGAAGAAGAAGGGATATCGGTCCGTAGAAACTGAGCAGATTCTCTGTCCGTGTTTCAGAGGTAATTGCGTAGAGCAGTCTTGACAGAGGCAGCCAGGTATAATGGTAAAAAAGGCGTGTCAAACGGAACCGCCTGGTGACCCTGCGCGGCAGGATAATCGTTTCGAACGCGTCCCAGAGTATAAGAACGATGATAACAATCCCGACTAGGGCGGCCAGAACCCTCATACACATCTCCTCGAAGAAACCGCGGGCCTGAGAAAGCTCTGTTTTTACCGGCCTATCCTCAGTCCTGTCCTGTACAAAATCTATGGAGGTCTGTCGCCCTTGTCAAGTTTGAACCACAAAGTCAAGACCTGGCCCCGTTTTGAGTTCTGGTCATTCCATCACCGGGACACCCGCGCGCGGGTACCCGGCTTGCCCGTGGGAATCTATTGTTCGGATTTTCGACACGGCTGTCAGAGTTTCTCCTCCTTGACCGACCCTTGATCCTTGACCCCATATTCTGTCTGGCTGGCCAAGTTCTTGTTTGCTACTGGCAGCAAACTGTGTCATAAGTATTGTAGAAGGGCAGGAAAAGCGCAGGAGTGGTGATAGGGGGAAGCATGAAAAGTCGGACTGTGGGATGCCTTTGTTTTGTCGGTTTCCTATCTGTTGTTATGCTTGTTTCGGGCGTGAGGGCACAGGCCCCGGACGAGGGGACCGTTACGGAGCAGGGGCAAGCACCTCCCAAAGAGGAGAAATCAAAGCCGAAAGAGTTCCGGAGAGTCTTCTGCGCGGAGCGCTCGGCGGCGCAAGTGAACATGCTGGTCAGTACTATTGACTGCAACGAGTTGTGCGAGAATGTCTACCAGGAATACCCATGCGAGCTGCAGCGTTTGCTGAGTGATGGGTGGAAAGTTACCTCGGTCTCGACGGAGCTCGATCGTTGCCAACAGAGATCCATGTGAATGCAGGGTAACCGGAACCGAGAGCGTGTTAGAGAAAGATTAAAGCCCGGCGTTTTACCCTAGCCGGCAGAGCCGTACGCCCCTACCACGTCGAACATGGCATGCACGTTCTCAGGTTTTGCATCATCGAGACTCGTCGCCGTGTCCAGTATGAAGCCGCCATCCCGCCCAACCGTATCCATCAGTTTTCTGCAGTAACGTTTCACATCGTCCTGTGTGCCTGTGGCAAGGAGCGAACCCGGCACGTTTCCCCTGATGCAGACCCTGCCCCCGAGAACCTTCTGCGCCTGTACCATGTCGGTGGCCTCAAAGGTGTACATCGCCTTGCCGGCTGGTATATCCTTGATGATGTCGAGCCGGGACGTGTAATCGCCCTCGATAAAAGGGCATGGCGTCAAGTCTCTATCTATGAGTGTTACCATGAGCTCCCGCAGAGTGGGCCAGTAAAACTTGATGAACTGTTCTCTTGACATAAAGCCGTCAGCGCCTTTATGGAGGGGGATAAAGACACGTGGATTTTCGGAAGCCCGAGCACCCGCAACAGCCCGGTCGATCGCAAAGGGAAGGAACGTCTCACACGCTTTGAGCACCATCTCCGGTCGCCGGTACATGTCGAGCATGATGCCCTTTGTGCCCCTGAAGAAGTCACCGATGGTATCGAAGGGGGCTTGCACCGAAGCTCCGACTTCTATCGGGAACCCTTCCTCTCTCGCCTTTTGAGTGAACTTTCGATTGTAACCTACAACCTTCTTCGATTCCTCGCCGGCCTTTTTCAAAACATCGAAGGCCTTTACCACCTCGGGCAGCCCAAAGGCCAATGTATCAGTCACAATGCTGCCGTAGCTGAGCATACCGTGGAGGGGCGCGAGGTTTTCGAGACCCTTCAGCGCACCGAATATCCTCGGCCAGTAGCGTCTCACGATAAAATCAGACGGGTCAGATAAGAGCGCTGGATACTCTTCGGCTTTCACATATTCCTCTTCCACGAACTGGTAGGAAAGGTTCGGGGCCAAATTACCACCAGGCCACTTGACCTGTTTAGAATCGAGCGTATCGAGCAGCGGGCCGAGAAGACGGTTGGTGTAAGGATTTTGTATCATGTCTGACGGGAAGTCCGTAATCGTCTTCCACTGCGCATCCCAGAGCTTGTCAGGGTCGTACATGAACTCCTGCATGGTGATGCCCGCGTATCGCGCAGGGAAAAAGCCGTAGCGGACGATAATCGGTATCCTGTCAGGAACCCTCAATTGTATGGCGTCCGTAACCCGTTTCTCGCGTGCAGCGAACAGCAGTGTCTTGGTATCAGCCATTTTTCCCCCGCCTCCAAGCAAATTCTGCAACATACTGTTAATTGCGATTTTTGTCAAGAAGTCTGCCCCCAATTTCCCTATGATCTCGCGTAATAAAGGATTGACAAGTCCAGGAAAAAAAAAGTAAAATAACGGGGTTGTGGGCCAAAATATAGCCTTGTGCAAAAAGGCTGCTGTCAGCTGTCGTTGGTTGTATAAGGCTCAGGTTCCGTATGTCAAAGGCATCATACGATGCCTTTTGATTTCTTACGGGCTAGGGGTTGTATGTGACGACACGGTTCGAGGGGCGCGAATACCCGGTTGAGGCCGGCATAACGTTTATTGATTTTTTTCGGAAAATAGGCGCAGCCGAAGGGCGCGAGATCGTCGCGGTTAAGGTGGACGGCAAAAGCCGCGATCTGACCGCGCCTGCTGAGGATGGGGAGATTACGCCCGTATATGTCGACTCTGACGAGGGGATTTCTATACTCCGCCACAGTACGGCCCATGTGATGGCGCAAGCGGTCAAAGAGCTCTTTCCCGAGACGAAGATTACCATTGGGCCGTCTATCGAAACAGGTTTCTACTACGACTTTGATTATCCTCCGGGCTTTACCGAGGAAGACCTCTCAAAGATAGAGAAGAAGATGCGGGAAATTATCAATAAGGACCTCCCCATACATCGCAAGGTACTGAAGAAAGCAGAGGCGGCGGAACTCTTCAGGAAGTGGGGGGAGGATTTCAAGGTAGAGCTGATCAATGAGATCCCTGATGATGAGGTGAGTCTTTACTCGCAGAATGGCTTTACCGATCTGTGCAGGGGACCCCATCTTCCGTCAACGGGCAAAATACACGCATTCAAGCTGCTCAGTCTTGCGGGAGCCTACTGGAGAGGCGATGAAAAAAACAAGATGCTGACCAGGATTTACGGGACGGCATTTCCGAGTGAAGAAGCCCTGCAGGGCCACCTCACCTTTCTCGAAGAAGTGAAGAAGCGAGACCATCGGAAGCTTGGCAAGGAGCTTGACCTCTTCAGTATTTCAGACGAGGTGGGGGCGGGTCTCGTGATCTATCACCCGAATGGCGCGCTTCTGCGCTACCTCCTTGAAGATTTTGAGAGAAAGGAACACCTGAAGAGAGGATATCAGTTTGTAATGGGGCCCCAGATACTGAAGGTTGACATGTGGAAGAAGTCGGGCCACTATGAGAATTATCGGGAGAACATGTACTTCACCAAGGTGGATGAGGTCGAGTACGGAATAAAGCCGATGAACTGTGTCTCCCACATCATGGTCTACAAGTCAGACATACGGAGTTACCGGGATCTGCCGTTGAGGTACTTTGAACTGGGCACCGTCTGCAGGCACGAGAAGTCCGGAGTGCTCCATGGTTTGCTGAGGGTGAGGGAATTTACCCAGGATGACGCGCACATATTTTTGAGGCCGGACCAGCTGCACGGGGAGATCTCGGCCATCATCGCTTTTGTCAAAGACGTGATGGGCCTCTTCGGCTTTGAGTATGAGCTGGAAATCAGTACGAGACCCGAGGAGAAATATATAGGTACGATTGAGACATGGGATAAGGCGGAAAGAGCACTGAAGGAAGTGCTGGACAGCGAGGGTTTACCGTATGATATAAACGAGGGTGACGGCGCTTTTTACGGCCCGAAGATTGACGTGAAGCTCAAGGACGCCCTCGGAAGAAAATGGCAGTGCGCTACGATCCAGGTTGATTTTGCGCTTCCGGAACGGTTTGAGCTCTTCTATGTGGACAAAGACGGCCAGAGAAAAAGGCCGGTGATGCTGCATCGCGTAATCCTGGGAGCGATGGAGCGTTTCATCGGCGTGCTGATTGAACATTACGCGGGCAAGTTCCCCTTGTGGCTTTCGCCTCAGCAGGTTGTCGTGATGACGATCACGGATGACCAGATCGATTATGCTAAGCAGGTGCAGGAAGCCCTGATGGCGGAAGAGGTACGGTCCCAGCTCGATACGCGCAATGAAAAGCTCAACATGAAGATACGGGAAGCAATCATGAAGAAGATCCCGTACCTTGTGATCATTGGCAAGAAGGAAGTTGAGGAGAACAGGTTATCCGTTCGAAGCCGGGATGGTGGAGAGCAAAAAAACGTGACGTTGGCCGATTTTGTGTATAGACTGAAGGAAGAGACTTCAAACAGGAGGTGACGTCCATACTACCAACCAGAGAAGTTAAGGACCAGACTAATATCAACGAAAAGATCAGGGCGAGGGAGGTCAGGCTGATCGACGAGGATGGGAAACAGCTCGGGATCGTTCCCGCCTCTGAAGCCCTCAGGTTAGCGCGAGAAAAGGAACTCGATCTCGTAGAGATTTCTCCCAAGGCAACGCCGCCGGTATGCAAGATAATGGATTATGGGAAGTTCAAGTACCAGCTTGCAAAGAAGGCTGCCGAGGCCAGAAAAAAGCAGACGGTCATACAGGTAAAGGAGATGAAGCTGGGCCTCAAGATAGAGGAGCATGATCTACAGGTCAAGCTGAGACACATGAAAGAGTTTCTGGCCGATGGGGACAAGGTGAAGATAACGGTCATGTTCAGGGGCCGGGAGATTCTCCATAAGGACAAAGGAGAAACCCTGGCGTTCAAGATAATAGAGCAGTTGAAAGGTACCGGCGACCTCGAACAAAAGCCGAGATTTGACGGACGAAATATCATCATGATATTTGCACCGGTGTGAGGAGGAAAGTTATGCCGAAGTTGAAAACCCATAGGGGCTTGGCCAAGAGAGTAAAAATAACGGCGCGAGGTAAGGTCAAGAGGGCCAGGGCTTTCCATAGCCACCTGCTTTCTTCGAAGTCGCCCAAAAGAAAAAGAAACCTGTCCAGGGGGACTCTCGTCCATTCTACGCAGGAAAAGACAATGAAGAGCCTTGTGCCATACCTATAACTGCGGACAAATAGGGGCCTGGGTCCAGGGTCAGGGGCACGGAAAACAAGAATAACAGAGGGAAGACCGTCACGGTCTGCGTAACTAGGACGACCGCCCTACGGGCTAGGAAGATGGAAGAGAATTACGTAATTGGGAAAATATAGTGGAGGAAATGGGAAATGGCTAGGGTAAAAAGAGGAACGAAAGCACGAGCAAGAAGAAAAAAGATCATGAAGCTTGCCCGGGGCATGTACTCGGGCCGGCACAGGCAGTATGCAGCTGCCCAGCGGGCGGTGGCCAGGTCGCTGAAGTACGCGTTTGCCGGGAGAAAGCAGAAAAAACGGGATTTCAGGTCTCTGTGGATCACACGGATCAATGCCGCATGCAGGACGTATGGCATGCCTTACAATAGGTTTATCCACTCCTTGAAGCTTGCCAATATAACTCTGGACCGGAAGTCTTTGGCCACTATGGCCGTTAATGACCCTTCCGGCTTTCAGGGCCTTGTGGAAAAGATGAAGGGAGCGGCGCTGCAGTGAGGGTGAAGCAGGCTTGGACGTTAAGACGCTCAAAGAAAAGGCCGTAGCCGAAATCTCTTCCATAAAATCCGTCGAAGACCTTAAGCGCGTCGGAACCACTCTGCTTGGCAGAAAGGGTCTCTTCTCGGAATATCTCCAGGAGCTGAAGACCGTAGGCCAGGAGCAGAGAAAGAGCCTTGGCCAGGCGATCAACGAGCTGAAGAGTTGGACCGAGGCAAGGCTCCGGGAACTGGAAGAGCTTTACAAAAAGGAAGAGCAGGAGCAGCGAGAGCGCGAGTCCCGGGTCGACATTACCATGCCCGGCAACAAACCGCTCTTGGGCAAGGCTCACCCCATAACGCTTACCTTTCGGGAAATGGAAAGGATATTCTCGTCTCTTGGTTTTGAAGTGGCCGAGGGACCGAATGTAGAGCTCGATTATTATAATTTTGAAGCGCTCAATCTCCCGAAGGACCATCCGGCGCGGGATATGCAGGATACATTCTATGTAGCGCCGGGGGTGGTCCTGAGAACCCACACATCGCCCGTGCAAATCAGGGTGATGGAGCGGCAGCTCCCTCCTATCAGGATTATCGCACCGGGGGCAGTTTACCGGCATGATCAGGACATTTCTCACACGCCCATGTTCCACCAGGTGGAAGGTTTGATGGTGGACCGGAACGTGCGGTTTAGTGATCTCAAAGGGATCCTCACCATCTTTCTGCATGAAATGTTCGGGGAGGACGTGCCGTTGAGGTTCCGGCCGAGCTATTTTCCGTTCACCGAGCCTTCTGCCGAGGTAGATATTGGCTGTGTCATTTGTGGCGGGAAAGGCTGCAGGGTCTGCAAAGAGACGGGCTGGCTTGAAATCCTCGGTTCGGGCATGGTGCATCCTGAGGTCTTCCGCATCGTGGGCTATGATCCTGAAGAGGTGTCCGGCTTCGCTTTTGGTATGGGCGTGGAACGGATTGCCATGATCAAGTATGGCATCGACGATATCAAGCAGTTCTATTACAACGACGTCCGTTTTCTCACGCAGTTCTGAGGTCAGGTTATGCGGGTCCCCTTCGAGTGGCTGAAAGAGTTTGTCCCCGTTGACATCGATGCCTCAGACCTCGCCAAACGGCTCACCATGAGGGGGCTTGAGGTTGAGGCAGAAGACATGCTCCAGCCTTCCTTCAGCGACGTCTTCGTGGGTGAAATCCTCGACATAGACCGTCCTACCGGAGCAGACAAGCTCCTGCTCTGTAAAGTAGACGTTGGCAGGGATGTGCTGCCGATTGTCTGCGGCGCCGCGAACATTGCTCCCGGCAACAAGGTGCCTGTTGCACTTCCGAATACACGGCTTGCCGATGGCACTGTTATAGAAAAACGAAAGATCAAGGGTATTGAGTCCTACGGTATGCTCTGTTCCGAGCGGGAACTAGGCCTCTCCGACGATCACAGCGGCATATTTATCCTGCCTGATGAGTTTCGCGTGGGCGACGGTCTTAGCGATGCACTCGGGCTTGCCGACTCCGTGCTCGACGTGAATGTGCCTCCCAACAGAGGCGACTGCCAGTCAATCCTTGGGATAGCCCGTGAGGTTGCCAGCATACTGAACAAGAAGGTAACGCTGCCCTCTTTCGTACTTGTCGAAAAGGAAGATCCCGAGCATCGCATGAGCCTTGCCGTGCTCAGCCCGGAGGCCTGTCCCCGCTATGTATTGAGGATGATCCGGGACGTTGCCATTGTCACATCTCCCTTCTGGATGAGGAACAGAATAACGAAGTGCGGCATGAGACCCATCAGTTCCATAGTGGATGTGACCAACTATGTGATGTTGGAGTTGGGTCAACCGCTCCATGCGTTCGACTATCAGAAGCTCGCCAGGGCGCATATTGAAGTGCGTCTGGCTGGAGAAAGATCCGTCTTTCGCTCTCTTGACGGTATCGATAGAAAGCTCGAAGAAGGCGATCTCTTGATTTGCGACGGGAGCGGGCCGGTCGCTCTTGCGGGCATCATGGGCGGTGAGAACTCAGAGATCACGTCAGTCAACAAAGCACGTGGCGCTTGAGAGCGCATACTTCAATCCCCTCTTCATAAGAAAGACGGCACGCAGGCTGGAGCTGAGGTCGGAGGCATCGTTACGGTTCGAAAAAGGCATAGACATAGCCAACGTTGATTTTGCCGCGCAAAGGGCCGTTTCGCTCATGCACCGGATCGCCGGCGGCACTAGTTGTTAAAGGGTCGAAAGAGTTCTATGAGAAGAAGGAACCGCGCACTATCTATGTCAGTCTAAAAAGGGTGAACGAGCTCATCGGCATGCCAATCGAGCGTGAGGACATCGTCAAATCTCTCCAGTCGATAGATATCCCCGTGATAAAGCGTGAAAAGGAAGCGGTAATGGCCTCGGTACCGTCCTTCCGGCACGACCTCAGCGAGTACATGGATATCGTAGAGGAGGTGGCGCGCATCGTCGGGTACGAGAACATACCGGCAACAGTGCCGATAAGCAGGCTTATGCCGGTCAGGCAGCAGAAGATGAATCTATGCATCGACCTCGTGAAACAGTATCTTGTTTCGTCCGGATTTTATGAGGCTATTAATTACGGGTTCTTCAGCGAGAAGGATATTACCAGGTTCCTGATTCCTGAAGGAGATACGCGGAGCCGGTGCGTCTCCATTCTAAACCCTATTTCCCAGGAGCTTGGAGTGATGAGGACGATACTGACACCAGGGCTCCTTGAGAGCCTTGCCTACAACATCAATCGTGGTACAAAGCATCTGAAGATGTTCGAGGTGGGAAAGGTTTTTTACAAAGCGGAGCCGTCTGCCGCAGGAGCCGTTCTTTGTGGGTTGTGTACTGACAGGCAGGGAAAGAGAGTATTTCTGGAAAGGTGCTCCTCCCGAACTCGATTTCTTTGATCTGAAGGGAGTGCTGGAAGGAATGCTTGACTGCTTCGGTCTCATGTTGGAAGTAAGAAGAAGCGTAGAGCCTTTCCTCAACGGGTATAACGCTTCTGACCTGTTCGTAGGGGAGGTCAAGGCAGGATGGGCGGGAGAGTTGAAGCAGGAAGTGCTTGCAGGCTACGGGGTTGGGCAAAAGGTGTACGCGGCTGAAGTTGACCTTACCGTGCTGGCTGAGCGGGGACTTAAGGAAAGGAAGTACCAGCCCATACCTCGGTATCCTAGCGTGGTGCGCGATTTCTCTTGCATCATTGAACCCGGCATATCCGTGGGAAGTTTGATGGATAAGATCAAGACGGTTTCTCCTCTGATTGTATCCGTGGGAGTGTTCGACCTGTTCAAGAGGGAGAAAACGAGTGTCGCTTTCCGCGTGACTTTTCAATCTGTTGAGGATACACTACGGGATGAAACAGTAAATGAGTTGCAGGAGATAATTATTCGGGAACTCACACAAACAGAAGGCGTAAAGCTCAGAACGTAGGGGGTAGGTATGACCAAGGCAGATATTATAGCGCACGTGTATGAAAAGCTGGGTCTTTCTAAGAGGGAATCTTCAAATACCGTTGAGCACTTTTTTGATATCGTCAAGAGTTGTCTTACCAACGGTGAAAACGTGAAGATCTCAGGACTGGGGAACTTCGCCGTGAGAAGGAAAAAGGCGAGGAAGGGAAGGAACCCGCAGACAGGTGATGAGATCGAAATAGCCCCGAGGACGGTTTTGAGCTTTCGGCTCAGCCAGGTATTGAAGGATGAGCTGAACGACAGACGAGGGAAATGATCCCGGATGTCCCTGATAGGGTCTATTATAGGATAAAGGAAGTATGCGCTCTCACCGGTCTTAAGGCCCACATACTTCGTTACTGGGAGCAGGAATTCAGGGACATAAAGCCGGTGAAAAGTCCGAAAGGACAAAGGCTCTACCGAAGAAAGGACCTGGAGGCAATTTTCACGATAAAGGGACTGTTGTATGATAAGAAGTTCACGATCGACGGCGCCAGGATTTACCTCAGCAGGCAGCGGCGGCTTATGGATGAGATCAAAGGGGAGCTCAGAGAGATTGTAGAGCTACTGGAGAAAGGAAGATGAAGATGAGACGGATCGTAGTTTCATGTTTTGCTCTTTTGTTAACCGGTTTTCTCGCGGCCTGCGCTGGCCATGTGAATCTGGCCAAGACTCCGACCGAGGGACTGAAGACAGGATATCAGGACCCTGAACTGGCAGCACTTTCCAAGAAGTATGATGGTCTGCTCAGAGAGATTTATGCGAGGTACGACAGTAAAAAGATGGGCGTTGCTAAGGAGGGGCTTGGATTCACGTCCATGAGCGACAAGCGCGGAAGAAAGCTCTATTACCTTTTCGTTGAGACCCACCACGAAGAGTGTAACTTCGATAAAAACACAACGACCGGTCAGGAGAGGCTGCAGGTTGTGCTTCAACGCTATTTCGAACCCGAGCTCAGGGTATTAAATAAGAAGGATGTAGCGCCTGGCGACATCAACGGTCTCGCCTTTGGGGTCGCATGGGCCGTTCGGGATTACTATCAGTGCGACAAATACGGTGGTTTTGTGGAATACGTCGTAGCCTATATGAGTAAGAGCGACTTTTATGCCATTCTGGATGGGACCAAGACAGTCAGCAGCGTGTTAGCGAATTCCGAGGTCATCACAAGCCTCGATCTTCAACCACCGACGAGCATAAAGCTGAAGTACCAATAGAAGGTAAGACGAGGTCAAAGAGCGTAAACTAACAGGTAAGAGGTAAGGACTAAAGCGAAGGTTGAGAGAGCAGTGGCGTTCTTCTTTCTCGACCTGTCTGGCTTTTACCTCAAGCTGTTGCCTTTCTCTCAGGAACTCTCCGCTATGCGGTTGTATCTGTAGCGCTTGCGGTATCCAGTGCTATATTAAGTTGCCTTATCCTATTTTCCGAACAGGCTGATTCCTGGAAATGGAGCCGGGGTAAAAGAGAGTATAAACACCACCAGCATGAAGCATGCGAGGATCTTTCGCGGCCTGTCGAGCGGGGTCTCGGAGTCGAAAGGCTGAGGGTGACGCATCCCGAATATAAGAAGTAGAATAATGAGAGCAAGCCAGCCCGGGTTGTAGAACAGGGCAAGCAGAACGAGTGCAAGCATGGATCCTGCGAAAGCCCATCTGCTTTTCTCTCCGAACACGGCATAGATAACGTGTCCACCGTCCAATTGTCCCACCGGCAAAAGATTCAGGGCGGTCACAAAGAGTCCTACCCATCCGGCATAGCCCAACGGATGGAGCACAACGTCATAATTGGGTGGAAGCTCGCCAATGGTAAGCCTTTGTATGAGCTTCAACAGCAGCGGATCGCCAAGCTTGAGTCCACGTGTGCTTTCCTCGATCGGAACAATGCTCGAAAGCCTCATGCCGAAGAAAACGCATGGCACAGAGAGAATAAAGCTCATTAACGGGCCGGCCACCCCGATGTCAAACAAGGCTTTCTTGTTGATGATGATGCCCTTCATCTTGATGATCGCACCGAAGGTACCGAAGGGAGACAAAGGAAAAGGGATAAAGTAAGGCAGGGTCGCAGGGACACCATATCTTCTGCTCATCGTGTAGTGGCCCATCTCATGCGCAAGCAGGATAGTCATGATAGGGATGCAGTATGATATACCGTCAATAAAATGTTTCGGGTTGAAGGAATAGCTGGCCCCGACGAAGTAGGTTGAGACGGCGGTAAGCACGAAAAGTACGATATGCTTTGCCACTTATACCTCTAGAAGCCCTGTTTCGAGGCGGACTCGATCGTGCTTGGTGCCTTTCTTGATAAGCGCGTCAAGGTGCGCCAGCATGCCGAGGAGGGACACGAGTTCCTTTTTGGAGAACTTCATACTTGTTTTTGAGAGCTTGAATGCATAGTACGGTTTTTGATAGGGGAAATAGTGTTTCCTTTCCTTCGGCGCGAAGTCGAGACTCTCTTTCAGGGTGGTGAAGGTCTTTGAAAACATTTTGTAGTCCATTTCCGTTGTGAGCAGGTCTTCCATATCCTTTGCCTGCAGCAGGAGCCGTATCTGTCTGACTAGATAACTCTGGACTGCGAGGATATGGACCCCCTGAGCGAGTAAATTTTCCAGAATACCGATCAATTCTTTGTGATTCCTTTGCGCCATGGCGTCGAAGAGCGTGATCAAGGTGTCTTCATGCGTCTGGGTAACCACGGTTGCAACGTCCCGCAGTTCTATAGTCTCCCTGTCGCCTACGTAATCGAGGAGTTTGCCGAGTTCCTGCTCGAGTAAGACCTCGTCCTTGATCCTCTCCTTCAATAAGGCAAACGCCTTGTCTGTCATTTTCTTGCGGCGTCCGCGCGTGGAGGAGAGCACCCGTTCCCGCACGCGCATCTCCCTGTCTTGCTCCATCTGCACCGGGGCGCTACCCAGGAAAGCAGGCACATCAGGCTTCACCCCCGTGTAGTAAACGATACTGTTAATCTTTTCTTTCAAAGTGAGGAGCTGATCCTTCACTGCTTCGAGGAGGCTGCGGTCGGGGTCGAGCAGGGCAAGAACGATGTTGGTGTCGATAAAAAGAGCTGATGCTTTCTCGACGATGCCGGCTTTCATAGTCGGTCCTGTGAGCGCCACGATTTTCGGGTTTTCAAGCCACTTCCTGGCAAGAAGCGAAATGTCCTCGACCAGATTATCCTTCGACCCGATTGCAACGATGAACTCTCCCATGGGCTGCCTAATAGTACTACTCCAGCCCGTGGTTTTGCAACATATATACCGGTTTGCCTTCATTCATAGACCCGTGTTTGACACGGGTACCCCTCTTCCGGGTACCCACGTGAGTGGGTGTGCGCCCCGCCTCACGAAAAAACCGTTTCCATTTTTCGTTAAAGTCTGGTATTGTAATAGCTACGGGAAGTAGCTCAGCTTGGTGGAGCACAGCGTTCGGGACGCTGGGGCCGCAGGTTCAAATCCTGTCTTCCCGACCATTAACGTGTTGAATTCATACTATTTTCGTTATCTCAACTGAGTTCCCAAAGGGTTCCTTCACTACCGAACACCTCTTCTCGAATAATTTACGAAATGCGTTCATCCCATCGCTTCTGCGTGTAGCAGGCAAGACTATTTTTCTATTACGGTCCGCAGGAGCTATGGATCTGATGGCCTCCTCAACTCAGGAACACCGCCAACTTAAGGTGGACCCTCATGTTAGCGAAAAACTAATAGAGACTAACCGAAAAGGAGGTAGTATGAAGAGAACCCTATTCGCGGTCGTAGCAGCGTCATTGTTATTTGCCATGCCGTCGGTCGCCGCCAACGGAGGCCAAGCAGGGCAAGGCTCTGGCGCTCCATTCGAACAGAGGAAGGCAGAATTCCTGAACAGGATTGACCGGCGGCTGGCCCGTCTCCAGGAGGCGAGGGCATGTGTGTCGGGTGCGATGACTCCGGAGGCACTCAGGGCTTGCATGGGCAGGCACGGAGGTGAAACCGGACAGGAGGGGCAGGGCCACCAGAAAACCGGGAAATGAGGAATCGTGTTTTGCATTTGTTCGGTAGGTGCGCCATGACCTTGGTGCACCCACCGCCACCGCCTTCTTCTTCTTAGTCGCCAGGCGCTTGCACTCCACATTTGCGTACAGACACGGAGACGTCAATCGTAGCTCACACCGGTTCGGCCCTCCCTTGACACACTAAGTTCTCCGACTTAGATTAGCGTTCGAAACGAGAAGGCATCTGAGAAATAGACCTGAAGCATGCTTTCCACAAAATGACCTGAATTATATCCGCAGGGACGCGATCGCGAGACTGTGTACAGCGAGGAGAGGTCATACCATGGAAGCCAGTCAATTACAGACAACCCAGTGGGCCGGTCCTCGCAGCGCGGCGAACTTCATGCTGACCCAGGTCGATGTAGATTCGCGAAGCATGGAAGATGAGGTAATTGCCGGGCTCAAAAGCATTCCTAAAACGATTTCACCCAAGTATTTCTACGATGAGGAGGGTTCGCGGCTGTTCGATCAGATCTGCGAACTACCTGAGTATTATCCGACACGCACCGAGACCTCAATTCTGCAGCGACACGCGGGTGCCATATTGGACCGGCTCGGACGAGACCTCTGCATCATTGAACTTGGCGCGGGGGCATGTCACAAGGGGAGACTCTTGCTGGAGACGGGAAAGGTCTCCAGCTTTATTCCCGTGGACATTTCGACGGAATATTTGCGGAGCCAGGCGCTGAGGGTAGCGCGCAGTTTTCCTGACGTTTCGGTACATGCCGTGGGAATGGATTTCATCGTCTCCTTGGACAGCCTCGAATCGCTCTTACCGCAGGTTGAAAGGCGTCTGATATTTTATGCCGGCTCCAGCATCGGCAACTTTGATCCGCCGGACGCACATCGCCTGCTGAGTCAATTTTGCGAACTGCTGCGCAAAGATGACGCCCTTCTGATCGGATACGATCTGAAGAAGAATCCCGATCTGCTTCGGCGGGCTTACAACGACTCAGAGGGCGTGACCGCCGCGTTCAACCTGAATCTCCTTACTCGCTTTAATCGCGAGCTCAAGGCCGATTTTGACGTGAGCGCGTTCCGCCATGCCGCCCTCTACGACAACTACTTAGGCCGGGTCGAAATGCACCTGGAGAGTCTGATCGCGCAGGAAGTCACGATTGCCGATGAGCGGGTCCCGTTCGATAGGTTCGAGCGGACTCACACCGAGAGCTCGTACAAATACAGTGTGGATGAGTTTGACGCAATGGCCGCCAGGGCCGGCTTCGATTCGGCTGGAGTATGGATGGATCCGGCTGCTTATTTTGCCGTAGGGCTATACGTAAGACGGGAGTTCCGTCAATTCACGCAGTAGTATAGATGGAGACGGGAGTGACTCTTCAACCAAATGAAAGGTCTGGCATGTGCGGCATCTGCTCGGCAGGATGCGGCGTTGTTGTTTCTTACGATCAAGAGGGCCGCGTAGCCGCGGTCCGAGCTGATGATGCTTCTCCCTTTGGCATGATCTGCAGGGTTGGCGAGCGTTCGCCCGAGATCATCTATTCCAAAGACAGAATTCTATACCCGATGCGAAGGAACGGCCCGAAAGGGAGTTACGCATTCAAAAGAATTTCGTGGGATGAGGCCTATGATGAAATCGTAATGAAGCTCAACCAGGTGAAAGATGAATCCGGTCCCGAAGCAGCCGCTATTTATACGGGAAGCGGAAGTTTCGACCGCGCTCTGTGTGATGTGTATCAACCTGCCGGAGTGGCTGTTTCATCAGCCTCCAGCGTGCTCTTTCCCTTCGGCTCACCAAACACCCTGGGAGTAGGAGCGCTCTGCTACGTGGCCTTCGCAATGATTGCGCCTCACGTAACGATGGGAAGCATGTACATCGATATGTTCTCAGATATCGAGAATGCCGGGCTCATCGTGGTCTGGGGAAAAAACCCGGCCGCTCACTGCCCGCCCGATGATTTTTTGAGAATTCAGGCGGCGCATAAACGCGGAGCCAGAATTGTCGTGATCGATCCCCGGAAGACCGCGATGGCGAAATATCCGAACGCCGAGTGGATTCCCATCAGACCCGGTACGGACGGCGCTCTGGCGTTGGGCATGTGCAACGTGCTGATCGAAGAAGAGTTATACGACGAGCGATTCGTAAAGAACTGGGTCGCGGGTTTTGATGAGTTTAATGAATACGTGCAACACTTCAGGCCGGAATACGTGGAAAGCATCACGGGAGTTCCCGCTGAAACAGTGCGATCCCTTGCGACGACCATGGCCAGGACCGATGGGGTAGCGCCCGTAATGTACAGCGGTCTGGAATACAACGGTAATGGCGTGCAGACCATTCGGGCCATACTGACTTTGTGGGCGCTTGCGGGCCAGCTGGACGTCCCCGGCGGTCAGTGCTTCAAGATGAAACAAAATAGATTCCCGATCAATCGGGCGGGGTTGGTATCGAATCCGCAGGTGCACAAAGCCGCCGGTCACAATGACTTTCCTCTGTACACCAAATACCGCGGGGAATTTCACGCCATAGCTCTTCCCAAGGCCGTCCTGGAGAAAGATCCCTATCACATCAGGATGCTGATAAGCCTCGGTGCTTCGATCATTACCTCCTGGCCGCAATCGAGCATCTGGAGGAAGACCCTCAACGGACTCGATTTCCTTGTCTGCGTCGATCGTCAATGGACGGCGGACATGGCATACGCGGATATTGTGCTTCCTGCGGCCACTTACTACGAAGTGGAGTCGTACATGGTGTACGATTCCATCTTCAAGGTGCGCGAGAGAATGGTTGAACCGGTCGGTGAAGCCCGTTATGACTTTTTCATCCTTGCGGAACTTGCCCGTCGGCTCGGCTACGGCCACCTTTATCCGCAGACTGAAGACGAGCTGCTTTCGTACGTGCTTGCCGGTTCTGGCTTCACTCCGAAGGACGTACGGGATGCGGGAGGGATGGTACGGGCCCCTCAGGTAATGATGCAGTACAAGAAGTGGGAAAAGGGTTCCTTGCGGGAAGATGGGAAGCCGGGGTTTGAGACCCCGTCTGGCAAATTCGAAATAGCTTCATCCGTGCTGGAGGAGTACGGTTATGACCCTTTGCCCCGTTATATTGAACCGAAAGAAAGCCCTGTTTCAAAACCGGAGCTGGCGAAGCCATTCCCCCTTGTCTTTAATTCCGGAGCACGCCACAACGTCGATCTGCACACGTTGCATCACAGCGTTCCAGCTTTGGCAAAAGAGCGTCCTGCTCCGACCGTGCTGATGAACGTAGTGAATGCCGCAAGGCGCGGGATCAGCAGCGGCGACAAGGTACTGATAAGAACGTTGCGCGGACAGGTTGCGATGTATGTCATTGTTACCGATGATATCGTCGAAGGGGCCATAGAGGCGAGCGGGGCGGGAGGCGGAGCCTTGGGTTCCACTGATTGGCGGAAAGCCTGCGTGAATGAGCTGACTGATTTAAACAATTACGATCCCATTTCCGGATTTCCCGCATACAAAGCATTGCTCTGCGACGTCACAAAAATAGCGCATTCCGAGGCGAGGCATGTCACCAGTTCCGGCGAGTATGCCCTCGACAACAAGGTTGAAAAAGAGATAGCCCCGAGCCGCATATACCTCGACAATAACGCGACTACGGCCCTGGACGCCGATGTGAAGCACGCGATGTCGGAATTCGCGAACTGTTACGGCAATCCGTCAAGCATTCATAGCGCGGGAAAGGAATCCCATGACGCAATCGAAGCAGCGCGCAAGAGCCTGTCGCTTTTAATTAACTGTACCCCCCGCCGCCTGATTTTCAACAGCGGCGGTTCTGAAGGGAATAACTTTGTCATCAAAGGTGTCGCTTTCTCTTGCGCCGACTCCAAAAACCATATAATCACAACCTCCGTCGAACATCCATCCGTCATCAATACTTGCCAGTGGCTGGAAAGACAGGGATTCAGAGTAACCTATCTTCCGGTTGATAGAAACGGGATCGTCAGTGCGGAACAGCTGGCCGCAGCCCTTGGGGAGAAGACCTGCCTTGTGAGCATAGTGGCGGCCAACAATGAAACCGGCTCGCTTCAGCCTATCGAAGAGCTGGCCCGGATTGCCAGAGATAAAGGCGTGCTGTTTCATACCGATGCGGTTCAGGCGGTCGGCAAAATACCCGTTGATGTGCAAGCATGGGGCGTTGATTTCCTCACGCTCTCCGGCCACAAGTTTCACGGACCGAAAGGCACCGGTGCAGTCTACGTGCGCAAAGGAGTGGAAATAGGGCCGCTCATCCATGGAGGAAAGCAGGAGGGCGGCTTGCGCGGAGGAACAGAAAATACGCTGGGCATCGTAGGGACGGGTCGGGCAGCCGGGTTAGCCGCTCATCGTCTGGGCGAGATGCAGGACAGGGTTCGGCGCATGCGGGATAGGCTGTATGAGGGGATACTGCGAATAGCGCCCGGAGCCAAGCTCAACGGTCATCCGGACAAAAGACTGCCCAACACGCTGAATGTCACTCTTCCCGGCATACGTGGTGAGTCG
>CAWIHO010000048.1:0-27813 GCA_963835605.1 uncultured delta proteobacterium | reverse complement strand
GGCTTTGACATAGTTGTCGCAGTGATTGTATGCGTAGATAGCTTTCTTCTTTTTTGCCAGGCTTCCCTTCTCCCAGCCGCTGCACTTGAGATAGTTGGCAATGCTGGCCATGGCGTCCACCACGTTGAAGAGGTCAACGCGCCCGTCCCCATCGCCATCAACGGCGTAATTTAAATACGCGGAGGGGACGAACTGACAAAGCCCGAATGCTCCGGCCCAGGAACCCCTGATAGCCAACGGATCAAGCCCCCTCTCCTTGCTGAGCAGTATGAGATTGATCCACTCGTTCTCAGCCCATGCGGACCGGCGATTCTCCAGAATCGTCAGCGTGAGGAGGCTATTGAACACGCGATAGTTACCCGTATACCTCCCGAAGTAGGTCTCTACACGATATACGGCAACGAGCACCTCCTTTTCGACCCCGAAAGACGCCTCTATCTTTTTCAGCTCATCCAGGTTATCTCTGATAACCCGTTGGCCGCTCTCGATTGAAGCCCGCGTGAGAAGACCGAACTTGCGGTGAAAGTAATTGATGCCCTTTCCCTTTTGATGAAGAATTTCCGGATAAATCTCAACGCGGACGTCCTCAAGAAGGGCCCTCGCCTCGCCTTCGCCAAATCCTTTCGTCAGAAGCTCTTGTACGAGAGCCTCCTTCTGAGCGTTGAAGCCGGCAGGCTCGTCAGCCCAGACTTGCAGCGCGATCAAGACGATGAGTATGCATACGCTTGCGGCTCTGAAAACGAGTCTCATCAGAGGTCACATCTCCAGCTGTAATCTTCTTACCAGAATTATCGGCTAATGTGAAAGAGGAAATAATAAAAGAATGGGCTGAGATCTCGTGGCTCGAGCTGGACAGCACATGCGAAAGAATGCTAGCTCGGTTGCACTCTTTCCTCTGCGCATAAATGTCTTGTCTTTGTGTGTCTTTGTATTTCTCATTGTATCTCTATATATCATATGCTAATATTCACAGAATATATCTATAAGTTACTTAATAATGTATTAATATAGCTGTTAAAATAATATAATATTGTTATTAAGTACCTACTGTCATACAATATGCCACTCTTTGTCTCTCTCGCCCTGGCGAGGGTGTCGAGCTCTGTTCTTGAGCCGGATCTTCAAGGCCGGACCATCATGCAGCTTCAGCGCCTGTCCTCCCTACACCAACATAACTTGACAATATATTATATATAATATATATTCGCCTCGATTGGGAAAATCGTCGAGTGTGAGCTAGGCTGCTGCAAGAAATTAGCGTTTTGAAGTTTCGAAGTATCAGACAAACTTATTATCATTGAGACATAGGAGGCGCTAGGTATGGAAGAAACTTTGTGGCACACCAAAAACTGGTGGACTTCCCCTTTCAACTTCCTTCCGGCAGTGAGAGATCAGTTCGATCTGCCCAAAGAAGTGCAGATTCACGATGCAACTCTCCGCGATGGTGAACAGACGCCCGGGATCGTCTTAAGGAAAGAAGATAAGGTCGAAATTGCTGAGATGCTTGACGACATTGGCGTCCACCGAATAGAGGCGGGTATGCCTGCCGTATCGGAGGAGGATGCCGCGGCCATCAAAATCATATCGGCAAGGCTCAAGAAGGCGAAAGTTTTCTCCTTTGTCCGGGCAATGGAAAAGGATGTTGAGGCTTCAGCGGCATGCGGAGTTTCCGGCGTCATCATTGAAGTCCCGATCGGCCAACCCAAGCTGGACTTACAATTCAAGTGGAATTGGGAGCGCGTTCTTTCTCAAAGTGTCAGGGCGATTAACCGAGCGAGAGAATTAGGGTTACATGTCGTTTTTTTTCCGTACGACACGACACGGGCCAGGCTCGATGACCTTCAGAACTTGTTAACGGGGCTGATGCAGGAAGCGAGACCCGATTCAATCGGCGTCATAGACACGACCTGTTGCGCGGTCCCTTCAGCGATCAAATTCCTGGTCAGCCTGGTGAGAAAGCTGACTAACCTGCCGGTCGAAATTCATACTCACAACGACATCGGGATGGCGGTCGCAAATGAAATGGCCGCGGTCGAAGCAGGGGCTACGGTTCTCCATACCTGCGTAAATGGTATCGGAGAAAGAACGGGCAACGCCGCCCTGGAAGAGGTGGTAGTAGCCTTGAAAACGCTCTACGGCTATGAATGGGGATTCAAATTTGAGAAGCTGCAGGAGCTATCAATTTTGGTCCAACGGCTGACCGGCTTCCCCATGCCTCCGAATAAGCCGATTGTCGGATCGGGAAACTTCACCCGCGAATCCGGGATCGGGATTGAGATGGTTTATGACGAGCCTCTGGCCATGTTTTCCTTGAACCCTGCCTTTGTCGGTCAACAGCCGAAAGCAGTCCTCGGGAAGAAGAGCGGGTACAATTCCGTTGTCGTGAAGATGAAGGAACTCGGCATGACCTTGAGGAGGATCGAGAGAAGTTTGACCGGATCCTCCAGAGAGTAAAAAACTTGTCAATCGAGAAAAAAGGCCTTGTGACGGACGAGGAATTCGGCGCTATCGTCAAAGAGACATGGCCTAAAGAGGACGTCTCCATGAAAGCGTTCTGAAGTCCGATGACTATAAGATTACTCCCTGCTCAATCATTCCACTGGGCCAAAGCAGTTACTCTGAAATCCAGTCTTGGACCGCTATTTCAAGGGTTGAAACCCGCGACTATGAAAATCTCCGATGCCGAGCACGACCGGCTCATTGAGGCTATCCGGAAGGGGGATGTTGATAGGGCAGAAGAGATCAACCGGGAGCACCGGTCAAGGGTGGGAAAAGAATTGGCTGAGATTATTCGGGAGGCATCGGAAGCAACGAGAGAAAAGTCCGGAAAGGAGGAAGAAAGATGTGGCGGATTATCGATCTAAGCGTCAGTCATGAAAATGGGGCCACGGAGCCGTTTCCGCCGCAGATCACCCATTCAGGCCACGCGGAAGGGGCGGCCCGGTTGGGTAAGCTTGCCGGGATTGAGGCATCCGATTTTCCCGATTCTCTGGCTCTGGCTACCGATTACATTTCGGGGAGCGCCCACTCGGGAACCCACGTAGATGCGCCCTGGCACTATGGCCCTCTCTGTGAAGGCAAACCGGCTGCGACGATCGACCAAGTCCCGCTCGAATGGTGTTATGGTCCCGGAGTCATTCTTGACATGCGCCACAAGGAAGCGGGTTCTGAGATCACCATGGATGATATGAGGACGGCGCTCGCAAAGATTCACTATACGCTGAAACCCCTGGATATCGTAATGCTTCAGACGGGTGCGGATAAATACTGGGGCACGAGTACGGAGAAGTATCTGGAGATGCAGTCCGGGTTGGGAGTGAAGGGCACCATATGGCTCCTCGACCAGGGGATCCGCTGCATAGGCATTGATGCCTGGGGGCTGGATCGACCGGCAAAAAAAATGGCCGAGTCGTATAAGCAGACCGGCGACAAGGATGAACTATGGCCGTCCCACATGCACGGACGAAAGTGCGAGTATCTTCAAATCGAGAAGTTGGCCAATCTCGATGCCGTGCCGAAGCCATATGGTTTCAAGGTTGCGGTCTTCCCGGTGAAGTTCGCCGGCGGTTCAGCAGGCTGGACCCGGGCCGTGGCGATCATTGAGGAATAGAGTGGCGGTGGTGAATGAAAATAGGTGTCAGGCCTTGACACAATAGGAGCTGCCTGGTACTGTCAAAAGTTTCATGAAAAACAATGCGATTCTACCACAGAGGCACAGAGGTCACAGAGAAGTGCTTCACGGAGAAAGGATACTAGGGTGTCCGGAACAGTAGAGATTCTGTTCCGGACACACACCGACGCTCCGCGTAGGTGCAGCAAGTACCTGAATCCCGGAGGGATACCTGTGCCCCGCAGGGGTGCAGGTGACTGGATATGGTCGTCTCCCCATATCCGGCCAGAACGCAGGCACCCACTGTTTTTGCCGGGTACCCGCGAGCAACCAAACTGTTACACGCGGGTGGCCCCTCTGTGCCTCAAGCGAAGCGGGTGGTGAATGAAAATCAGGCCCGGACTTGGCAAAATGGAAGCTGAACAAGGAGGAAGATAAAATGAATTCGAGAAAATGCAGGAGCATGGTCACATGGTCGTTTGTGTTTGCCGGACTCATTGCAGTATTGGTGGGCGCCGGAATGGTTGAGGCCGCATACCCCGACAAGCCGATAACGGTTATCGTTCCCTGGCCTCCGGGCGGAGCAAGCGACATAATCCCGAGGACCCTTGCCAAACCTATGTCGGAGTTTTTGAAACAACCGGTTGTGATCGTGAACAAGCCCGGAGCCGCGGCCGTCATCGGCACCCAGGAGATCGAGAGATCTGTTCCGGATGGCTACACGATCGGGACTTTTTCTTTTTCGCAGGCGTTAACGCAATACACCACCCCCAACCCGCCCAGTCTGGCCAATCTCGTTCCTATCTCGAAGGTCATGTATTCGCCGGGAACACTCACGGTTACCGCCGCTAAGCCCTGGAAAAGCGTGCAGGAATTTGTCCAGTACGCGAAGGCAAATCCCGGAAAAGTCAGAAATGCCAACTCGGGGACAGGGGCGTCCGCACATATTATCGCCGAGGCCTTTGACCGGCTCACGGGCATCAAGGAGGTCCACGTTCCTTTCAACGGATTCGCTCCCGCGGTGGCGGCTGTGGCAGGCGGCCATATCGAGGCAACCTGTATTCCCGTGGGGGACGTGACTGCGATGGTCAAGGGAGGGAAATTGAGATTGCTGGCGGTTGCCGCGAGCGAAAGACATTTCCTTTACCCGAATGTTCCCACCATGAAGGAATTGGGGATCGACCTGGACATGGGGAACTGGGTGGCCTTTGTCGGGCCTAAGGGCATGCCGGAAGAGATGGTCGCCACCATTGACCGGGCCGTAGCAATGGCGCTCAAGACGCCGGAGGTGATCAAAGCCTGGCAGGATATGGGAAACGTGATGGCGTATATGGACCACAAGACCTTTGGCGTGTACCTGAAACAGCAGGACACCATGATTCGCAGCCTGGTTGATAGCCTGGGCCTCTGGGTGGCTCCCCGGAAATAAGCGTATCTTCACCCTGTAGAAGGAGGAAGAGAAGATCAAAGCGCCCGGTCCTCGGATCGTCAGCATTCTGTTTCTGGTTCTCTCATGCCTGGTCATGATGGAATCAATGCGGCTCAAACTGGGCACGATTCACAATCCGGGGCCCGGCTTCATGCCTTTTTTTCTCGGGCTTGCTCTGGCCCTTCTCGCGGTCCTGGCTTTTTTCTTCCCGGATTCGCCCGGAATGCGACCTCTTTCTGGAAGGATTGGCAAACAGGGAAGAGCACGTTCTATATCTTTGCGGGTCTGATCCTCTATGTGCTCCTGCTTAAGCCCCTTGGCTTTTATATCGACACGTTCCTGCTCATGTTTTTCCTCATGAGACTTTCGGGAGAAAGGGGGTATAAAAGACCATTGTCCGTTTCTCTGTTCACTGTAGTGATTACGTACGTCGTGTTTTACAAGCTACTCTATATCCCGTTTCCGAAGGGGCTGCTGGGAATCTAAATGGATATCTGGCAGGGAGTGTTGCAGGGATTTTCGGTCTGTCTCGAACCGGCCAAACTCCTCGCCTGTTTTTTTGGGGTATTGGTCGGAACCGCGACGGGGGTGCTCCCCGGTATCGGGCCGTCGGGGGCCGTTGCCCTGTTGATCCCTCTGACGTTTCATATGGATGCAACCTCGGCTGTCATCATGATCGCGGGGATCTATTACGGCACCCAGTACGGAGGGTCCACCACCTCCATACTGGTCAACGTTCCGGGGGAGGCGGCCTCGGTCATTACCTGTCTGGACGGGTACCAGATGGCCCGTCAAGGCCGGGCAGGAGCGGCCCTGGGTATCTCTGCCTTTGGTTCGTTCATTGCCGGGACTATCGGAGTCATGGGCCTGATGGTCGTGGCGCCGCCTCTGGCGGAGTTTGCCCTGCAATTCGGTCCCGCGGAGATCTTCGCCGTGGTCTTTTTGGCCTTTACGCTCGTTGCCTTCCTGGGCAGCGGTTCCATGATCAAGTCTCTCATGATGGTTGTCGTGGGTCTCTTGCTCGCTACGGTGGGACAGGAGGCGATCACGGCGATCCCCAGGTTCACCTTCGGCTTTGTAGATCTGCAATCGGGCCTGGACTTGGTCCCTCTCATCATGGGGCTTTTCGGGGTGAGTGAGGTCCTGCTCTCCCTTGAGGAGATCAACGCGGGAGAAGGCGGCATGCAGCCCACTCCGAAATTCTGGGATCTGTTTCCGAACCGCCGTGACTGGAGCAGATCGATTAGCCCGATCGGGAGGGGATCCGTGCTGGGCTTTTTGATCGGCCTCCTCCCGGGAGGAACGGGAATCGTTGCCTCCTTTGCATCCTACGCGATCGAGAAAAAAATCGCCAAGCAACCGGAGCGTTTCGGGCATGGGGCCATCGAGGGCGTCGCCGGGCCGGAGGCGGCCAACAATGCCGCGGCCCAAGGGGCGTTCATCCCGTTGCTCACCCTGGGAATTCCCGGGAATGCGGTGATGGCATTAACGCTTGGGGCCTTGAAGATTCATGGAGTCATCCCCGGACCTCTCATGATCAAGGATCATCCCGATGTCTTCTGGGGGGTCGTGACTTCCATGTACCTCGGGAATCTCCTCCTTCTGGCTCTCAACCTGCCCCTCATCGGAATCTGGGTAAGGCTTTTGCGCATCTCCGCATCGATCCTCTATCCGATGATTATTTTCTTCTGTATCATCGGGGCCTACAGTGTAAACAACAGCATCTTCGACGTGGGAGCGCTTTTCTTTTTCGGCCTGTTGGGATACGCGTTACGGCGAATGAATTTTGATCTGGCCCCGCTCATCCTCGGTTTTATTCTGGGGCCCATCCTGGAGACGTCGGCCCGGCAGGCACTGATTATGTCAGGCGGGCAGTTCGGCATCTTCCTCTCAACTCCCATCACGGTCATTGTGTTTGGGCTGGCCATGGTCGTTCTGATCACAGCGGTCTATTCCGGGATAAGAAAACAGAAGTTTGCCAAATAAATGAAGACGCGAAAAAAGACACCCATCGACATCAATCCGCCTACCATTTTTTCTACTTATAAAACTGCCAGAATTACGAATACTGAGGCCACCTCATCCTAGCTCCTTTCTACGTGGTGACGCTTGTGCGGTAGATGCTATTATACCAGACGCCGCCACACATCTCGGCCGGGTTGGCGTTGCACGGTGTGTTGCAGTCCGCGTCAGGTACCTGCGTGTAGCCCAGTGTGTTGCCGGCGAAGCATTGGCCGTAATACTGTACCCCCGCATAGAGGTCGCCAGCCGCGGCAGCCTTCTGAAGACAGCTCTCCACGGTCTCGCCACTAGACGATAGCTCAGCAGGCAGCGCACGGTTGCTCTCATCGGTGAAGCAGCCGACATAGTTGGTTGGGGTGACGCTTGTGCGGTAGATGCTATTATACCAGACGCCGCCACACATCTCGGCCGGGTTAGCGCTGCAGGGTGTGTTGCAGTCCGCGTCAGGTACCTGCGTGTAGCCCAGTGTGTTGCCGGCGAAGCATTGGCCGTAATACTGGACCCCCGCATAGAGGTCGCCAGCCGCGGCAGCCTTCTGAAGACAGCTCTCCACGGTCTCACTACCCGACGATAGCTCAGCAGGCAGCGCACGGTTGCTCTGATCGGTGAAGCAGCCGACATAGTTGGTTGGGGTGACGCTTGTGCGGTAGATGCTATTATACCAGACGCCGCCACACATCTCGGCCGGGTTAGCGCTGCAGGGTGTGTTGCAGTCCGCGTCAGGTACCTGCGTGTAGCCCAGTGTGTTGCCGGCGAAGCATTGGCCGTAATACTGGACCCCCGCATAGAGGTCGCCAGCCGCGGCAGCCTTCTGAAGACAGCTCTCCACGGTCTCGCCACCCGACGATAGCTCAGCAGGCAGCGCACGGTTGCTCTGATCGGTGAAGCAGCCGACATAGTTGGTGAAGGTAGCCGTAACCGACTTCGCCCCATCCATCGTCACGGTGCAGGTGCCTGCACCCGAGCATGCGCCCGACCATCCCGCAAAGGTCACATTGGCGTCAGGGGTGGCCGTGAGGGTTACCTGAGTGCCGTTCGCGTAGTTCGCCGAGCAGGTGATGCCGCAGGTGATGCCCGCCGGAGTCGAGGTCACCGTGCCTGTTCCCGTCCCGGCCTTTGACACCGAGAGGGTGTAGTTCGACGGGTGCGCAGCCGTTTGGTAGATGCTATTGAGCCAGACGCCGCCGCACGTCTCGGCCGGGTTGGCGTTGCAGGGCGTGTTGCACTCAGCGTCTGCCACCTTCTGGTATCCCAAGGTATTTCCGCCCCAGCACTGGCCATGATCTTGGACGCCCGCGTAGGCGTACCCGGCCGTGGCAGCCTTGGCCTTGCAGGACTCCACGGTCTCACTGCCCGACGATAGCTCAGTAGGCAGCGCCCTGGCGGAACTGTCGGTGTAACATCCCATGTAGTCCGGCCCATTGAAGGTAGCCGTGACGGACTTCGCCCCATCCATCGTCACGGTGCAGGTGCCTGCACCCGAGCATGCGCCCGACCATCCCGCAAAGGTCACATTGGCGTCAGGGGTGGCCGTGAGGGTTACCTGAGTGCCGCTCGCGTAATTCGCCGAGCAGGTGGCGCCGCAGGCGATGCCCGCCGGAGTCGAGGTCACCGTGCCTGTTCCCGTCCCGGCCTTTGACACCGAGAGGGTGTGCCCCCGAGGTTGAAGATAGCCGTAACCGACTTCGCCCCATCCATCGTCACGGTGCAGGTGCCTGCACCCGAGCATGCGCCCGACCAGCCCGCAAAGGTCATATTGGTATCAGGTGTGGCCGTGAGGGTTACCTGAGTGCCGCTCGCGTAATTCGCCGAACAGGTGGTGCCGCAGTTGATGCCCGCCGGCCATGAGTTGACAGCCCCGGTCCCTGTCCCTGTTTTTGACACGGCAAGGGTGTAGTTGTTCTGGGGTGCCGGGTACGCGATCGTCTCGAAGCCGAACTCGGACATGCCGGTCAGTTCGGAGTAAGCGATCCGGAAATAGCCCTGCTCTCCCCAGCCCGTGCCCCAGCTGTTCTTGACGATGAAGTATTGGCCTAGGTCGTCATATCCTACAATGATGATTGCATGATAGCCGACCAGAGATCCGGAAGTATAGGTATAGACCCCACCTACGTAGTTGTAAAAATCGGAGTAAACTGCCATGGCAGTGGGGAGTGGTCCGTTGGTATAGACCGCGTTTTTGAGTGCAGTGGTGGTGGGGGTGGTACCATACGCGATCACCCAGCTCCAGCCCTGGATCTTATAGGTAGATGTCTTATACCCGGCACAGGCGTACGAGCAGGAGCCGTCATTTCCGGAGTACGGGTAACAGGATTCAAGGGGCAGACCCGTGTGACGGATATAGTTGGAAGCCTCGTCTATGTAACCGCCTGCACAGCCGCCCGCACCGCCGCAGGAGATGAGCACCTGCTCCGACAGGTCGAGATCGGTATTCGGTGTGCCGTTCACCACTAAGGTGTTTGATTCGGTTGCACCGGTCGTGGCAAATGCCCAGCAGGCTCCGCAGCCGCCCTGATCCTTAATGCTGGTAACATAGCTGGCGCCGTTATAATTACGCCAGTCAAGGCTGGTCGGCAGATTCACACCCAGTGCGGGCGCGGCAAGCACTTGCCCTGCGGGAGCTGACGAGTGCCTGAGCAGCCCGAGTCGACTGGCCCGCTCAGCAGGGGAGAGCCGCGACATCGACGTCTCACCTGCTACCCATCTTGCCCCCCGTGCGTGGATCATCGCATTGAGCGCAGCCACGTCTTCGCTGTGTGCGACGGATCCGAACAGAAAGACAGTCACGACGATGAGCGCAAAAAGAAATAGAAGGCCTTTACTGTTCATCTGGCTCTCCTTTACAAAAGATGATCCACGTGTGTTTGCAACCATCACCGATTCTCTGTTCCAAGACCCGAGCACCAGTGCCACCGACTGTGTGACCGTAACCTATCCAACGCCTCTACCGCTCAGAGCTACCTCCTGCTGCCCTTGCTACACGGGAAATCGCGCTAACATACCACAGGTCTTCCAGAAAAACAATCAACCAAAGGTCTATTTTTTGTAGGTCGAGAAAACTGCCCTTTTAGGGGTATCCCGCATGCATCGCTAGAGGATATCGCTCCATCGGCTGACACCTAGTAGTAGGCGGTTTACGGAAGCCAAACCGGGTGGGCATCGGCTTGCGAACGGCTATGCTCAGGAGCCTCGTGTTTAATCCACAATAAAACTTTCGGAAAAACCTCGTTGGTCCAGAGAAATCGGGGTCATAGCATTCGGTAGTGACACTAATTGCGGGTTTCAGGGTCTTTGGGCCGCGCACCTCGTAGACACTGGCCGTACGGTGTTACAGAATTTTCGTGGATTGCCCATTACCTTTTATAATGCGCAACTGTGTGAGCAAGCGGGATTTTCATGGTTACAGCTTACTTTGTGTCTTGCTCTTGCCTGTGGCAAGCGTTATGAGGGTATCGCTTCTACCCATGAAAAATATTTCTCTTGACAAAGATAACTTGGTTATCTTATAATAGGAGTATCATGAAAGAATGGACACCGCAGGAGATCAAAGAGCTAAGAACCAGCCATAGCATCACTCAAAAGGCTTTTGCCGATCTATTGGGGGTAACAAGGGTATATGTCGGCTTGCTTGAACGAAATGAGAAGAAGCCAAGTAAGATGCTCAAGCTCCTCTTAAATTATGTGGAGAAAGACTTAACACAGGAAGGAAAAAGGGAAAGGAGGTAGGTATGGCGAAACAAAAAGAAGCAAAGGGGATTCCGAAGGGCATTTACAAGCAGGAGCAGCAAACATTTACGACCCATCGTGAAAACCGCTCTCTTCACAGGTATGCGCCGGGCGAGATTTTTTCTCTCAAGTGGGACAACGTGGACCTGAAGCATGGATTCATTCTCTTGGACAAGACAAAGAATGGTGAGAGGCGCGAGATGCCCGTAAACGCAACGGTACGGACCGCGTTGCAGAGTTTTCCGATACGCTTAGACCTACCCTATGGCGACATCAAGAACGCTTTCAACGGGGCTTGCAGAAGAGCAGAGATAAAGGATTTCCACTTTCACGATTTACGACACCCTTTTGCTTCCCATCCGGTTATGGGCGGACAGGACAGCACGACTGTGAAGGAATTATTGGGGCATAAGACGCTGACAATGACCCTGCGGTACTCTCACCTTGCACCCGCTCACACGGTCAAGGCCGTTGAATTCCTTGACTCTATCCTTACTGAAAACGCCGACTATACAAAAACTACACAATTGAGGAGAAAATGAGAGTGGGCTATAAGCTGAAAATGGCGGAGGGAGTATGATTCGAACCCACGGGGCGCATAAACGCCCAACGGTTTTCAAGGGCGTGCCCCGTGAAAATCTATCTAGCGAGCACGGTGAGCCGGGTACCCCAGTAATCGACGTCAATCCCGACTTTCGTAAAGCCCTCGACGTGATGGAGCACTCGAATCGCCACGTATTCATCACCGGAAAAGCAGGCACGGGAAAATCGACGCTCCTCGATTACTTTCGACAGACCACGCGTAAAGAGGTTGCCGTGCTCGCGCCCACGGGCGTGGCCGCGCTCAACGTCCAGGGTCAGACCATTCACTCGTTCTTCGGTTTCAAACCGAGCATAACCCCTGAGAAGGTCAGAAGGGTCTCCGGACAGAACGGGGAGATTTACCGGCAGTTTGACACGATCATCATTGACGAAGTATCCATGGTGCGCGCTGATCTCCTCGATTGCGTCGAAAAATTCCTGCGCCTGAACGGGCCACGTCGAAAAGAATGGTTCGGCGGCGTGCAGATGGTCTTCATCGGCGACCTCTATCAGCTTCCGCCCGTGGTCACCACCTCCGAAAGAGAGATCTTTACTCACCGGTACGAAACGCCCTACTTCTTCTCAGCGCAGGTTTTCGCAGAACCGACGTTCGACATGGAATTCATCGAGCTGGAGAAGGTCTATCGCCAGACCGAGCCGGAATTTATTGAACTCCTCAATGCCATCCGGAACAGGTCCTGTGTAGATGAAGACATCGAGAAACTGAACACGCGCCATCTCCCTGACTTCGTCCCGCCTGACGATGCTTTTTATGTGACTCTGACCAGCACCAACGATCTTGCCGCGGTTCGCAATCTGGAAAAACTCGACTCCCTGCAGGGGCCTGTCTTCCGGTCTGACTGCACCGTAACCGGGGAGTTCGACCGGTCCTCTTTGCCGGCAGAGGAAACCTTAAGGCTCAAGGCCGGGGCACAGGTAATGCTCGTCAACAATGACAAAGCCGGCCGCTGGGTAAACGGCACGATAGGACGGGTGTCAGGCCTTGACAAAGAAAGCGGTGAGGACGACCTGGTGCTCGTGACGCTCCGGGACGGCACTCTTGTCGAAGTGGCGCCCCACACTTGGGAACTCTTCGAGTATCAGTACGACAGGACGACAAAACGGATTTCTACCAGAAAGACAGGGGCTTTTACCCAGTATCCGATCCGCCTCGCGTGGGCGGTCACCATCCATAAGAGCCAGGGCAAGACGTTTGACAGGGTCGTGATAGATATCGGCCGCGGCGCCTTTGCCCACGGCCAGGTCTACGTTGCCCTGAGCCGCTGTACGAATTTTGCCGGAATCACACTGCTCAAGAAGATAACCAAGGGTCATATCCGCACGGACTGGAGGGTGTCGGCATTCCTCACGAAATTCCAGTACAGAAAGGCCGATGAGAGGATCAGTCTTGACGAGAGGCACAGAATCATCCGGGATGCCATGAAGCGCGGCATCAACCTCGAGATCATCTATCTCAAACCTGACGACACGAAGTCTCGCCGCGTTATACGGCCTATCTCCATAGAGGAAATGGAATACAGCGGAAAGGCCTTCGAGGGTCTGCGGGCTTACTGCTATTCCCGAAAGGATGAACGGACGTTCCGGATCGACCGGATACTGGAGATAGCCTACGAAGTCGGCAAGTGGTAACCGCCCTGTATCGAAAAGCCCCGCGACCACACCAGTCCGGGACCGGCGCTGCAGACCACTTCGCGAAACCACTAAGACGGAATTTCTCGAAAGCAAATTTATACGCTAATATATTTGCTTTCAGGCAAATCTATTGTACAGTAAATACGTGCTCAGGCAAAGATACTTGACGCCGTTTATCATCGAGGACCTTAAGGACAAGATGGTCTTTGTCGGAGGGCCGCGCCTGGTCGGGAAAACAACCCTCTGCCGCAACCTCATCGCAACGTATTTCGAGAACCACGCATACTTCAACTGGGACAATAGGAGTGACAGGAAGAACATCATGGCTTCTTCCTGGCCGGGGGATGCCCAACTCCTTATCTTTGATGAAATACACAAATACCGGCAGTGGAAAAGCCTTATCAAAGGCGAATACGACAAACTGAAAGATACCTATAAGTTCCTTGTTACCGGCAGTGCGCGGCTCGATCTTTACAGGCGGGGTGGCGACTCGTTGCAGGGGAGATATCATTATTACCGGCTCCATCCATTCACGCTGGCCGAAATAGAGGGTATCAGCAATAAGGTTTCCATTCACGACAAACTGTCGACAGGGAAAGCGTATTACAAGGAGACTCTGGACAGGCTGGATGAGTTCGGCGGGTTCCCCGAACCATTCACGAAACGGAGCAAGAGACAGTTGAGACGCTGGCACAGTAAACTAACCCCTGACTGAAGTCAGAGGCTTTATGGTAGGCAAGTTAACTGCCCCCCACATGCGGACGGCTTACAACGCCCGTTGACACAACGGCAGTTGCGCCAAGCTTCGCAATATTCCGACTTGCATTCAAGTCACTGTGTGCGAGGCTACCACAGCTAGTACAGGAGAAACGATGCTTTACCCGGATGCCGAGACAGCCGCATACGGAGCAGGTCTGGCTGGTGTACGCAGGATTGACAAATTCAATCCTGATACCCTGAGCTTCAGCCTTATAGGCGATAAACGTCTGCAGTTGCGCCCAGGCCCACTGGTGCAGCCGGGAACGAATACGCTTGCCAGCCTTGATCCGTTTGCGGATGTTGGTCAGGTTCTCCATGGTAATTGTACCACAGCCGTTTCTGAGTGCTTCTGCAACAATCGCCTTGCTGACCTCATGGTTAATATGGGTGACATGGCGGGCTTCGCGGCCGGAGACTTTCCCGAGCAGTTGCCGTGCCGATGGAGAGCCGTTGCGTTGAAGCCGTCTTCTGAGGGCAAGGAACGTGTCGCGTTCATGCCTGAGCTTGCCGCCACCGAACAACTTTCCGGTGCTGATGGCGGCGATAGTATTCTCTCCGAGATCCACACCGGCAACAAGACCGGTGTCTCTTTTGGGGACTTCGGAAAGATCGAGGACCAGGTTGAAGTAAAACCGGCCCTTACGGCTGATCAGTTCAGCTTCTTTGGGAACACCGGAGTTGAAAAGATCTCTCTGAAACGCTCCCGTTTTCATCAGGACGGTGATGCGTCCCTGAGTGGTGAAGAGAGAGAGGACGTCCCCCTTGATGGTATACGTCCGCTTGTCAACGTGGACGGAACAGGTCGGCTTGAAGGTGATGGTAGGCCATGCACCTTTCCGGTACTCGGGATGGTTAGACAACAGGGATGTGTACGACCGGGCCACGGCAGCCACAGCATTACAGGTCATCTGGGAACCAAGGGTGGGAACGGCCTCTCTGGTACCGTAGTATCCCAGATGGTGCAGCTTAACCCTGTTCTTGCAGTGGTTTTTGACAGCCAGGGGGACCAGGAGATTGCACGCACGGGCGAACTCCATCTGGAGCAAAGAGAGTTGTGCACCCTGCTCAGGAGAAGTCGCCAGTTTTATGCTGACCGTACGCTTCATTCAATGCCTTCCCTTGATATGCTCAGTCCGCTCGATATAGTGCTGGATCGTTTTCGAAACCTTGCTTCCGATTTCTGGTGACGATGAGTTGCCTTCCCCATTCAGCGTATTCACCGCAGCGCTTCTTCTTGCGTAACCGTTTGTTCATGCTTCACTCAGGAATATACGCCATAATCGATTCTGTCTTGCTGAATCCTCTGCAACTCGCGCTCAGACCTCTGGCGATGTTTAGGCCATCGCGTAACCCCGGCTTTGACATTTCTCCTCTTTCGCTTCCTCATTGTCCGTGCGAGCAGAGGACGTTCAATTCTGTCACGGCAAATATGTTCACGGCAGTCGGAACACAGTTTCTCGATGAGCTCCCGAAACGAACGAGTGCCAACAAAGACCTCACCGTGTATCCTTTCTTTCTCCAACCTCTCTTCTTCCACCTGTTTGTTAAACTCTTCTTCGCCAAACGGACCCAACTTCTTTTCGAGGTCCTTCAGCACATCCTCCAATGGGATTCCCTCTTCCGGTTCTTTCGGCCTTGCATCAAGTACGGCCGCAATGGGGTCTTTTCCCCTTTTGTACCCCGGCTCGGGAATGTGGTCATGATCGAGGATTGGCTGGCCAAATGCCTCAGCCATCATCACCCACGAATGGCGAAGTTCCTCTATGTTTTCTCCAATTGGCCCTATTGGATCTTGGGTAATGGTCCCGACATACCCGTTTTTGTCATAGTATGCCTCATGTATCGCATACGTATAATCGACTCTTTCCCGCTCGCTTGTGGTATCTATGTAACTACTCTTTTTTCGGACGACCCGATAATTCCACTTCCACATGTCTTCACCTCGTGAGTGGGCTGCAGCTATCCTGGCGATCTGCACTTTACGGTTTGCCCTACGTTTAGATTTCGTCATGGCAGATAGGACAATCCTTGTCTTCACACCTATATTGGTCACCATGTTGAATCGCGTGACGTATCCGCTCCCTGTCGTATTTCGAACCGAAGATGCCGAGAGCGTCACCGATAGCATAATACAGTTCGCGCAATCCCTTGAGGTTATTCTCTTGGAACTCAAAGACTTCGGCCCCTTCGCTCGTCACAAGCAGGGCTCCGTTCTGCGCCATGATGATATGGATTACGGAATCCGTAAACAGTTTCAGGTCCTCCCGTTTAACCCCAAGCAGGACCTTGAGAGCCTCGCTCCGTGTTATGCGTGTTTTGCGCTCTCTCTTGCTTTGCATGTTTTGCCCCTTTCCAGCGTGCTTTCATCGAAATCCTCTTCACGAGGCTGTCCT
This sequence comes from uncultured delta proteobacterium, assembly GCA_963835605.1. Classification (GTDB taxonomy): domain Bacteria; phylum Desulfobacterota; class Syntrophorhabdia; order Syntrophorhabdales; family WCHB1-27; genus JADGQN01. The sequence continues at coordinate 11,639 of CAWIHO010000048.1, read as the reverse complement.
TGGCCTTCCTCTCTATCCATAGCTCATATTGATGGGGGATGGGCGGAACACGGGAGTCGGGAGTACAACAACAAGCGTACAACAGCGCTTTGAAGACCCCGGCTCACAACAAACAAGCATTTTGATTTAAGGCCGGGGGTCTGATGCCGAGGTTTTCAGCCCCAAGTGGTTACACCCGTCCGATGCTGCCGCCACGCTCCCTGCTCACGCCAAAGGTGAGAGGAGTTCCCCCATCGCATTGGTGACCTGGATTTTCGTTCTTGCGTTCGACGCCTTGATTGCCGCCTCAGTCGTGTAGATAAAGTTTTCAAGCTGGACTATCTTCGCATCAACGGCCCGTACGTCGTACTGAGGCTCGACCAGCCTCTCTTTGGTGCCGAAGAATGTCTCCTTGACAGAGATTTGGCTGCGAAGCTGTCTGAGGCTTGCGAGCCGGTCCTTTGTGGTCTTGATCATGATTAGAGCTTCGTTGATCGTCGTGTCGACCATAGATAATTCCTCCTTTCGACTTCACTGCCCTCCGGCATGTTGATCGAGATTGGACCAAAATACGGTTAGAGTAATCTTAGTTAAGCTAGCTTAATCTAAAAAGCAAGCTTTTTTTAAAAATGCTATTGTTAGATACACTCGGCCGCATGAAACGCCTACCTTTTGACAAAATCGAGACTTTCGGGGAGAGGCTGCGGCTGCTACGCACCCTCTTCCAGATCACGCAGGAACAGTTGGCCAGTCACACCGGTCTCCTGCAAGGCACGCTGACGAAGATAGAAAGAGACGTGTATACGCCTGACCAAGGTATTATTGACCGCATAGGTGCATTCTTTCAGGTAACCGAGGCATATTTGCAGTACGGGGAAGCCCCCATCTTTATCAAGAGATTGGCGTTCTGTGACTTGTTTCTGAACGGACCAAGAAGCCAGGTCGGGTTCCGCCAGTTCCTCAAGGAAGGCGGGCTAGCTGCCGTCGTTAGCCATTTGGTCGAAGTAGATAGAATAAAGAGATGCCTCAAATCGGACGGGCGTCGCGCGACGTACGTCATTTCTTATCAAAACCGGCACCACATCATCATTAGGACGGATAACATGACGGCTGTTGACCGTGTTTTATTGACGAAGAGGGTTAAAGCGGAGGTTTTGCCTGACGAGGCCGTCGTAAAGGATGTCTCAAGGATATATGCTGTTCGGCGGGATGCAGACGATCGGCGGTCTTTATCCGAGAAGGCTGGCGAACTCATAAACGATCGGCTAAGGAAATTCTTCGGTACCTTCTCTGCGGACGATGTCCTGACTCAGGCTGGCATTCTTGAGGCAACGCCAAAATGGAGACTCATCGTAAGCTTCTCTCATCGAATAGGGGCGCGAGAGGCGGATCTAGCCCGGGCAACAAGAGAGTATGCAGCTTTGCAGAACGATGAGTAAGCAAGTTCGGTCTCAAAGGTTCCGCGTGATCCGGGAAAAGGAGCACATCTCCAATGTTCTCTCCGTCATATCATTGCCCAGTCGCTAAGCCCGGGTCAAAATGGTTGCACTTTTCGAAAAATTGGGATAAGTGTTAAGGATGCCGTCAAATAAAAGGGAAAGGATCGCGCTATGGACGCAAAAAAATCGGACCCGAAAAAGCTCAGCATGAGCAGCACCAAGCAGGAGATGCTCGACGCTTACAATGCGGCGTTGAAGGAACTGAAAGAAAAGGAAGAAGCCGAGCTCAGACCGGAAAAGAAGCTTGAGGAAAAAAAGAAGGTAGAGGTATTGAAAGTAGCTGATTCCGTCTCCTCGCTATCCGTGGACGGCATTGCCAAAGAAATCGCCGGCTTGAGAGCCGATGTCGCCAAGACCCTGGGCCAGATAGCGGATAACGTTGAGGGAGAAGCGGACAAATTCAGAAAGATGACGGAGGCCGTGCAGCTTAAAGAAGGAGAGCTTCAGGAGCTGTACGCCATCGAAAAAGAGGCAGTCACGCTCGCAGCGCTCGTCGAGGCGCAGCAGAGAAAACGCCAAGAATTTGACTCCAAAATGGCGCAGGATAAAGAGGATGCCCAGAGGGAGATGGAAAGCACGCGGCGCCAGTGGGAGAGCGACAAGAAGGCGCGCGAGGTTGAGTCCAAAGAGTGGGATGCGACTGAGAAGAAAAGACGCGAGCGCGAAAAGGAGGAGTTTGAATACGGCTTCAAGCGTGAGCAAAGGCTTGCGAAGGAGGCGCTTCAGGACGAAAAGGCCAAGCTCGAACGAGAAACGAGTATGAGAAAAGCCGAGCTGGAGACGGAGTTGGCCACCAGAGAAGCGGCGGTTGCTGCGAGAGAGCAGGAGTTGGCCGAATTACAGCAGAAGGCGAACATGGCTCCAAAGGAAATGGAGACCGCTGTGACCAAGGCGGTGAAGGAAGTAACTGAACGCCTGACTACGGAAGCAAAGAACCGGGAAGAGTTAATGAAAAAGGAGTTTGAGGGGGAGCGCAACGTTCTAAAAAGCAAAATTGAATCGCTCGAAGCGACTGTCAAAGAACAACGTGACCAGATTACAAAGTTGTCACAGCAACTGGATAAATCTTACCAAAAGGTGGAGGAGATGGCCGTCAAAGCCCTTGAGACTTCCTCTGCGGCGCAGTCTGTTGCGGGCCTTCAGCAGATGATAACCGAGCAAGGACGCAGACAGCCACAAGATAAATAAAGTGTAATCGCTGCGGTGGATCCACTTGGTGCGAGGTGCTATGCGAACGGCGGGATTTTGCGCTACAGACGATGTCCGGCCATCTGGCCGATATCGAGTGCACCTGATAATCTGGAACAGCGTCTGGGTTGCGAAGATTCAAGATTGCCAAGAGAAAGAATTGCTGGCAACGCACAGTAACGCGCCCTATGGTTCCGGGACGAAAGGACTCTTTGTCCCCAATCCAACAAGCTTTCGTATACGTTCTACGTTCCAGATGCTGGGCGGTTCCTGAGGATATAGTACAAGCTGGCCATCCTTGGTCTTCTCGGCAATAAGCAAGGGATGTTCGAACGAGTTATTATAGATGGTGGCGACGTCTACTATGTTCAAAGCCTCAGCAAGAAACGTCATGCTTCTATCGTAACGGGACGACGTTTTGTCAGGCGGCACATCGTGTCCTCCCATTTTGACCCTTGTCTGAATCCGCTTAAGATTTATTTTCCGGCTTTGTGTCGTAATATAGAGCAGAGCAATCTCATAGCCTGCTCCCTTTGCATCGTTAAGGAAATCGATCTTTTCCACGGTTGACATGACCGTCTCCGTCGCGAAGGATACTTTGCGTGCTAGTGCTTCCGCTCGTCGCCGGGCTGCTTCGACGGCTGCCTCGCGGGGTCCGATCCTTTTTTTTCGTGCGATATCATCGGCGTTGATGTAGAGCGGTGGAAAGTCCGGGTCCCTGGCGCGCATCTCCTCTGCCAGGGTGCTCTTGCCGGATCCATTGGGCCCGGCGAAGACAATCAGGAGCGGACTACCTGCCATCACGTTCCTGCTGAGAATACGTCTCTATGTATTCCTTATGACCATCAGGATACAACTGATAGATCCCCTGCGCATCGCCGTGGGTAGTTGGAAGGCCAGCAGCGTGGATCTTGGCGATCGCCTTTCTCGTGGCTTCTCCGAAAAAGGTCTCCCGTTCAGCCTTATCCATATCAATAAAACGCTTATTCCCCATCTTTCTCGTATAACTTTCTATGAGCTCGAGAGTCTTTGCTCTCATGTTGGTATCTTCGTCCAGGCAGATAGACCGAAAAACCTTGTAAAGACCGGCGGGAACTTTAAGCTGGATATTGCGGAGACGCTTAGCTTCCGACGTGGCACTTTGCCTCATGTCGAACCTCCTTCGTGTATTTCATGATACAAGTATATCACCTGTAGTAGCATCTCGTCAATTGTCCACAGCCGGGCGGTATATAGGACTCATTATTCCCAACAATAATCTCAACTGTAGCGCCGCTGGCCCAGTCCTTTCGTCGTAAAGAACGGATCGAAGAGGTGTTCCATGACCTCCTTGCTCATGCCATGGCCCGTATCACTCACCGAGAGTCTCATGTAGGCCCCGGTTCCATGTCCGGAGCGGGGGCTTCCCGCGGCGACTCGAAGCCGAAATCACTCAAAGTGATCTCAAGGAGACCCTTGTCTTCCATGGCCTGTACGGCGTTGGGGTATTAGGACGACCGGAAAAGGCCGATATGAAGAAAACCGGGGAGATATGCCAGATCACCTCCTCAGGAGAACGACGCCTTATCGGGCAATCGGATTATAGTCTTGAGGATCTTCTTTTGGATCAGGATATATTACCGGCGGCGGGCCATTAGTGCTGGCGCATGAACAGATGAACAAAACGCATGCTATGAGTAGCAAAGTCAATCTCTTCATCGTAACCCTCCTCTCGTGAGCTCTAATTCGTTCCCCCGATCCCCATGTTGCCCCCAAGGGCTTTGAGGCGCCCTTCCGCATCAGCCCGTCCGAAGATGACGGCGTTCCTGTAGTCAGCCATTGCGCCGTCGGTGTTACCCAGCTTCTCCCAGTCTACGCCCCGGTAGTAGTAGGCATCGGCATCGTTGGGCCTCAGGCTGATCGTCACACTGTAGTCTTGAACGGCCTGGTCCGTTTTGCCCAGGAGATCGTACAGAAGTCCGCGGACGAAGTAGGCCTGGGGGTCTGTCGGCTTGAGCGCAATCACCTGGCTGTAGTCGCTGAGCGCCTTTTCATACTCCCCCAGCTTCTCGTAAGCGTATCCTCTGCCAAGGTACGCGTCCGCATTGTTGGGTAGCAGGTTGATGCTCCTTGAGTATACCGTGATTGCCTGTTGATACTGCCCCGCATTCGCGAGACTTCGGGCCTGGTCGTAGTCCGTAAAAGGGGTGGTCGAACAGGACATCAAGAGTGCCAGGGGTGCCATCGCGAAGAATACCAAGAGCGCCGTGCTCGCACACCTGGTCCGCGGTCTTCTAAACATCTTTGCCTCCCGTTGTCTGTACCTGCTATTTCATGCCGCGAGTGTTGTCGATGAACCCCACCAGCCGCCCTGCCCAGAACTTAAAGGCTTCCTGGGCCGATCCCCACTTCGAAAACCTTTCCCCGAATGCTGCGCTTCTCTCGTCCACGGCGACAATGATAACGTCGCTGGTAAGAGAGTCAAGGATCTCCGCCTCGGCACTGGTGGCGCCCGAACCGCTCCACGAACCAGCCGTCCCTTTCTTTACTAAGCTGAACGCTAACCCTACGGGAAGAATCGAGGTGATACCGCTTACCACAGGCTTGCTCGATTTAACGCCGGTAATGGCGATACGAATCCGCGCAACATCAGGGCCCGGTTCGGCCACGATCGGGTACTTGTCTTTAAAGGCTTCCACTATTGCCTGGTTGAAACCGTCTGAGAGCTCCTTCATCTCGTTAGGGTCGATGCCCTTGTATTCAGAGTCATCAGCAAAGAAAAAGATGACGCTGTCCACCATGAACTTATTGTATTTGCCGAACATAACCCCCGGCTTCATCCAGCGCATCTTGACTCCACCTTCGGGTCCGGGCTCGAGGTTCTTGTAATAGTCTCCAAGAAACCCGGAATATTTCGGTTCCGCCGCAAACCCCGCGGACGCCATGAGTGCAAGGCCGATCACAACTGCCAAAACTACCGTTACTGCTTTCATATATGCCTCCTGTTTTTTATATGCGTCCGGCGTATGCCGTCCGTGGAACCATCTCCATGAACGTGTGAGTCCTAGCCCGGCATCCGCTGAAACTGAAAAGGCCTAATTACGCAAAGAACCCTTAAAACATGAACGCAACTCTCCCAACGGTTACCCGGCAGAAGTGCGTCTTAGTCATTCTCAGCTCTTTTCCCCGGGATCATCCGGAGCTTTTGCCGGTGCTGCGTACCACTGCTCTTTCGGTACGATCTTCGGATGCTCCGGATCAAACCGGTACGACGGCGACATGATCTGCACGCCATACTCGTTGAAGGCATCCTGTATGTTGCGATGGAGGTCGGCATAGAGCTCCGCCATCGTCTGGGGTGCATCGGTATAGACGTTCAATTCATAGCTCACATAGAAGTCATCGAGCGATGTTTGCAGGATAAAAGGGGGCGGCTCGCGGAGCAAGCCCCGGGTCCTTTCGGCTGCCAAAAGCAGCAGGGCCTCGACCTGCCGCCATGGCGCATCGTAGCCGATGGTCACCTTCGTATGGAGGATCAGGCCCTTCTCCTTGGCAAGGGCGCTGTAGTTGATCACCTGGCTGTTGACGATCAAGGAACTGGGCACGGTGATCTCTTCATTCTTGATCGTTCTCAGGTGGACCACCTGGAGCCTTGTGGCCACGACATCCCCGACGAAGTCGGCGATCTTCACGCGATCCCCAACCTTGAAAATCCGTCGGTAAAGCAGGGTGTAGCCCGAAACGACGTTCGCCACCGCGGAGCTGGAGCCGAGAGAAAAGAGCACGCCGAGGAAGACGGAGATTCCCTTAAAGGCCAGTGAATTGGAGCCGGGGATATAGGGGAAAGCAAGCACCGCCGCAAATGCCACGGTGAGGAGACGGCAGATCTTGTAAGTGGGCTGAGCCCATTCCGGATAAAAGCCCTTGAAGGTGATGGTCCCCTTCTCAATCGCCCCGAAGAAAAGACGCATCACCTTCAGCACATACACGGTGATCAACACGATAATGACCAGATAGATGAGATCAGGGATCTGGCCCCAAACAGCGCCTCCTATCGTTGTGAGCGGTACGAGCACGTAGTTGAGAAGCTGGCCGGCAAAGGGCCGGGTCCGGGGAAAGAAACTCAACCCCGCATGAACGTAAGTATAAATGAGGGCCAGCAAAATCACGAAACGGATGATCTTCGCTGCGAACGCGAGTGTTGCGCCGATTCTTTCCGCCGGGACAAGTTCAAAGGACTGGATATGGACGGAAACTCTTTTCGAATTGAGCCGCTGGATTGCTGCATCTAACGTGCGGTGAAGCCTGAAGAGTAGATACAGAGCCCCGATGAAAAGGAGCGTGGCGATGAGCAGATAAAGACAATCGAAGAGAATGCCCTTGATGCTGTAATCCCGCCTGTATTTTTCGATGGCAATGCGCAGTTTTTGACTGTACTCCGCGGCGACTTCCTGCCGGGTGCGTCCTTCTGCACCGGCATCCTCGTCAAAAACGGCCATCAGCATTTCGTCTCCGGCAGTGACGAGTGTGATCGGTTGTTGATACGGGGAAGTCCCCACCGACGTGACCGGAATATCAGGGTCTTCCGCAACCTTTTTTGCCCGCTCAGCGACTGTTCTTGCCCGTACCTCCGCCGGATACCCCTTGACATCCCTGACGTAGAAGAGGATTTGATCCCCGAACATCACGGGGTATCCCGGCGACTGGACTTCTTGGGGTTTGGGTGGTGGGCCGCTCGTCCGCGCTAAGGAAGGCAGGGTGAGGACGGCCAGCAGTATGATGCAGCCTGCCAGGAAGCATGTCCATCGTCTCATAATTGCTCCAAACAGTTTGGCACATGCATACGTACAACATAATGCCCATAATTCTTGAATTCAATGCAAGTGATGTCGGGCGTCCATAATCCGCTTCCTCACAGCAATGGAAAACCGTAGTCGACGATGAAGCGGATCTCGTTAATGGGGAAGGCGGGATCGACTGCGCCCCAACCGTGAGTCCAGAGGGCATAGGCGGTGACCCCATCCAGGCCGAGACGGGAAAAATCGAAAGAACCTTTAAGCATGAATGCCTTCTCGCCTGCTCGGTTGAAATCCTTCACCTGCATGCCTGTGTCACCCGGGTAACTGCTCCAAGGGTTCCGCATGCCGGCTCCTATCGAGACGTTCGTATAAGCAAGAGTCAGCCGGTGCATGCATGGTCTACCGCCTTCACATACCGTCTGGAAAAGGTCCGGCGCGGTAAGGGTGATCTCGATTGGCTCGAGCGCACAGGAGTGCTTAGTCCACCTATTACTCGCCAATCGGAGATGCCTCTGAAGGGTAAGCATTACGGATTGACCTTTCCCCGAAAAAGTGGACACATAGGGCTTAAAACTTCATGCCTAACAAAAATAACCTCATAGGTGATTGCTTTTCCAAGTACGGAGAGTATGATGTATAGATGGTGCCATGTTATGCATACCTCTTGATTCGCGGATTCAACGCATACGTTCACTCGAGGATAACTGGCCCTGCTTACGAGGTTATAAGGAGATAACGATGGCTAAAGAATATCGGACGCTGGAACAACTACTTTGCCTGATTTCCTTCTTCATCTGCGCCGGCGTAATCGGTTCGCTTACCCTGGTCCTGAAGACCCTCGTGTGTTGTGGGTGCTTCCGACAGCACGCGGATCCTGATCGAGCGCATTTTGCCCCGTTTAGAAGGAGGCTGACATGGGAAAAACAACCATGAAATGTCTTGGAAGATCTTTATGATCCTGTTAACGGTGTTTTATCTCGCCGCCCTCAGGAAGCGCCGCTATTCTTGAGTTTGATTCTACCTCGGTTATTTCAGACACCGCCCCCATCACACCAGTGCCCCGCCGTCCCCTATCTGACTGCGACCTTTCAAGACATTATCCCCATCAGCGGAATCAATAGGGTGACCCTCACCCTTTCAGTGTCCAGCGCCTTACCTGCCGGCCAGTTTGTTAGCGAATGGTACTTTATTTTGACCCTCCTGGGACAGAGCCGGCACCGTGTCAGGAAAAAGCTGGGGCTTCATAAGAAAAAGACCAATCTCCAGTCATATCTGTTCTCGCTGGTGTAATACCAATTCGCATTCAAGATGGAGACCGAGGCGGCAGCGAGGAGCTGACGCAGGCTTACTGAGCAGTACGTCGAGGAGAGCGACGCAGCGACAACGAAGGTATACGCTTGAAGACGAATTGGTGTAAAGCGATATGCAGCCACGGTGTCCATCGCTCCAGGAGTTCTAACCTTTCATTCCTGATAGCCACGCACGCCTTAGAGAAAGCAATAGTCATGCAATCCAGGCAAACAGAAGAAGCTTCCAGATCTTCTTTGATCGTTTCGTCCACTTGTCTCCATCATTGACGCGGTTGACGGGTTTGTATTACTCTTTATGAATCCGCACGGACACCATGAGTGTCATGTAGAGAGGCGAGACCCGGGTTTAAGCGATGTACGAGAAATTCTATAATCTGAAAAAACAGCCTTTTCACATGACCCCTGACCTGCGGTTTCTCTACCTGAGCGAGACGCACAAGCATGCGCTCGCCTCGATGATTTACCCGATCCAAAGGCGGGAAGGTTTTGTGGCAATCACCGGCGCCGTCGGCGTCGGAAAAACAACGATAATTCGAGCCTTCCTCGATAAGGCTACGAGCGCCGGTCTGAAGGTAATCTATCTATTCCACGCCAATGTAAGGTTCATCGACATTGTCAAGACTATTTACCGGGACCTGGGGCTGGAGCTTGCCACGACCGATCTTATCGAGATGATGAACGGCTTGCACCTCGCTCTCATCGAGCTGCACAAACAGGGGAAGACCGTCGTTCTGGTTATCGACGAGGCACAGACCATGTCGATCGAAACCCTGGAGAACGTGCGCACGCTCTCCAACCTGGAGACGCTGACGGAAAAATTGATCCAGGTCGTGCTTGTGGGACAGGCCGAGCTGGACGAACTGCTCGAGAGGCATGAGCTGCGCCAGCTCAAGCAGCGCATCGTCGTGCGGTCACAGATCGTTCCTCTGGGCCCTGCGGAAAGTTACGCGTACATCGAGCATCGACTCTTAGTAGCGGGTCTTGACAAACCTACCATCTTCAGCCAGAAGGCGCTCGATATCATTGTGAAGGAGGCGAAAGGCGTTCCGCGCCTGCTCAACGTGCTGTGCAACAACGCCTTGATTACCGGATTCCGTCGTGGAAAGAATCCTGTCACAGCGAGCATTGCTAGAGAGGTCGTGACCGCGCTGGCCGGGAAGCAGAGGCGGCCCCCTATCCGGAAGTGGAAAGTTGCCGCTCTGGTTGGCGTGGCCGTGCTCCTCGCTTTACTGATAGCCTTCTTCCTGTCACCTTACAAAAAGAATGTACTGCGGATGCGGGACCCCGCGGGATCGGTACGGTCGGCAAACCGTGAACCGGTCCGGGTCCCTGTGAGCGGGCTGCCCCAGACCGAACAGCTGCCGATCGTTCCTGCCCCGGCCGCACCTTCGGAGCCGAAGGGAGCCGTGGAGCAGCCAAGGCGCGGCAGAGCCGAAAGCCGCCCCACCATCCTATATGACCAGGGTGGTGAAGCAGGGTGAGACCCTTTCCGACCTGGTCAGAGAGGTGTACCGCATAAGCCCGAAGTCTGCTCGCGAGCCTTCGCTGATCGACCTCGTCAAACAGCATAACCCGACCATCATCGATTCCAACCTGATCCTGGCGGGCAGCGTGATCCGCTTTCCGGAACTCCCAAAGGAGAAGTAACGGAGCCATGTTGAAATAAACGAAGAGGCAGGGCCGTTATGACCCCGCCTCTCCCTAGGTGCCAAACGCTCTTCTCTTCTACTTCGTGAATCTTCTCCTGATCCCTGCCAATCCAATCAGACCGGAACCCAGGAGCCAGACGGCCGCGGGGATGGGAACCGGAGATTGGGTGACCAACCCCTGATACAGAGTGCTATCACCCGTTATCCCCGGGCTCAGCCAGTCGAAATTGCCAATGTTTCCGGTTTGCCCGGGGGTTCAGGACGGTGCCGCCGATGCGCATTCATTATATTGGTGTAATCGGTAATTGTGATCGAATTGTTGAGACCGTCTGCCGACGTGTCAAACGCGTACGTCTGACCTCCCCCACCCACCGGGTATTCCACGCTCCAGATAGCCGCTTGGAGAGCTATCTGTGCGCCTCCCTGACCGCTTTGAGCGTAGTTGGCCAACAACCATGCTATCGCTCCCGCATTATTGACCAAAGCACCGTTAACGTAGCCATTGGTAGTTACGCCGGTGTTATTATATGTACCAGGAACACCGACCGTGGTAAAGAGGCCGACACAGTAGACCCAGGGGAGGGGATTGCCGTTCAAAGTCGAAGGGTCTATCGACCCCCCGCCTACTGATGTTAACGTTGATGATCCGTTTTCGTAGCCATAAATCGGGCTCGAGAAGTCGGGGCCAAGATACAATAGATCGGCCCGCGCCCCTCCGGCTACCAGCAGCAACATGCATACTGCAAACAAAAACACTTTTCTCATTTTGTTAACTCCTTTCTCTGACGTAATTGGGTAGGACAGAGTCACTGCAACGACGGCCGTTACTTTCGCCCTGCTTCATTGGCCGGTCGTGCAGTGCTCATCCACCTCTATTCCCCATGTGCGGGGCTGCAGCCCCATCCGTGCAACCACCTCCTTTCTGGTGATTACTGCGTTTAGAGAAACCTTATCCCTTCTCAGCCGCATCACTCAGAGCCGCTATCATTATTAAGGGTTTCACCTTCTAAACCACCTACAAAAGGTTTCGGGTACACCCCTACTACAAATGATAAAAGGAACACCCGCTCCTGTAAATCGGCCGTCAGGTTAATTGTTGTACATCCCATGGCTTAAGCCAGACGGCTGAAACATTTATCCACACACGGTAGGATGGCAATAATACCGGATCAGATGGATTATTGAGGGCTCAGTATCGCCTCAAAGGTTGGATCATGAGAAAAGGTGTGACAGCGA
>CAWIHO010000047.1:0-11304 GCA_963835605.1 uncultured delta proteobacterium | reverse complement strand
ACAAATCTTGCAGAATCTTGTAGAACTTGACTTATTCGGAGGCAACTTCGACACAGCACGGGTCCCTGCCCTCGCGGAACTGGCAGCACGATTGCCAGCTGAAACATCCAACAATGTCAGAGCATGTTGCCGTGAACGTTACAGGCAATGCGCCGAACGCTACAAAGTATAAGTTCTGTTGACATTCCTGCAGAAGCCACCTAGTCTTTTCCCAGCAAAAAAAGCAAGGCATCCATCTCGGCATCCCTTCCGCCATTGTATGGAGTGGTCGGAGAGAGACTCTATGAACCCGCAAGAACCCAGCCGTAAGCTCATCGCTCTCCTGAGACCAGAGACCAAAACTTATACCTTGTATGCGCTACCGAATAAAGAAAGGAGGTAAGTTTATGGCGAATGATATGGATCGGAGGGAGTTTCTCCGCAAGGCCGTTTTGCTCGCTGCGGCACCAGCTCTTTTTTCAAGGAGGGACCAAGATCGTGCATGCAACGCAAGAGACAACGAAACGGATCTTTCTCAGCGATACTCACATGGGGGATGAGCGTAGCATAAACCCCGGAGGTACATACAAACGGTACTGCTGGTTTTACAACGAGCGGCCGAGGCTGCTCGGCGCTTTCTTGAAGCATTGCATTGATGACGGTTCGGTAAGCGAAGTGGTGATCCTCGGTGACCTCTTTGACGAGTGGATATGCCCCACCCGGTTTGACCCGACGGATCCAGCTCATCCCATGCCCCCTCCGTACCAGCAGTTCATAAACATTGCCAATGCACAGCATAACAAACCTGTCGTCGAGGGGTTGGGGGAACTTGCCGCAAAGCACAGGCTCAGGTATCTTCCGGGCAACCATGACATGCTGGCAAATAAGATAGCGATGGAATATATTTTCCCGGATATAGCATACGTGGACCCTGCTGGCGACGGGCACACCATCTACCAGACCGCTGACGGCATCCGGGCCGAGCACGGCCACTGGTATGGTCTTTTCAACGCAGCGTATCGGACCGGACCACGCACTCCATTCAGCGGAAGCACATTGCCGTTAGGATTTTTCGTGTCCCGCATAACCGCGGATCAAGCGCTCACCGCGCGCAAATCGCCGAGCCTTACCCCTGCCGACGTCTACAAGGGCTGGATCGGACAGTTCAATAAGAGGGGCAAAATATTGGAGCAGCAGATGGACGATCTGCTCTCCCAACTCTTCAGCGACTTCGTTTCGCATAGTGCGGCGGACAAAAAGGGTGTTCTGCTGAACGGACTTGACGGACTGCAGGGTGTGGTGAACTGGAAGGATGTCAAAGAACACTATAGGCACATCTACAGCGAGTGGCAAAACAGTCACGCGGATAACGTGGATGCCGATAGTGCCCTGCAATGCGACGCTGAGGACCTCTTGCCCGCTGTAAGGTTTGTGTTCCAGAACCATAAGGAAGCACGGATACTCATATGCGGCCACACTCACAAACATGAGTGCACAATCACTCTGGGCCCGATGCCTACACCGCCGCCAAACGAGCCACCCAGGCCTCCGGACACGGGGCACATTTACGCCAACACTGGTGCGTGGATCAACGCCAGGCCCCACTGCACTTTTGTGGAGACGGAGTTTGACCCTGTGAGTAGAAATCATGCCGTGCGGCTCAGGAAGTGGACGCAGTCTCATGGGCGCTATGTGATCCAGAGGGTGCCAGGGTATCAGGATTGGAGTGTTTTGATCCCCTAAAATAGGGTACAGCTCCTTGGGTTATACGTTACACTACAAATCCACAACTGGGGGTTCTTGCGAGAGGTGAGGATTACGGAAAGAAAGCGAGGGCACTGACCTAGCTGCTTATGAAGCTGCTTGATCTGTTCGATATCCGCAACAGCCCTGAGTCTTTTTTCCATTTCCTCCTACGTCATGGTGAACCTCCTTGTCGGACTTGCCGCTTCATAATGAGAAAACTCTTTCAGCGTTAAGATGACAGATCTTCTCTTTATCCTGATCGCTTATGGGCACGTTATCTATGAAACTGACTGCTTGCTCGAGGTTCTCCATCGGGTAATCGGCGCCAAAAAGAATGCTATCGGCGCCCAGGATAGCTATGGTCGCTATGAGCGATGCCGGCTCTTCATTCATCCCACTCGTAGTAACGAGGAAATTGTCTCTGAAATACTGTCCGGGCAGCTTTTTCAGCTTTTTAGGGAAAGGGCCAGCCGACCACCTGTTGTTTATACGGGCGAGCATGAAAGGTATCGTCTCCCCGAGATGACCAAGAACGATCTTGAGTCTCGGGAACTCATCGAATAGTCCGCTCAGCATGAGACGTAAGGCGTGAACACTGGCCTCCGCGCCGAACCCCCACATTGCGCTGTCCAGCATCGGATAGCCGATGAAGGGCTTCATCATATCCGGCGAAGGAGCTCTCGGGTGAAGGTATACGGGAACGTTTAACTGGTGGGCCCGCTCAAAGATCACCCAGTATTTCTTGTCGTCCAGGTACTCGCCCTTCGTGTGCGAATTGATGATGACTCCCTTGAATCCGAGGCCCTTGACAGCTCTCTCCAATTCGTCTGCTGCCTCTTTCGGGTCCTGCGGTGCAACGCTAGCGAGACCTGCGAATCTTTTCGGGTGGTCCTTGGCGGCCGCGGCGAGGCGGTTATTATACTCCCGAGCCAGTCTTGTCGCGGTAGATGCTTCAAACACTTGGACCCCCGGGGACACGAGGGAAAGAACCTGCACGTCGATGCCGTACTTATCCATCTCCCCCAATCGCCCCTCACCAAGATCGCAGAGTTGTGCCAAGTGCTTGCTTCCCGGATCTTTCACCATGATAGGGAGAAATGGCGCGTCTGCGAGTATGTACTTTTCCTCTTGCACGACCTCGGCCACCGGGTACTTCTTCTGAAATATCGACAACAAATAATTAAGGTGATCGGTAGTCGAGAAATGCTCCTCCACACCGATTTTCCTGAACGATTTTTTCCCCGTTGGTTTTTGAGCCATCCCTTTACGAGGAAACCCGAGAAACGATGCTCCCATCGATAACCCCGCCAGTTTGATGAAGGAACGCCTATTCACTGTTGCCATAAGACCCTCCTTGTATGCATTGAGTCCCCGGCCATTGGTCGGGGTCTAAACCTTACTATCACACAGGTTATCTTGTAGAAAAAACGTAGAGGACTCCGGCCGCCACGTTCATCCCACACCTCCTTCCTTTCTTTAGTCGAGAGCATTTCGTTCGTCTGTCTCCCATCACCTCCTCCCGAAAAATGTTTTCATAACAATTGTTGCACATGGTAGGATACCTTATGGTTTGAACCGTGAGATTTTTTTCGTAGTGTGTAACCGGTCGATATCGCTCGCTTATTTTTGATAACGCGAGGGAATCAAAAGTGGAGGAAAGAGCGAAACAGTCCCTAAGAATCGATCTGGCCCAGTTCAAACTCCATATCCGTCTCAAGCCCAAGACTGAATTGACCCTTCATTTCGATTCGCCCTCTCGAAGGTTTTACCTCTCCGTCATAGCCCTTGTTATTATGGAGATGAAGAAGCTGGGACAGATTACCTCCATCCCCCTGGGAACCCATGCTGATCAGCTTATTCTTCTTAACGAGACCATTGGGGACTCGGCAGGATCATCGGAAAAGGAGAACCTGATCCCCAGGATTTACAGGAAATGGAAGGACGCCCTTCCTGACCTGGAGAACGCCCCCCTTTTCAAAGTCATGGGAAGAAAGAAAGAAGAAGACGGAACCGGGAAAACCTACCGGTTCTCGGAGGCGGAGAAAGACACCTGGGCCAATCTCTTTGAATACAAGGGCAGCGAAGAGCATGTCCGGCTCAGGTTCTCGGTAGACAAAGTGGGGGCAAGTCTTGATGACGTAGTGATTCTTTACGAGGATGCCCGTGACCAAGACGCGTGGGAGCGGTTTATCGCAAGTCTTAAAAAGGCAGAGGAGAGGCCTCAGGCACCGCCTGTAGTCACAACCCCCCAGGAACCTACGGCTGCCCTGCCCGTGGTGCAGGGAAACGTCGGGAAGTTCCGCCGCCACCGGAACGTGGTTCTCATCGCGTCACTGGCAGTCGCCGTGGGAATCGTGGCCTTCATGCTGTGGCATACCTTTGCGCCGAATCGTACGGGCAATCTCGCCTCGATCGAGAAGATGGCCTTTCCCCTGCCTGACAAGCCCTCCATCGCCGTCCTGCCCTTTGTCAACATGAGCGATGACCCCAAGCAGGACTATTTCTGCGACGGGATGACCGACCAGATCATCACCAGCCTGTCAATCATCCCCCGCCTTTTTGTGATTGCCCGAGAGTCCACGTTCGTCTACAAGGGCAAGGCCGTGAAGGTTCAGAAGGTGGCTGAGGAAATGGGTGTGCGGTATGTACTGGAGGGCAGCATCCAGAAATCAGGAGACAGGGTGCGGATCCTGGTCCAGCTTATCGACGCAGTCAAAGGGGTCCATCTCTGGTCGGAACGCTACGACCGGGACCTGAAAGACCTGTTCGCCCTGCAGGACGAGATCACGAGGCGGGTCATGACCGCCCTTCAAGTGAAATTGACGGAAGGCGAGTATGCGAGCGATGTGGCGGGGAGTACTTCCAATCTCGAGGCCCTCGAATGCTTCTGGCGCGCTGAGGAACGTTATTTTCGGTCCTCGAAAGAGGACAATGCTGCTGCCCGGCAATGGGCGGAAAAGGCCATCGAGCTGGACCCACATTTCGCTGGGGCATGGGCGATCTTGGGCTATACCTATTTCGTGGACGTAATCAACGGGTGGGGTACCGCCCCTCTCGAGTCCCTGAAAAGAGCCGAGGAATGTGGACAAAAGGCCCTATCCATAAATGATTCCACGTGCAAAGCTCAAGGCTTGATGGGCGTTATACGCTGGGCGCAGGGCAGGTATGACGAGGCTATCCGATATGGCGAGAAGTCTGTCGCGATCAATCCCAACGACCCTACCATGATGTTCAGCTTGGCGACTATCGTGCACGGTTCCGGCAGATTTGACGAGTCCATCGCACTTATCAAGACGGCGATGCGCATATGTCCGTACTATCCTGCCGTATACCTACGATATCGTGGCCGCGTCGGACCTCCTGACTGGACGCTACCAGGAGGCCATCGAAGCATGCGAGGCTATGCTCGACCGAAGTCGTAAAGGTGAATACAACCCCTTCTTCGCGCGCGTCTACTTGGCTGAGGCCTACGCAGGGCTCGGCCAGATCGATAAAGCTAGGGCGCAAGCCGAAGAAGTGCTGAAGATGAAACCCAATTTTTTCATGGAGAGTGAGCGATTCCTGACGATGTACAAGGACCCGGCGCACAAAGAAGGTCATTTCGCTTTGCTGCGCAAGGCAGGGCTCAAGTGAGGCCAATTCTGGTGTATTGAATCCGGGCGGGTTGCGATGTCCCTGCCAACTTTTCTTCCCCTACCACCACGATTGCCAGTTGTACTGCGGAAAAAAATTGAACAGGGGATACGTCACAGTTACAGGAAGGAGTTTTCAACCTGAGCACGCACCGGTGGCAACCCCGACGGTTATAGGCGGGGATAGTTCAAATACAAGGATGCTTAGAATCCTGGTTGACTGATAACCTCTGTGCAAGCAATCTCGTCAGGAACATCCCTCGATGGCGGCTACGTTGTTGTCACACGCGTATGATGCAATGGAAGGTAGTGCCCAGATACATTATTGACAGTCCTTGCTGTCAATCGGACCTCCGGCAGTCCTTATAGTTTTGCAACATTCTGTTGTACTCCTCGACCATGGAGCTCAGGACAACTTCCTTGCCTTTCATCTCTGCGAGGGACTGATTGTGCCAGTTGCTTTTTGCATTATACGCCGTGATCTTAACGTTAAGATCGTAATTCCTGCGCGCATCGCCACCGGCAATCATCCGGTCCAAGTCAATTGAACCTTTCTCAGAGTCTAGTTCCTCCCGTAGTCTGGTGACTCTTTCTTGGAGACCCTTTAGTTCGGCCTTTTTAGCCTCAATCTCATTCAGTAACTGCTGAGACGGGAATGCACACGACTTCTCGGATACCGGCAGCGATTGGAGACCGAATATCTGCACGGATACCCAGGTATCTTCCCCCATCAAGCTTCCCTTCATGACAGAAACACCGATCTCTTTCACATCGGGGGAAAGGATGTTCTTCCTATGACCCGGGCTTTGCGTCCAGCCATCGATAATCTTCTGGTTCGTCAGGAATATCCCGCTCGCTATGTTTTCGGCGATGATCTTGTACTTGTATCCTGTCCTCTGCGCCAGGTCAGAGGCTTGCTCGCCCGTTGGGGAGACGTGGGCGAAATACTGTTTTTCGAGCATGTCTTTGGCCCTCTCTTCGGCGACAGTGTCGAGAAGCTGATTCTCGCTCAGGGTCCCTAGCCCATTGAGGATACGCACGTTGTTTGTCAGGCTCACGACCGCCTCCTTAGAGAGGATCTCCTGACCGGGATACCGTCCCGGGGAATAGACTGTAGGGGCCAGGTGCCATCGGTCACCCACAAGGATCGGATTAGGTAGATGCTTACCCACGATGATGCAGCCAGTTATCAAAAGGGCGATAACAAGTGCTGCTTTTCGTCTCTTCCAGAACGTGGGCCTCTCAGGCTTCGGCTCTGGTCTACTCGCCAGTTTAGTGATAAGAGGCAGTGCATCATCCAAGGGGTGCCAGAATGAATTGCCGCCACACCGGACCTGCGTGTTGCCGTTGATTTCTCCCTTTTCCAGGAGCATGTGCAGCTCTCTGGCTGATACAGGCCCGCGCACAAAGCTGGCGCCCCGGGGGTTAGGCTGCATGTAGTACCAGTCATTGACGTAATCAGCCATCTGAAGTGTTATCGGACGACGTAAATGTTTTTTAAGGGAGATGATCGAGGGAGAGTTCAGAGCGTCTATGCTTCAACTGCTTCTTTGAGGGAATCGCCGCCATGACTGCGAGCAATAACACATCTCCTGAAGGTGCACGTCTCAGCTTGCGCCGTTCACTATTACCAGCGCAAACGCGCATATTTCTGAGGTAGTGGTGGAGGCACTGTTTCAAGAAGGCATACATAAATCAATATCACACGAGAAACAAGGTGAAAGAGCAGGTGCGATTTCGCCTTTTTGGTTCCCTACATTCCCGACAAAGCCCATAAGTAGAGAGAGGCGACCGAGCCGTAAGGTGAATATCGTTTGCGGTACCGCTCGAACTGCACCTTCCTCAGCTTGTTGAGCCTGTACAGATTCATCATACCGCGCCTGATAGCCTGATCACCCCAACTGACAATATCCGGCCGGCACAGGGAGAAGAGCAGAAGCATTTCGACCGTCCACACGCCGATACCACGGAGCGATGACAACTGACGGATAATGTCTTCATCCGCCATTTCGTGAAAAAACGAAAAGTTTATCTCTCCGCGCATTGCTGCATCGGCTATTCCCTTGATGTATTCTATCTTCCGGGCGGACAGCCCGCACTTCCGCATTTGGGAAATATCCGCCTCTGCAATCCGCTCCGGAGTAATCTTTTCCAGAAGGGTGTGTAGCCTTCCTCTTATGGCATTGGCCGCTTTATTGGATATCTGCTGGGCGACCACACTCATGACAAGCGCTGCGAAAGCGTCTGGTCTGATCTCCCGCTTGATTACGCCGATCACCTCGATTGCCGCGCCGAGCTTTTTGTCGCGGCGTTTGAGATGGTCTATTTCCGTTTGTCCGTATCTGAATATTTCCATACTAAGCTTACTTATACAATTGTCTCACAGGTTATGCAATGACTCCCATGAATTAGACTAGATGGCCGCCCCTAAGGAGCTCGGAACGATGTTCAGCGGCTTGTGCTAAAATAGTGACGATGAGACGATCCCTTCCTTACGTTTCGCTCGGACTATTCATACTTACTATGTACAACCCGGCCGTGGCGCAGGCGCAGCCTGATCCATTTGAGGCGCGCAGGCTGCAGATGGTGGAACAGGATATTGAGGCGCGAGGCATTAAAGACGCGCTGGTACTCAAAGCCATGAGAAAGGTGCAGCGCCATCTCTTCGTCGAGCAGTCGCTTTGGCCCAAGGCGTATAATGACCATCCTTTGCCCATTGGTGACGGACAGACCATATCTCAGCCCTATGTCGTTGCCCTCATGACGGAGGCGTTAGCGTTGCGGGGAGACGAACGCGTCCTGGAAGTGGGGACTGGCTCGGGTTATCAGGCAGCAATCCTTGCCGAGATTGTCAAAGAAGTTTTCACGATCGAGATCCGACCAGAGATCTACACGAAGACCCGCGACAGGCTCCAGAAGCTCGGGTACAAGAATATTCATTTAAAGCAGGGAGACGGTTATCTCGGCTGGCCGGAGTATGCGCCCTTCGATGCCATCATCGTCACCGCATCCGCAAATCACATAGCTCCTCCGCTCCTTGCTCAGCTGAAAGAAGGGGGACGGCTGATCATGCCTCTAGGCAGCACGACCTTCTACCAGAACCTCACACTCGTCACAAAGAGACTGGGCAAGGTAGAGGTCAAGGAGTTAGGCGCTGTGGCCTTCGTGCCTCTCGTAGGCGAAGGTCAAAAGAAATAACACCAATTTGCCTTCAAGTGTATACCTTCGTTGTCGCTGCGTCGCTCTCCTCGACGTGCTTCTAAGTACGCCCGGGTACCCGCCGCTTGCGGGTGGGGCTCCTCGCTGCCGCCCGGGGTACCCGGCCGAAGGCTGCGTCGTCCATCTTGAATACAAATTGGTGAATGCCTATCACACAGAGGCGGGTAGTCTGGTACCCAGTGACCGAATTGCAATGAGGCAAAAAGAGAGTTTATAATGTTCCTTCCGAGGTAACCGGATGAAACGGAGAGACTTCTTAAGGATATGCGGTTCTTCCCTTCTGGCCGGCAATTGGCTTCTGAAGGACCTTTGGGCAAAGGAGCCTTCGGTGGTTGCCATCTCAGAGGGCAAGGATTACGCGCAAATAACGAAGAGTGTGATTGATGCGCTTGGCGGCATCAAGCGGTTCGTCAAGGCCGGCGACATCGTTGTCGTCAAGCCTAACATGGGCTGGGACAGGAAGCCCGAATTTGCAGCGACCACACATCCGCTCGTGATGAAGGCAATTGCGGAAGAGTGTCTGAAAGCTGGCGCAAAGAGGGTCAAGGTTTTTGACAATCCCTGCAATGACGCAAGACGGTCATATGAGAACAGCGGGATACCCGCCGCTCTGAAAGGCATGGATAATGTCGAAGTGAAGCAGATGGAAGAAGAACGCTATAAGAAGACCAAGTTGAACGGCGTTGCCCTGAAGGAGTGGGAACTCTACACAGAAGCACTCTCGGCTAATGTATTCATCAGTGTCCCTATTGCCAAACACCACAGTCTGACCGGGCTCACCCTTGCCTGCAAAAACATTATGGGTATTATGGGCGGCAATCGCGGCTATATCCACAGAGAGATAGAAGATGCCCTGGCCGACGTGAACAGCGCGGTAAAGAGCCACCTCGTCATCATCGACGCTACGCGTATCCTCACCAATCACGGGCCTACGGGAGGAAGCCTGCGTGACGTGAAGGTGCTTAACAAGCTCATCGCCTCCACTGATATGGTTGCAGCGGACGCTTATGCCACCGGACTTTTCGGCCTCAAACCTACAGAGATTCCGATAACAGTGACTGCGCATAAGCGGGGGCTGGGGAGATTGATCTTAGTAAAGTGAAAGTGATAAAGGCATGATCTTTGATACGTTGATTGATTATACGTTGATAGGTGCTGGCAGCGGCCCGCAGCCTGGAGAACTCCGTGTTACCTTCGGTCACGCATCAACGTATCACGCGTCAACGCGTCAACGTATCAGCCAAGACTGTTCGAATGTCCATGAAACTTGCCCCGTCCCGTATATCCCAGCTCGTTTTTCTTGCGGCTTTCCTCGTCCTCTTCGTCGTCACCGATTATCGAGGCCAGGATGAAATCTCCGTAGCCGTCAACAGTTTTTTTCGGGCCAATCCCCTCGTCCTCGTGAGCTTCCTTCTGGCCACAAACACCTTCACATGGGTTTTGCTGCCGGGCGTCCTCACGCTGGTCTTCTCGATAATCCTCGGCCGATTCTTCTGTGGCTGGATCTGCCCCTTAGGGACGATCCTCGATCTCGTAACCGGCAAAATACGGAAAACCAAGCCTCTGATGTGGCTCAGAGGCAATTTGAAGTATTATCTGCTTGCGACACTTCTCTTCGCGGCCCTTTTCCGGATGAACCTCGTCGGTCTTTTAGATCCTATCGCTTTACTGATACGCTTCCTGACGTTTTTCTTCTATCCACTGGTAGGATACGCGTTCCGTCAAGGCTGGGTAAGCCTTTACGATCTCCTTGGAGACAACAGAGACTACTTTGCGGGAGGCTACGGCTTTTTCAAAAGCTACCTACTCCCTTTCCGGGAAACCTTTTACCCCCTTGCCTTTCTGTCTCTTCTTCTTTTCACGGCTATTCTCTTTCTCGAGCACTATGAGCGGCGAAATTGGTGCAAAAACTTATGCCCTCTGGGCAGCCTGCTCGGTCTGCTTGGCCATTTCAGTATCTTTAAGCGACTCCCATCCAGGCTTTGCTCTGATTGTGGCGACTGTAAGGAGCACTGTCCGACCGCCTTCGACAGCGATATTTTGCAGAAGAGCAATTGCATCCGATGCCTCGACTGTTACGCCAAGTGCCGTTTCAAGCGGGTCAGTTTCCGCCCGGCTGTGCTCAAAAGGCCTAGCAATGCCTTTCCCTGCTCGCAGGGTGATACTTACGGGTGCAGTCTCAGGCTTCCTTCTCCCGAGGCTGTTCGCCTTCAGGCTTCCGTTGGACGAGTCCAGACTTCTACGGCCCCCCCGGTGTTAACGGAGATGATGAGTTTTTGAAGAAGTGCGTGCGCTGTGGGGAATGTATGAAGGTTTGCCCCAGAAATGCGCTCTATCCGGCCTCGCTCCAGGCAGGCCTCTATGGCCTCTTTACGCCTATGGTCATCCCGCGGCTTGGGTACTGCGAATACAACTGCAACCTGTGCGGTCAGGTCTGCCCGACCGGTGCCATACCGAATCTGCCACTCCAGGAAAAGAAAACAGCCATTATCGGACTCGCCGTCGTCGATAAAAACCATTGTCTCCCGTAGCAAAAAAACTCAACTGTATCGTCTGCGAAGAACACTGTCCCATTCCTGAAAAGGCTATACGCTTTGAAACGGTTGAAGAGACTGACTACACCGGGAAGAAGCTGGTTCTGAAAAAGCCTTACATAATGGACAAGCTCTGCACCGGTTGCGGTATTGTGAATATGTCTGCCCGGTTGAAGAAAAAGCGGCAGTGGAAG
>CAWIHO010000046.1:0-21702 GCA_963835605.1 uncultured delta proteobacterium | reverse complement strand
TCCACAGGTAGACACCGGCAGGGTTCAGGCCGAAACCATGACCGGTATCAGGGTCGAAGAGGACGGCCCAGTCGTCAAACTCCTCCCAGAGCCCGACGAAAGGGTTGGCTGTGGGTTTTTCATCGTTTTCACGCTAGTTCACCCTTTCCGCTAGGCAGCGCCCCAAACGGGGTACGACCTGAAAATGGATGCAACACAACGCGATGCAAACTGTGTACCGGCGAAGCGTGGCCGAATAGAGGATGAGCAGAAAAAGATAGCACCTTTCCACTATAAATAATGTAATATCAATATCTTATGTGTCTTGTTAACGGCTATGCTGGACCGTCAAGCGATGAATATGAGAATAAATATTAGAGGAGTATGATGCTCGCTATAATACTCAAGACGAGAGAAAGAAGATAGGAACGCAGATTTGCCTTTTCCTTATTGAGGCCCAGCTTCTTTCTTATCAAAAACCTTTGCATATCGATGGCTTCCTTACTTACATGCAGGAGGTCTGCTATGTCCTTTGTCGTCCTGCCCTCTTTTATGAGGGCGATGATCTCAAGCTGGCGTGGGGTGAAATTGAAGCCGCGCAGGTTGTTCAGGAACGGGGAGAGGATTTCCTTGAGATTGGTTTCGATAAAGTCAACCTTCGTCTGCTGTGACGGCTCGAGTCTACTTTTTTTCAACTTCTCCACGTGGGGGAGTACGAGCTCCTTCACGTTCGACACCAGCCTTTCCTCAAGCTCCTTCCTGTCTTCCTCCCGGTGTTTCAGCAAGACCTTCAAGGCGGCGTTTGCCTCCTGGAGGTTCAGCCGCTCGGCCTCCAGCGCCTGCTCCATTTCCCTGCGCGTCGCTATTTCCTGTTCGAGCCGTTGCTGGGTCTGCATCCGGGCGATAATGTTCCCGAGTTCAGCCGCCAGGAAATCGAGACCAAGCCGAGCCTGAGCAGGGATCTCCTCTCGAACATGGGACGCCATGTTCAGGGAGCCTATGACCTCCCCTTTCCGGAGTATCGGGACGATCGCAAAATACTTGTAGCCCTCCTCGACGGCCATGGGTGTTGATTCCTTATCCGGGCGCATAAAGAGACTCTTCCCCTTCATTATGACGACCAGGTGTCAGATCCAGGCCGTATCCGGCGGACTTTCCGCTCAAACTCCTCTGATAGGTTCACGGAGGAGATCAACTCCAAGTCCTGTGTAGCATCGTTCTTGAGTAAGATGCCGCCAGACTCCATGTCCGATGCCTTGACCGCCCTTGTAAGGATCAGCTCCATCCCTTCGTTGAGCGTCCCTATTTGTGCCAGCTGCAGTGCCAGATCCCGTTGCATGAGGATCTGCTCCTGCGCAAGCCTCTTCTCCGTGATATCCTGCATAGTCCCTTCGTGGTAGAGTACCTCTCCCGTTTCACCACGAACAGCCCGGGCATTTGCAGAGACCCATATGCGGGTCCCGTCCTTCCGGTACATCAAGCCTTCAAGGTTGCGGCAGTATCCCTCTGTATGAAGTTGCCTCAGGTATTCCTTTCGTAGCTCAGGATCTACATTCAGCTGCTTACCTATGTCGGTAACCTTTTCTATCAGTTCCTCCGACGAGTCGTACCCGAAGATCCGGGCAAGAGCGGGGTTAGCGCTCAGGAACCGGCCATCGGGTGTCGCCTGGAATATCCCCTCCACCGAGTTCTCGAAGATATCCCTGAATTTCTTCTCGGCTTGAAACCGCCTGATTACCGTCCCCATCTGGGCGCCGATGGTCTCAAGAGCGGCCCGCGCGTGCAGAGGCACCTCGTCTACGTGACGTGACGCGACATTCAGGCAGCCAATAACCTGACCCTGGTGCTGAATAGGAATGACCCCGAGGGCGCGCAAGCCCTCCCTGCGTCGCACCTCGTCAAGCGGCAAATTCGAACGTAGCATGCGTTTTATAGACAGGCTCGCCGAGCTGCACCAGCTTGGCATTGGGAGAATCTGGTGTGTAAGACCTCGTCGCCTCAACAAACTCTCCGGACAGGCCCCTCCAGGATACCAGGTGCAGAGCGCCTGACTTCTCCTCGAGGAGATAGACCCCTCCACCGTCCATGTCTACTAAGCTAAGGGCGGTATCAAGACAAAGCTTCACAGCCTGATCGAGTTGCGTCATCTCTGTGAGGTTCATGGCGAGGTCTCGCTGAGCCAATGCGAGATCTTCCATCCGTCGTCGTTCCGTGATGTCGACCGCGTACAGGGCAAGATGGGAAACAGTATTATCCGGCCCCTTGATCGGGAAGACCCTGTGCTCGAGCCATCGCCCCTCACGTTCGTCTTCGAAACGCTGTGCCTCTCCCGTGAGCACTGCCTTATCCGCGTGTGCCTTTCTGGCAGTCCTCCATGGTTCGGGAATAGCATCAAATATATTTGTATTCAGCAGTCTTTCTTTCGGTGTATGGAGCCACCGTGCAAGCGTTTCGTTAACGAAGATGACCTTCCCTTGGGTATCCATGAAAAATACCGCATCCTCGGTGGCGTTGAGCACGGTTCGGCATATCTCCTGTTCGCCAGTCTCTTGTCTCGGTCTTCCTGCTGTGCTCTGGCGTTGTCTTGCCGCTCGAGTTCCTCGATGTGTCCGCGTAGTCCAATGACCTCTCCAACAAGTTGTTCTTTTGTCTTGTCTTCGTCATTCATGCGATACCTCCCAACCCAACGCAGCCCTGCAACATCTTAGCAGATTGCTTTTACCATGAACAGAGATTGAGAAGGCTCGTTAGAAACAGCCGCTCGACACCTCATTTGTAAGGGGACGGTTACGATGGGAAAGGCATTAAGGGCGGTGCAACGAATGTAACTCCGTCACTTGCGATTCGTTCAAGAACCGGCCATCACAGAACCCACCCGCTTCCTTCGGTCACTAGAGGCCGCAGATACGGTTTGCAGGTTACGAGAGATAGAGTCACGGGACCCCTGGTCCAGGGGGTAGATGACGGGGTTCTCTGCTCTCCGGCAAAAACTTTTTACCCCCGTATACGGAGGTTTCCATTTTGATATACACAGAATTTATTCTCGATAGACGTGGCAAATTCACTGAGGATTGTTTTGCTGAGAGGCATAGAGAAGGGAGGCCTTTATATCGCCTTCTTCAAGTTCAACCGACATTTGACATTACCCTCTTTATTACCCTCTTTTAAGGCTAGTACCTCTTCTTAAGTGTCGAATTGCGAATTGCGAATGTCGAGTTGAGAACGATTCTCGGAGTACTCGGCAAGCGAGAACAAAAGACCATAATATCAACCGCAAATCTCTTTGTTCGGTCCTTCAGGTCGCCTTTATCATTCGTCATTCGCAACTCGTCACTCGTCATTCCCTTCGCTTCTTCTTCCATCGCGCGCCAGGCCCGCGGCCCACACATTCGACCTCGCCGGACGCCTGGAGGCCCCGGAGAATCTTGCGGATCATATCCCTGCTAACGCCCGGGCAGGCCTGTTCAATATCAGTGAGCGTGAACTCTTCAGATAGTCTCTTTATTGCGCTCTCAACAAGTCCTGTTTTGGCGCCTCTCGGGCTTTGCATCTGCCCTACACGTTGTTCCAGCTCTCTATAAGCACTCTTGAGAATGTAGAGAATGTAATTTACGTAAGGCCATGGGTCGTGTTTGGCGTCATGCCATCCTTGAGAGCTTTGCTCAAGGGTTTCATAGTAGCGTTCCTTGTTTTCCTCGATAAGTCTTTCAATGCTTATGTATCTTCCTACCTCATATCCCAGGTGATAGCACTGCTGGAGTAAGAGCAATCTAGATACGCGACCGTTTCCGTCTCTGAAAGGATGGATGCAGAGAAAATCCAGATTAAAGGCAGCCAACGCGATGAGGGGATGGACCCATTGCTCAGCAAGACAGCAGTCCCACATCTCAACCAGATCACCCATGGACCGAGGCGTCTTTTTTGCGGTAACCGTGCGAAACCTGACTCGCGATCTGCCGTCAGGATACTTCTCTATGATGTCCCCATCTTTCTCCTTATACTTCCCTGCGTCCCATATCTCACCGCGACACAGCCGGTGGAACCGTAGCATGGTTTCTTCTGAAACAGGGAGGCTCTTGCCTTCTTGATGAATGAGATTCAGCGCGTCGCGATACCCCCGTACCTCCTCTTCGTCTCTGTCCTTGAGAGGTGGCTTTCCAAAGATTACCGTTGCCACCCGCTTCTCATCGATGGTAACGCCCTCAATTCTGTTCGAGGATACGGCGCTCTCGATCATGGCGTGCTCTCGAAGGACCTTGAGTATCTGCGGCGACTGCCGTGTAAAGAGTTCCTGTTTGCCATGGGTTTCGGCGACATCAGCAAGGTACCATGCGGTTGCGGCTGGAATAGTCTCGGGCCTGAGGGCTAATTGTCGGAATGTCATCATGTGTGGGGTTCTCCATAGGTAAGAAGAGGGACGCCCATTAAATTATGAAATTCTTTCTTCATTTCCTTATCTCTCTACCATACACAGGGCTTACCCGGGGCACACACACTACCGGAGCTCACGGTATCAGGGTCTTGCCTCCCTGCACTTCTTCTCCTCCACTACAGCCCCGCAGGCAGGGCATCGTCCGCGCCCTCTTTTTTAGCCTCTGTCTTTAAATTATTGCACGTTATTCTGTGCTTTGGAAAGAAGAAAAGGGGAGAGGAGAGCAACGACAGTTCCGAGTTACGGGTTACGGGTTACGAGTTATTAATGACAGGTACGAGTGAACAAAGGGCAGGAACGGGGATAAAGGCACAGAGGACGAAACGTTATCTCACGCCCGCTTCCTTCGGTCACTAGAGGCCGCAGAGTTCACGGAGGAAAGCTCACAGAGGGTTCATAACTTTGCCCTGATGTGAGAGAGGGCGACACATCAGGACAAGCCCGACGCCTACGGCGTGTGCACCGGAGCTATGCTACAAAGCAGTGCAGGGCATAGCGCAGAAGTGCAGGCTATTAGCTAACTTGTAAGGATACGGCTGATGCGGGTGCGACCTGGCTGCATGGTGACAAAGGAACCAGCCAGTTTTTCACCCTGCTGACGTACGAGCTCTCCGTTTGACTCCGCATGGGGTCACCCATTAGAGGCACCCCTGTTTGTGCCGATCACTGCTCGTTCCATGATTGTAAGAATCTGTTATTTTCAAAGAAGATAGCGGCCCTCTCCCTTGCTTCATCCACGCTCTTGCTGCTTTGGATCCTGGAACTGAGCTGGTGTCCAAATTTATAGTTTCCGGCAAAATAATGGGTAAATTCCTTAAGTCTGCCGAGCCGGCGTTCAGGTCCGAAAAGCTCGTTGATAACATTTATAAAGTTATCATAGACCACGGGCAGGAATACTACCGGTCCGACAATGTTGCAGTCATAAAGCTCTCGAGTAATTTCGGCAAAAAGCCAGGGCTTAACAACCGCCCCGCGACCAAGCATCAGCCCGTCGGCGCCGCAGACCCGCAGGCAATCTTTGGCGTCCTGGACGGTGAATATCCCGCCATTGGCAATAACGGGAATCCTGAGCCATTCCTTTATCCTGGCAATCCACTCCCATCGCGGCTTTCTTGCAAATGACTCTTCCTTGAGCCGGGCATGAACCGACAGCATATCAATACCTTCATCCTCGAGCATGGTGCAAAACTCCTTCAACGCCTGTTCATCGAGTTCGACACTGAGCCGGATTTTTGCAGTAAGGGGTAGACGCGTGCCCTTTCTCGCCTCGATGACTATGCGGCGGGCATTCTCCGGTTGTTCCATCAGCGCGAAGCCCCCACCTGACCTACCGACACGCCGATCCGGACACCCCATGTTCAGATCAATAGCATCGGCTTGAAGTTTATGAAGCGCATCTATGGCCGGGGCGACTTCTCTGTCTGTGGAAACGAGGAGCTGATAGGAAAGTGGTTTTTCTAAAACAGTCCTGATCAGATAAGGAGAAATTCTGGAGTTCTCAGTGGGCAGCCTTTTTGCCCAGAGCATTTCAGTTGATAAGAGTCCGACCCCGCCAAATCCGGAGACAATTTGCCGGAGAGCACTGTGGGTAAGTCCTGCCATTGGGGCCTGCAGCAGGGGCGGATAGAGCCTAAGATTCCGAATTTGAATTTGATGTATTGGTATGCTTTTAATTGGCCTTTACACTGCCTTTTGATCCCATCACTATATACAACCCTGCGCTCTATGAGAGACAGGTTCGCCGGTAAGCATCATTGTAACACAAAACCCCCGCCCTTTGGCCTGCAAAGCGCTCTCACATAGATGAAGAAGCGGGGCCGCCGAACAACGTTACGTAAGAACCGTAGGGGACGTATACCCGAACTTCTTCACTGCAATCGTGTCAACGATATGAGAACCTGACTTGACATAACGACTATAATAACATATAATCGTATATAACTAACGATATACGGAAGATTATGGCCAAGAATAACCGTTTTAACAAAAGACTAGCCCACATACCGTTTGACGTCTTATCAAAGATAGCCAGAATTGATGAAATCAAAGGGCGCTGGATTGGTGGGCTGAAAGTTAACCCGCAAACTCTGGGCCGCTTGAAGCGATCTGTTTTGGTAACTTCCACGGGAGCTTCCACCCGCATTGAAGGAGCGAAACTCACCGATAAGGAAATTGAAAAGTTGATGCAGGGCGTGACCACGAAAAAGTTCACCGACAGAGATTCACAGGAAGTACAGGGATATTACGAACTTCTTCACAATGTATTTGATTCCTGGAAGGCTATTAAATTCAGTGAAAGCACCGTCAAACACTTCCATAATCAGTTGCTCAAATATGTAGGGAGGGACCAAAGGCATCGAGGGGACTACAAAAAGACCGAGAATACTGTCGAGGTATTCGATAGAAACGGCAAGAGTGTCGGTGTTGTGTTTGAGCCGACGAAAGCCTATCTTACCCCCAAGGAAATGCAGGAGCTTATGGATTGGACAACGCAGGCGCTTGAGGAAAAGAAATATCACCCGCTTCTTATTATAGGCAACTTTCTAGTGGAGTTCCTCAAAATTCATCCTTTTCAGGATGGTAATGGAAGGGTCTCCCGTATTCTGACAAACCTGCTTCTCCTTAAGGAAGGCTACGTCTTCATACCGTACGTTTCGCATGAGAAGCTCGTGGAAGATAATAAGAACAGGTACTACCTCGCGCTTATCAAAAGCCAGAAAACATTCGGGAAAAAGAGTGAGAATGTTTTTCCTTGGCTCAGTTTTTTCTTGGATATCCTACTCAAGCAGTCCGAAATGGCCATTAAACTGCTGGAAAGCGAGGACGTGGAAAAACTGCTTTCCCCGAAACAATTGGAAGTATGGAATTATTTGCAGAAGGTTCCGGAGGCAGCGCCTCTTGAAATCTGCCGAGAAACCAAGATAGTGAAACCGACAGTGGTTCAGGCTCTCAATAGATTGATTGCTCTCAGGAAGATCGAAAGAATTGGGATGGGAAGAGGAACGAGGTACAGAAAGTTGTGGGCATGAGAAAAGGTTATGTTTCCGAGGAACAATCTCCGTCGAATCTCCTGGTTTCAGCATAATCGCTTTGACAGCAGATATAATTGTACATAATCGTATATAACAAAAAGTATACTTAGGATCGTGGCTCTCTCGCCTTCGCCGCCTCGGCCGAAAGATGTCAGCCCCCAGATGGAGAAGCGGGACCGCCGAACAACGTTACGGTCTTCCTGACCAGGGCGGACAGCGAGGGGTCGCGTGCTCCCATGACGAGAACACAATCGCCGGGCCTCGCATCGGCTTTCAATTTGATCAGCAAGTCATTACGATCGCTCACCGCTTCTGCTTTGAACGCCACGGAACCGAGTCCGTTTATGAGGTCCGCCGAGGAGATATTCTTTTGGGCAGTGCCGCCGGCGTAATAGATCGGCAAGAGATAGAGCGAGTCGTCGCCCCGGAAGACGGTTCGAAAAGTTGCAATATACTCATCCTTCAAGAATCGGGTTGGACCAAACCCGTGCGGTTGGTATACGGCAAGGATGCGCTCTGAAAGACCCCGTGCTGCGCTCATGACAGCCGCGATCTTAGCCGGATTATGCGCAAAATCGTCTACCACGTGCACGTTATCTACTGTATCCGTAACGCTGAAGCGTCGCGCTACACCCTCAAACGTTCGTACAGCTTCGGCGAGAGTCTGTTCATCGCACTCGAAATGTTCGCAGACGCACAGCGCGGCACGCAGGTTTTCAAGGTTATAGTTGCCCGGCAGCGGCAAATGATATTCGATACTGTTACGCAAAAGCTTCACCGACGTCCGCAGGAGCTGTTCATGGTCCGGTCGCCACGCAGCCGAACTGTTTCGGCCAAAACCTACCGTTGTCCGAATGGAAGCAAGGATCGGATCGTCCGCATTTGAAGCACTCCATTGAGATTTTGAGACAAGGGTTGCAAAAAGGTCTCTTAACTCGTCAACGCTCTTGTGGTCCTTGGAGACATTAAGAACAACCGCCACCTCCGGAGCATATTTGACAATCGTTCCGTCATGCTCGTCCGCCTCCACGACCAGAAGGTCGGATGCGCCACTGAAGGCGTTGCCGATCAGTCCCTGTTTTTCAAGCCTCTTCAGGGGCGCACCACTAATGAGAGAGGGGGATTTCCCGCAAGCGGTCAGGAATTCGAATATCATTGCCGTGACGGTCGATTTACCGCTTGTGCCCGCGACCGCAATTGTCCTTTTCGAGGTGATAAGTGCGGCAAGCAGATCGGAGCGATGCACGATGGCTACGCCACGTGCGCGCGCAGCAGCGATGTCAGGGTTCGATTCTTCTATTGCCGTTGAGACGCAGACGGCATCGGTATCGGCGCTGACACCTGAACCGTCCTGATGAACGATTAAGCACCCGAGCGCCTCTAAGGATTGCCGCATGGAGGCGGTATCCTCACTGTCAAGCAAACGATCGGAACCGGAAGCGATGATCCCCCCAAAGCGCAGGTACTGGGCGAGGGCACTCATGCCGGTGCCGAAAACACCGGCGAAATGAACGCTTCGGCACGCAGTTTCGCCAATAATTATAGGCGGAGGATCGATGTAGACAAGCGTACCAACGCTGACCAGTTCGAACAGGCGAATGATGTCTTGATTCCGTAAACAGAGGCATCCGTGGGACAGGGGCGTACCCACCAGATCCTCCCTGTTGGTGCCGTGAATATAGATGCAGCGCTCATAGGAATCGACTCCTACGCCTTTATTGATCCCTTCCTCCAGACCTTCCAGTCGCAGAATACGCGTCAGTATCAGATTCTCTTCCGTCGAACGCTGATCCCAGTCGATGCCCGTATCCCTGCGTTCTTTGAAAATGCGGCCCACAGGCGCGCCCGACCCGATTCTATCCTTGATTCGATGGAGACCGAGCGGTGTTTTGAATGAGTTCTCTCGAATACCAGTGCCGAAACGGGACGTGGAGCAATCGAACCGCTCGACAATCGTTTGCCGACGGCAGATGAAGAGCGTTTGCGTTTCGATCGACTGGACGAGAAAAAGCTCCCGAGGGTCACTCAGGAATTTCTGTAGTATTTGGTAAATACGACGTAACCGAGTCTTATCCATGCCGCATCTCTTTAAAGCCTACGTATTCATCCGAATTGAAGGGTGAGAGCCATCACTGGAAAGGGACCGACGAGCCTTTCGGTGTACTCGGGCCGACTTTTTCAGACCGCCTAAGATTACCCGGTTTCACCGGGGTTTACAAGTCTTATCTGTTTCCTGCGCATGGGGCGGAGCAACGGAGAGTGCCCCGTGGAAGGTTGCATGTGCGGGTCGGGCTGAAAAATCATGAGTCCAGGAAGAATGGTGAGTACGGCTACCTCATGGGAAGATTGGACGAGTGTATGCTAACGTAATACAATAGTATGTCTAAGTAATACAAAGAAGTTATCTACTATTGTTAGGATCAGGGCAAGATTACCGGAGACTAATGGCCCCACTTTGATGAGCAGAATCTAAATAAAAAGCGCCCGAGGGGGCACCATCACTTTGTTGAGCGGTCACGTTTCCCGTTGTGGCAGTTGTGTTTAGGTTGTTTGCTGGTGCCTTTCGGATGGGTCCTGCCTCCTGAGGAGCTTGTGGCTGACACTGTTGCTCACTGGGACTCACTTGAGTTTCCGGTGGTACCGAAGGAGGAGTCAATGTCTCAACTTCCGTATTCCTTGCTGCCAGAACCCTTTGTTCGTTTATCAGATCTACCCAAGCCTTCAAGTATGCAGCTCTCTGTTTCAGCACTTCGATAACGAAAACTCGCCCGAGACCAAATCCGTTTAGATTCGTCCGCCTCTGCCATTCCTGCTGGTCCTTTCGCAGTGCTGCTTCCCCCTGCTCGTCGAGCATAGATAAAAGCTGGCTGAATTGACTGCTAATCTCCCTGTTATAATAGGCGAGAGCGTGTGCATATTCTCCGCCAGTCATTGAGTAGTCAAAGCAGAAGGTGGCTGTAATAATAAAACAGGCCAAAAGCAGACTCTTAAAGGCCATATCATCCACCTGGACTTCTGATAACAAGCTCTCATTATTATCGGCCGACTGTACTTTTTCTTAAACACGAGTGCCTCACAATAAAGTGATCTGCAGCAGCAACTTGGGCCATGCTTCACCAGCGTGAAGAAATCCCTGCTCGATGTTTGATGACCTTCTTGGATGTGATACACTTAAGCATATCCACCTATCAAAACAGATCCACGGTAAAGAGGCCTATATCGGTGGGGTGGGATGGCAGCTCAATCTGAAATGTAAGAGAAGAAGGAGGTAATGCGGTATGGATAGGAATCGGAATATAAAAATCCTCCTTGCCGAGGAACAGACCCTTCTCTCATGGGAGAGGACTATGCACTCGTATATGCAGGCGGGCCTCACATTCTGTTCTGTCGGCCTCGTGATCATGAAGTTCCTTACGGGTGCTTTCTATTTCTGTGCCAGCGTCTTTTTCGTCATCATTGGAGCTGTTCTTATCATCGAGGCTGGAAGAAGATACAGGCGTTTTCGAAGGGACATCGTCAGGCTGAGAGAAAGGGAAGCAAAGCTCGGATATGACATCGGGATAATAAAGTAACATTACGTAGCTCTGGAGTATTGCCGCCTTGGGGGATATAGACCTGCCAGGAATGGTAGCTTGAAGATTATTTAGTGCATCTACTCGCCTGACCCGCGTGGTCCAGAGAGATTAACATCCCCACGCTGACCCAAGGCGCTATTGTGGGGTCCAGAAGGGACCTGCCTTACCCAACTTCTGCAATACTAGGAACATCTCGGACGCATATCCCTTAACTCGGGCGAGGTAGTCCGGCTCCAGACGATTCCTGTGGAGAGGCCCGCTGAAGGCTTGCGCCCAGCTGGCTACGGGCATGATGGACTCTGCTGATATTGGATCATACTGCGACCAATTTATTATGTGCTCTTCCGACCGGAAGAGGTTCATGCGGCTTCAAGCCTGACCCCATGTTACTTCTCCCGTCAAAGCCTTAGCGAATGGAATATTAACGTGTCCTACGGTTGTCGATGGGCTAACTTCCAGGATGTCCTCGTCACGCATGCGGACACGGATGGGCTGCCCACAATCCAGGCAACGAGTGTCGATACGGATCTCCGTACCAGGGAAGAGCCAGCGCACGGCCAGCGCTTCGAGCCCTCACTGGCCGTACCATTTTTGTTCCCCTTTTATAGTTACGAGATAATGAGTTGGTATATTAGAAAACGGTGCCCAGGACTCCACATAATCTGTATCCTTAACAAACCAGCACGCTATGGACGCCTCGGCTGCCTTGTGCTGCACCTGCCTGGCCTCTTCAGGCCGCGACCCGAGCGTTGCTGCGAGTTCCGTATAGTGCGGTGCGCGCCCAGTTTTTACAAAATGCTCCACAACAGCGGTGTAAGCCTTTTGCACCAAGTTGGTTTCGTCCACGGCCTCGCTCCTTTCCTGCATTGACGGTATTCTTCTCCTTAGACTCATTACAATTCTGTGTCACTCGGTCTCACTTGTCAAGCGTGCCTTTCCGTTCGTAATCTGCGAGGCTTTTGAGCGGGCGAGCTGTGCGTGTTGCAGGAAACAGTCCACACTTTGTTCCACCTACAACTAACGCACGAGCTCAGATTCGGGAAAGTCAGCATTACGGATAAAAAGCGTAAAAAAAGAGAGCCGATGACTCTGCATCGCATGGGGGCACGACGCGACAATATCACCTTGCGATGTGAAAGTTAGTCCTGAGCTGTCGTATCCAGCACCCGCCGGATCGTCTCGGCTATCCTTTCGAGACATTGACAAAGCATAACACCAACGTTGTAGAATACTGATGGCGAACCGTACAAAAGATCACCGCATCAGAGAGGTCCGATGTCATTGAAAACTGGTGGCTATGCCTGACAAATCCCGCTACAGAATAGTTGGCGATCTGGAACGTTTTGACGAGCGCGATAACGTCCAAGCTCGCAATACCTACGAGCCCGGCTCCGGAGAGTACCAAGAGTTTTACGGACGCCATCCCGAATGCGAGGAACGAGACCGCCAAACCCGGGAGCTATCCAAGAAGCCTGTTGGCAACCCCCTCGACTTCTCCTTCTTCCTTCAACAGATCGGAAAGCTTGCACAATGGGGGAGTGAGGATCTGATCAGTGGACCGGTCTCCCCACACAAGCAGGAATTATCTCCGAAAAGGGCAGCCGAGAAAATCAAAGGGTTCGCCCGCCATCTCGGTGCTGACCTCGTCAGGATCGGTCCTCTCAATCCCGCGTTCGTTTACACCCATGTCGGTAAGACGTGGCACGATCCCGCGAGGAAGTACGGCGTTCCCATCAACCTCAACCATGCCCACGCGATTACCATTGCGGTGGGGATTAATCCTGACCTGATAAAGACGGGGCCAGTACTTTCGATGGCGAGTGAGGTCATGCGGGTCTACACCCAGCTTGCCACGATCTCGACAACCCTCTCCGGCTACATTCGCTCGCTCGGCTACCCAGCACGGGCGCACATCATCTCCAATTACCAGGTCCTTTGCGTGCCGGTCGCTATCGAGGCGGGTATGGGCGAACTGGGACGGCACGGGCTGATGATCACGAAAGAACTGGGAAGTTGCCTGAAGCTGACCACAGTCACGACCGACCTTCCCCTAACTCATGATTCCCTTATGGATATCGGCGTTAACGAGTTCTGCGGGGACTGCGCGATCTGTGCGGAAACCTGCCCGGGTGGTGCTATTCCGAGGGCAGAGAAACAGGTTGTTCGAGGTGTTGAGAAGTGGCGCATCAACCCGGAAGCCTGCTTCAGAGTCTGGAACGAAACAGGAACGGATTGCGGTGTCTGCGTGGCTTGCTGCCCGTGGACAAAGCCGAGGAAGGGCATTCACAGGATCGCCCGCGAAATCGCCTCCAGAAAGAAAAAGGCGGGTTGGTGGATGAGCCGCGCCGAGAAGCTCCTTTACGGGAAGTTCAAACCCGGCAACGTGCCTTCATACTTCGAAGAACCGGAGCCCGTGTGGAAGCAGTACAAGTCACTCCGGTAGTGAGCGAATCAGGTGCAAAGTAATTTACTTGCGGGTGGGTCTTTGTCCTTGCGGTTCTCACGGGCACGGTACTGTCTGCGATGTTCCTTAACAGGGTGGAGTAAGTGGCAAAGAGTAGCATTGCTCTCACGGTTCTGGCCCTCGTCGCGTGCCTGAGTGCTGCATCCGCTTTTAACGCGGCAGATCTTCAGAAGTTGAAAAGAACAAAAAAATGTCCGGGGTGTGACCTATCCGGTGCCTATCTCGCTCGCGTCAACCTGTTCATGGCGGACCTCTACGGTGCTGAGCTGTTCAATACGACCTTGAGTGGTGCCGACTTAACCGGTGCCGACCTCACCAGGGCCAACATCGCCTCGACCGACTTCTCTGGTGCCACGTGGGTTAACGGGTCCCGGTGCAGACAGGGATCCGTCGGGGTGTGCGAGTAATAACATAGCTGGTTGATCGTAGACCCGTTCTCTCAAAAACCGTCCAAGAAAAGTCAATAAGTCTTTCTTTCCTAACCTACAAGGATGATACTGAACGGCGCGTATCCAAGTACCTGCGCATTGCAGAGGAGGGGAGCCTCGCACCCAACGTGTAGACACGGACGTTTCATTTCTGGGGCTACGCCATTACCGCCTGTAACGGTGCGTTTCAATCGAAATCTGAAAATGCACGATGCAGGAAGAATTCCGCGATTTTGTTTGCGCCTACGAATGACGAGGATGGATCACGGTCAATAGCATAACGTTACGGTTGGAAGAAGCTAACGTCGCCGTCATCAGGGGATCGCCGTAGGGGCGATGTCTTTATCTCCACCAAGTAGATACCGTTCTCTTCTATGCAGAAGCAAGAGAGGCTGTCAAAGGGGCCAGAAACAGCCTTTCCTCCCTCGAGGGTCGCGATGCCACTGTAGTGGTTTCCCTCTTGCCCATCAACCACTACAAACCACTGATCGCCCGATTCAACAATATAGGCCACGTGCGTGCTGTCAGGGCTGAAAAGGGGACTACCAACCCCGATGCCGTCGTAAGGCTTCTCCTCTTCCCCATCAATCACCACAAACCGCTTATTGTCTGCTTCAGCAACATACGCTACGTGTTTGCTGTCAGGGCTGAACAGAGGACCGCTCGCCACAATGAGATCGTATTCCCTCCCCTCTTTGCCGTCGACGACCACAAACTGCTTACCGCCTGTCCTAGCTCCATATACGACGTGCTTACTGTCAGGACTGAAGCGAGGACCGATTTCCGCAATGCCGTCGTAGCGGTCTCCCTCCTTTCCATCGACGACGACCGACTGCTTGTCGCCCGATTCAGCAATATAGGCCACGTGCTTGCTGTCAGGACTGAAGATAGGACCACCTGTCCCAATACGCTCGTGGTGTCTTCCCTCCTTTCCATCGAAGACCAAGCACCACGTGCTGCCCGCAGCGGCTGCATACGCCACGTGCGTGCTGTCAGGGCTGAACACGGGGCCACTCACCCCGATGCGGCTGTAACGCTTCCCCTCTTTGCCATCAACGACGGCAAACCGCTTATTGTCTGCTTCAGCAACATAGGCCACGTGTTTGCTGTCCGGACTGAAGACAAGGCTTCCTTGCTCGATGCGATCGTATTTCTTTTGCTCTTTCCCATCAACAACGACAAAACGCCTATCGATTGCTGCAGCCTGGTATGCCACCCGCTTGCTGTCAGGGCTGAACAGAGGACCGGCTGGCGAAATCCCATCATACCTCTTCCCCTCTTTCCCATCGACGACGACAAAGTGCTTGTTGTGCCTCCTAGCAACATAGGCCACATGCCTGCCATCGGAGCTGAACACGGAGAAGGATGCTGTAATGCCATCGTACGGCTTTCCCTCTTTCCCATCAAAAACGATCAGTTGCCTGTTACCGGTCTTGACAACATAGGCCACGTGCCTGCCGTCCGGACTAAAGAGAGGGCCGCTTGCCGCAATGTGGTCGTACCGTTTTTCCTCTTCTCCATCAACGATCACAAACTGCTTGCTGCCTGCTGCAGCGATGTACGCCACCCTCTTTCTGTCCCGGCTGAACACGAGGCTGCTTTGCCCGAGGCGATCGTATTTCTTTTTCTCGTTCCCATCAAGCACCACAAACCACATACTGTCAGCCGGAGCCCCATAGACGTGCTTGCCCCCCGAATGCTCGGTTGTCCGCGAGGAAACATCCGTTTGAACAAGGAGTCCTTCAGAAATCCCCTCACGGGGATAGTTCTGCTCTCCAAAAGCCGCTGAGCTCGTCATAAGAAAGAGAGCTCCCCACAACAGGGTGAATTTGATCAGCAGTTCAGCACACATCGTGGTCAG
This sequence comes from uncultured delta proteobacterium, assembly GCA_963835605.1. Classification (GTDB taxonomy): domain Bacteria; phylum Desulfobacterota; class Syntrophorhabdia; order Syntrophorhabdales; family WCHB1-27; genus JADGQN01. The sequence goes on along the minus strand of CAWIHO010000046.1, from coordinate 5,931 downwards.
GGTATTCTGCATACGATCCGGGGCGCCAACACCTGCACATCCGGCTACTTGGGGATCTTTTGGTTCTACACCACCATTGGTAGCGGCTGTGTCATGCGAGCCAGCAGTCATGGAACAGGTCCCTCATTCTATCAGTCGGCTGCGCTTCCTGACGCGAAGCCCACAATACTTATCGGCCAGAATGCTCCGGAGTGAAGGTATGCTTCTCGATCTCTTCCGCCATCGGATCGGTCCTTCCTCTACCCGCCAATAGGGATACTGCACCGGGGGTAGGATGATGAGCCTCTCTATCGTGAGACCCTTGGACACGGCACGCGCCTTTGTCTCATAGTGATCTACAGCCCGCCTCAAGGCAACCCGAAGGGCAAGGGAGGGAAGCCACCTCAGGGTTCGCCCGATGCCTATGGCGTGTGCAGCAGGGCTATGCTACAAAGCAGCGCAGGGGAAGGAGCGCGCCTGCCGCGACTCGAACGCGGAACCTACGGATTCGAAGTCCGTTATATACCCCTTTCTCCTGTTCTTCACTGAATATCACTTGACATCACAGAACGTTGATAATACTATGTCTACAGCGTGTTGCTCCTTTTTAACGAGATCATTCAATATCACTCAAATTCACCCGAAAGGGTAGCAATAGGGTAGCACGGATTTATTCCAAAGCGGGGGTGAACCATGGGAAAGAGGCTGGTCACCAAATACCAGGGAGTCTACGAGAGGACTGCGGAGAACCGTAAGCACCAGGGAAAGCCCGACATCTGCTACGACATCTCTTATAAGGTTGACGGCAAGAAGGTGTGGGAAAAAGCAGGCTGGCTCTCCGAGGGCTACACAGCAAAATTGGCGGCTCAGATCCGGGCTGAGCGGATGCGGAACATCCGCCATGGTGAGGATCTCCCGAAACAGAAAGCAAAGGCTCCCTTCTTTAAGGATGTAGCGGACAAGTATCTCAAATGGGCCGCTGAAAACAAAACCCGTGAGGGAAAGGATGACGAGCGGCGGTACAAGAGCTACCTGGCTTCCCGCTTTGATGAAAAGCGACTCGACGAAATCTCCCCTTTCGGCCTGGAGAAGCTCAAATCCGTTCTCACCAAACAAGGGCTCGCTCCGGCAAGCGTGAAGCACGTGCTCGTCGTGTTCCGTCAGATCGTCAATAAGGCAATTACCTGGGGCATGTACGATGGCAAAAACCCCATCCATGGCGTTAAGATGCCCATCGTGCAGAACGAGCGGCAACGTTTTCTCTCCTTCGAAGAGGCTGATGCGCTCCTCAAACATCTCAAGGAGAAATCACCAAACCTGCACGACATGGCTCTCCTCAGTCTCCACTGCGGGCTCCGGGCCGGGAGAGATTTTCAGCTTGAAGGGACAAGACCTCGACTTTGACAACAATCTCATAACGGTAGCCAACCCGAAGAATAAGCAGAGCAGGAAAGCCGATATGACCAAAGAAGCTCGCACCATGCTGCTTAAGCACAAACCGGAATCTCCCGACGAGCTTGTCTTCAAGAACAGGTCGGGCGAGCTGATCCGGTGGGTATCGCAGTCCTTCAGGAAGATCGTTGACAGTCTCGGCTTTAACAAAGGAGTGACCGACCGACGGCAGCTCGCCACGTTCCATACGCTTCGCCACACCTTTGCTTCCTGGCTGGCCCTGCAGGGTGAGACTCAGCTCACGATTGCGGAGATGCTCGGCCATAAAGACCTGAAAATGACGAAGCGTTACTCCCATCTCATACCAGACCATAAACGCAGAGCAGCGCTGAACCTGGAAAAGGCGTTTAGGGAGAACAGAAAAAAGGCGCAAGAGATAGCGAGAACGAGTAAGGCCAGCGAAAAACCCAGGCCGCGATAAAAATGAATGCAGGCCCCTCCCTCTATGCACTGGTGTCTGACGCTTCTGTTTCACCATTACTTTATAGTCGGGCGCCAGCGGGTCGGACTGGATCCTCAAAGGCGCCCAACAAAGTCGGTACACTAAATCCACTATCTAACACTAAATGACACTAAATCCAGCAAGTCACAGAAGAGGCCGGACCTTTAGTGTGCGATGCTATTCGATGCCGGCTTTACTGTAACTTAGTGTTCTCTTGCGACCGCTAAAGGAATTCCCCTTCAACCATTTCAATGAGAGAGAACCGAAGCTTTCACTCTGCTTCACGCAAGGTCTGCGGTCCCCTCAAGTAATACATTATGAGTGACTTATCAGAGAATGATAGTTGGCGAGGTCACTAGCCCTATATCCCGAAACGCAAAAAAGAGTCAACCGTTTCGACCGATGTACTGCGCCCGAGATCGAATTTACGCAAAAATACCGGCTCCGAACTTACGCAAAAATTACGCCCGTAATATAGATAATATTTATCTATATCACCCCCATGAAAGGAGAAGAAATATGCATCTGGATCACGTTATCGAAGTTCAAGATCAGAAACACACGGCTATGACGCCCCTCGAGGACGCGCAGGCCCTCTCCCCGGAGGAGCTCCTTCAGTTCTTTCCTCGCTGGATGGGAGAGCACGACGTGAGCACCAGGCTGGCCCTCTTTGTAGCCTGGATGCGCAGTGAAAAGACGACAAGTTCAAGAAGACGCTCTTCGTCTCTTGGATGAATTCGGAGAGCGGCAACCGGAAGCTCCTCAAAGAGATCGCCGTCAAGGCGACTGCTGTCCTGGTGACCGAGGGATTCACGAAGCATGACCTTTCCGAGATCGAGCACTGGATACGAGGTCGCCGTCGGGAAGGAAGACGGCCGAACCACCGACCAGATCGCCCACGCGTGCAAGAACTACTTCCGCCTTCCCGAGAAGATGGTCCCCTTCCTCAAGCGGGTCGTGCGTATCAAGAAAGAAAACCTGCGCCTCAAGAAGAAGGGCTAGAAACAAAAAGGATACCGGGCGGACCCGCCCGGGCTATAACACCTCCGCCACCAAGAGGCTCCTCGCTGGGGATCTTTACTCGCTGGATCTTCCTCTCCCAGAGATCCAAAGCGCCAACATCGCTCCTGCTCCCCTCGCTGAGATTCCCTCGCTGGATTGCCAGAGGAGGATCGAGGACTATGATGCCCTCATCGCTCCCCATAGGGCGTTGATCGGCAAGATCGGCTCGCTGGAGGCCCTCGATGAGCTTCTCCGTATCCTCTATGACGGCGGTGAGGCTCCCTCGGTGGTCTGCGTCATCCGGCAAGACCTATGACGACGAATATACCAAACTCCGCGACATAAGCCCTTGCTGGAGATCCTCGAGGCGGTCTCGCTGTATGACCACACGTATAACGTGCTGAAAGCCGCCCTCGACTACCGCCCAGAACGATTTACGCAGATACGAGCTCTTCATCCCCTCCATCATCACCGCTACCCTCGCCCATGACCTCGGCAAGATCCCCTCGCTGTGGAGCACATCGAGCCTCAGGAAAAACGGCCACGAAGCGGTGAGCGCGGCCACGCTGAAGAGCCTCCTCGTCGGGCCATCGCAACGAAGAGTTCACCAAGAGCGTTGTCAACGCCGTCCGGTATCACCATGCCAATATCGAGATCGACACCGTCGCCCGGGTCATCCTGGACGCCGACGCCAAGGCGAGAGAACACGAGATCATTGCCGCAGACCCCCGCTTCACCGTGAAGCCTTTGAGAGACTGGCTCGACCTCACCAAATTCGCCGAACTCCTCCTGCCTGCAGTCAACCAACTCACCATCAAGAACCGGCAGGCCACGCTGGAACGCGATGTCCTTTCAGGGCGTCGTTTACGCCATGCCCAATTATGTACGCCACCTGCTTTCGCGCTTGGCCATGGAGAATCACATCATTGATTACCGCCTCGTCCGCGCCTCCTTCCCGGAGGATAACCGCTCCGTCCTCGCCGATTTCGCCGATATCCTGCGGACCGTGGCGTGCTCGCCTACCGCATCAGCAGCGCTACTTCGGCCTCAAGTTCCTCTTCCGTTCGAGCGTGCCCGCCCTGCCGGGAAAGAGCTTCCTTGCCATCCCTATAAAGGCGGAGCTTTTCCCCGTGCTCCCTTCGGAACTCGAGAGGAGCAAGACGGATTACCTAAAGACCATCGTATCGGTGAGGCCTGCAGGCGATGGCTATTAGACGCTGTTATCAAAACAGGCCACGTGATGGCAGTCGCTCGGCACCTGTGGATTGATCAGGAGAAACAGGTGAAGGCGAGGATGCTGAGGTGCCATCAGCAACGCTGTACAATCAAGGTGCAGACCTCGCTTTCACCTCCTCCTGAGAAACTCCGGCACCTGGCCTAGCGTGCTGCCGCGGTTGCCGTCGGTTCTATCGTGACCACGTAACCCAGGTCATGCAGTCTCTTCTTCATGCTGCGTACTATTTTGTCCTTGTACCGCTGCTCATAGTGCTGGGCACCGAGATCAACATACTGTTTGCCCGTTGTCCATAGGGTATAGAAGATTCTCGCCAGCTTGTGTGCGGTGGCGGTAATGGCCTTCGGGGCACCGAGGCGCGCGCGGATGCGCCGGTAGAAACCCCCGAGAGCAGACGTACTGTTGGCAAGGGACTGTGCTGCGATGCGGAAGGCCATGGCAGCCCGGTTGGCCGTCTTTCTGGTTCTCGTACTCTTGACTTTTCCCCCGGTGACACGGTTATCGGGGCAGAGGGCGAGCCATGAGGTAAAATGTTTCATGGTGCGGAATGCCCGGGGGTCAAGGCCGGTCTCGGAGAGAATGGTCTGGACCGTCAGCACATCGAGTCCGTCGATCTGGGTAAAGTCAACGCCGGTCATCCGCCAGAGGTGAGTGCGGAGATCGACGAGCGGTCCGTCCTTCGGTTTTTTCTTCCCCTTTTTGAGGGGAGGGAGAGGATTGGACTCGAGGTCCGCCTTGGTAGCAAAGCGAGAAAGGCAGGTCTCGATCTCGTGGTCACAGGCTTCTATCTGGCGCTGGTAAAAGTCGTAGAGCTCAACTGCCTGCCTTAAGACGAAGAGATGCTCTTCCCGATAGTCGCCCTCGAGGGCCTTCGCGATCTCTTCGGGTGTGCTCTTCACTCCAGGCGCCCTCATGAGGGCAAGCTTCTCACGGTCCCGCTCCCCGGCGATGATGGCCCGGATGATTTTCATGCCCGTCACTCCGGTGATGTCGGCGATGACCCGGTGTAATTGGACGTTCATCTCCGTCAAGGCCTTCTGCATGTGCTGGATGTGATCAGAGGCATAGCGGACAAGATTCGCCCTGTGTCTCCAGTAAGAACGGAGGACGCATATCTGATCGTCGGGGCGGAAGGAGGCGGACAAAAGGCCGTAGGTGTGGAGACGTTGGATCCACTGGCAGTCGGAGACATCACTTTTGCGGCCCGGCACATTTTTCACGTGGCGGGCGTTCACGAGCTTGACCTCGAATCCATAGGTTTCAAGAATCTGGTAGGCGGGGATCCAGTAGACGCCCGTGGATTCCATGGCGACCGTCGTGACGCCACATGCCTTGAGCCATCTGGCCATGGCATGGAGGTCGGGCGTGAAGCAACGGAACGATCGTACCGGCTTCTCATCGCGGTCCTCCGGCACGGCGACCCAGTGCTCTTCCGAGCCGATATCGATGCCCGCGGCGTTGGGGGTGATCAGGGGAAGGGACCCCAGGTCTCCGAGCGCTTTTCCTGCTGCTTCCTCCCGTGCTTCTGCTTCATGGGTCAACTCCTTCAGACGCCAGTGTTACGCTTTCCGGCCCGGGCCAAGGTGACTTCAATAAGTCTCCTGAACGGGATCGTGCAGAACACGTCGCCAATGGAATAACCGAAACATACCCGGAACCAAGCTCCTAAGCGGGCTCTTGAGGCACCACTGGAGTAGCGGTCTTGACTGCCGATCAGCGTACCCGCTATCCTACGTGCAGGCTTGCGTGCCGCAAGTTTCTCCATGGAATATATCTCGCCCTTGGGCGGGATTGAAAAGCTCCTAAGCAACTCCCTGCTGCT
>CAWIHO010000045.1:0-44714 GCA_963835605.1 uncultured delta proteobacterium | reverse complement strand
TCGAAGGGGCGGTTGTCAAACTCCGGGGGCAACGTCACTCTCGGGGCTGCGCCTGCCGGGCCTGCCGTGCCAATGCGTGGCTGACTGCCTCTTCTCCCTCCCCTTTGCTGCGCATAGAGCGAACTGCTTGAAAACACGATAAAGAGCGCAAACGACAGGGCGACGGTCGCTATTCTCGTATGGATCTTCACATTTGTCACTCCGCGCTGTCCCTTATAAAAGTCTTGTACGTTTTCCCGAAAATATCAAGCAAAAGCGTACGCTGCAGTTCGACGGCACTCGTTCCTCCTTGCGCCGCGAAAAAGGCATCCATGTCCACGTGAAGGATGCGTCTCGAGAGGGACTCTTCTTCTACCATTCGTCTAGCAGTATACCTCAAAGCATATGTCGAAAACCGGCTTGACAACTGGCGTGGCTCTGCGCTACTCTAGCGTTGCTCGTTGTCGGTGACAGTTCTCAAAAGGTGTATAGGGGTTGCATATCTATGAAGGGTTTTATCCGGATTGATCCGGAGCGCTGCAAGGGCTGTTCCTGGTGCATGGAACACTGTCCGAGTCACGCTATCATGCTATCCAACAGGCTCAATCTCAAGGGATATTTCATTGCGGACTTCGAAGAAAAGAAAGGCTGCACGGGCTGCGCAATATGCGCTGTGATGTGCCCGGAAGTAGCAATAGAGGTGTATCAGTTTGAAAAGACTGATGAGCGGCAATAGCGCCGTAGGAGAAGCCGCGGTTCTGGCGGGATGTACCGCTTACTTTGGCTATCCTATCACACCGCAGAATGAACTGACTGAGTATATGGCGAAGCGCATTGCCGAAGTTCCCGGCGCTGTTTTCATCCAGTCTGAAAGCGAGATAGCGGCGATCAACATGGTGCTGGGTGCGTCTGCCGCCGGCGCGCGTGCAATGACCTCCTCCAGCGGACCCGGTATCAGCCTGAAGCAGGAAGGCGTCTCCTATCTGGCCGCGGATGAGCTGCCTGCCGTCATCGTGAACATGATGCGCGGCGGACCCGGCATGGGCAATATCTCTCCCGCGCAATCCGACTATTTGCAGGCCACGCGCGGCGGGGGCCACGGCGACTACAGAACGATCGTTCTTGCCCCGGCATCCGTGCAGGAGGCTGCCGAGTTGGTCAATGTCGCATTTGACCTGGCCGATGCATACAGAAATCCCGTGGTCATACTGGGCGATGGCATGCTCGGTCAGATGATGGAGCCGGTGACGTTCACTACGCAGCCGATCGACCGAAGAAAGAATATCCGAAAGATTATGTGCTGTCAGGCGCCAGCGGGCGTCCCTCCAGGATGATCCGCTCTCTCCTTTTTGATACGAAGGAAGAGGAGGAGCATAACTGGAAGCTCTTCAGAAAGTATCAGCTGATGGAGCGAAACGAGGTGCGCTACGAGACGTTTCTTCTTGATGATGCCGACATGGCCGTGCTTGCTTACGGCATTGCCGCACGGATCGCAAAAGGGGCGATCAAGCGCTTGAGGCAGGAGGGCTTGAAGGTGGGACTGATCCGCCCCATTTCACTCTGGCCCTTTCCCAAGAAGATCATCCAGGAGACAGCCAAGCAGCTCAGCGACTTTTTTGTGTTTGAAATGAGCACCGGTCAAATGATCGAAGACGTCAAACTTTCCCTGGAAGGCAAAGGGCACATTCATTTTTATGGCAGACCCGGAGGCGTGATTCCCACGCCCGTAGAACTCTCCCGGATCATCGCGCGCCATTTCTACCAGTCACAGCGGGGTAAGAAGCAGTGAAGACCGTCTATGCCCGGCCCAAATCGATGAAAGAAGCCCACTTCCATTACTGCCCCGGATGCGGACACGGCGTCATAACCCGGCTCATCGCGGAGGTCGTGGATGAGATGGAGCTGCGGGACAAGACGATCTGCGTTGCGCCGGCAGGCTGCGGCATGCTCCTCTACAACTATTTCGACTTCGATACGATAGAATCGGCCCATGGGCGCGGCGCTGCCGTAGCAACGGGCATCAAGCGCGTGCGGCCGGAGAATCTTGTCTTCTCGTACCAGGGCGACGGGGACCTCGCGGCTATCGGCACCGCCGAAGGTTTTCACGCGGCAAATCGCGGAGAGCTCATCTCTGTGATTTTCGTGAATAACGGGGTTTACGGTATGACGGGCGGACAGATGGCCCCGACCACCATGCTGGAACAGGTGACCACAACGTCGCCGGCAGGGAGGGACTCTGTTATCCAGGGCCATCCGGTAAAAATTTGTGAAGTCTACGCCACGCTCGATGGCACGTCCTACCTGGAGCGCGTGGCCGTGAACAAACCCGCGGGAATCATCAAGACGAAGAAGGCTATAGCAAGGGCCTTTCGACATCAGTTGCAGAAGACGGGCTTTTCATTGGTGGAGATCCTTTCGCCCTGTCCGACGAATTGGAAGATGAGCCCCCTCGATGCTTGCAGATGGGTTGATGATGTGATGACAAAAGTCTTTCCCCTCGGGCTGATCAAAGAGACGAAAAAATGCTGATACGGACTATATTCTCCGGGTTTGGCGGGCAAGGCGTTCTTTCCATGGGCTACACCGTTGCCAACACGGCCATGCTGGAGGGTAAGTACGTGACGTACCTTCCTTCGTATGGCGTTGAGGTGAGAGGTGGTACGGCGAATTGCACCGTGGTGGTGTCGGACGAGGAGATCTCATCTCCTGTCGCTTCGGAGCCGGAGTTCATCGTTGCGATGAACCAGCCTTCCTTCTTCCGGTTTCAGAGCATCCTTCAGTCAGGCGGGCTCATATGCGTCAACTCCTCGATCGTGGACACGTCCTCTGCGCGGGGCGACATCGAGATTGTGGCGATCCCCACGAGCCAGCTGGCGGAAAAGCTGGGGACGATAAAAGTGGCGAACATGATCTTGCTGGGCGCCTTCGTCAAGGCGAGCAATATCGTCTCATTTGAATTCTTGATGAAGAACCTCTCAGAGATACTCGGTGAAGGAAAATCGAAGCTGACGAAGATCAACAGGGAAGCCCTCCAGATGGGCTTTGACTACGTGAAGGAGTGCGTCTAAGATGGTCATTAAACAGATTTCGGTTATCCTCGACAACGTGCCCGGTGCGCTATCTCATGTGAGCGAGATACTCGGCAGGGAAGGAGTTAACATCCGCGCGATATCCGTTGCGGACACGTCGGACTTAAGCACCGTCCGCTTTGTCCTGGATGATCCTGTAAAGGCACTCAACATTCTTAAGGCCAACGGTTTTTCAACGAGAGAGACCGATGTGCTGGCGGTGGAGACGCCTGACCACCCGGGAGGGCTCAATGCGGTGCTCAAGCCCTTGAGAAACGCAGGCATTAATGTCCATTATCTCTATCCCCATCTGGGCAGGGTGAGCGGCCAGGCTATCGTGATACTGGGCGTGGATAGAACCAAGGAAGCAGAAGAGATCCTCAAGGCGAACTGGGTGCACACGCTAGGCCCGGAAACCTACAGCATTTAAAGAGCCCTACCAGCCTTCCTCGTCTGTCTCATCCCCCAGTTCGATCTCGCCCCGCAGCACCTGGTCCATCCATTCCATTTCCACCTCGCCGAGCGCTGATTCGCTCAAGTGGCGGGTTACGGGCGTCGTGGGGTGAGGGTCCTTCCATTCCACTGAGTACGCGTGGTAATAGCGGCCAAACCTCTGCCAGAACCGAGGGGCTATATTATTCTCGATCCTCATCTTGTCATCCGCCAGAAGAGCTTCCTGGTACTCGTCGCTCAGCTTCTGGAGAAGCTCCTCGTCGGGCATCGCATGTTCGTGTTCTTCTCTGCTCATTAGTTACCTCCCCTGCCGGCAAACTGCGGCACAAACTTGCGCGTGCAGAAAACTGTTCTCTTGGAGATAATGTAAGTCTTTTCTTGGATAAGTCAGGGGGATGAGTTCCGAGATGGCCAAAAGCAAAATGTTGTCTCGCGAGGGACGCGTATGTCCTGCTTTCAAACTTATCCAAGTGTGTCACAGGCGCTCTCCGAAAAATCACTGGTTCGCCCAATTTGTAAATTTAAAATAGAGTCACTATTATTCTGTATTACATTAACGCAACTATTGTATTACATTAACTCACATTGTTACACTTATGACGCCATTGTATCAGGTTGAACCATGCTTGCCTAATCCGACGACTCCGGGACTAATATGGCATTCCTCTTACCACTCGCTGACACCCTCTTTATCGCGTCTTTTAAACTTGTAAACGTATTTAAAAAAGTATAAGAAAAAGAGACAGGACGGTGGTGTAGGCGGAACTATAACCTGAAGAAATCCGGTTTTCTGTTGGGAAAAGCGGGTTCCATATAGAGAGGCCGGAGGAGAAGAGGATTTCGGTCCTTACTGTTCGACAGGGAAAGTAGATTTTGCCTGTCGATGAGATTACGGCATAAAGCGTCTCAGGCATCAATAAAGGGCGTACGGATATGGAGATTAGAAGAGCCATCCCAGATGACTATCCCGGAATCTGCGAATTGGCAGCGGCCAACTATGAGCAGAATCTATCTCCAACTGATCGGCAACAGGGCTTCATCTCCGCAAAGTATACCTTGCAGCAAATAGCCGATATAGCGAGTGACCTTGGTATCATCGTAGCCAGGGATAATGATCGTGTTGTCGGTTTTGCGTGCGCATCCCGGCTTAACTCAGACGACCAACCTTCGATTGTAAAGAACATGATCGCGGAGTTTGACCGCATTGGTTTTCAAGGGCGCCCGCTCGCTGACTATAAGATATTTCTTTATGGCCCAGCATGTCTTGGTCTGGCCTATCGAGGGCGAGGCTTGCTCCGTGAACTCTACCAAGGTATCAAACGTGAGGTAACCGGGAAGTATGATTTGGGCTCGGCTTTCGTAGATGAAGACAATCCCCGTTCATTGAAAGCGCATGCAAAGAGCCTGGGAATGAGTGAGGTTGGACGCTTTGCTCATGACGAGCGCAGTTACCGTATGTTGGTGTTCCGTGTTGAAGCCGATGACGAAATGCATGCCTAAGGAATCGTTGAAGGCCGATGTTTGCCTGCGGCGGTTGCGCCCTTTAAGCAATAGTTGTTGATCGAGATTCTTTTTCGTGTTCCGATCTGATCGATGACGAAAAGCAGAGGCTTGGGGCGAAGCATGGTCCACGCTTTCTGTCGGCAATTCACGATCAAAGTCAAAGGGTCGTATGCTTGACTCGTAGGTGTTCTCGATAAACCACGCAGTCTCATTTGATACTTCCTGCAATGGCGTACCGACATTCATGTTAAGCAGGTAATACTTACGCGTGGTAAGTGTCAGGAGAGGTGCGAATGGCCCCCTGCCCCAAGGGCCTCTTTGGGACCTTGCCTTCTCGGACCGTTTTCGCAGGCAGCCACAAATGGCCGCGGCCTCAGTGCTCTATCCCGAGCCTCGAGCAGACGCCGCGCGCGAAGTTGCGCACGTTTTCGTTGGTGTCTTCAAGCCCGAGCTTTATCGGTGCTGCATATTTTTCGCGATAACCGTTCACCATCACGGTCAGCGCATTCAGTTTCCACTTCCAGAGATTTTCCGGCCTTATGTACCAGTATTTGCGACCCAAGGTCCTCCCGATCTCGTCGTAGTTTGCCTTCATGATGTTTTCCGGACGCATCAAGGGTACGAGCGCGTCGAGCCCCGGAAACTCCTCGCCGCCTGTCCATCTACCTTTGTTGTAGGGGCATGCGTCCTGGCATGCATCGCAGCCGTAGAGCCTTCCGCCGATCTGTTCGGTCATCTCGGGGGAGGGGACGCCCATGCCCATATTGGTCGACAGGTTGGTCTGAAAGCTGATGCACCCGATCATCGACATGGTATACGGCGCGCACAGAGTATGGGTCGGGCAGGCTTCGATGCATTTGCCGCAATTTTCAGGACAATCTTTGAGCTTTACGTCGCGAATGAGTTCGAGCTCTCCGTCTACCGCGAGCATTTCTATGCGATTATGCGATCCTTTTTCTGTGTAGAAGAAGTTATTTCGGCGGATGGTTCCGAGCCCCGCCTGGTACGCTGCCCAGCGTGCAGGCGCCGGGATTCCATGACCGTCGCCCAACGTGCAGTTGAGACCGAGACTCTCAAGAAACGTGGCAAACTCATTGCGTATACCGAAAAATGGGGCGTCCTCGTCCGTCCGACTGTCGAACATATAGGCTTTGCCGTAGACACCGTCGAATTCGCCGGGCACGTTGTACCCGTAACTGGGGACAATGGCGACGACGATGGATTTTATCGCGGGATTGGCCGCCGAGGGATCAGCGTAGGTCCTGAACCTTCCATAGATCTTTTCTCCCATGGGAATCCGCGAGATGCGCTCCTCCAGCTTATCCCGATAACCGGCCAGCGCGCCGACTCTTATGATGCCGCAATCTTCGTATCCGAGCTGCAGAGCTTTTTCCCGTATTCTGTCCTCACTGTTCATAACTCCTCCATGTTACTTTCGAATTGCAAGTAGTATAGACCATAAGCTTGCTTTTTGCAAGTAATTTGTATAACCTTATTAACATGAAGAAAACCACCAGGCGATCGATGTGCCCTATCAGCTCCACTCTCGATATTCTGGGTGACAAGTGGACGTTGCTGATCATAAGGGACCTGATGTTCAAAGGAAAGAAGACCTACGGTGAGTTCTTGCAGTCCGAAGAAAAGATCGCGACCAATATTCTTGCCGATCGCCTCCTGATTCTGGAAAGGAACGGGATCGTCGAAAAAAGGGCCTTTCCTGGAAACAAGGTAAAGAATCTCTACCGACTGACCCCTAAGGGGATCGATTTGATGCCTGCTTTGCTTGAGATAATCCTATGGGGTGATAAGTACTTTGAAATCCCGGAACGCACGCATGGGCTTGCGAGAGACATCCGGAAGAACAAGAGCGGCGCGATGAAGGAAATCCGGAAAAGACTCGCGGCGAGGGACCCGGAGCCCACAACCGAATGATCCCTTGTTTCACACAGCGCAACAATTGATTCAACTGCTTCACTATCGGCTCGAGGCCTCTGCTCATCGACGTTACACGCAATTTTCTTCAGGGTAGAGCTTTCAAAATATTGAGAGTTATACCCTGCACACAACTTCCTCCTACCATTAATTCCTGTATAAGTAAGTGTGAGAGGCAGTAAGATTAGCCCCAAGGAAGGCAGGGGGACTTATAATGCTTCCTGGGTCGCCGAACCCTTATTTCAGTCTGTCCCCTGCCTCTTGGAGCCATGATAAGTTGATTGGGCCGCACAGAGCCCTTGTGACCGAGGAGGATTGGCCGGAGGCAATCCCTGCTTTTCTGCTACGTTTAAGGAGGTTGGTGTATGTATGTTGGAATCGATGTGCCGAAAGAGAAATGTGATGCGTGTGGGATTGGCGATGAAGGGAAGAAGGTATTCTCCCTCTCCTTCCCGATGAACCGAGAGGGATTTGACAAGCTCGTGACAAGGTTGGCGGCGGTGAGCACGGCATCCCTGCTCCTCGGTATGGAATCCACGGCCAGTTACCATATCGCCCTGTTTTCGTATCTTACCGCAAAAGGCTATCGCGTTGCTATTATCAACCCTCTGCTGATCGCAAACTTCGCAAAATTGTCTTTGAGAAAAACAAAGACGGATAAGAAAGATGCCTTTACCATAGCGCAGTTCTTGCTCCTTCAAAAGAAGGCGGTGACCACGCACACCGCATCCCCTCACGTTACTGAGCTCAGAGATCTTTCCCGAAGAAGGGAGAGGCTCGTAGACCAGATGACGTCGCTGAAGAACGACATGAAGCGGATTCTCTCCGTGACCTTCCCGGAACTGGAGACCATCACCGGTATCTTTACCAAAGCAACGCTTCGTCTTCTTACTGAGTTTCCTTCTGCCCATGGATGCCGCAACCACATCCGTGGGCGTTGCGAGTCCGGCAAAAGATATGATCCTGAAACAGGAAGCCTCCCTGCTTCTTGCGCTTGAGGGGCAGGCCGAAGAGATCATGCAGCTCACCATGGATCTTTCAGGTGAGAAGATACAGCGAGACGCAAAGATCCTCACCTCCATGCGAGGTATCGGCGACAAGACCGCATTCAACTTCTTGATCGAGGTGGGAGGAGATATAAAGGCGTTCGAACATGACCGGAAGCTGATCGCTGCTGCAGGGCTCGATCCTTCGACCTATCAATCAGGCAAATACGAAGGAGAAAGCAAGATCAGCAAAAGAGGAAATCGCCATCTCCGGAGGGTCATCTGGCTGATGACCACCAGGGTCATTACCAACAATGAAGTCTTCAGGCCTACTTCTTCAGGAGAAGAGAAGAAGGGCTCATTTACAAAAAGGCTGTTCTCGCGACAGCCCATAAACTCATTCGCGTGATCTTTGCAATGTTGAGCCACAAAACATCTTTTGTTGCAGGGGGAATTAAATATAGTTGACTGAAAGGGTGAATCGCCCTCGCTCAGAAGTCATTCGTTATTACATGCGGAAAGGGATAACATTTGACCCTCGCATATTTGACGGTGGACGATTCTGTTCTCCTACATCCAGCCTATCCAACACATCTTATGCGTACAGGCTGATACAAAAACGTGCTTGACAAAAAATATCGTCGCGTTACAATGGGAACGCGGCACAAGAGTGATGCACGTCTTGCTTGTTCCCGTCGCGGAAGCGGCTGGCGCCGCATGGGAAAAAGATGGAGAGTGCCCACAGTCAAGCATAAAGAAGGAGGTACAGCATGGCCGCTTCGATTCTAGATGGCAAAAGGATATTGGCCGTAGACGATGAACCCGACGTACTAACCGTGCTGGAAGAGGAGATCAAGGATTCCTGCCCGAACTGCAAGGTCGACAAGGCCACCACCCACGGGAAAGCGGCCGAGCTGATCAGCGAAAACACGTACGACATCGTGATCCTCGACATCATGGGCGTACGTGGATTCGACCTCCTCGACCTGGCCGTGAAAAGGAATTTCAGAGTAGCTATGCTCACTGCGCATGACCTCACGCCCGAGGCCCTCAAGAAATCCCATGACCTTGGTGCGCGCGCCTATCTGCCGAAGGATAAGCTGGGAGAGATTATTCCGTTCTTAGAGGACGTCCTCACCCACGAGTATAAGGCGGGCTGGAAGCGACTCCTGGAGAAATTGGAGAGTTACTTTGACGACCAGTTTGATCCTGGGTGGAAAGGAAGAGCTGATGTCACCTTTTGGTACTAGGGGCGCAGACCGGGGCTTCTGCCGAGCGCGCCGTCGACATCACTGAACTCTGTCAGAAGCGCACCCGGCTCTCCATTACCCCTCAGCCGCAAAGGAGGAGCGAATGTCAGAATCGGTTTTGAACCACAAGACAATTCTCGCGGTAGACGATGAGCCCGATGTTCTCACGATACTCAAGCAAGAGATCCTGTCGGCTGCCCCGAAGAGTAAGGTGGAGACAGCCACCATCTACCAGGAAGCATCCCGGCTCCTTGGCTTATGGACCTATGATCTCGTTATCCTGGATATCATGGGCGTCCGAGGTTTTGATCTTCTTCAGCAGGCAACCGCCCGCCCGTATCCGATGCCTGCCGTGATGCTCACCGCCCACGCCCTCTCGCCCGAAGCCCTCAAGACGTCGATAGAGTTGGGAGCACGGGCATACCTGCCCAAGGACAAACTCGGTACCTTGGTCCCCCTGCTCGAGGACGTCCTGACGTATGAATACGGCCCTGCCTGGAAGCGGCTCCTGAAAGAGATCGAGGGGGTTTTGGGGGAAGAATGGGGCCCTTATTGGCGCAAGCCCGATTCTGCTTTCTGGGATGCATTCGAAAAGAAGATCTCCGACACGAAATAGCCTCTCTTACGGTCCCAATTCTTGCGATCTAGAAATGAGGAGTGAATAATCTCGGCGGACGGTACAGACGATGCTTCGGGCCAGCCACTGAATCTTACGTATGCGCTGTTTGAAGCGGTATAGTTGGAAAGCGTAGGTCCAGTCAGAAGGGAAGATTAGGTGCTCTCAACATATGTCTCGAACAGAAAAATGTCTTCCTGTACTGGTGCATTTGCCTTTTCCAAATCCGATGCCACATTACCCGTGGCAATGCGCTCTTGCGGAAAGAGTATTGATCTCTCAACCTATCGGCAGGAATCAAACCTAATTGTCCGCCTACATTGTAGCTTGGCAGAGAGGCACTGGCCTGAGCAGAACATTGTTAGTCTTGGCTCAGAGTCCGTACGTAACGGACTGCGCGTATGGCGGTTCGCACGTGGTACGCGGGTCGTTTATCGCCCCTTTCGGTCTTTCTCCATTCAGTGCCTCAAAGATATTGGCTGCTGCCTCAAGCGCTATTGCCCGCCTCACCTCGTCCACCGCTGAACCGAGGTGCGGAGTAAAGAGTGTCCTATGGTGGGTTTGAAGCAGGTGTTCGGGAATCGCAAGGGGGCGGTCACCCCTAGAAAGATCTTCCATTTCAAACACGTCGGCCGCATAACCGGCAAGGTGACCCGACTCGAGGAAGTCAGCGATCGCCTGTTCATCCACCACTGAGCCCCTTCCGACGTTCACAAGATAAGCGCCGGCTTTCATGCGCGCCAAGCTCTCCCTGTTGATCAGATGAAAACTTGCGGAACTGAGCGGTAGCGAGAGGATAACATAATCGCTCTGTTCGAGAAGATCGCCGAAGGAGACACGCATCAGCCCGGGACTGACAGGCTTCGCCGGTTCTATGGGATCACTGTAGATCAGGCTGACATCGAAGCCCGAAAGACATTTTGCGATGGTGCGGCCTATGGCGCCCAGCCCAACGATGCCCACCGTCTTGCCGGCAAGTCCGCCTCCGTAAAGCACGGGGCGCCAGCCGGTAAATCTCCCGGTACGGACACAAGAGTCTCCCGTTGCAATGTTACGGGTGAGGCCGATCAGGAGACCGACAGCCAGCTCGGCTGTGGGGACGGTGAGGAGATCACGGATGATCGTAAACCATACGCCATTCTCAGTGCATGCCTCAACGTCAACGTTATCATAGCCCTTGAAGGCCCCCGCAATGATTTTCAAACGGGGACATGCCTCAACTAATGATCGGTCGATTACATCCGGCATGAAGATCATGATGGCCTCGGCCTCCTGCGCTCGCCGCAGGACCTCTGCGCGGGGCAGGGTCTCACGCGTTATGTTGGGGATCACATCAAAGCTGCGGCTCAGAAGATCAACGACTTCCGGATGAACCCAATGGGTGATGACCAGGCGCGGTCGCATGACGCCTCCATTCGTTTTCATTTGAACCTGTTCCTCAGATAGGAGCCAAGGGTATCGACAATGGTGACCATTGCAAGGATCACAAGAAGGAGGGCCGACACTTCGCGGTATTGCATCAGACGGAGCGATCCCATCAACTCGAAACCGATGCCGCCTGCCCCCACCATGCCCATCACGGTCGAGGCCCTGAAGTTGTACTCCCACCGGTAGATAGCCACATCCGCCATCTGCGGCAGCACCTGCGGGAGAATACCGTGCAGGATCACCTGCAGGTGACTGGCACCCGATGAACGGACTGCCTCCACCGGCTCGTTGTCCACGTGCTCGATGGCTTCGGAAAAGAACTTGCCGACCATGCCGACGGAGTGGAGACCCAGAGCAAGCACGCCCGGCAGCACGCCAAAGCCGACGGCAGCCACGAAAAGGATACCCATGATTAGTTCAGGCACCGATCTGAGCGCATTCAGAACCAGTCGTGTCACATGGTAGATGGCGGGGTGAGGAGAGGTGGCGCCCGAGCCAAGAAGCGCGAGGGGCAGCGAGAGCGCGACCGCGAGGCAGGTGCCCGCGACGCTCATTGCCAAAGTGTCGGCCAGAGGTTTCAGCCATTTCAAGCTGTCCGTGAAATCAGGCGGCAGGCTCTCGGTGATCAATGAGAGAATCGCCGGAATCCCTTCAGCCAGGCGCTGCGTGTCGAAGAAGCCCACATAAAAAAGGCAGCCGCCGGCGAGAAGCAGCGCGAAGCAGGCCTGTATCATGGTCTTTCGAGTGCGCCGCCTCTTCAGTTCAAGAACGTCAAGGTACTGAATCTTTGCCATTGGCTACTGCACCTTGTTCAGGTCGAGGTTGAGCACCTGGGCCAGCTTGCGGATCACGTCGTAATCCTTATCGGAGACGGCACCGAACCCATCGGCTTTGAACGCCTTGAGGACGCCTGCCTCTTTCAGGCCCAGGAAGGCCGTGCGGATCTTATCTTTTAATTCAGGCTTCAGGTCGGACCTCATGCTCCATGGATACTCGGGGTACGGATTCGAGACAGCCAATACCTTCACCTTGTTGCCATCGACTACGCCCCTCTCCCTGAGCATTTCAAAGATGGGCTGGCTGAGACCCCCTGCCTGGGCCTTTCCCGTTTGCACCGTCATAGCCACTGCATCATGCGAGCCGACAAAGTGCTCCCGGTAGTCCCTGCCCGCCTGCAACCCTTTTTCCAGCAGCATCGATTTGGGAATGAGGTGACTGGAGGTGGAGGCCTGATCGCCGAATGCCACATCTTTTCCCGCTATGTCGGCGATCGAATTGATCCCTGACTGCGCGTTCACAATGACCACCGCATGATACGTGACGCTGCCGTCCTTCTTCAAGCCGGCGAAGGCCTCGATGTTGCTCTTCGATTTTGCAAGCACGTAGCTCAGAGGACCGAAATAGGCGAGGTCTATGCGGCCGTGACGGACGGCCTCTATCATCGACGAGTAATCCGTAGTGACAACCAGGTCAATGTTCTTGTTGAGTTGGCCTTCCAGGTAGTGTTTCAATCCTTCATTATTCTTAATGACGGTCGAGGCATTCTCGTCAGGCAGCAGGGCAACTTTGAGCGTCTTGGGATCAGGGTCTGCCGCCAAAGCCATGTGGCACAGCATAAAAACCGCTACGATTACCATTCCTATACAGACTGACTTTTTCACAACATACCTCCTCAATGATTATTGATAGAGCCGGACCGGCCGGCTCTCCAGCCCGGTCACACTGTCTCCTGAGACCAGGGCAACTTCCTTCGATTCTCTCCTTACTCGAACTTCACTGCCGTTATAGATCAGGTTAAGTGCACCATCGGTCAGCTCATCGGCGGTGCCATCGAATACAATCCTTCCATGAGTGAGACCGAGCACCCGATCGGCGAACCGTTTGGCGATGGAGACCTGGTGCAGGCTTACGATGGCGGTGATACCGTCTTCTCTGCATATCCCGCCGAGAAGCGACATTACCTTTTCAGCCGTGGCCGGATCAAGGCTTGCTACGGGCTCGTCCGCGAGAATAATACGCGGTTTTTGGGCCAGGCAGCGCGCGATGCCTACCCGCTGGCGTTCGCCGCCGCTTAAGCGGTCGACCCTCTCCATCGCCTTCTGCAAAAGACCCACACGCTCCAAGCTCTGGAGACCGATGATCTGTTCCTCGCGGGAAAGAGGAAAGATGCTCCGCAGCGTGGAGTGATAACCGAGCCGGCCGATGAGGACGTTGTGCAGGGCAGTCTGACGATCAAGGAGTTGATGCTGTTGGAAGATCATTGCGGTGCAGCGGCGGTGGTCGCGCAACGCTTTCCCGCCGCTGACCACACCCACACCGTTAACCATTATCGATCCTGACGAAGGCCGGATAAGCAGGTTCAGGCTGCGAAGGAGTGTTGACTTGCCCGCTCCTGAAGGACCTAAGAGCACGGTGAATTCCTGCTCCCTGAAAACGATTGACATTGGATAAAGGGCGTTGACGCCGGAATAGGAAACTGTGAGCCCCTGTGTGCGAATCATGAGTCCACCTCGTAAGGTCGCATGTGTTGGGGATAGTTTGGCCGCAGAGTGTTAAGGGAAAATTAAAGTCACATGAAAAGTACGTTAATTCGAGGAACCCGCAGCTCTGGCGGATTCCTCGCTGCACGACCTGCATAAACGAGGGTGCCTATCAGAGACACCCAGGCGAAGGCGGCACGGCCAATGCCGCTGGTCCGTATTGTTACATCGTTTCAAAGCGTAATCTTCGACCCAGCTCAGTGTGCCTGAAAACGAATGTTTGCACGTGTCCGCGATAGCTCACGGTCACTACTACTGTTTGGATCCCGAGACGTTCCCGAGATTGTGGCTACGTGCAAAGAGCTTGCAGCAACCGGCGCTCCTGTTGTGGAGATACACCGGGCATTGCACAATGATATCTTCCTGCTCGAGGAAACCTTCGGGCACATACAGAAGAGGTTGCGTGAATGGTTCGGGATCAGTTGAGCTCTATTTGTTCCTTCCTGCAACATTCACACGATGAGCGCGCTGATAGATTGAAGCTTTGAACCGGTAATCGTGAGGTTGTAACCGTGGTGTCACACTTGGCTGCGCATCTTGATACCTCCATCCGTGGCGTTATCGTGGTCCACGCAGCTCTCTCTTTTTTCGAATTGACAACGAGACAGACTCCTGCTACCATGAAAGCATCCCCGCAGCACTGACCGTTTCTCGTTCTTTATATCAGGGGACGGTTATTCTCATGGAAGAGTCGTCCAACATCGTTTACTTCGCACCGTGCGTTTCCTGCGGCAAAAGTACGTTCAGAGATCTCCTCGACCAAGACCTGAGGTGCGAGTATTGCCGGCAAGCGAGCAAACAAGCCCGTGCTCAAAACAGGAAGAGAGCAAAAGCCGAGAGGCAGCGAACCGGTTAAGGCGAGGTGTCCGACGATGAAAGGGCATCACCGCAAGGAGTGTGACCTCATGGGGTCATCTTTGGTGCCGTTGCTGCGATAGCCCTCAACAAACCCAGAAGGAGGTGACGTATGGAGACAATGCCAACGGTTGCCACGAAACAGGTGATTGAGCAACTCTTCGACGATGCGGCCAGGTCGTATAACCGCACCGGTCCAAGCGTCTTTACGCAGTTCGGCAGGCGCCTGGTTGAACGAATGCCGCTTAAGCAAGGCGCGCGCGTGCTCGATGTTGCCACAGGCACGGGCGCAGTGCTCCTTGCTGCCGCGCGGCAGGTGGGATCAGGGGGACAGGTAACCGGCATTGACCTGTCCGGAGGGATACTCCGGGAAGCCGAACGCGCCGCTGCCGCAGAGGGCCTGACCAACGTCACCTTCCGCAAGATGGATGCCGAGCATCTCGATTTCCCGGACCAGACCTTCGATGCCGTTACCTGCGCTCTTTCGCTCTTTCTTTGTCCGGATATGGAGGCTGCGCTGCGGGAGATGTACCGGGTCTCCAAGCCTGGCGGCTCTATCGGCATATCCATGTTCGGCAACACACCCCCACCCTTCAATCCGGGCTGGCCGCTCCTGATCCAACAGTTTGAGGCGTATGGAGGTTGGGTCCGCATGCCGCGACCCTTAGGCTACGCGTCGGAGGAAGTGGAGGCCCTGCTGAGTCGATCCGGTTTTCGCTCCATCGAGCTACGGAGTGAGCCGAACGACATCGCCTATGCGAGCCTTGACGATTGGTGGGCGTTCCAGCTGACCATTGGCCCGCGACCGTCGATCCTGCGTATGGATGAGGATACGCGCGCGGTTCAAGGAGGAATACCTTGCCAAGCTGCGTCCCCTGGTCCGCCAGGATGGCCTGCATCTATCCGTTGCAATAGTCTATGCGGTGGCGCAGCGGTAGAAATGGATGCAGCTCCGGAACCGTGCGTGAAACCGGCGCGAGGCGCCCATCAAATCAGTGGGGGGTGGATAGAATATGACTGTTACACAAGGGGGATATGCATATTGGTCGCAGGTATCGCCACAATATGAGGCTCTGGCAGATGCGATGTTGGGGAAGAACACGCTCTCGCTGATAAGAGAAAAGCTTAGTGCGGAAGGGCGTCTGGGTAAGGTAGCAGAGTTCGGCTGTGGAACAGGCTTTATGACAAAGGTCCTTGCAGGGAAAGCGGATAGTCTGATTGCGACGGATTTATCTGACGACATGGTACGGCTGGCGAAGGAGAACGTAACGGGCTTCACGAATGTTCAGTTTCAGGTGGCCGACTGTCAGAGCACCACCTTTCTGGATAGGGAGTTCGATACTGCCATTATGAGCTTGGTCCTTCATCACGTGGAGAATCCTGATAAAACCCTGTCTGAGATGAAGCGAATCCTGAAGCCAGGGGGTACCCTGATCATCGCGAATTTGACCACCGGATTGAACCTGGCGTATTTTCTGATTTTCGTGATTCGGGCTTATTACTCTGGCTTCAGGATAAGTCACACAATAATGCCTATACCGAAGTTGCTCAGTCAGCCTGTGCTCCGTGACAAGTTGGAGAGTACAGGCTTCAAGGTCGTCCTAGTTGAAAGGATGAAGGATACATCCAGGGTAGCCAATCCACCTGTGGATTATGTTAAAGCGGTAAAGGTACGGTGAAAGTATCAAATCAGCTGAGATGTTCTCCATAGACCTTCAAGCAAGAGATCTTCCTGCAAGCGTTACCTTACTATGTCTTGCTCTGGTACCAGCTTTCACTAGGTAATCGCGAATTACGGCCGCTTCTCGACGACCATACGGACGATACGGCTCTCCTCACCCTCTCGTGCCGGCCAGTCGGGCCTTGTGACGGTATCCTGGAAGTAAAGGAGCCGAAAATCCTTGAAGGCGGCCAATACCTGAAGAGGGTCATCGACGGCAATTGTGGGACGGGGCTTGCCGGGCTCCGCAGCATGGGTTTCAAACACGAAAAGCCCGCCTGTCTTTAGCGACTTGCGCAGGCGCTCGACATACGCCGCCGAGGTCACCGGAAATGGCTCGTACACGAAGACGATCAGGTCCCACTGGTCGATGCCATAGTCGAAGGCCTCGACGGTCTGTTGGACCGCGTTGACCTTCACCCCGGCACGTTCGGCGTTCTTGCGGGCCACCGCTATACCCTCATCAGAAATGTCGAACCCGGTGACGTCCCAGCCTTTCATGGCAAGAAACAGCGCGTTCCGGCCCTGGCCCATGCCGACGTCCAGGGCACGCCCCGGTTTGCGGCCTTCGACCGTCGAGACCAGGAGCGCATTCGGCTGCGTCGTGAACTGAGGGCTGCTGCTTGTGTACGTCTTGTTGTAAAGGATACGCTGGCCCTCCGGCCTTTCCTTCATCATGCGGGAGATCACGCTTCTCTGGCGGTCGATTTCTGCGGCCGGAGTGCCGGCGGAGGTCAGTTGAGCAAGGTATTCGTTTATCACGGGCAGTGCGCCACCCGCCGCCGTAGCGCTCGGCATCCATGCCAGAAACCGCTGCCAGACGACCTCATCGGACGGCTGGGCCTGGACCTGGCCCAAGGGCGCCTTCGATTCCTGGGCACTCGCTTGGTGGAACGGGGTAACGAAAAGAACGCACAGAAGAGCTACGACGAAGAGCAGACCTTTAGGCTTGAACATGGTTGACCTCCCTGCTGACTCAACCTCCAAAAAAAAGAAGAGCCGCCTTTATCTGGCGGCCCGGCTGTCTGACTGCTGCGTTACCAAGATGCCTCTCTGAGACCCGCTGGCTTTCCGTCCCATCCTCACGGATGGTTTGGTTTTAGCAGATTAATCCAATCGTAGCACGGTTACACCACATGTCAAGAAAAATTGTGTTTAGAGAGGTACATCGTCTTACTTTCGCATGGCAATCTTCACTCTGCAAGAGAAGCCAAGGTCAAGGATTAGTACCCATTAGCGGCCTGTTGCCCAAACCAGGATAGCCACGTGGTGCTCGTCGTCATCTCGAACGGAAGAACACCGCTGTGGGGCACGTCGTAAAGGAACAATTAATCGGATACGCAGGACGCCGCTGGTCATCGCGTACAGCACACGCTTTGCTCGGATCGGGAGCGTGCGTATCCCCCTCGTGGGCCTTTGTACGAACCTCACGAGCGTCATGATGTTCTGGAGTGCACAGACTAAGTATTCCTGGATGGCCACTCTCCAGAGACCTCGCCACCGCGCTCGATCAAATCCATAGCGCGTACTTCTTGCAAACGAGCGTTCCATGAGGTATTGGCGGGTGGCGATGTCGCGTTTCGCCTGTGGGGTTCGTGCCTCAAGGAACATATGGTCAAGCGCTTCCTGGCGGCTATGGCGCTGTAAGGTTCTTACCCTGGCCCTGGTACACTGTGGCTTGAGCGGGCAGGAACGACAGGCGCTCCGTGAGGCAAGGTACTCACGGTTCTGCCCATGGAGCGTTCTTCCTTTCAAGGGCTGCCCGGCAGGGCATATGAAGGTATCGGTCTTCCTGTCGTAGACAAATTGGTCCTCCGAGAATATTCCCTTCCGTGACGCTTCGTTGAGGTACTTTACCACGGGCATGTGGGCAGCTATCCCTTTATCGTGGCAGAGCAGGAAATTCTCTTTGGTACCGTACTGGCTGTCGGCAACGACTGTTGCTATCTTTGTGTCCGTCGTTGCCTCGTGCCCGTCGATAAGAGAGGCCATCTTGTGCCCTTCGTTGATGGCACCGGGTGTTACCTCCACCGCGGTAATGATCTCGCAGCCTGCATCAACGGCCCGGTGGGTCTTATACTGCAGTTTTGCGCCGCCTTTTCCCTGCCGCACGATGGATGCGTCGGGATCGGTGGTGGAGAGATAGCGTCGATTGACCACGTGGTCGGTGCGAGGCTCCGCGACTTCCTTCTCCTCCAGTCGCTTCTCCAACCCCTGGTATCGTTCGTTGAGGTAGCGGCTGAGTGCGTGGGTATCGATAACAGCGCCGTTTGACGCATCGGCATCGATGAAGCTGCTATCTACGAAGATCTTCATTCCGTCAACCAACCCGGCCTTGACACACGCGAGGACGATCCGTTCAAAGAAGTGTTTGAAGGCTTCCTTTCCCCAGCGCGTGCGCGCCTTGGAGAGAACGCTGTGATCGGGAATCTCGGTATCAAGGGTGTAGCCCAGGAACCAGAGCCAATCGAGCCGTTCGGGAAGCGTTTCCATCAGTTCCCGTTCAGAACGGACATTGTACAGGATGAGCAGGAGCATGAGCTTCAGGATGACGGGAGGAGGAACAGAGACGTTGCCGTTTTCCCCATACGTAGCGGCTACCTCGTTATAGACAAAATCGAAATCAATCAGCTCCTTCACGCTTCGGAGAGGGTGGTCAGTGCGCACCCTTGTTTCAAGCTGAACATTGACAGAAAAGAGAGGATCCTGAGGCGGGGACTGATGACCCATCATAGGCCGTATCTCCTTGCTCTGAGCGTTTTCGAAGCATAGCATACGTCCCATATAAATGCAAGTAAATTGTATACAATTATGAACAATTTTTTTCTCGCCGTCTTTCCCAGAAGAAACTTATCTCAGCGATTTGGGCAACAGGCCGTTAGAGGGCCCCTGTCAAGCAAAAAACTTCTTGACAATGCGTTGAATCAATAGCATTTATTTGCTGGCACTTTCTTGAGCAACAAGGGCAGCTTATGGCTGCGGCGAGAATTTGTCCGGAGGAATTGGTCTATGGGTACTTTTAAATATATCGGGAAACGTGTAACTCGTTCAGATGTTCTTGAAAAAGTAACGGGAAGAGCACTCTTTGCCGTGGATCTGAAAATACCCGATATGCTTTATGGCAAGATTTTGCGGAGCCCCTATGCCCATGCCCGAATCAAAAGAATCGATACCGCGCAGGCAGAGAAAATCCCTGGCGTGAAGGCAGTGTTAACCAGGAACGATGTTGACGGGAGGTTCAGCAATTATGGAATGGTGATAACCGACCAATCGATCGTGGCTATTGATAAGGTGCGGTATGTAGGTGACCCGGTAGCGGCTGTAGCAGCCATCGACATCTTTACCGCGGAAAAGGCCCTTTCATTCATTAGCATTGAGTACGAGGAATTACCCGGCGTTTTTACTATTGACCAGGCGCTGGCGACTACTGCCCCCTTGGTTCACGACAAGATTTTACCCCTCCCGCCCTTGAAAGCACTTTTGAATCCCATAGAAGGCACCAACATTTGTACCCACTTCAAGTTAAGACATGGGGATGTTGAACAAGGATTTAAAGAGTCTGATTTTATCTTTGAAGACACGTTTACCACGGAGCCCGTTCAACATGCCACGCTTGAACCCCACTGCAGTCTGGCGAAAGTCCTCGAGGGCCCACGGATCGAGCTCTGGTCAAACAACCAGGATCCATCGAATGTCCAGGCACAATTGTCCCAAATTTTTCACGTCCCTCTGAGCAGCATCAGAATGGTCGTTCCTTACGTTGGAGGAGGCTTCGGAGCAAAAATAGGACCTAAACTGGAGCCGATCGCCGTGGCGCTGGCATGGAAAGCGGGTCGGCCGGTCAAGGTAAGCTGCAGTCGTGAGGAAGATTTTTTTACGATCTCGAGACATGGGAGTAGGGTAACAATCAAGACAGGGGTTAAAAAGGATGGTACGCTGGTAGCCCGTGAAATAGCGATTTACTTCGACAAGGGGGCATATGCTGACATCGGCCCAGTCGTGAGTAAGAATAGCGGTTTTTCTGCCGGAGGTCCGTATCGTATCCCACATGTGAAGATTGATGCTTACAACGTTTATACAAATAAGGTCCCCGCGGGTGCGATGCGGGGGTTCGGGATTCCGCAGGTCGCATGGGCATATGAACAACAGATGGATATTATAGCCGAAAAGCTGGGGGTTGACCCCTTGGTGCTTCGAAAAAAGAATGTTTTAGAAAATATGGATACGTTTTACACGGGAGAGATCATAGAGGATATCGGCTTTGGTCAACTGTTGGATAAAGCGGCCGAAGGCATTGAGTGGCAGGGCGGAAAAAGAGAGAGTACGAACAAGATTAAATCTCGAGGCAAGGGATTATCAATCGGCTTGAAGGGCACTGCCACGCCCTCCACTTCAAGCGCGTTAATAAAAATGCATGCTGACGGAAGTGCAAACCTGATCTGTAATACCGTAGAGATGGGTCAGGGGATTGGTACGGTATTCAAGCAAATCATTGCAGAAGAATTAGGGCTGCCCCTTGAAAAGGTACTGGTGCTCGACCCGGACGTCACGGTGGCCCCGTTCGATACTGGGACCTATTCCAGCCGGTCCACGTTCCACATGGGCAATGCCATCCTTCTTGCCGTAGAAGACCTGAAGAAGCAACTTTTGGATGCAGCATCGGTAATGCTTGACGCAGGAACAGTGGATCTGGAATTCTCAGACGGGTCCATTAACGTTAAAGAGATCCCGGACAGGTTTGTACCACTGGCCCAGGCGGTTAAAGGAACGGGAGTCAATCGTGGCAGTCTCACCGGCCGCGGCATTTATCAAACCAAAGGCACCATTGAACCTGGAACAGCCCAGGGTGTCGCCTCCTTTTACTGGATGAGCGCCAGCGGGGGCGTCGAGGTAGAAGTGGATAGAGAAACTGGCAGTACAAAGATTATCAAGTATGTCGGAGTCGTGGACGCGGGAAAGGTGATAAACCCGATAAATGTGGAACAACAGAATATGTCGTCCATCGTGATGTCTCTCGGGCAGACCTTTACCGAACGCATGATCTATGACGAGAAGGGAACGTTGCTCAACCGAAATTTCGTCGATTATAAGATACCGACCGTTAAAGATCTCCCTGACGAGATCGTTGCGGTTGCAACAGAGGTGACTAATCACAAGGGACCTTATGGCGCCAAAGGGATCGGTGAAGTCATGATCGTTCCCCCAATGGCGGCCATTGCAAATGCCCTTTACCAGGCGACGGGTATCCGCTTCAAAGATCTTCCCATTACCCAGGAGAAAATCCTTCTGAAATTGATCGAAATGGAAGAAGGAAAGACTGGGTCGTCCGCCTGAAGCGCGGGAGGATATAGATGATGGATTTTGATTACCTGAGACCATCGTCGATCGAGGAGGCGATGGAGCTTTTGCGGCAGTACCCGGGGCGGGCTATGCTCATTGCCGGGGGCACCGATGTAATGGTGGGAATAAGGCAGAGGAAGCTCTCCCCTCAGCTTCTTATCTCCTTGAAGGGCATAAAGGGATTTGATTGCATAGAGCCTCATCAGAACGGGGTGAGGATCGGCGCGTTGGCCACACATAGGCAGATTGGAGAGTCGGGCCTGATAAGGGAACGTTTTTCGGCTCTTGCTGATGCCGTCGACCACGTTGGTTCTCTGCAAATAAGGAATGTGGCAACGATGGGCGGAAATATCGCAAATGGCTTACCTTCGGCTGATACCGCGTGTCCGCTTCTTGTTTTTGATACTCAGCTTCGTATAAAAGGATCGAGCGGTGAAAGAAACCTCCCCCTAAGAGAGTTTTACCTCGGGCCCGGCAAGACGATATTGCAGCACAACGAAATGTTGCTTGAATTCATCATTCCGTCTCTATCCTCTGATTCAGCGAGCGCCTACTGGAAGCATGCCCGTCGACAGGCCATGGAAATTGCGATGCTCGGGGTAGCTATGATGCTTGCGGTGGAAGTGGCAGATGCCTCGGCACTGAGGGACGCATTCACGAGAAATGCGCCCCTCGACGAGCTTTTCGATTGCCTTGATCGAAGTGAAATATATTGTCGCGAAGTGAGGATTGCGTTAGGCGTCGCCGCTCCAACGCCGATGCGAGTAAAAAGTCCTGAAGAATTCTTGAAGGGGGAAAGGCTTACTACCCACAATCTCATTGAGGCAGGCCTCATGGCGTCAAAGGAGGCCCGGCTCAGGGACAGCATGAGGGGGGCTGCATGGTATCGAAGAAAAATGATAGAGGTTTCGCCCAGACGATTGGCGCTCAGATGTCTGGAAAGGATTCTGTTTTTCGGGAAAGAAAGGAGCTAACATAATGAGGAAGCGCATATCCTTTGTTCTAAATGGTGAGCCTACACAGGTTGAAGTGGAGCCTCACTGGACACTCCTCTATCTTTTGAGAGAGATATTGGGACTTACCGGGGTAAAAGAGGGTTGCGGGATGGGGGAATGTGGTGCGTGTACCGTGATCGTGAATCGAAAGGCAATCGTTTCATGTATACTTCCCGTAATGGAAGCTGACGAAGGAGAGGTATGGACTGTGGAAGGCTTGAGCAAGACGTTTTCCCAGGACGTTCATCCGATCCTACATCCGATCCAGGCAGCCTTCGTGGAGGAAGGGGCCGTCCAGTGTGGGTTTTGCGCACCGGGTATGATTATGTCGGCAAAAGCTCTTTTGGACGAAAAATCCAACCCGACCGAACATGAGATAAAAACGGCAATCGAAGGCAATCTATGCCGCTGCGGGGGCTATGTACAGATAATAAGAGCCATAAAGTCGGCCGCACGAAGCCGGGAACCATAGAAAAGGGGGCGGCCTCTGAGCAAAGCGTTCAGAGAAAAAGGCTTTCAATCGGAACTACAGCTTACCTCGAGCCAGGCCGGGAGAACTTAAGCGAGGTTAACCAAGGATCAGAGAGGGGCTTTGTCCCTTCGAAGAGGGCTTCTTTGTGAGATGACAGATTTATTCTTTCTTTAATGAGGTGGAGGATAATGCCTGGGTCTACGATTTCATTCAAGAACATACCACCGATGAGCCTATCCCCGTCGAAGACCAGCTTTTTGAACCTTTTGTTTTGGCCATCCCTCTGTGTCAGCACTTGCCCGGGGTCCTGCTGAAGCATAGGCACGCCTATGGAGAATGCCCGATTGCCCATGAAGCCAAAAGCCGTCATGGGGATTCCACCCTCATATTCCGCCTTTACCCCTGCCATACTGGCGCCGGCAACTCTACCCTGACTCACAGCGCTGGGGATAATGGCGCTGATCTTCGGCTCACCGGTGAAAAAATCCGGTGGTTCGGCCACGTCTCCCGCAGCGTAAATCTGGTCGATGCTCGTTCCCATTCCTTTGTCCACAAGGATGCCGCCGGCTATTCTCACGCCTGTCCCTTGCAGAAAAGGTATTCTGCTCTTGACTCCCATCGCGTTGATGAGAATATCCGCAGTCAGAGAGCCGCCCTCACACAAGAAAATCTTTATCTGGTCGCCTTCTCTCTTGACACTACTCACCGCCTTTCCCATAAAGAGACTGGCCTTATGGTCTATGAAGGTCTGTCTTATATAGACCTCGGCCTCCTCACTGAAATAGAGGGGGAGGACAGTCTGCTCCTTCTCAACAATGCTGACCCGGCATCCCCTTTCCAGGAGTGCCGCGGCTATCTTCATTCCCACCAGCCCCGCACCTAAAATAGCCACCCTGTTTTTGGTCTTTAACTCCCCGAGAAGCCGCCGGCAATCGGTTAAGGTTCTGAAATGCTGGATTCCAACCTCAGCCATTCCCTCGATTGCGGGCCTCACCGTCTCTGCACCGGAAGCGATGAGCAGGGTATCATAGAATTCTGAAACCCCGTCGTGATAGATAACCTCTTTCTTCTGCGGAAGGAGACGGGTAACTTCTTTACCTCGCACCAGGGTGCATCTCCGGTGCCTGAAATACGCGTCATCTCTCAGCCACAACTGCGCCTCTGTTATCCCTCCGCACAGCAAGTAGGGAAGCGCGGCAGGCGAATAGGGGAGAGAGTCTTCCAGGGTGACCAGCTTGACCTCGTCCCGGGAGGTAATACGTCTTATTGCCTCCAGGGCACTCAGTGCAGCCGGACCGGCACCGATTATGAGATGTTTTCTTGCTGCCATCTTTACCCTTGCTCTCCTACCCTCTGGCTCATAGCCTCGTGATGCTTTACCACTTTTTTATCCGTAACGGTTCGCACGAGGATGCGCCTCTTCAACGCTCCAGATAGTAGACTACAGTCTCTATCTCCGATGTCGCCCCGGTCACCGGACTTCCGGAGAAAATTACGGGGCGAATCTGGAAGGCTCCCCCGCTGCGTATAAGCTGCGACACTTCGCTCTCAGGGTCATCGAGATCGCCAAAGTATCTCGCTTTAGACATGCAATTCTGGACACAAGCCGGCTTGAGTCCCCGCTCAATCCTCGGCAGGCAGAAATTGCATTTTCCCACCGCACCTCTGGGGTGCTGCTGGGAGCCGACCTTTTCGTATGGAGTAAGTCCCTGACCAGGAAAGTGACCCTCATCGCTCGCAGGTGACAGATGACGCGCCCCATAGGGGCAGGCCATGAGGCAGTTAAGACACCCCGAGCACTTGTTTTCGTCTATCGTTACAATCCCGTCGGACCTCTTTATACTCGCCCCCGTAGGGCATACATCAACGCACGCGGGCACTCTGCAATGCATACAAAGCACGGGTACAGGCACCCTCTTGGCCGCGGGATATTTTCCCAGCTCATAGAACAACACCCGTGACCAGAGCACCCCCGGAGCGGTGGCATTTGCGCTCTTACAGAATATCTCGCAACCGCGACAGCCAATGCATCTTTTCAGGTCTATCACCATGCCGTAGGTCATCGAGCCCCTCCTTCATCCTTTCTCTGTACCTTCACTTTGACACAGAGGTCAAGGTTGAAGCTGACCGTGTCTATGTAATCCCAACTTAAGGGGATGAGCCATTCAGGGCATATTCCCTTCCCCTGCTGGCTGGCAATGGGTAAACCTTTCGACCAGTGGCCTCCTCCGCTGGCATAGGCAATCAGTTCAGGATGGATAGCCTCGCTCAGGGCGGCCCTTCCCTCTATTTCATGGCCCGTCCCCGCCGATTGAATGACCACCCGGTCCCCGTTCTTGATGCCTTTCTTGCGGGCAGTTTCCGTGTTCATGGCGATTCCGTACACATAAGGATCTGTCTTGGAGACTTCGTCCAGAAACGGATTATTGTAAGTGGAGGTGAAGGTGTGAAAGGGTATTCTGTAATAAATCCCATACAGATCATAGTCTGGACGTTTCTCCTCGTGGGACGCGCACGGTTTCCAATCCGGCATCGGCTGGAAATCCGATGTGTCAAAGCCGGGTATATCATGCTCTTTCTTTATGTGCTCTATCTGCTCCCCAAGCCTCTTAAAGTGTTCGTAGTAGATGGGTACGCGAACCTTCACAAAAGGCCTCCAATAGACTTCTTCCACCTTTTTGGGCCAGCTTATGAGGCCGTTTTCCTTGAACCAATCCAGACCACGCTCAGGCCCAAAGTATCCTTTCAACCTGCGGTCAACGATCTCCTCCCAGGTATATTTCTGCTCCGGGTCAAGTTTGTAGGGGTCCTTGAAATTGAAGGCTATATTGATCCGCCGATAGAAATCACCCAGTATGCCCAATCTTTCTGCCAACTCAAGAAGCACCTTCTGGGTGGGTCTTCGCTGGAGCACGGGCTCAACAACCGGTTGTCTCAGGTGCATCGCCCATCCATCCACGGGCGAGAATGTGCTGTCCATATCAGCCCGCAAATCAAGCTTTTCGAGGTAGCAGGTATCAGGCAGAACGATATCCGCAAGCTCGGTTGACTCATCCAGGAAAACGCTAAACGAAACAATGAATATGCCTTCTTTAAACGTCCCTTCCACGGCCTTCGGGTCGAGAAAAGACATCATGTAATTACCGCCGGTGTGCATCACGAATTCAGTCTTGTAAGGTATTTTATACTTCTCGTGTTCCGTTATACCCCAGAGAACGAGCGGAGATATCCCGGAGGTGGGGACGAGGTCAGTCATGCCGGTCGTTTCCGGTTTCTTGGGCTCCTCTAAAGGCCAGGGGATGTGTGGTACAGTCCACGCTCCTACCTTCAGAAGTCCATCCGGGCCTTCGCCTGGACTGTACGAAGGCTGGCCGGTTTCTGGATGCCCAAGGGCTCGGGAATTCATCCCCAAGACGCCGCCAGGTACGTTATTGGCCCCGACTATTTCCTGCAGAAGTTCAAGTGCCATATTGATCAGAGCGGAATGCTTATGCGCGGAGGCTCCCCTGAAGTACCCGACAGCGACCGGTCTGTAAGGTAACTCTTTTCCGTCAATAACGATAGTGCTCCCTATCCTCGCTGCCTCCCCGAATTCCTTTGCCAACCGGCGTATTGTCTCCGCGGGGACGGTAGTTATCCCAGAAGCCATTTCCGGCGTATACTTTTTGACATGCTCTTTGATTAAAGAAAAGGCGGTTGTGGCTTCAGCCCCGTTAACTGAGTAACTCCCCTCCAGAGCCACGTCCTGTAAAGTGGGGGCATCGTAAGCTTTAGCTTTTCCATCAAGGATGTCCCACACGAGCGGTTTTTGTGTCTCTTTGTCTCGAACGTAATAGCCATCAACTCCAACTAAGTAGGGACCATTAGTATATTGCTTTATGCTCCCTGCGTCGTATATCCCATACTCGTTAAGTAGAAGATTCACCATGGCCAACGCCAGTGCAGCATCGGTACCGGGCCTAATAGGTATCCATTCATCACTATTCAGGCCTGGCGTTCCCATCCATGGCTCGATCACGACATGCTTCATTCCTCTTCTTCTGGCATTCGCCATCCTCTGTGCCATGCCGGTAACACAGTAATAAGCACCGAAGCCCGCCGGGCAGCCAAAATTGAGATAGTATTCGGTATAGTTTGGGTCGGGCATCTTCGTCCAGGCGGCGTGCATCATGCCAGAAAACAAGTGTGATCCGTTTCCGCAATGCATACCGGCTCCCGAGGGAAACCAATTGGGGCTCCCGAACGCTGCGGCGAAGGAAACACCCAACGGAACATTGTCTCCGAGGATCACGGAATGGATGGTCTGCAGCTTTCTTGGATCGTCGGCCTTAATTTTTCTAAGCCTCTCAGTTATTGTGTCCAGTGCTTCATCCCAGCTTATTTCCACCCACTTCGGATCGATCCCAATACCTTTCTCCGGGTTTGTCCTTTTCAGCGGGGTGTTTATCCGATTGGGGTCATAGAGGAGCATCATGCCGGCAGCTCCTCTGGGACAGAGCCCTCCGAGACTGGTAGCGCAGTCCGGATTCCCTTCAATTTCGGTCACTACACCATCTACACGGTGAACTCGTATAGCGCAGTGACTAAAACATATATTGCAGGTACTTTTGACCCAGACGTCTTCTTTCACTCTGTTCTATCCTTTTTCTATTCCTGGGAGGCTCAACAACGGTGCTCGCAACCGGAATCTTCCCGAAGAAACGTTGGAATCTTCTTCTGGAAGGCATTATACGCAACAACCGAATACTACGTCAAGTTATGGCTGGTTGCTCAGGTCCGGTCTGGGGTAGACTTTGAAAACCGGTTCTGACTACTACATCCTTACTTCAGGCGGAGTTAGTCCGGGCATAGCTTTCTTGCGTATACGTGTTGATGTAAATCTCGAAAAAGTTATTGACTTTTTTTTGGGGGTAGGTATGCTGTACCAGAGGGCCGAGGAAAGTTTCTTAAAGATCCGTCCCATTTTTGATTGTGCCTATGGCAAGCTAACCAGGAGGGTAAGATGAGAAAAGGGATAGTAGCACAATTGTCTTGTGGCCTGCTCATGGCGTTGGTGCTGACACTAGGACTAAGTGGAAACGGCTATCCTCAATCCAAGACAGTTGAGCTTAAACTGGCCACGTTTGTACCCACCACCGGCGTTGAGTATCGGGGTGTCCTTGACGCTTGGGCAAAGATGGTGGAAAAGAATACGGATGGGAGAATAAAGGTAAGGATTTATGCGAGCGAGTCTCTGGCCAAGCAAAAGGATATTTATGATAATGTTGTCTCCGGTTTTGCGGATCTTGGAAACTTTAACCAGTGGGCCTCCCCTGGTCGTTTCCCCTTGAGTGATGTTATTGAGATGCCCCTTTCGCCCTGGTCAAGTGATGTCAGGCACGCCAACTTCGTCTTACAGAGACTTTATGACGAAGGATATATCAAAGATGATTACAAAGATGTGAAGGTGATCAACCTGCATAATATTACGCCTTATTTTATCCACTCGACTAAAAAGCCCATCCGCAAGCTGGAAGACTTTAAGGGGATGAAAATAGCAGCCCCCGGGACGGTTGCACAACTGGTAGCAACAGCATTGGGAGCGACTCCAATAAACGTACCGGCCCCCGAACTTTACCTGGCATTGCAGAGGGGGGTGGTGGATTGTACATTTTGGAGTTGGACCGGTTTAAACACGTTTAATTTGCACGAACTCACCAAATATCACACCTGGGTCGGCATTAATATATCAGCATTCGCTTTAGTCATGAACAAGGACAAATGGAATTCGTTATCTCCGGCCGATCAGAAGATTATCGACGGAGTTTCCGGTCTTTATTTGGCAAAGGTCGCAGGAAAGGCATGGTGGGAAGAGGACATGATTTCTGTTGATAAAGCAAAAAAAATGCCTGGGGTCGAAATCATCCAGCTTCCAGACACCGAATTGCAACGATGGCGCACTCAGGCCCAACCGATTCGTGAGAAGTGGATTCAAAGTTTAGAGTCCAAAGGGATGCCTGGGAGAAAAATTGTTGATGCAGCAAATCGCATTTCAAAGGAATACAAGGAGTAAGAGCTTAAACAATTGCGTGGCAAAGTGAGGCTGCTCATCTGGCACGGCTCATCCGGCCCAGGTGGAATCGATGTGGAGTGTACAGCCTTTTTGTATCTCCTTGTCTCCCTGAACAGTCGTTTTCGTGACCGGCATCGTACCGGGCAGGCATCGCGTGCCTATGGCAAGCTAACCAGGAGGGTAAGATGAGAAAAGGGATAGTAGCACAATTGTCTTGTGGCCTGCTCATGGCGTTGGTGCTGACACTAGGACTAAGTGGAAACGGCTATCCTCAATCCAAGACAGTTGAGCTTAAACTGGCCACGTTTGTACCCACCACCGGCGTTGAGTATCGGGGTGTCCTTGACGCTTGGGCAAAGATGGTGGAAAAGAATACGGATGGGAGAATAAAGGTAAGGATTTATGCGAGCGAGTCTCTGGCCAAGCAAAAGGATATTTATGATAATGTTGTCTCCGGTTTTGCGGATCTTGGAAACTTTAACCAGTGGGCCTCCCCTGGTCGTTTCCCCTTGAGTGATGTTATTGAGATGCCCCTTTCGCCCTGGTCAAGTGATGTCAGGCACGCCAACTTCGTCTTACAGAGACTTTATGACGAAGGATATATCAAAGATGATTACAAAGATGTGAAGGTGATCAACCTGCATAATATTACGCCTTATTTTATCCACTCGACTAAAAAGCCCATCCGCAAGCTGGAAGACTTTAAGGGGATGAAAATAGCAGCCCCCGGGACGGTTGCACAACTGGTAGCAACAGCATTGGGAGCGACTCCAATAAACGTACCGGCCCCCGAACTTTACCTGGCATTGCAGAGGGGGGTGGTGGATTGTACATTTTGGAGTTGGACCGGTTTAAACACGTTTAATTTGCACGAACTCACCAAATATCACACCTGGGTCGGCATTAATATATCAGCATTCGCTTTAGTCATGAACAAGGACAAATGGAATTCGTTATCTCCGGCCGATCAGAAGATTATCGACGGAGTTTCCGGTCTTTATTTGGCAAAGGTCGCAGGAAAGGCATGGTGGGAAGAGGACATGATTTCTGTTGATAAAGCAAAAAAAATGCCTGGGGTCGAAATCATCCAGCTTCCAGACACCGAATTGCAACGATGGCGCACTCAGGCCCAACCGATTCGTGAGAAGTGGATTCAAAGTTTAGAGTCCAAAGGGATGCCTGGGAGAAAAATTGTTGATGCAGCAAATCGCATTTCAAAGGAATACAAGGAGTAAGAGCTTAAACAATTGCGTGGCAAAGTGAGGCTGCTCATCTGGCACGGCTCACTCTTCTTTCTTTTCTCGTAATCAGTAAAATGGTCTAACGCAGGGGTTCTGAAAGAGAGTCTTATGATGACAAGCGACAAAATACAGAAATAAACTTTGAGGTAATCAAAATGGCCAATCGTGCAGTCAGACTTGTAGAGCGAGGCATAATCGGATTTAGCTTCGTGATCAATTATGTGGCCGCTGTTTTGTTTGGACTCATGGTCTTATTTGTCGCAGCGGATGTTGTGGGACGTTATTTTTTTAACAAACCCATCAAAGGCGACTACGAATTCGTGGAGGTAATGACAGGTTTGGTGATTTCCCTTAGCCTTGCTTATGCCCTGGTCGTTGACCAGCACGTGCGTATTAATATTCTCACTTCCCGATGTTCACATAGGACCCAGTTACTATCAGATATCTTGAGTTACTTTGCAGGTCTTGCTGTGTTTATAGTAGCATCCTGGCAGACCATCGTCTATGCAAACTCCTTACGGAGAACTGGTCTCCTCATTGGAGTGCTGCCAATACCCGCCTACCCCTTCGTCTATGCGGTGGCCATTAGCTTTATTTCGCTTACTTTGGTGTTTCTAGTAAAATTTATCCATTCTCTAGCTCAGGGGGTTGGAAAATGAGCCCGTTTTCTATAGGAATCATCGGCATCGCAATTATGATTTTAATGTTGTTTTTAGGAGTACACATTGGCGTCGCGATGTCGTTGGTGGGTCTTGGCGGTATTTTTTATCTGACAAGCCTGAAAGCAGGGCTTCCTGTTATAGCGACAGTATTCTATTCGAACATGGCTAGTTATACCATGAGTGTTGTCCCCCTTTTTGTGGGGATGGGCATTTTTTGTTCATATGCTGGAATGAGCAAAGGTCTCTATAGTACTGCCTATAAATGGGTGGGAAGCTTTCGGGGAGGGTTAAGTATCGCTACGGTCGCTGCTTGTGCTGGTTTTGCTGCTGTAAGCGGCACCAGCGTAGGTACAGCAGCTACAATTGGGAAAATAGCCTTGCCGGAGATGAAAAAGTATAACTATGATGGCCGTCTCGCTACAGGATGCGTTGCCGCTGGTGGCACTCTCGGTATTTTGATCCCCCCGAGTACCGTCTTTATTATTTATGGGTTGCTCACCGAACAGTCCATAGGCAAACTTTTTGTTGCCGGTATACTCCCGGGAATCTTACTCAGCATTTTATTTATTCTTAC
This sequence comes from uncultured delta proteobacterium, assembly GCA_963835605.1. Classification (GTDB taxonomy): domain Bacteria; phylum Desulfobacterota; class Syntrophorhabdia; order Syntrophorhabdales; family WCHB1-27; genus JADGQN01. The sequence continues at coordinate 13,048 of CAWIHO010000045.1, read as the reverse complement.
TATTTTTCTTATGACTCGAAAAAATCCTCAATTGGGTCCTCCGGGGCCAAAAACAACCTTCAGAGAAAAGATAACCTCCCTGAAAGATGTCTGGTCGGTATTGTTCTTATTTGTGATTGTAATAGGCGGTCTTTATTTTGGGATTTTTACACCGACCGAGGCTGGAGGCATTGGCGCATTTTTGGCCCTTTTTATTGGCATCGTTACCGGAAAGTTGAACTGGTCAAACCTTGGCACTGCATTCCTCGAGGTAACGCACACGACAGCCATGATTTTCCTTATCATTATCGGCTCCATGATTTTTAATGTGTTTATGGCAGTCAGCCAATTCCCAACTGAACTATCAAGCTTTTTGTCTGGGTTGCAGGTGAACCGCTACATTATTTTTACTGGAATGGTATGTATCTACCTGATCCTCGGCTGTTTAATGGATATGTTTGCGATGCTCGTGCTCACCATACCTGTGTTTTTTCCTATCATTAAAGCTTTGGGTTTCGACCCTATATGGTTTGGCGTAATCATTGTGATCATGATGGAACAGGCATTGATCACTCCCCCAGTGGGTCTCAATGTATATGTTATCAGCGGAATGGCGAAAGATGTCCCCATGGGCACCATATTCCGGGGTATATTTCCCTTTTGGATCGCTATGCTGGTTTGCGTATTGCTACTAGCAATTTTTCCGCAAATAGCTCTTTTTTTGGTTAATTTCTGATCGGTCATCGACTTCACCTGCTCTGCAATCTTACCATTCGCTCGGCATTGAACAGTACCAGTTGTAATGTTGCATGCTCGCAGAAAATCACGCGGCATTTCTTTCAGGAAGCTCTAGATTCCTCCTTCTCTGCCGAGGGCCACTACATTACAACATGAGGCCCCGCATAATCATGACAGGAGGTGTCTATGACATTACTTCAGGCAATTGCGCTGTTTAGAGAACATCGGAAGAACAGTGCTCGCGACAAGACCCGGGAGAGCTATGGCCACCTGCTCCGAAACCTTGAAGTCCTGCTCGGCGACCGTGTCCTTGACAGTATAGGATCACAAGACCTCTACCAATTCCTTATCACTCTTACGGAAGGTCGTGCAAAAAACACCGCGCGTCTCCGCTACGCCCAGCTCAAGGTATTCTTTACTTTCTTCATCGAGAGGACGCATGCCTCGCTGAAGAACCCTTGCGACGACCCCCTTCTTGCGAAAACCTTCCGGGCTCCGAGAATGAAGCAGCGGGAGATCATCGGCCGGGAAGTGATCGACGAAATCATCTACCGCTGCCACTCGGCGAGAGACTGGCTCATTCTCGAGCTCCAGGCACGCTGCGGCATGAGAATAGGGGAAGTACTGCGTCTGAAAGCATTCGATGTCAGCGGAAGAAGACTGACGATACGGCGTCCGAAATCAGGTCGTGAAGAGGAGAGCGCCTTCATGCCCGAAACACTGGCCGAGAGGGTACGAGCATACCTCGAAGCCCAGAACCTCCACGGGGACGAGAGGCTCTTCCCGATTTCTTACTCGACCGCCCGTTCCTGTATCAAGAAGCTGGGGGAGGAGATGCACCTCAAGGTACGGCCTCACGACCTGCGGCGGCACTCGGCTACCTATGCGAGCCGGAACGGCGTCCCGCTTGAGGTCATCTCCAAAGTGCTGCTGCGCCACCAGGATCTCAAGACCACCCAAATGTACCTCGGCAGGATAAGCGAGGCTGAAGCTGTGCGCTGGATGGATGTACTGCACGGAAAGTAACTGAAACCACCTCGGGGCCTCATTGATTTGCGCTTCAAGCATTGCAGCGGCATTCTTCATAAATCAGGTCACCCTCTGATCCAACACTTCTAGGTGGAAGCAACGATTTTGACGATGTAAAGATTTTGAAAAATCCGTGACCACAAGTCTCGTTGGTTCTTTCTTAAACTCTTCACCCAACTATTCTCGACGATCCTTCAACATTTCAATCGCTAATCGTAGAGTCTCTCACAAATTACTTTGCACGGTTCACACGACTGAACTTTTCCTTGACAACCGGTGCACAGTTTACAATAATCAAGTCGAAATCATACATTATCATTCCGACAAAAAAGGGGGACCACCAATGAAAAACAGAGGGATTTCGAGACGGGACTTTTTAAGAGGAACAGGTGCGTTCGTGGCGGGCGCGGCTGCGAGCCAGTTCCCGACAATGCTGAGAGCCGCACCAAAGGAGATCCTCATCGGCGCCGTTGAGCCTCTGACGGGGACTGCCGCGGAGGCAGGGCAAATGGCCACGTGGGGATTGGAACTCGCTATCGACCACATCAACAAGGCGGGCGGAATCAAATCCATGGGAGGAGCGAAGCTGGCGCTCAAGGTGGCCGACTCGGAGAGCAAGAACGAAGTGGGCGCCATGAAAGCGGAACAGTTGATCCGTCAGGACATTGCGTGTCTCGTGGGAGCCTTTCTAAGCGGGGTTACGATGGCGGTCAGCAAGGTGGCAGACCGACAGAAGATGCCCTTTGTCATCGACGTTTCGACGGCAGACCAGATCACCCAGCAGGGCTTCGAATATACCTTCCGCGTTTTCCCGACCACAACACGGCTCCTGGACACGGGCCTTGATGGAATTGCAGAGATCACGAAGGCAAGACCGATCAAGAAGGTCGTCATGGTGCACATATCGGAATTCCAGGGCAAGTCTGTGACCGATTTGCTCCTGCCCATGATCCCGAAAAAGGGGCTGAAGTGGGACGTCGTCAAGACGATCACCTATCCTGAAAATGCCATGAGTCTCGCCAGCGAGGTGGGGGAAGCGAAATCGCTCAAGCCTGACGCCATTCTTTGTGGTGGCCCGACAGCGCGACGCCATCATGCTTGTCCAGGAGATGTACAAACAGCGTTTCGATGTAGATGGTATCTTCGGCATGGTCTCTCCGGGATTCGCTGATCCGGGATTCCAAAAAGAAAAACTTTCAGAGTATAGCTTCAACGTGACTCCGTGGCATGACGAAGTCCAGCCTTTTGCGAAAAAGGTGGCAGAAGAATATCAGGCGAAATATAAGAAGCCGTTCATCATGAATGGCGCCTACCCTTATGATACCATCCTTGTCGTTGCCGACGCCCTCGAGCGGGCAAAGAGCACGGACAAAGATGCCCTCAGGAAAGCACTGAGAGAAACGCACCTCACCCAAAAAACGGGAATCGGCAAGGTTATCGAGTTTGACGAAAAGGGAGATAACAAGGGTGCCGGTGCGGGGTTGATGCAGATACAGCAGGGGAAGGGCAAAATTGTTTACCCATCCTACGCCGCAACGGCAAAAGTCGTCTACCCTGCTACGCCATGGAAGGATAGGGGATAGACAGGGACATAAACGGGCGCTCTGACTTCTTTTAAGCGACATCTTGCGCGCCGGCTTATTCTCCGGCGGTGACTCAGGGGAAACGGATGCTTTACGCCCAGGCTCTCATCAATGGCGTCCTTCTGGGCGCGACATACGGGCTCATGGCTCTCGGGCTCTCCCTGATTTTTGGCGTCCTCAAGATCATCAATTTTGCCCATGGCACACTCATGGTTGTGGGGATGTACACCAGTTACTGGTTGTTCACTCTTCTGGGGGCTGATCCTTATCTGTCACTACTCCCCGCGGCCGCGTTTCTCTTTCTTGTCGGATTCATCCTTCAGCGGTACATTCTCAATCCTATTATGGAGGCGCCGGAGGAGATGTCGTTTTTGACGACCCTTGGTCTGGGTCTCATCATCCAGAACCTGATCCTCATGGCCTTCGGCCCGGATCTCCACACAATCGATACGTCGTATAAACTGAGTTCCCTGGCGATCGGCGAGCTGACCATCGATGTATCAAAGTTTCTCGCCTTCGGGGCGTCTCTTATCGTCACCGGCATATTTTTCTCATTCCTTCAATGGAGCGAGACGGGCCGTGCCATTCGGGCTGCATCGGATAACAGAGAGGCAGCCACACTGATGGGGATCGATACGAAGAAGATTTACTGTGTTGCCTTTGCAATCGGCGCTGCCACGACCGGGGCGGCAGGCGCCTGTTTCAGTACATTCATTCCCACGTCGCAGGACGTGGGCATGCTCTTTACGCTCACCAGTTTTGTCATCGTCATCGCCGGAGGCGTCGGGACGTACCACGGCACGCTTATCGGAGGGTTCGTGATAGGCATCGTTGAGGAACTGGGGGCGGTGATGCTTTCCGGTTCGATGAAACAAGTGGTCAGTTTTTGCCTGCTCGTCGCCATCCTTTTGTTAAGACCCCAGGGGCTTTTCGGGAGGGAAGGTGATTAGAAGGCGCCTTCTCCTCTTGGTCTGCGTACTCGTAGGGGCGTTCTTCTTGACCATTCCCCTTTACGGCGGCGACTACCTTCTGGAGATGTTGATCATTGCCTTCTGGTTCGCCTATCTAGGAAGTTGCTGGAACATAGTCGGCGGCTACACGGGCTTGCTCTCCCTGGGGCATGGCACGTTCGTGGGCATCGGGGCGTATGCGTCGACACTCCTGTTCATCCATCTGGGGCTCACGCCCTGGATCGGAATGATCGCAGGGGCTTTGCTCGCATCGCTCGTCGGTGCGCTTATCGGCTACCTCAGCTTCAGGTTCAAGGTTCGGGGTGTTTACTTCTGCCTGATCACCATGGCTGCGACCGAGATCATCCGGCTTATTTTTGAGCACGTGGACTGGCTAGGGTCGACGATAGGAATCTTTATCCAGGCAGTGAAAGGGACCGGGGGCGCAGCTTTGTACCAGTTCGGGCCGAAGTGGCCTTATTACCTCGTCATCCTGGCGATGACCGGCGGCATTCTTTGGGTTTCGTACCTGATCGAGCATTCGAAACTCGGTTACTTTCTGAAAGCTATCAAAGAGAACGAAGATGCCGCAAGGTCGCTGGGAGTCTCGGCCATTCGCTATCAGATCATTGCGATGGCCATTTCCGGTTTTTTTATCGCTCTCGGCGGCACTTTTTACGCCCAGTACCGCCTCTATATCAGACCGGATCTGGTTATGGGCGTCCATTTCTCTGTGGAGATTGTCATGGGTCCCATCATTGGCGGGTGGGGGACTCTTCTCGGCCCGGTCCTTGGCTCTCTGGTCATGACACCCTTGGGCGAATCTACGCGCTGGCTGACGGAGATCATCAAAACCACCTTTCATGTGCACGGCTTAACGGGTCTCCACATGATCACTTATGGATTGGTACTTGTCCTCGTCGTGCGGTTCATGCCCAATGGGATTGTCGGCTTCTACTTGAAACGCAAGGAACTGAAGAGGGAAAAAGAGATTGCTGCACGTTGAGAATGTGACCAAGATATTCGGAGGCCTCATAGCCCTCAAGGGTGTGAGCCTTTCTGTTTCTCAGGGACAGATCAAATCGATTATCGGTCCAAACGGGGCAGGGAAGACGACACTCTTTAATCTCATTTCCGGTTTCATGGCGCCCTGGGAGGGAGAAATCAGATTCAATAACCAGTCTATCACAGGTCAACCGCCGGAAAAGATCGCGCACGCGGGCGTGGCGAGAACATTTCAGGTGGTCAAACCTTTCAGCAACCTCACGGCTCTCGAAAACGTCCTCGTGGGGGCCTTGAACGTACATGGTCACCTGAGAAAGGCCCGGGAAGAGGCCATGGGGATTCTCGAGTACATCGAAATGGCGGACAAAGCAGAGTGGCCGGCCCGAAAGCTGACCCTCGAAGACCTGAAGCGGCTGGAGCTTGGCCGGGCCCTTGCAATCCGTCCGAAGCTTCTTTTGCTGGACGAGGTAATGGCGGGCCTCAATCCCTCTGAAGTAGAGGAATTTATTGCGCTCATTCGCCGCATACGAAATGACGGGGTTACCGTTCTCTTGATCGAGCATATCATGCACGCGATCTTATCGCTCTCTGATGAAGTATTGGTCCTCAATCACGGCGAAAAAATTTATGAAGGCGATACTCAAGGTGTGGTCAAGGATCGGAAGGTTGTGGAGGCTTATCTCGGGGAAGAATACTTCCTGAGCTGATTACGGGCAAAATCAATCGAGGAAGAACAGGTGCTAGCGCTTAATAAAGTCATTGTCCACCGCGGCCAACTGCCCGTGCTGAGGGGCGTAGACCTGACCGTAGAAGAGGGGAGTATCGCGTCCCTGCTTGGCGCAAACGGAGCAGGCAAGACCACGCTTCTTCGCGCGATTACCGGCCTGGCCAAGCCGACTTCCGGTTCCATTTCGTTTCGCGGGAACGCCATCGAAAACCGTATGCCCCACGACATAGTGGCTCTGGGAATCGTGCTTGTCCCTGAGGGCAGGCAGCTCTTCTCCAGCCTTACGGTCGAGGATAACCTGAAAGTAGGGTCCTATCTGGCTGAGGCCAGAAGAGATCGGCACTCAAGCTTGAACCATGTGTACGATCTGTTCCCGCGTCTCCGGGAACGGCGCGGCCAGCTCGCGAGGACGCTCTCCGGAGGAGAACAGCAGATGCTTGCGATGGCGCGCGGTTTAATGGCCAAACCAAAGCTTCTCATGCTGGACGAACCTTCACTCGGACTTGCCCCCATAGTGGTAGCCGATATATTTTCAATCATAAAAGAGATCAACATGCAGGGGACAACGATTCTTCTTGTTGAGCAAAATGTTGTCCATTCCTTAAAAATCAGCCACCAGGGGTTCGTCATAGAAAATGGCCGCATTGTCTTATCCGGAACGGGCGAAGCGTTGCTTAAAGACGAACATACCAAAGAGGCCTACTTTGGCACCTACAACAAGGACAAGCCGGGTGCCTCCGGTGCGTGAGACAGACTAATAGGAGGATGGGATGAAGCTGAAAGAGAAGGTTGCGATTATCACAGGAGGAAACAGTGGAATCGGCCGTGTCATGGCCCTTTCGTTCGCTCGGGAAGGGGCGCGCATTGTCATTTGCGGCCGCAGGAGGGAATTGGTCGAGAAGACCGAGAACGAAATCGGCAAGAGCGGCGCCGAGGTGATCGGCATCGTGGCGGATGTGGGCGTTGAAAAGGACGTGAAATCGATGGTGGCCAAAGCCGTGGAGCGATTCGGGACCATTGATATCCTGGTTAACAATGCGTCGGCTGAGGGACCTACGTTGCCGATCCACGAAATCGACGGAAACGATTGGCGGGCCGTGGTCGATACCAACCTGAACGGCTCTTTTCTACTGCACCAAATACGTCCTCCCGGTCATGATCCCGAAAAGGTCAGGAAACATCTTGAACATAGGCTCCATCGCCGGCGTCTACGCCTATCCTCTGCGGACGCCGTACAACGCGACCAAATGGGCCATTATCGGGGTAACCCAGTCGATTGCCGCGGAGGTTGGTCCTCACAACATCAGATGCAATTGCCTCTCTCCCGGGCCGACCGAGGGTGAGAGGGCCTTCGGCGTTGTCCGCAGAAGGGCGGAAGCAACCGGCAAGACCTTCGAGGAGATGAAACAATTCTATATGGATCAGATCCCGCTCAAGCGGTTTATCACGCCTGAGGAAGTTACCAAAGCGGCGCTCTTCCTCGTGAGTGATGATTCGAGCGGTGTAACCGCGCAGCACTTTTGTGTGTCCGGAGGAATCGAGGTTTTGTAATGACCGGGTGCATCGAACGAAAATAAGGAGGGGAAGATGCTGCCATTTTCTCGTATCAAGCATATCTGCTTCGACGTCAAGGATATTGAAGCCACGGAGAAACTTCTTACGGACCTGCTCGGAGTTCCCAGCACCGGGATCAACACGATGCTCCTCGAAGAAGGTAAAGGAATGGTCAAGGTTGCTTTTTTTCACCTGGAGACTGGGTCCATCGAGCTTGCCTATCACGATCTTCCGCCCTCCTGGGAAGGCTCTCCTCTCAAAACTCCTCCGGGGTTCCACCACATTGGCTTTGAAACGCCTTATTTTGATGAAGCGTTATCCTTGCTTGCCGAGAAGGGTATCCATCCCCTTCCTCGATTCCCGATGGACACGGGCCACAGCAGGGTAGCTTTTTTTCCGCCGGAGCAGACCGGCGGCATCCTGATGGAGCTGCATGACAGCGCCTACGACCGGCATAAATCTTATAGCAGCGGCTAAAAAGAGAAGGCAGCTGAGGCGACCCGATAAGGGGGGCGGCATGGGAAAACGGAAAGATAGAGAGGTTGGACGATTGCTGATCAGGGGCGGCATTGTTGTCACGATGGACCCGGAGAGAAGAATCTTTCGAAGAGGCGCAATCCTGGTCGAAGGGGATACGATTAAAGCGGTTGGGAAGTCAGAGGACCTGGAGGCACGGTACAGAGACGCAGAGCGCTTCGACGCCACCAACAGGCTCATCCTTCCCGGATTCATCGATACCCACGTCCACCTGTCGGAACATATCGTACGCAGCCTCATCCCTGATGATACGCCTGATTGGATGTCCCGCTGGTTAATGCCCATCTATGCATCTCTTTCTCCGGAGGATGAATACACCTCGGCCATGCTTGCCTTCATTGAGATGGCAAAGACAGGGACGACCACCTTCTGCGAGGCAGGAACGTGCATCAATCCGGAAGCGGCGCTGCAAGCCTTGCAGAAGATCGGACTCAGGGGGATTCTGGGCAGATGGACATGGGATCTTCCTGCGGCCCCTGAGAGAATGAAACAGACAACGGACCAGGCGTTGCAGGCAAACGAAGATTTGATAGAGGCCATCAGGAAGCTCTCGAACGACAAAATCATGGCCTGGCCCCTGATTCTTGGAATGGGTACCGCATCAGAGCAGTTGATGAGGGGCGCGAAGGCGCTTGCCGACCGCCTGGGTCTCGGTATGGGCATGATGCACGCTTCGAGCATTCCTTCCCTGGAGACTCGTGAGACCATCCAGTCGTTGCGCCAGTTCGAAACATGGGGGCTTCTAGGAAAAAATCTCAAGCTGACTCATATGGTGTATGCGGATGACGATGACATCAATCTTTTGAAGAACTACGAGGTCAAGATTAGCCACTGCCCAATGGCAGCGATGAAACACTGCAAAGGGTTGACCAGATTTGGAAAATTTCCAGAGATGGTCGACAAGGGTGTCTGTGTCTCCCTTGGCGCCGACAGCGCCAACGGTTCAGACCACGTCAACATGCTGAGGATCATGAATGTCGTGGCTGCCCTCTATAAGGATGTGCACATGAAAGAGTCGGTTTTCCCCGCTGAGACCATCCTGGAGATGGCCACTATTCGGGGAGCGGAAGCGCTGCTCCTCGAGAAACAGATTGGGTCCGTCGAACCGGGGAAGAAGGCTGATCTCGTCTTATTCGACAGGGACCATCCCGAATGGAGGCCCCTCCTGAATATTCCCGGTTCTCTCGTCTATTCCGTAGCCGAGACCAGTATCGCCACCGTTTTTGTAGGAGGGAAGGTCATCCTGGACAACGGCAAGATATTAAACCTGGATGAAGACGAAATTTACAGAAATGCCGATACATTAAGCCTAAGACTTCTTAAAAGGGCGAACGTTCCTTTGCCCTCTCGATGGCCCCTCATCTGAGCGCCTTCGGGCACTCAGACCGTGCTCTTCTGTGTTTGAATATCCCTCTTCAGTTCCCCAGGCGGTACTCTGTCAAGCTCCACCTTCTCCCTCAGTATGACCGCTTGAGCTCTTCGGAAGAAAGCTGCTTCTTGAAAGAATTCTTTGCAATTGTCATTTCCCTCCTCTCCATTGCCTAGTGAGGCTTGCCGGGGGAATGTCACCTTCGTAACAGGAGTTCCTTTACGGTTTCTTCGAATTCTACTGGAGTACTGATGGCAATGTGCAATCTCCTCGGTCATTCCTGAATTCAACAGTTGCACCCATAAAGGGCACCCATAAAGGGCACCCTGTCAACCCAAAAGCTGCAGTTACTCTCAAATAACCCTTAACAAAAATCCTCCTTCCGCAGTAGAATCAATCATTCCCCAACAATCAACCCCACGCGGAAGGAGGAATAAAACAATGCAGCAAAATTCTATCACGCCGACCCCGGTAAACAAAGTAAAAATTGTTCTTACCAAGAAGAAGATGACGGCTTACGGCGGCTTTGCCCTCATCGCAGCCTTCTTCCGGCGGATCGGTTTTGCCGAGAGTATCGAGAAGGCACTCCCCGTCACCGAGTCTTCCCCGAACGGCATGGGGATCTACGGGAAGGTCATCGCCTATGCCGCCATGGTCTATGCCGGCGCCGAACGGTTCTCCCACCTTGAGTACCTGGGGAATAAGGATGTCCTTGCAACGATATTCGGGGTCACGCGTCTGCCCGCCGCCGCGACGACGCTCACCCGGCTGTTCAACAGGATCAAGAGCCTCTATGACGCAGAGACCCTCTCGTTCAACGTCTGGGCCTACCTCAGCCAGCTCATCCCCTGGGAGACCATTCGTGAGGATTGGCTTACGTTTGATTCCACCGTGCTCGTCCGGTTCGGAGCACAGGAAGGGGCGAAGAAGGGCTACAACCCTACCAAGCACGGGAGGCCGAGCCATAGCCCCCTTTTCGCCTTCCTCAACAGGAGCCGGTACGTGATCCACCTCTGGATGCGCTCCGGCAACGTCGCCTCGTGGAACAACATCGTTGCCTTTTTTTCTGCTTCCTATGCACGGATCCATGCCCACATCAAGGTCCTGGGCGTGATTGCGGACAGCGGCTTCTACCTCAGACAGTTCATTGAAGCCCTTGAGGAGAAAGAGCTCACCTACATTATTGCCGCACGGCTCATCAGGCCTCTGCAACGGGAGATTTACGGACTCACGAACTGGAAGGAGATGGCTAGGGGTTTATGGGTTTCGGAGTTCCGCTTCATGCATCCCGGGTGGGGAAAAGAAAGGCGGTACGTCGTCGTCCGGCAGGACATCACCCGGAGAGCCAGGGCGATGGGGAAAACGTTGCCCCTCTTTGCCCATGAGCTTGAGATCAGGGACTACCGCTTCAGCGCGTGGATCACCAGCTCACCAGAACCACCGTATGAGGTCTGGACCAGGTGCAAACCCCGGGCGAACGATGAGAACACGATAAAGGAACTGAAAGAAGACTTTGCCCTCGGTGGCTTCTCCATGAAGAGTTTCTATCCGGTGGAGGCAGCCATGGTGCTCAGGGTGCTCCTCTACAACCTCTTCCTTCTTTTCAAGCACGAATTCCTCGGGAGAAAGGAACGGGGGCAACAGCTCAAGACCCTCCGGTACAAGTACTTCATCCTCCCCGCCCAGATGGGGAGTGACGGGAGAGAGCCGGTGCTCAGGATTTCGGTCATGGGAAGGAGGGTCAGGGCAAAGCTCTTTTCTCTCTTTGCCCGCATCAGTCTGTACGCCCCGCGGGTTGGTCTCAACTGCACTGCAGTTGAGCCTGGCTGAACAGCGGTCATCGGAGGTGGGCCAAAAAACCGCACCAGTAGTAGTCATTCTGAGGGGGAACTGGTGAAAGCCTTGATGGGCCTTATGCTACAGGTGTGTCTATTGTAATTGCATTTTTTGGGTCAAGAGAATAGTTTTCACCGAACAAGAACGATCCCCTTTCTTGCAGGTCCGAGCCCATGCGCCGAATTCGTCCGTCCTGGCCTCTTCGTCCCTTTGTTTTTTCTCTTGTTATGGTTAGCGGTCCCTTCCGCTCCACGCACCCATCGGGGTATTCTGATCCTTGTCAGCGTTCCAGAAAATCTATGTGTACCCTGCCGGTCTAATCGGTCTCACAGGACCCATGGTTGCAAACCACTCATGCCTTAGCTCATGGCAGGGGCGGATGAGACGGCCGAACGATCGAGTCGGCTATATCGTTCAAATAAGATCCTACCTCAGAACATCGAATATCCCTCTCTTCGTATCAGGGACGCTTTCGCTCCCGTCAGCGGCGTCGTAACATCGTATGCTTGCTAGCTCTCTTTTACATGTGGGGAGAGGTTACCACTCAGGTGTTTGGTTATGGGCCACAACTAGTCCTGGTTCACCTCTCCCCTTTTTATTGTTACCCGAACAGACGCGCAGGATCGTAGTCCACCTGATCCCGCATGACGTAGTACGATGCCCGGGTCAGCTTATGACTCAGTGCCTTTACGGCCACGATCTTGTTCGTTTTGGCCATCTTCTTCTCATAGTAGTTGCGTACCGTCTCATGGAACCTGCGGGCGGCCTGCGCCGCCTCAACATACGCCCAGGAGAGATACTTGTTTCCGTTCTTCCGGTTGCCATGACCGATGACTTTGCCGGCCGAGGTACGGATGCTCTTCGCACACCGGCAGTACGATGAGTAATCTCCCACGGTGGGGAACCGGCGGATATTCCCCACCTCGAGCATGATCGTGAGAGCGAGGATGATGCCGATGCCGGGGAGCGTCATGAGCTTGGCGAACTCCTTTCTTACCTTCACCTTTTTCACGATCATCGTTTCGATCTTCGTGATCTCCTCTCCGAGGTGGCGGATGAGACCAAGACTTGATAAGACGGCGGTGCGCATCTCCTTGTCAGGGAAGAGTTGCTTGACCTCAGCATCCAGAAGCTTCTTGACGTCCACACTTGGCATCCGTAAGCCCAGATTGCGGGCGAGGATGTTCTTGACACTTAAAATGTGGGAGGTGCGGTGGCGGACGAGCTGGAGCCGCTTTCGGAGGAGATCCCGGGTGGGCCGCTCCTCTTTGGGATAGATGTAGCCTGAGGGAAGAATACCCAACCGAAGAAGATTCGCGAGCCAGAGAGAACTTCTCCGGTCGTCAATCTGTTTCAAGCCTTCGTACTGTTTGATGGCAGAAGGGTTGGCAAGATGAACCTCGTAACCTTGGTCCATGAGGCCGTCCACCAGCCAGTACCAGTTAAAGGTAGATTCCACCACTACGCCCTGCAGATCCTTCTTGAACGGATCCAGGGCAGCGAGGATCGCGGGGAGTTCATTCCTGTGTCGCTGCTTGTAGAGCACCTTATTCTCCTGGTCGATCATGGCCACGTAAGTGTTTGTTGCATGTAAATCAAGTCCGGCATACACTGTCATTGGGGCACCTCCATTGGAAGATTTGGCTGTCTTTCACCATAGTACAACTTCATGTTGCCTATGGCGAGGTGCCCTAGCCCTTGATGATTCTAGGTGAACTAAAGTACGTATAGCTAGGTGTTA
>CAWIHO010000044.1:0-56487 GCA_963835605.1 uncultured delta proteobacterium | reverse complement strand
ACTGACTCAGATACTCTTCTGGTTTACGCTTATGATGATAGTCCAGCACGGGGCAGGCTTATCCCGTTGGCTTGGGGTGGAGGGGACGACGCGAGCCCCATTAATAGAACCTGCACTCTTCTTTTCTGCACTCTTTATTCAAGGGGTGAAACTGGCATTTCAGTTCGCGGATAGCGGAATCGATTTCTACTCCGAAATGATCTTTAACAAAGGAGACGGCCTCTTCTATCGCAAGAAACGAATTCCTCTTGCAACAGCGCGGCCCGCCGGCATTCGCGATCGTGTAAAGGCTCTTCGCGGTCATAAGGTTGGAGAGCCTCCATTCCTTCTGCGATAAGGGGGTTGCGCCAGTCATGACGCTCACAAATATTCCCGTTCCGACCGCAGCGCCGCAATCGCCATAAAAACCGCAGAAACCTCCCAGGACGTTCTCGGCCCGCTTTCGGGCCTGTTTGATCTTCGTCTCCTTCTCGCCGGGCTCGGCCTTGGCGTTGTAAAAGGCACAGAGCAGTACGGCGGGGATGAGAAAATGATGTTCAGGCCCATGCATTTTCAAGCTCGGGCTCTTCATGAGCGTCAATGCCATAGCAACAGGATCGGTAGAAGAGCTGGCGATGGTGAATCGCTCAATAAGATCATTGGCAGACAGCGCATGGCACGCGTCGCAGACAAAGTGATTGTCGACGCACTTCGCCTGTGTGCTAAAAGCGCGTTTACAGAAAAGGCAAGGTAACTCCTCAGGCTCTTTCAGATAGAGCAGCTCTTTACCGCAGAAGAGACATCCGCTCTTATGTTCCATAATCACCCCGTCCTTCCCGGTTATGTCCCCTCACCCCTCTTTGCGAACCTCCTCATCGAGGGATTCGGGCAATGTTTCAATATACGCCCTGATCTCGTCCCGCACACGCCGGTACTGTACCATTGCTTCCTCTTCGTCTCTGGACCCTCCGCAAGCTTTGGCGGGTCCTCGAACCCGTGGTGTATGATGGCTGTCTTGGCGGGAAAGAAGGGGCACGCCTGCTGTGCATCATCGCAGAGGGTTATGACGTAGTCAAACTCTATATCCGGCAGGTCGAGAACCGACTTCGATCTATATCCCGCTATGTCTATCCCGACCTCGGCCATCGCTTTGACCGCCCATGGTAACCTTCCCGGGCTTGGCCCGTGTACACTGCCTGCCCACATTACCACCTTTTCTCAGGAAAAGACTAAGGAAAACTTCACCGGTCAGCGGCCGGGCTCACTTCTTTCATGCCGACCTCCAGGTACTTCCCGGCCAGATTCGCGTAAAGCTCGATGCTCATGTCCTCATTGTCTCTATCAGCCTGAGTGATTTCGCGCACCTTCCGTGAACAGTTGCCCGCCATGACCACAGAGGCCAGTACCTGCTGTTCTCTCTTTACCACCGCACCCTCGAACCTGATGCTCAGGATCGCACCCATGCCGATCATGGCCGAATCATCGATCGATCGTGAATGGATAATGGCCCCGTGCCCCACAACCGCCCTATTACCAATCATGCACGTCTGATCCGGGGGTGCATGAACGAGGACGCCTTCCTCGATCACGGTCTCTTTCCCCACATCGATGGTACCGTAATCGCCCCGGAGGATCGCCCCATGGCCGATGTAGCACTTCCTGCCTATCCTTACGTCCCCAATCACTTGAGCGGTCTCGCTCACGTAAGTGCCGTTACCGACAGACGGCGCCCTGCCGTCAAAACTGTAGAACATGACTACCTCCCACGCGTCTCGTATCCGGTATTGGGTACTAACGCCTTTTTGCCAAACAATAGCTCTATCCCGTTACTGCGCGAGACAATTGTCCAGACCTGCTTATCCACGATCTTCCCCTACCCCTTCATTATCAAGTTCATTGATCCAGGCAGGGACCCTGGCATTCATAACCATGTGCCGCTGCGGGATGTAATGAAGACCGAGCCGGTTCGAAAGACTGGAATGGATGTCAAAATAATTGTGGACAAATTACCGTTGCTCAGGGGTGCTGCTACCCTGAACAGCAGCTGCCCGGGGATCCGCAGGAGCCTGGTGCACCGCAGCACCCGCCCGAGGCTTGTTCCGCAGGACCGTGGACGGAGGCCGGCGCGTTATGTGCGGACATCAGCTTTACAAGGTCCTGGCTGCCACACTTAGCGCAACTCAGTACCTCCTCCTTCCCCAATACGAGGAATTCGCTTACCTCGTTACATGCGTTGCAACGGTATTCAAATATAGGCATTGTTCTTCCTCCTCATGAGTTCCGGAACCTGCAACCCGGAACCCGTAACAGGCATCTTTTGCTCTAGTGTGCGCAGCCGCCCTGGCCTTGAGTATGCCCTGCGCATGCGTTCTGCACGGAGAGTTCAGACAGTTTGCTCTCTTTGAGTAAGGCCAGGTTTTGTTTCACTGTCTCTGCCGCCGAGCGGTAGACCTTGACGCCTTCCGCGTTGAGCCTGTTGATGGCTCCCGCGCCGATTCCCCCGACTACCACTGCATCCGGCTTGAGTCCGCCTATGGCCTGGATCGGATTGCATGCCCCATGCACGTGATTCAGGTCGCGATTGTTGACGGTCACGGCTGCATCAGCAGCCTCGGTATCCACGACGATAAATGCAGGAGCGGAACCGAAATGACCATAAACTACACTTTCAACGCCATCATCTTTTTGAACCGCGAAACATACTTTCATTTGCTACCTCCTTGGTCTGTGTTTGTCTCTATGCGTAAGGCTTTACCGTCGACGATCGCTTCGGCAACCTTGTTGCGGGCCTTGTTCAATATCCTCCCGAAGGTTGCGCGGGAGACTTTCATTCTGGTCGCGGCGTCTTCGTGGTAACATCCTTCATAGTCGGCGAGCCGTATGGCCTCAAGTTCATCGAGGCTTAGGGATACTTCCTCTAATTGGAAGACCGGAATTCCCTTGCGGCTTAAAATAGGAAGTATTGGGAGTGCAATTTACACACCTGCACTTCTTCGGTCTTGACATGTCCTTATTATAAGCATATGCTCATAACAATGTCAACAAGAAAAATTGATGCGATCCTTAACATAGAGAATGACCGCGCATAACCAGCGTTATCAGCGGTCTCAAAAAAGTTTGGTGCTGTAAAGAACTTTTTTGGAACAAAACCCAATTTCATTCGTCTAACAGATATAGAGCACTGAGTGGAGATGATCGATAAAAGGGAAGGCATGGTTCGGTCTACGACGAAGGACGCCCTTGGGTGGCCAAAAGATATGGCCCCGGCCCTCGCTGTTTTACTCGTGACCGTCATGTTCTCTTTCATGTATGGTGATTCTGCACTTTTAACAAGCTGGCAAACCGCGTGCAAGGCGCCGCTCCGGTTTTTCCGCTTCGCGTTTCTTCTCTGCCTGCCGCTCTACGCACTGCCCAGGATCTATCGGTTTATCATTCAAAAGAAGACATCGGCCCTCCTCCAGATCGAACAGGAAGGAGAGTTAACGATCCTGCCGGCCAAGCACTGGATCTTTCGGCCATTCCAGGGGATCGGCATCGGGTTACTTTTCGGCACGAAGCTGCTTACTGTCCTCCAGATAATCGGCGGGCCTACGGTAGGGACATCCCTTCTCATACCGGAGGGTCACTTTCAACTAGGACGTTTTCTCATGATCACCGCGATCACTATTTTCGTCTCTCTTTTGCTATCCACCCTCTGGACGCTTGACGATATGGGGATACGCTATTTCAACCGGAAGGATCAGGAACTGAAAATGATCGGAAAATATGCGGGCACCCTCATGCCCGTCATCTTTGGATTTTACGGCATACTCAATCTCCTTGCGAATTACCCGACAGCGGAAGCCTTGCTCTTTGTCTGTAAGATCGCCGTTGTCCTATATCCTCCCCTGGCAATATTCGCGGTCCTTCATACCTATTTCGTGAGGAGCAGAAGAGAGCTGTTTTCGAAGAACAGTCTGAAAATGGGCGGGATCTGGCAGAGAAATAATGGGTGCATGCAGCTCTAGATCGAATGAAGAGCCTTGTGATCCAGCGCTAAAGCTTTTTGCAACAGTTGCTTTTTGTTCTATGAGGTACAGAAGTGATGGCTTTCGCTGACGATATAGACTTGATCACGCGCTTTAAAGATGGCGACCGTTTCAGGATTTGAGGAGCTGGTTCGCAAGTACCAGGACAAGATCTACAACCTTTGCCGCTACATGATCCAGGACCGCACGATGCACAGGACGCGGCGCAGGACGTCTTTCTGAAGGCCTACCGAACCTGAAAGCGTTCAAGCCCGACGCGTCCCTCTACACGTGGCTCTACCGGATCGCCGTCAACACCTGCCTTGACTACAAGAAAAAATCGCGCCTGAGCAGGTGGAAGACGAGTCAGTCATCGATGACCTGGCCTCAACGGAACCTTCTCCCGAGCAGCTCTATCAATCAAAGGAGACCGGCCAGGCCATACAGGCGGCCCTCCAAAACTCCCGGAGCATACTAAGGGCAGCGATTGTGCTGAAGGAGATCGAAGGGCTTTCCTACGAGGAGATCGCAGAGGTGCTTCGACACCTCTATGGGAACGGTGAAATCGAGGATATCGAGGGCACGGGAGGAATTGCGGCGGCTTTTACAAAAAAAAGTGTAGGCGTGATGAAAGATTTTTGGAACAAAATCGAATCTCAATCGTCTAACAGTATGGAGGGAGAAAAAATGAAATGCTCACAGATAAAAAAAATGATCTCCCGGTATGTGGATGATGATCTCGGCCCGGACGAGAAAAAGGCTGTTTGCATTCCATATCCAGGACTGTCCGGATGTAAAGAAGAGCTGGAAGAGATCCGATCCGTCCACCAACTGTTCGCCTCCGCCGAGAGATTCCCGGCGCCCTATGGCTTCACCACAAGGGTCATGGCAAACCTGGAGGCAAAGGAGCCTTCATGGTTGTGGCAGCTCTTTACCCTCCGGCCTTTCTTTTTGCGGGCCGTGGAAGTGGCCTTCGCACTGATCATTATGATCATCGGGGTGTTCTCCGGCAACCTGCTGGTGGCGGACAGAACGTCCGGAAGGCAGGCAGTTCAGGCAACCGTGCAAGAGTCCTTTTCGCTCGATCTCTTTCAGGCCACGCCTCCTGACTCCGTGGGGGGCGCTTATGTCAGACTGATGGGGGCAGGCGATGAGAGATAACATTTTGAAGTACATCCTTATCATCTCTCTGGTCCTCAATTTCTCTTTCCTCGGTGCTGCGGGGTACACCCATTATAAACAGACCCGGTATCGCTGCCGGCTCCTTTTGCCGGGCTACGGGCCGTCGTCCGGCCCCGGTATCCGGGCCGTCCCGTCGGCTCGCATCCCGTCTTTTCGAAGAGTTGGCGTTGAAACCGGAACAGTTCGAAGCTTTCCAGAAAAGGCCTGCCCTTTCACGCAGCCCTCGCAAAAAAAGGCAGCAAGTTGACCGGCTGAGAGCTTCTCTCTTTGGCCTCATGCGGGCGGACAACCCCGACCAGAAGGCAATCGAGGCGACTATAGCCCAGATCAACAAAGCGCAGGAGGAGATGCAAAAGACGGTCGTTGCCCACATGCTCGAATTCAAGTCGATGCTCGACAAAGAACAGCAGAAGCGATTTCTCGATCTCATCGAGACCGCAATGGCAGACAGGCAGATGCCCTGTCAATGACGCGCTGCATAGAGGAGGGAATCCAGTTCATGCATGCCAGACTCGGATCGCTGAGAATGAGTCCCCGATATCGAATGGTGCTCAGTGAAGGTCATATGGTGAAGAGATTTGTTTTATCGATGCTCGTCCTCTCTCTTTTGCTATCGGCGCCTCTCGGCGTTTTTGCCACAGGTCGGGGGCAGATCGACGTGGTCTATATGAATCACGCTCCCATGCAGCCGACTCTTAAGCAGATCAAAGAGGTGTTTTCCAAATACGGAGACACGATCAGTGTGTCCTGGTACGACACGGATACAAGGGAGGGCCAGCAGTTCATGACAAAGAAGGGGATACGCGAGCATGCGCCGCTCGTCATCTGGGTAGACAGCAACCAAACAATCAAGCTGGGACAGCGAGAGGTAAGATTCAGCGGATTTCCAGCAGGATCAGGCCCTGGCTTTTTCCAGGGAAACTGGACGATAGACGACCTCAGGGCCGCCCTCGCAACGAAAAAGTAAGGCAACGGAGCAGGATCACCATCAGTCAAGGAGGTTACTCATATGGTAAGGACAAAAATTGAGGAGACCCTGGCGAAGATCACAGCGCGTGTCGGCATCGTGGTCTTTTTCATCATCGCGCTCGAGGTACTGATCATGATCAGCCCCTTTGCAGCGTTTTTCTACGCGGCCTTCAATCCCGTCCTCCTCTTCTTCGCCGAGCGGCCAGCCACGCAATGGCTGGCGGCATTCTTCCTGCCGCACATGGTCGTGCCTCCCGGGTTATTCCTCCAGACTGTCCGGGTCGCAGGTTCAGTCCTCTTCGTAGTCGGGGCGGTCATCTTCTTGGTTTGCGCGGGGCAGGTCTACTTCCACAAGTTCTTCCGGCGCGGTCCAGCCCTGGGTGGGCTCTACCGGTATATCCGGCACCCGCAGTACCTCGGCTTGGCAGCCACCGGGCTGGGGTTGGCAATCCTCTGGCCGCGGTTCCTCACCATCGTCCTGTGGACGGTCATGGTGGGCTTTACTACCTCCTGGCGCGGGATGAGGAGCGGCGGATGGTGAACCAGTTCGGCGACCAGTACCGGCAGTACATGGCACGGACGGGCATGTTCCTCCCACGAGAGACTGGAGCAAGCCGCGGATCGCCAGCAGTTCCAGAAATCGCCGGTGCTCAGGTCACTGCTTGGGTTTGTCCTCATTGTGGTCGTGGCTGTCGGGGGCGCCTTCGCCCTTCGCGCCTACACGATCGCTCAATTGCCGCTCTGGTCGGAAGGACGGGTTACGGCCATAGCCATCCTACCGGGAGACTCCTTCATGCTCGAGCACCGGATGGCCGATGTCCTTCGCCTACCGGAGATAAAGTCCCGGCTCGATCAGTCATCCGGACCTATCCTTGTCTACCTCGTACCCACGCACTATGTAATGCAGGGGATGATCGCGGATACCGGTCCTCAGTGGCGTCTCTACGAGCATCATCAGACGCTTGCGATGATAACCGACTGGATCTTTCATCCCTTCCGGCATCTTGAGGGCGGCCACATGATGATGCACCACGACGTAGGAGGCGCACCGGCGACAAGCTCGGCTCCTGGTGGCGCGGTCCGCCGGCTCATCTTCCTGCACCTCGATTCCCCTCGCCCGGAGAACACGAGGGCGTTCATATTAGGCATTACGACGGTTCGTGTCCCGCAGTTCTTCGCCGACGTGGATATCCATAGCCTGGCCCTCTGGATATCCAATCCCTGGGCCCGGGCACGGGGTGGGGGCGCGTCCCAACGCCCATGTTCTAAGCGGAGGATTCTGTAAGACCACCGTTCAGTAAGCTCACGTAACCAGTGTCTCCAACTTGACGCTTCCGCCACGTATGACAATGGCGCGAGACTTGGTCGAACAGCGCAATGAACCAGACGGCCACTCCGCGGCCGGGGTTAGCCCGACCATTACACTCTTTCTGGCGGCAATCTTTAAACAATGTATTTGGCCCTGTTGTCGCCACTTGTAGATGGCATCGACAACCTTTAAGCCCTCCGCAGTTCCCGAGATTCGTGACCTCTGTAGCCCTGAAAACGGCGGGCCCGGGGAGACCGCCCATCCACCCACGCGGCCTCTTCAGAGCCGCCCCCTTGCAACAGGCACTATCCGGGGATACAATCTTGCGGGCAAGACTGATACATTCCATGAGGGAGGCGAGGATATGAAGCTCTTGATCATCGGAGGTGTCGCAGGCGGGGCAACGGCGGCCGCGAGGGCGAGGAGGCTCGACGAGCACGCCCACATCGTCCTTTTCGAGCGGGGAGAATACATATCCTTTGCGAACTGCGGTCTGCCCTACTATATAGGAGGGATCATACCGAAGAGGTCCGATCTCCTCGTGACGACCCCCGACGCGCTCACGAAGCGGTACAACATCGATATCCGCATCTTCTCGGAAGTCACGAGAATCGACAGGGCGAGAAAAGAGGTCGAGGTCAAGAACCGCCGGACGGGAGAGGTCTACCGGGAAAGCTACGACAGGATCATCCTCGCACCCGGGGCAGAGCCTCTCAAGCCCCCCATCCCCGGCATCGACCTTCCGCAGATATTCAGCCTCCGGAACATCCCGGATTCCGACCGCATCGCCGCCGCCTCTCGAAGGACGGGGACCCAAATCGGCCCTCATCGTGGGCGCGGGCTTCATCAGTCTGGAAATGACCGAGAACCTCGTAAGGAAGGGGTGCAGCGTCACGATCGTCGAAATGCTCGACCAGGTGATGGGCAACCTCGATTACGAGATGGCCGCCATGATCGAGGAGCACCTCGCGGAAAAGGGCGTTGTCTGCAGGCTCGGCTGCACCGTCACGGCCTTCAGGGAGAAAAACGGCCGCATCCTCGTCTCCACGGATGCCGCCGGCGAGCTGGAGGCCGATATCGTCCTCGTGACCGTAGGCGTCCGCCCGGAGAACAGACTCGCCAGGGAAGGCCGGTCTCGAGATCGGCCCGTCGGGCGGCATCAGGGTGGACGAGACCATGCGGACGTCCGACCCCGATATCTTCGCCGTTGGAGACGCGGTCGAGGTGAAAGACGCCGTGACCGGCGCCTGCGGGATCGTGGCCCTCGCCGGTCCGGCCAACAAGCAGGGACGGATTGCGGCGGACAACGCCATGGGCAGGACTTCCGTCTACAGGGGCGGCCTCGGCACCTTCATCGCGAAGGTCTTCGATCTGTCGGCGGCCGCGACGGGCGCGTCGGAAAAGCGCCTCCGGACACACAACATACCCTATCTCGTGAGCTACACGCACCCCGGATCCCATGCGTCCTACTACCCGGGAGCCGCGAATATGGCGATAAAGCTCATCTTCTCTCCCCAGGACGGCCGGGTCCTCGGCGCTCAGATCGTGGGCATGGATGGGGTGGACAAGAGGATAGACGTTCTGGCTTGCGCCATGAAGGCGGGCATGACCGTGTACGATCTGGAGGAACTGGAGCTCGCCTACGCCCCTCCCTATTCGTCGGCGAAAGACCCCGTCAATATCGCAGGATATGCCGCGGCCAACATCCTGAAAGGCGACGTGGAGCAGATCGTCTGGAACGAGCTGCCCGCTTCTCGACCCCGAAAAAGACGTCCTCATCGATCTTCGGAATCCTCCCGAGCTTCTTCTGGAGGGCACCATCCCCGGCTCCCTCCATATCCCCCTTCCCGAGCTTCGCAAACGCCTGCCGGAACTCGACAGGGACAAGCGGTACGTGCCGTTCTGCGCCGCTGGCCTGCGATCGTACATAGCTCACCGGGTGCTCGTCCAGCACGGCTTCCGGTCGAGAAGCCTCGCCGGGGGGTTCCGCACGTTCAAGGGGGCCAGGGGGAGGATCGAAAAGACGGGCGGCAGGCGGGGCCATGCTACTGAATGACTATCGCGTTCTGTTGTGCATATGGCTTCCTGAACTCGTGCATTTGTCCTTTCTCAATCCGATGCCACATTTCAAGCTGTAAGTGCGCCATGACCGTGGTGCATTTCATATAGATGCAACACCTGCTCGTTCTCGACCGGCATGATAGTGTGCCCTGTCCCATGGAGGAGATGGGACAGAAGGGGGCCGCGAAGCTCGGCCGGGTTCCACCGGCTGGGTTATCATCAGCAGAGCGGTCTTAAATGTAGCGGATTGCGGCCATCACCGCAAGGCCGAGCTACCGGAGGATGTATGGCGAGACAACGAATCTGCGGCGGACGCCTCTGTCTTAATGTAATACCTCCCTTAGTAGTGTGATGGCACGGGAGGGCAACGCGGCGTGATCCGGGTGGGCTTTACGGTCTCACCTGGAAGGTACGATGAAACCCGTACCTGGGAGCAGGCTACTCCTTCTTGTCCTTCTCCCCAGGGCCGCCAGGGGTAAAGCAGACAGCCTAACCATCCAGTGGGTTGAGATCGGGAACATGGGAACCGTGCGTGTCTGCCTGGAGCGGAACCAGGCTAGCCGTGGAGACCGGAGAAGGGCACGTACGGGGCGGAGTCCCTGTAGTAGTCTGCGGACGGGAGAGCCGTCTACATGGCGAAGGGGGACAGGAGACCGATAGGTTCTCGAAGCCGGAGGAATCTGTGGACACAGATGCTAAGACGGATAACGTCTGGTTACTCGGCGTGCAGAGAAAACTCTATCAGTGGAGTCGGGAAAACCCTGAAGGAGTGTACCGTGAGCTGTGGGGTTGGGTAACTGACACCCGCAACCTGCGGTGTGCCTGGCGGACGGTTGCCTCAAGTAAAGGCAGGAGAACGCCGGGTATCGACGGGGTCACCGTGAAGCATATCCGGAAGTTTGGGGAAGCCAAGTATCTCGAAGGGGTTAAGGAGGAATTACGGCGCACGTATCTGCCGAGCCCTTCGTGGAGAAAGATGATACCCAAGCCCGGCAAGCCGGGGGAGTTCCGGCCCCTGGCTATAGCGACCTTGAAGGACCGTATTGTACAGTGTGCCATCAAGCAGATCATCGAGCCGCTCTTTGAAGCCAGGTTCTGGCAGGTATCGTATGGCTTCAGGTCCGGGCGGAGTTGTCACGGGGCGTTGGAACACATCCGGAGAGCACTCACGGCTCCGACCGTGGCACACGATGGTAAGCGGCACGCCAATCCCTACCCGTGGATTATCGAGGGTGACATCAAGGGCTGTTTCGATAATCTCCTCGCAATATCAGATTCTGGAGAGAGTCCGTCGCCGCTGTGCTGACCGCAAGGTCTTACGGCTCATCCGTGCGTTTCTCAAGGCGGGCATCCTTGCTGAGGATCAGTTCATCCGTACCGACGCAGGGACTCCTCAAGGTGGAAATCTTTCACCATTGCTCGCTAATATCGCGTTGGAGGTGATTGAGGAGCGGTATGCACGGTGGGTCTATCGTGCGAAGGATAAGGAACAGCATGCAGCCAGGCTCGCCCGTATGTATGACCGAAAGGCAGGGAGACCCGTCTTCTTCCCTATCCGTTACGCTGATGACTTTGTTATTCTGGTGTCGGGGAGCTACGATGACGCCGTGAGAGAGAAAGAGGCGCTTGCCGCCTACCTGAAAGACACCGCGAAGCTTACCCTCTCGCAAGAGAAAACACAGATCACCCCAACGACCCAAGGGTTTGAGTTTCTGGGGCACAGAGTCCGTATGAAGTGGGAGCACCACTACGGCTATAGACCCAGGATCGAGATCCCGAAGTGGAAGGTGGCGGATATTCGCTATCGGATAAAGCAGTGGACGACGCGTAGAACGATGACGCGCTCACTTGCCTGGATACTCCGGAAGCTTAATGCGCTCCTTCGGGGATGGGGGTATTTCCATCGGCACTGTACCGGGGGAAAGCGTATCCTCGGTAGTATTGACTGGTATGTGGGGGGAAGGCTTTTGCGGTGGATGCGAAAGAAGCATCCCAAGGCAGGTGTCCCGAAGATTTTGCGCTCTCTCAGGCGAAGCACGGCTCACCCGAACCGCAAGGTCTGGCAGGACGGAAGGGAAGAACAGTTTTTGATGGGCTATATCTCGGTGCAGCGGTTTCGACTCGGTCGGATGCAACGGCCCGATTACGCCATGGATCTCTGGAGAGCTGAGTGCGTAACGAAAGGCGCATGCTCAGTTCGGGGAGGGGCTACGGGAGATCGATGGCTGAGAGGCCACACGACGCCCGTAGTCTACTCTACGTGCGCCATGACCGTGGTGCATTTTTTTTTATAGATGCAACACTTGCTCGTTCTCGACCGACACGACGATGTGTCCTGTACTGATTGGAGGAGATCAGACAGAAGGGGACCGCGAATTACGCCGGGTTCCAACGGCTGGGGGTTATCATCAGCAAAGCGGTCTAAAGTGTAGCGGACGGAAGCCATTACTTCTGGGTCGAGCTACCGTAGGATGTATGGTGAGACAAACGAATCTGTGTTGGAAGCCTCTGTCTTAATGAAATACCTCCCTCAGTAGTGTGATGGCACGGGAGGGCA
Source organism: uncultured delta proteobacterium (assembly GCA_963835605.1). Taxonomy (GTDB): domain Bacteria; phylum Desulfobacterota; class Syntrophorhabdia; order Syntrophorhabdales; family WCHB1-27; genus JADGQN01. The sequence continues at coordinate 44,423 of CAWIHO010000044.1, read as the reverse complement.
ACGCGGTGTGACCACCGTCTCGCAAATGTGTTGCGATTTATTGTGCAAAGGATCGTTCGTGTCCAAAAAGGATTGACACGTCCCATTGACCAATTTGCAGAAGTCCTTGTGGTTCCTGCCCGGAACGAAACTACAAGATGGAGGTGTTTGTACAGATCGGAGTCAGTTTCTTTCCGGTGTGACCTTGTGGCCCTCCAGGAAGTGCTTCGCTGGCCCGTAGTCAAGCTTGGCGGCAGTCTTCATGTCACCGAGCGCCTCTTCGTACCTGCCTGCTGCTCCGTAATTGACTGCCCGGAAGTAGTATGCTTCGACGAGCGTAGGTTTTAGTTCGGTAGCCCTGCTGTAATCAGCGATTGCTTTCTCATGATCCTTCCGTTGCCCGTAAAGGATAGCGCGAAAATAGTAGACTTCCGCAAAGTTAGGCCACAGCGCCACGGCCTTGTCGTAGTCGTCCATCGCGGCATCATGGTCGCCGAGCTGGTAGTAAGCGAGGTCCCGGTAAGCATAGGCCTCTGCGTATTCTGGGTCGAGTTGAACGGCGGCCGTCAACGCAGCCCGTGCATCTTGAGGCGCACCGGCGTGAAGCAACTTTAGGGCTTTTACGAACCAGTCGGCTGCGGTCATGAGGCTTCATCGGTGAAAGCAGCAGTCACGCACCCCAATGCCTATCGCCCCCTTCTCAGTTGTTTCCTGAATTCCCATGGCGGCTGAGGGTTTGCCTGCTGCCAGAGTTCGAGCTTCTTGTCCCTCGCCTCGTTCTCCGTGTCGATATATTCTGATGCATAAGGACCCTTCAGGTATTCTTTATAAGCCCATGCATAGCCCGCCTGGACCATTTCGCGGTTGATGTCTCTGTCGCCAAGGTAGAGAACGGCCACCAGGCGACCATAGCGGTCGATGTCCATGATGGTGACTTTCACCTTCTTTCCATAGACCATCATCTCCAGGGCTCTATATGCTTCGTTGCCATACGGCTGACCCGGCTTTGATACCACGCCCGTTCTGCGGTTCATCTTGAGAGTCTCAGGAGCGTCGATGCCATAGAGGCGGACCTTCAATCTGGTGCCTTCATCGGTTACGACGGTCACGGTGTCTCCGTCGGTCACTTTTCTGACAATACCTTCTTCTGTGCGGATAGGCTCTTTGGCCTGGATGATGAAGGGAGCAAGCGTGAGCAAAGCGATGAAGGGTAAAAGGTATCTAAGACGCAGCATGACTCCTTTAGATAATTACCATGCTGAGAAACACTATACAAGGCAGGGGGAAGGAAAACAAATTATTTTCTGCGGCCGCAACGACGTACGAAAGCCGAGAGTTATCTCCCGGAAGCGTGAATCGTTCCTTCCACGAAACAATTCGACATCAGAGAATGTCCCTCGCCACGTGTCGGTATGCCGCATAGACAATATTAGACGGGACAATCAATACGCGCTATTCAGAAGCCATTGCCTGTGTAAGGACGTGACCGTTTTTTCTTGACATCATCCATCGCTCTATTATGTAGTATGATTGTCTGACATTAACGATCCGCCCCATGATACAACCATGCGATGGTAGGGCGTGATTCAGGGAGAAGTCATGGCTAAAACAATCGAACAGTTTGGTGAAGTGTTTGAAACGGACGTACTCGTCGTCGGTGGCGGGCTTGCGGGAAACAACGCTGCAATCGGCGCTGCGGAAAAAGGTGTCAAAGTCCTGATCGCCGACAAGAGTTCCATAAACCGCTGCGGAGCGATCGCGGGCGGTGTCGACCACTTCATGGCATATCTCGGAACCGACTCGTGGGACACGCGGGAGGCGTACCTGGAGTGGGCAGGAAGGGTCGCCAGGGGCGCTGTAAACGTAAGCGTACAGAACGCCGTATTCTGCCGGGAGCTGGATGCGGCCATCGAGCGTATGGACCGCATAGGCTGTACTCTCAAGCAGCCAAACGGCGCCTACTACAGAACTACCTCGTTCAGCCTGCCCGGTCCTTACATGATCAACTTCAACGGCAAGCAGCTCAAACCCCTGCTTGCCAAAGAGGCCAGACGGCTCGGCTGCAAGACACTGGAGAAATGCGCCATAGCAGGGCTTCTCACCAGTGACGGCCAGGTGATCGGCGCGGTCGGCTTCAACATCAGAAAGGGAACGTTTTACATCATCAAGGCCAAATCGACCATCCTCGCCACGGGAAACACAAACCGGATATTCGAAAACCCGACGGGTATGCCTTTCAATACATGGCAGTGTCCGGCCAACACAGGAGCTGCGCAGACCATGGCCTTCGAGGCAGGCGCTCAGCTCGCAAACATGGAGATAGTGCGCATAACGCTGGTGCCGAGAGGCTTCAGCGCCGCGGGCCTGAATGCGTTGACAGGCATGGGCGGCAAGATAGTAAATGCCGCGGGCGAGGAGTTTATGCTCAAATACCATCCGCTGGGAAACAGGGCCGCGCGCTCCAAGCTGGTCGAAGGGGTAATGAAAGAGATTTCGGAGGGCAGAGGCCCGATATATGTTGACTGCCGCCACCTCTCGAAAAAAGATATGACACACCTGTATAAGACCCTCGGGTATGATAAAGACACGCTGCCCGACTTCATCGAACAGAAGGGGATAGACCTGCGGAAGGACAGACTCGAACTCATGGCGTCCGAAGGCATGCAGGGAGGAGCGTCGGAAGTCTGCTCAAGCGGGATCATGATAGACGAGGAGACCAAATCGACGCTACCCGGCTTGTTCGCGGCAGGCGACTGCGCAGACCAGATGCGCTGCACCCACATCTGCACGACAGGCGGCTATCTCGCCGGCAAGGTCGCGGCGGAATATTCCCGTGAATTAAAGGATAGGCCGGTCAGTCTGTCTCAGGTGAAGGAGATGAAGGCGAGGACCTTTGCGCCCCTCCGCGCTTCAGGCGCCTTGTCCCACCGGAAATTCGAGGACACGATGCGAAAGATGCTCTGGGTCTACGCAGGGCCGGCACAGGAACGAGAATACGCTGAACATGGCACTTGATAAACTGGAGCAGCTGGAAAAGCATTACGGCGAGATACTTGCGCAGAACTACCACGAATTGATGCGTGTCTCCGAAGCCTACCAGATCATGCAGGTGGGAAAGATGATGTGCCACGCTTCGCTCGCGCGCAAAGAGACGAGATTTAACGTTTACCACCATCGTACGGATTATCCGGAGACTAACCCTGAGTTCGACGGGCAGATCGTCGTGCAGAAAACCAAGAAAGGGATAAAGACCTCTTTTAAGAAACTTGATTACGCGACTATGCCAGCTAAATAAAAAAAATATTTCATGATTGTATATACCAATTCGTATTCGAGATAGAGTCGAGGCGGCAGTGAGGAGCCGCACCCGCAGGCGGGTACTACGGGGAAAAATACGTCGAGGAGAGCGACGCAGCACACCCAACGTAGGTACCCGGCTATTTATGAAGACGAATTGAGATAGGAGGAGATATGCCACCGGTAATAGATTTGAAGAAATGTAAGGGCTGTGGCACCTGCGACGCCCACTGTCCCTTGGACGTGATCCTGTTCGACCGGGAGACGAAGGTCCCGACCGTTAAGTATCCGGACGAGTGCTGGCACTGCGGCTCCTGCAGGCTGGACTGCCCGGTCGAGGCAATTACGATCAAATTCGGACCGGAAATGCTTTACGTATAGGGGGCGCCGGGTGAGCAACGGGCGGGAATCGGGTGGAATTTTTGAACTGCAAACAACGGGCAGCGCCTCTACACTCTTTCGCCCCATCAAAGAAGAGTTTTGGCCGGAGCAGCAAAAGCCTATATTGCCTCCGTCGTTCGGATTCTGGTGCGGTAAGATGAGGCCCCCCGCCGTGGAAAACCTGCGAGGGGCCTCATACAGAGCACTGTCCTGGCGCTCTCCTGAGCTTACGGCCGGGGAATGGGAAAAACAAGATTGGCAGTTTTCTTGATCTCAGGAAATTGATTGTTCTCAACGATCTCCAGTTCCCATGGCCATTTCTTTCCTTTTACCCACTGTCCGCCAACCATAGGCGTTTTCGAGTAATTCTCCTTGTTGAATTTCACCGGCCCAACTATCGTCTTGAGGTCTGTCTGGACGATGGCTTGTCTTATCTTCTCTTTGTCAAGAGTACCGGCTCTCTTCAGGACATCCGCGGCCACTTCGAAGGTGGCATAAGTGAAACCGATAGGCTGGGTCCATTGCCTTTGCGTCTTCTCCGTCCAAGCATCACAGAGTGCTTTGGCCGAATACCCGCTAACTGAGGATTTGAAGGGGTGAAGGGGGCTCCACCAGACACACGTGGTGAGCCCATTAGCCAGGTTCCCTCCCAGGGCCTGAACCGCTGACGGAAAGAGGATGGGCTTCCCATGCGTTGACATCTTTGGGATGAATCCCTGCTGAAAACACTGACGCCATGCCGCGGCAAAATCAGGCGGGGGCTGAACGCCGGTCAGTATCTCCACTTTCTCTTTTTCCAGAGGTCGATGAAAGAGGTATAGTCCGGTGTCTTGTTGGGGAATCTTCCCCATCCACCACTTTGTAACCTTTCTCATGCAGCCGTTTCGTGAACATCTCAGCATAGGTCTTACCGTCAGGATCGTTTGGCCATAGCCCGCCCACGACCTTATTTGTCTTATCGGCAACGCTGTCCCACATGGAGATAAACGATTCCACGATCTGGGGCACGGAGAAGAAGAAATGGAAACTCCACTTATAAGGGCCGCCCGTGAGCCACGATTCGATGGGCGCGTCGGAAGAGATGCACGGAACCTGATAACGCTCGCATACGGCATCCACCGGGTTTACGGTATCCGGAGTATGGAGGGTGATCATGAGATCGATTTCGTCCTGGAGGATCAGTTTGGAGGCCACATCGCCCGCCTTGGTAGGGTCACTCTCCGTGTCCATCGTCTTGATCCGAACGGGCAACTTCTTTCCCACTTCCTTGATAAGAATCCCGCCGTCCTTATTGATCTCGGCAAGCACCCGGTCATCTATCCACGGAGATGACTCGCCGAAGGCGGAAATAGGACCCGACGTCGGGTTGCACCGCCCGATCAGGATATAATCCCGCTTCTTGGCGGCAAAGGCACGTCGGCCGAGCATGGGAACACCCAGGGCCGCTCCTGCAATGGTCGTTTTCTTCATAAATTCTCTTCGCGTCATGCCTGACCGTTTTGTCACTTTCGTCTCATCCGCCATACTGATCCCTCCTTCTCTTTGAATGATTTTCTATTATCCTCGAATAACCTCATGAATCTCTTCAGCACAGGCCTACAGGCCCTCTATGGCCTACTATTGAGTCTTAGACCAAGAGCAGCGAGATTGGGATTAAAGGACAACACGACCTTTGCAGAAGCCGCCTTTGCCTTCTCCCCAGTCAGCTTTTCAATAGGTCCGAAGCCTAACGCTTTGGTCGGGCAGGTGCGCACGCACGCAGGCTCGAGACCGTGCGTAACTCTCGTCAGGCAGAAATCGCACTTCCGCATGAAGCTTCCCTCAGGAAACTGGGGCGCACCGAATGGACAGGCCGTGGCACAGGCATGGCACCCTATGCAGAGGTCCTTGTTTATCTCCACGATGCCGTTTTCGGGATTTTTTGAAAGCGCCCGGTTCGTACAGACCGCAACACAGGGCGCATCCCCGCAGTGCATGCAGGCCAGGGAAACATACCTGATGTTGACGGACGGATAGGTCCCGGTCTCTATTCTGCTCACGTGCCTGAAGGTGGAGCCGTCGCCGGGCATATCGTTCTGGTCAAAGCAGGCGGACATGCAGGCCATGCAGCCGCTGCAGCGGGAGACATCAAAGGAGAATCCAAGCTGGGGTGTGCTCACGCGTTTTCCTCCTTAGTTTTTTTTACTTCGCACAAGAGCGATTTGAAACCCGGAAAGCCGGAGACAGGGTCACGGTAGTCCGGCTCTATGAGCAGGTTCACGCTCGCCTCAGGATAATCATGGTACATGTTGACCACGCCCGGGGGAACGATCTCCGTGAGATTTGCCTTCACCTTCATCGAGCTTCGCGGGGTCGAGAGGCTGACCCAGTCTTCCTGAGCGATACCCCTCTCCCGTGCATCCTGCGGGTTTATGTCTACTAAGGGATCGGGGCGCAGGCTTCGGGTCCAACTGAAACGGAAGGTCCTCGAGTGAACGAACATGGGAAGCCGTGCTCCCGTAGTGAGAATAAGGGGGAACTCCTTTGCTATTTCAGGCGTTGATCGCGGGCTCAGTTTCGGCTCTTTGTATACGGGAAGAGGATCATACCCTGTTTCCGCCAGGATCGTGGAGGTAAATTCCATCTTTCCCGAAGGTGTTGCGAAGCCCGTCTTTTTATATTTCTGAAAGGGAGGCGTGTTAACGTTCTCGACTCTCAATCCGGCAGGATACTTCTTCAGCTCGTCCAGAGTCAGCTTCGTGGGTTCGAGCATCCAGTCGATGCACGCTTCGTAACCCTTCTGCATGAGGGCGTCATCCGGCACCAGGCGACGGGCCAAATCGAAGATGATCTGTGCGTCGGAGCGTGACTCCCCCAGAGGCTTAATCACAGGCTGCGTCCATATGACGTACTGCTGGGGATAGAACTTCAGCTCGCTCCTCTCAAAGGAGGTGCAGGCGGGAAGGATAAGGTCGGCGAGTCTCGCTGTGTCGGTCATGAAGAGGTCAACATCGACGAGGAAGTCGAGCTTCTTGAGGTTCTCCTCCATAAAATCATGACCCGGCCACATCCGGTAGTTGAGGCCGAATCCGAGCATGGCGCGGATAGGGTAAGGCTTTCCGCTCTCGATCTGGAAGGGCAGCTGCATGGCCTGGGCCTCAGGGACGAGCCTGCACCACGCGGGATGCACATCCTGCCCGAGGCGCGGCGCCATCTCCTCCCATGGCCGGGAATCCTCAAACTCCGGCTCGCGCGTGCGTAAGCCTCCGCTGGGGACGTACAGGTAGGCCGGAGGCACCAGTGCATTTCCCCCTGCGATGTCATAGTTGCCGGTAAGCCCGACGAGCTGCACAATGGCGCGATGGTTCTGCAGTCCGTTCGTGTGGTGGGTCGTGGGACTCGCACTGACCATCAGGGAGGCAGGCTTGGTCAAGGCGTATAGGCGTGCAGCCTCGATGATCTTGCTTGCTGGAACACCGGTAATCTCCTCTGCCACGGCAGGCGGGAACTGAGCCACATACGCGCGGTATTCCTCAAAGCCAAGCGAATAGTTCTGCACGAACTCACGGTCATACAGACCTTCCCCGATAATTACATTGGCCACCCCCAGGGCTAGTGCGCCGGAGGTGCCTGGTCGAATGCGCAAGTGTATGTCCGCGTGGGCCGTGAGAGGTGTGATCAGGGGTCCTACGTCGATGATCTTGAGCCCCTTCTCCCGCGCGTCGAGAATGCCGCGTGCAACGGTCGTGTTCGAATAGAAAGGATTCGCGCTCCAGACAAGGAGACACTTTGATCGGGGAACATCAGGCGGTCCCATGGCCCCGTACGTGAGGGCAGCGGCCATAAAGGCGGCCCTGAAGCAGGTGCTCGACTCCGTGCAATAGTTGGGTGAGCCGAAGCTATGAGCAAGGCGCTTCAAAAAAGGCCGCATCCATTTAGGGTAGCCCGCATAGAAGACCACTGATTCGGGACCCGATTCTTCTTTTATGGTGAGAAAGCGACTTGCGATGAGTTCGAGCGCTTCCTCCCATGAAATGGGTGCATAGTCCCCTGATGTCCTCTCGCCTTTTCTGATGAGCGGCGTGCGGATCCGATCCTTGTGGTAGATGTACTGCCGGTTGGCATTGCCTTTGGAGCAGAGAGTACCACCGCTGTTGGGGTTCTCCTTGCTTCCTTCAACTTTGACCACTACCCCGTCCTTCACGTAGGCATCGATGCCGCAGTGGGAAAAGGGATTGCAGATGGAGCAGATGGTTTTCTTTATCTCAATTCCGTCACTGCCGTATTCAGGCTCAGGATGCATAGTCGCGTCTCCTTGTGTCTGTCATGTAGTGCTTTATACATAGTATCATGTCGGGGATACCAAGGACAAGCTTGTCACCACTTGCATATCTTCAAGTCGCACGTGCACATCAAAGAAAAACAACACTATCTCCACAAAGACTGAGCGCGCTTTATCCAATCAATGAGTATGACGCTGCACACGAGGTTAGGCGGAAAGAAAGTTGACAGGCGCAACCACGCTATGTCATATTTGCTACAGTCGATTTTCGTAGCGCGAGCTAACCATGACGTCCAAAGTTCTTCTCATAGATCCCTTTAAATGTGACGGCTGCAAGGAATGCGAGACAGCCTGTGCCATGAGATACACCGGATATCGAAGAATTGCGCGGAAACGGATCGAGATCATGGGCACCAGCTCCGGTGACGGGAATTTCTTTGTTCCCTTCACGTGCCAGCAGTGCGTCGATCCCCCTTGTATGGCTGTATGCCCGAAAAAAGCCATTACAAGGGATCTCGACCTTGCAAGAGTGGTTCTCGATACCAGCCTCTGCGTCGGATGCAGAATGTGCGTATCAGCCTGCCCAACCGGATCAATGGCCTTTGCTCATGACTTCGGTCTTCCTTACAAATGTGAGCTTTGCGACGGAGAGCCGCAGTGCGTAAGAGTCTGCGAGAAAAAAGCCCTGGAGTATGTGGAGCCTAACAGGTTTCAGTCTCAGCGCGCACAACAGGAAGCCGCCAGGCTCTGCGGCGCTCTCCAGGGACGGCATGCTTCAAAAGGCGATGAGGAGCAAGCAGAAAAGGAATAGATGATAAGCTTTTTTCGTGTAAACGAGCGATGCAACGGGTGTCTCGCTTGTGTGCAGAATTGCCCGGCAAGCGCTCTCGACTATTCGGACCAGGGAAACCAGAGGAAGCTCCTGCACAATATGAGCCTTTGCGCCCGGTGCGGCAATTGCTGGAGGATCTGTCCCGAGGGCGCCGTGGAATTCGAAGGCCTTCTCAAGGGAAAATGGGACGAAGTAGTGACCCTGGATCTTGTGCGATGCGCGATTTGCGGGGCGCCCCTTTACACACAGGAGCTCAAAAAGACCTTGGCGCAAAAACTGGACCAGGTGGAAGCGCTGTGCCCCGAACACCGAAAGACCAATTTAGTGATGGTGTGGCACCGTCTAGCGCCCGGAAAAGGTCAATAAGATGTCTGAAATGATTACCGGCAAACTTAAACCCTTTGATGAAATCGTATCTTCCATAGAACAGTACAGGAACATCCTCGTCCTGGCCTGCGGAAGCTGTGTCACTGTATGTCTTTCAGGCGGTGATCGGGAGGCGCATGCCCTCGCCCGCGACCTTTCAGCTCCCGGACAACGCCGGATCTACCGGGCGTTCTATCCAGGTAAGGACCATTCAAAGACAGTGCGAAACGGATCTAGTGAAGGCTTTTCTGGAGATACCCCCTGATACAGACGTCATCCTGTCTCTTGCCTGTGGCGCCGGCGTTCAGACCCTTGCTGAGGCTTTCGGCCACCTACCGGTGATACCCGCCCTGAACACCACGTTTCTCGGCGCGCTTGATGAGCAGGGGGTATGGCGGGAGAAGTGCCAGGGGTGCGGGGAGTGTGTTCTGGCCCACACAGCCGGCATATGTCCGATAGCGCGATGCGCCAAGCACTTACTGAACGGGCCTTGCGGGGGATCTTCTCAAGGTAAATGCGAAATCGGCGGTGAAGTAGACTGTGCCTGGCAGCTCATCATTGACCGGCTCAAAAAGATGGACCGGCTGGATGAATATGGAAAAATTCTGTCCCCTAAGGACTGGTCGACTGCAGGGGCTTGTGGACCCAGATCCATGCGACGAACCACCAACACCCCGTGAATTGCGATTACCGTATGCTCGGAGCCGCCGCAGCGATAATACCTAACGGAAGTCGGGTTTCGGAGGCTGACCATACGAAACCCGACTTCCTAATTCACACGCTGCGCGCCCTGACCATCAGAGCTTCATTTTACCTCAAAAGCACCATTTTCATTGTGTTTGCTCGCTCTATTGCAGACTCTTCTCCAATCTTGATCATATGTGGTATTGCTAGCTGCAAAAGGGCGGTCAGGTTACGTCTATCACGTCGCGTCAGACCTTCCTAGAGAGATTTCCAACAGGGACCATCGCGACTATTGTAAACCATCCCAACTTTTTCAACAGCAATGGTACAACGGGATATAGACGTGAGCCTCTTTGTGCTCGCTTACCTGACCGGAGCCCGGGTAAGAACTGTTATCGTTTCCTCCTTACCTCGCACGGGAAGAGACGATTGGGAGTCCCTCCCGAAAGAGGGTCACGCTCACCGTCATCGGTGAGCAAATTGATATTGGCCGACCTGTCCCATGGGTTTCCCCATCCGAAATCGACGATAGCAACACTTGACGGCGCCTTTTCGTCGATCTGTGCTTCTAGCTCGATCTTTCCGATGGGCGATTCAATCTCGACCCAAGAGCCGCCCACAATTCCACGGGCATCGGCATCGCTTTTGTGCATCCAGACGAAGGGGCGCGGCTGGTAGCGGGCTACCTGACGGATGTTACGGGCCTTTGTGTGTGAATAGTTCCACGGCTTCCTGCTGGTACCGATGAGCGGGAAGCGCACCGCCAAAGACACATCCTTCTTTCCTTCCCGATGCGTGGGGAGCGCGTCATAGCCTTCCTTTCGGAACCGTTCGGAGACGAACTCCACCTTCCCGGAAGGGGTGTTGAAGCCCTTTGTCCTGAACTTTTCATAGACTACCGGCGGGGTAGTAAAGATGATTTGCTTCTCCTGCAGGTCTCTGAATGAGATCTCGGAGGGTGCGACCATGAAATCGATCCACTCTTCGTTGTTAGTAAAAGGGTAAGTTCGCTCCAGTCCCATCTTTTTTGCCAGCGCATATTCGACTTCGAAGACCGGCTTGGCATCATAGAGCGGTTCCACCACCTTTCTCCTCAAAGCAAAGAAACAGCCGTCCGTGCTGGAAAAGGCGCGATACCCGTTGCGCTCGAACCCTGTCACATCGGGCAGGACAACGTGGGCGAGTTCGGCCGTTGCGGTTAGAAAATGGTCGAAAACGATCAGCAGGTCGAGTCCCTCAAGTGCTCTCCGGACTTTGCTGCTGTTGGCCAGTGCGAGCGCAGGGTTCGTGTTCGCAGCTATGACGGCTCGGGGCTTGGGACCCTCTTCCGAGAGCATCAGGTCGATCACGTGGGAAAAAGGGAGTTCTCCAAAGATTGGATAAGCTTGTTTCTCCCACGCTTCCTTCTCAAGTTTTACCGTCGGGACGGCGTTCTGTCTGCTCCACGGCATGAAGACATTTGCGCCGGGCCTGTCGACGTTTCCCGTAAGCGCCTCCAGCATCCCGATCGCCCGGCACGTCTCGACCCCCTGCGTGTGCATGTCGAGCCCATTCCCGTCGTAAATCACTGCGGGCTTGGCGGCCGCATACTCCCGTGCGAAGGCGACGATGTCCGTGTCGGGCAAGCCCGTGACCCCTGAGGCCCAGGCAGGCGTATATCGCTTTACGTGCTCCTTCAGTGCCTCAAAACCCGTGGAGTACTCCTTGACGAACTCTTGGTCGTAGCGCTCCTCGCCGATGATCACGTGCATCATCGCGAGCGCGAGGGCGAGATCGCTCCCGAAGTGCAGCGGAAGCCACGTATCGGCCTCTGGGACCGTCTCGGATCTAACGGGATCGATGAGGACGACCTTACCCCCGGCCTTTTTTATAAGCGGGATAGTCTTCGAAAAGGATGGGGTGGCTGCGTGGACGCTGTAGCGGTTTGCACCCACCACGTTGCCGCCCCAGAAGATTGCCATTTTGGTATTCTTGAAGTCCGGTTCTATTCTGTCGCCAAGTACAGCGGTGATGCCAAGCTGCCGAGGCCGTGAACAGAGGTGCCCCATGCTGGTGTTCAGCGTTGACCCATAGGCCGCAAGGAGTTGATGAAAGCCGTCACGCCCCTCATACGTGTAAGGCGCACCAACCGCCCTTACCAGTGTTTTGGACCCATACCTGTCCTTCAGCTCAAGTAGCCTGCCGGCTACGAAATCAAGCGCCTCATCCCAGGTGACACTTTTGAATCCATGCGGAGTCCTGAGAAGCGGCGTCTTCAATCGGTCTTTATGATAGACGAGCGGGACCGCTCCATTGGCCTTTTTACAGAGATACCCTTTGCTCGCCGGATGGTCCGGGTCCCCACTCACCCGTACTATCCTTCCATCTTTTACGTGGGCAACCATGCCGCACGACGTGTGACAAAAACCGCATATGGTTCGAAATTTCTGTTCCATTTCGTTTACTGCCTCCTTCTAGTGACACCGGCTATCTTGAAGCCTCAAGCGAAGACCACCACCGGCGCAATGCCGGCATCAGCCATTATTTTCAGCTGGAATACCATACTATAGCACCGTTTGCCGTTACTTTGTGGATACCACCGCCCAAATTTGTTATTAACAATCCACTTAAACGGTGCTTCAGGAAAAGCTCCGCAGGCAAGGGATCGCTGAATCCCCAACCTCGAGCAAGAGCATGTCCGTTTCGATGTTGAAAAAACCGAATGCCAACTCGCCGTGACTGACCGATTTGAAGAGCAGCGGCATGGCAGAGTTTAGCAGAAGAACCGTGCCCGACTCAAGCGATGCAGACGCATGATGATATGGCCTGCACGCAGGACTTCCGCCAGCGTCACCTGAACTATCAAACGTGCCGGTTTGTTTCTCAACTCCAGACAGTTCTTGCCCCGCGCTGGAAGCTCCTTGTTCATGCGTGTTTTGCTATGCGGTCAGACTGACCGTCTGATAGGTCTCGGCGGACGAGAATGCCTGTCGCTCGTTCTGTTTAATTTACGTTCGAAGTTCATAAACTGAACATTTTACATTACCACCTTAATTTGGTATTTGTTCTGCATCGGCAAAATATTCATGGCGGTCCTTGCACAGCAAACAAGGTCTTGCTAAAAACTGAATGGCCGTTGAACGTTTTAGAAGTAGTGGTTCCAATTTGTGTTAGGAGAATCGAGATGACAGAAACGGTGACCAGCATATGCGGCATATGCCCTGGCGGATGCGGTGTGGACGTGGTACTGATCGATGGCAAGGTCGAGAAGATTTCGCCGATCAAAGACCATCCCATTGGCGTTGTGTGTATTCGAGGGCTTCATTCAAAGGAAATCATTTATTCCAGGGACAGGTTGAAGTACCCCTTGCTCAGGGTGGGCGAAAAGGGTGAGGGAAACTTCGAACGGATCACCTGGGATGAGGCTATGGACCGCATTGTCCAGGCATTTCAGAAAACCAAGGATCAATACGGTGCACAGGCTGTCATGAGCTATTTTGGGCGTGGCAGTTTCGATTCAAATCTTGGGGATGTCTTCGGAGTCCCTGGTTCCATCAGCCAAGGCGTGACCGGCTTCTTGTTCCCTTTTGGCTCACCCAACGGTACGGGCGTTTCCTCGGTTTGCGCTGTTTCGTATAGCCTCCTCGCCGCACTGCCAACCATCGGCACACCCATGCAGTCGGTGTACCCGGATTTTGAGAATGCGGATATGGTTGTCGTATGGGGGACAAATCCGGCCACAGATTCGCCTCCGGACAGGGTGAAGAAGGTCCTGGCCGCGAAAAAGAGGGGCGCGAGGGTGGTCGTGATCGATCAAATGCGATCGGACATGGCAAAACTTGCGGACCAATGGATCGGCATCCGTTCCGGCACGGATGGGGCATTGGCTCTGAGCATCATACATGTCATTGTGAATGAGAGTCTCTATGACAAGGAATTCGTGCGGGACTGGACTACGGGTTTTGAGGATCTGCGACGCTACGTACAACAATTCCCCCCGGAAAAGGCTGAAAAGATTACCCGCGTACCGAGGGAGACCATCGTTGAGTTGGCTCGATCCATAGCGCGGGCCAAAGGCGCCTCATTACACATGTACACGGGCCTGGAATACAGCAACTGCGGCGTACAGAGCATCCGGGCGGCGTTATGCCTTTGGGCCATAACGGGCAACATGGATGTGCCGGGTGGGCTGATGTTCAGACCCCATAGTCCGGTGAAATTCCCCCGGATTAGACTGGACCCACCCCAAGGGGTGAAGCCCATCGGCGCAGACAAGTACCCCTATTTTTGCGACATCCTTAAATCGGCGCAGTTTATGGAAGCTCCACGGGCTATTTTGCAGGGTGATCCTTATCCGGTCAAGACCCTGTTGATTTTCGGAGCCTCGCTTTTGACCAGCTTGCCTGATCCCGAGCTATGGAAGAGATGCTTCAAGCAGCTTGATTTTATGGTGGTGTACGACAGGTTCATGACCGGTGATGCCCTGTACGCGGACATCGTACTCCCTGCCACCACGAATTACGAAAATCTGGGGTATCAGAGATACCCCGGGGGATACTGTCAGTTGCGGCAGAGAGTGATCGAGCCGATCGAAGAGGCAAAATCCGGCTACACGTTTCTAACGACACTGGCCAAAGGGCTTGGCTACGGACATCTCTTTCCGGCAACGGATGAGGATCGCCTGGAATTTGCGTTCAAGAACGGACCGGTTTCTCTGGAGGAATTGAAGGCGCATCCGAAAGGCGTCAAATTTGAGGCCGGCAGACAGGAATACCGGAAATACGCCAAGGGCCTCTTGCGCAAAGGGGGCGAACCGGGATTCGATACGCCCTCGACAAAAATAGAGCTCGTATCAAGTCTGTTGCAAAAGTACGGGTATGACGGCCTGCCTGTATACGTCGAACCCGTTGAAGGTCCCCTGGCTAGTCCCGAGCTTTGCAGCAAATACCCTCTGGTGTTCAATAGCGGGGCCAGACTTCAGTCGGCGTTTCGATCACAGCATCTCAACATACCCGGCCTTTTGAAGCTGCAACCGAAACCGCAGGTCCTTATTCATCCTATGGATGCGAAGGCGAGGAGAATTGAAGACGCAGATAAAGTTTGGGTGGAGTCCCCCAGGGGTCGGGTGGCGTTTTGGGCCAAGGTGACGGAGGACGTGATGACGGGACAGGTGGAGGTGAACGTGGGCGGAGGGAGCCCCGTCCATCCGGAGGGGTGGCGGGAAGCGAACGCAAACTACCTGACCGACTACGAAAACCGCGATCCGATTTCGGGCTTCCCGGTATACAAGGCGTTGCTTTGTGAGGTGAAAAAACGGGAGTGACGCTGAATTTCAGAAACCAGATAGCTTATTTCGTTTCATGTTTCTGAGGATTGAGAGCCGTCGCTTTCCTCATGTAATGCAGAGGCTATTGTTATGCGGAGCCCGCTGCCCACGACCCCGCCCGCCTCCACGTGAAGCATCATGGCCGGAAGGGGAATGCGCAACTCGATGGCAGACTGTTTACAGTCCAGCACACAGGAGTTGCAGTGCCAGCACTCCTCCGGGTACCGGACCAAAGGTGGGGCCTTTTTCTTCTCTTTGCCGAACACATCGGTAGGACATATATCCACGCAAACCCCGCAGGCACTGCATTTTCTCTTGTTGATGATCGGCGGCATGACAACCTCCTGTGAGAATATCCCGTTAACCTAACCCTTATCTCTTTTCCCGCCATGCGGTCACGATCTTCCCGTTCTTCTTTCGGATCGTCAGGAACTTGTCCTGGAGTAGCGGATTCGTGAAGGGGAAATCCGACCTCCTATGCTGAGCCCTCGTCTCTTTCCTTTCGAGTGCTGCCAGGAAGACCGTCTCCCCGCATTCCATGAGATCCTGGACCTCGAGACTTCTCATCAGCGTGTGCGCATTGTCGGCAGTAAGCGTGGTCCGGACCTTCTCTTTCAAATCCCGGAGATAGGTGAGACCCGCCGTCAGCAGGGTCTCCGATCTCACCTCCACCCCGGCGTAGTCGTTCATGATCTGCTGAAGGGTTACGTTGGCTTCCTTCCAGTCAGGACCCGACTCCCGCTCCAGCATACGAGCATAAGAATCCGTTGTTTCCTCGACGAGGGGGTTCTTCCCGATGTTCTTAAAGCCTTTGATGGTCTTAGCCCTATCAGCGGCGTTCTTGCCCGCGATCCATCCGAACGTGGCCGCTCCTGCGCAGTCCGCGCGGAAATTACCAACCGGGTCGCCTGCGGCAAACAAACCCTTGATGCTACTCTCGGCCTTTGGGTTGATCTCGATCCCCCGGCCCACCAGGAAAGGCTCGTATTGCATGAACTCGACCCTCCGTTTTCTGGGATCGATTCCTTCCCTCGCCATGTAGTCGAGCATGGCTGTGTTTCCTTCCTGGACCAGGCCCCACATCATGTACTCGAAATCGTCTTTCGACGTGGCGCTGCAGTCCATGTACACAGGGCCTTCTCCCGACCTGTGTTTGTCGGTAAAGACGGAACTCCAGATGTCTCCCGTAATGTCACCCAGGTTCTTTTCAGCCTTTTTTACGAAAGGTCCGACAATCCTGCCTTGGGGATCCTGATAGACGCCGATCCACGTGGCCTTCCCGCAGCGGGCGAAGTATTTAGGGCCTGCATGACGCTGAGGGAACTCCATGTTGACGAGTGTTGCCCCGGCCCGGTAGGCGATAGCTTGGCCGGTTCCCGTACATACCGGACAATTGGCGGTGTTGAAAAGCCATCCGGGGCTGGGCGGGGGATAGAGCCTGCTTCCGCAGCCTGTGGCGAGTACGATACTCTTCGCCCGGAAGAGTTTCAGAACGGGCGCCTCATCCTTGATACTGATCCCGATGGCCCCAGTTACCTCTCCGTCCCGGGTCATCACGTCGCTCACGTGGAGATGATTCTCGATCCGGACTCCAGCCTCCCGTGCCTTTCGGGTCAGGACTGCCTTCTGATTGGGACCCGCGTACTTGAGCCATATGCGGGGTCGCCCGGGAAAGGCATGTCCCGAGAAATCCCAGTATCCCCAGGGCCTCATGGAGATGCCCCACGCATCCCAGTCCCTGACCCTGTCGAAGGACTGCTTCAGGAAAAGCTCGGCGAGTGAGAGGTCGCTGAAACCTCCGACCTGGCTTCGCTGATACTCCTCCAAAATCGGCCGCATGTCAGGTCCGTGGACCTCCGGGATGTAGCACAGGAAGTGATCATTTCCCGTTGCACCACAGCCGCTCCGCTTGGTGTTGGCCTTCTCCGCTAGTACCACCCTCGCTCCCAGTCCAGCCGCGTGAATACCCGCCATGAGTCCTGCAATGCCGCCGCCCACTACCAGCACATCTGCGTCGATGGGCTTATTGTCCCTGGTGATCATGGTTCCTCCTGTTCTGGCGCTTCGCGTTGCTTTTCCCATGGAAATCACCTCATGTCAAAATTCGCATAAGCCGTCGCTTTCGTGACCGTACGCTGATACGTGTACTCGTTGGTCTAGTTATATACTGTATCGTGCAATTATCAGCAATCTATTTTCGAATACCAAAACCTCCCCCAAAGCTTCAGCGGATGGAACGGTGGCTGGAAAAACGATTTGTCCAGAAGGATCTAGAACGGACATACGGTTTTCCCCTTTGACGCGTGCACCCTGACTTCACGCTCAAGGCTGACAAGCCGGCCGATTATCGCCAGGACGGGCGCGTGACGGACGCCCCCTGCGGGATTTGCTCGGTAGGTTAAAAAGATATGATTGGGCGAGCATTGTGGGGATACAAAGTGTGCTTGCGTTTTTTCCTCCAGTTTGGTAAGAACTTCCATCACAAATTGAAGGCTCTCTTTGCGGAGGTGGTTTGATGGTTTCCTTGAGTGTTCTGAATGGTTTTGGCGAAGAGCTGGAAAAACGACTGCAACTCCGAACGTCTCCTGTGGCAGTGATGTTGCTGGAAAAAGAAGAAGACATCCCCGCAGGGGCCATCAGACCCAAAAGGGACCGTGGTTCCCATCTGGCGCTGTGCCAGGCATTTGCCCTGTCCCGCCGCGAGAAAGCGACGGTGGCGATGCTCAAAGAAGACCACTGGTGCTACCTGCCGGTTATTGCTTTCGGGCTGTCAGAGCCTCCGGATTTCTTCCTGGAGGGAAATACCTTTCTGAAGTTCAGCGTCGGCGAGCCAAAGGCGGCGAGAGATCTGGCAAAGGCATTGCCCCGCCTGGAATGTGGAAAGAATATCGGGGTGCTATCCGCTCCTCTGAACAGGGCCTCGTTCGAGCCCGACGTGGTGGTGATCTACTGCAATACCAACCAATTGAGGTGTTTGCTTTCAGCAGTAAAATACAAAGATGGGTACGTTGTCCAATCAACCCTTGACCCCGGTGGTGCGTGCTTCCAGTCAACCGTGCCTGTCCTGCTGAAGGGTGAATGCCAGGTGACCGTGCCCTGCGGCGGTGACCGTGCCCATGCCCTAGCTCAGGATGATGAGATGATCTTTTCAATCCCCAGGAGCAAGCTGGAGGATCTCATGTTCGGACTGGCCGTTCTGGATGAGGCCGGCCGCGGCTACACCCGATTCGCACCCGACATGAGGCCCGAGTATCCTCTATCCGACCTTTACCGGAAAGCGGGGGCGTTGGTTGGATTGGAAGTCAACAGGAAATAGTCGCCCGTAAAAGGAACTCACAGATGGTCCAATTAATACTACCTCGTTAGGGGGAGGTGGAGCATGAGATCAGTGCACCTTATCTACTTCTCACCGACGGGGACAACTCGAAAGGTTCTTGAGGCAGTCGCCAGGGGACTCGCGGCCGACGACCTCGAGCGCCTCGATCTGACGTGCCAAGGGCCGACGGCGGCTGGCAGTCTGGAGATAAAGAGTGACTTCGCTATTATCGGTACCCCCGTTTACTCCGGCAGAGTCCCACTTCAGGCGATCGAGGCGCTGCAACTGGTCAGGGCTCGAAACACTCCAGCAGTTGTTGTCGCCGTATACGGCAACAGAGCCTATGACGATGCGCTTCTCGAGTTGACGGATACGGCGAGAAACAGCGGTTTTAGGCCTGTTGCGGCGGCGGTGTTCGTAGGCGAGCACTCGTTCTCGACCCTTGCTGCTCCCATTGCAGAGGGAAGGCCCGACGGGGAGGACATTGAAAAAGCCGAAAGTTTTGGGAAAATGTTCAGGGAAAGGATGGATAATGGTCTCTCGGTCGAAAAGGTCTTCCTACAGGTCCCCGGTAACTTTCCCTATCGGGTGAGAAATCCGTCGCCCCGACCGCCCCTCACAGACGAAGTGCGCTGTATCAAATGCGCGAAGTGCGCAACAATCTGTCCCGCAGAAGCAATTACCGTGAAGGATGAGGCAGTAAAGACCGAGAAGGCAAAATGTATGGTGTGCTGTGCATGCGTCAAGAACTGCCCGAGCGGCGCCCGCCGCATGGACCCGGGGGTCGCAGAAAGGGCAGGAACTTTGAGCGCCACCTGCCGCGACCGAAAAGAGCCGCAATTCTTCGTCTCCTGAGGCAAACGACCTATTCTTGCGCTAATGTCGAACAGCATCGGGGCATGAACGGCTAAGGAGTCGATCACGGCCCAGCTAAACCGGCCTGTAGAGATGGGTTATAACATGAAGCGAGAAATTATTGAAACCCTGATGGCTGAAACGGCAAAAATAAACGGCGCCCCATAAGCCCTTCTCAAGAATGTAGACCTAAACCCGCTGTTCATTCGGAGAATCAGAAGGCACCGAGCTGACACGCTCGGATCTTAAGTCTTAAAGTGTCGCCAGGGGCCCTGATGACCCCCGGTTGGCTTTCCGTCCCTCTTGTTGTGGAGGGTTTGCGCTCTTTGGCTCATCCTCCGCTCTAATAGGATCACCGGTAATTCGTTTGTCAACTGTTTTCACCAAACCTGGCTCACTTCTTCAACTTTCCTATTGACACTGTTATGAGCATATGCTTATAATATAGACATGTCAAGACCGAAGAAGTGCAGGTGCATAAATTGCACTCCTAATACTTCCTATTTTAAGCCGAGGGGAATTCCCATCTTCCAACTAGAGGAGGTATCCTTAAGCCTCGACGAACTTGAGGCCATACGGCTTGCCGACTATGAAGGATGTTACCACGAAGACGCCGCGACCAGAATGAAAGTCTCCCGCGCAACCTTCGGGAGGATATTGAACAAGGCCCGCAACAAGGTTGCCGAAGCGATCGTCGATGGTAAAGCCTTACGCATAGAAACAAACACAGACAAAGGAGGCAGTAAATGAAGGTATGTTTCGCAGTTCAAAAGGATGATGGCGTTGAAAGTGTAGTTTATGGTCATTTCGGTTCCGCTCCTGCATTTATCGTCGTTGATACGGAGGCTGCTGATGCAGCCGTGACCGTCAACAATCGTGACCTGAACCATGTGCATGGTGCATGCAATCCGATCCAGGCCATAGGCGGACTTAAGCCGGATGCAGTGGTAGTCGGGGGCATAGGCGCGGGAGCCATCAACAGGCTCAACGCGGAAGGCGTCAAGGTCTACCGCTCAGCGGCAGAGACCGTGAAACAAAACCTGGCCTTACTCAAAGAGAGTAAACTGTCTGAGCTCTCCGTGCAGAACGCATGCGCAGGACATACCCAAGGCCAGGGCGGCTGCGGACACTAGAGCAGAAAATGCTTGTTACGAGTTCCGGGTTGCAGGTTCCGGAACTCATGAGGAGGAAGAATAATGCCTATATTTGAATACCGTTGCAACGCATGTAACGAGGTAAGCGAATTCCTCGTACTGGGGAAAGAGGAGGTACTGAGCTGCCGTAAGTGTGGCAGTCAGGACCTTGTAAGGCTGATGTCCGCACATAACGCGCCGGCCTCCGTCCGCGGTCCCGTGGAACAAGCATCAGGCGGGTGCTGCGGCGCACCAGGCTCCTGCGGATCCCCGGGCAGTTGTTGTTCAGGGTAACGGCACAGGCAGAATCACGTGAAGAAGGGGCCGCGTGGACAGTGAAATGACACGGGCAACAACGCCACCCAGGGAGCCTGACGGTCCCGGAGTTAAAGAAATTTTTCTTTCTTTCCTGAGACTCGGAGCCACAGCCTTCGGTGGTCCTGCCATGGTCGCTTACATCGGGGAGCTTGCGGTCCAGCGAAAAAAATGGCTCGACCAGCCGACTTTTAAAACCGGTGTCGCCCTCGCCCAATCGATTCCGGGCGCCACCGCCATGCAGTCTGCGGCCTATGTCGGCCTTCAGACAAAGGGCCTGTTTGGGGCCCTGGCATCTTATGTGGGGTTCGGTCTACCGGCCTTTCTCTTTATGGTTATCCTTTCCTCACTCTATGCGGCCTCCCGCGACCTTCCCTGGGTCACCTCACTCTTTCACGGTCTTCAGGTGATCGTAGTCGCCGTCGTGGCGAATGCCACCTATTCCTTCGGGCGGGGAACATTGCGAAAACATCTGGATATCCTTGTGGCCGCGGCTTCTGCAGGCGCTTTCTGGCTAGGAGTAAGCCCCTTCTATGTCATCGTTGGGGCTGCGATTCTCGCCATCATCATCTTCAAAACCGAAGCTGCGCAAGCTCCCGCCGGTGCTCGCGCGGCGGCCTCGCTGCCAATCACCCACATCGTGGCGCTCCTGCTCGCTATGGTCATCGGCCTCTTTTGCCTGTACCTGACCAGTACCAAGCTCCTCACACTGGCCCTTTTGATGCTGAAAATAGATCTCTTCGCCTTTGGCGGGGGCTTTGCGTCGCTGCCGCTCATGCTGCAGCAGGTTGTGCACGTGCAGGGCTGGATGGACGAGAGAACCTTCATGGACGGCATAGCCCTGGGCCAGGTAACTCCCGGCCCTATCGTGATCACAGCAAGTTTTGTCGGGTACCTTCTGCATGGGTTGCCGGGCGCCGTGGTTGCAACTATTGCTATTTTCACCCCGTCATTCCTTCTGCTCGTGATAACGGCGCCCTATTTTGACCGGCTCAAACAGTCAGCGCTTTTTGGGAAAGCCATCAAAGGTATTCTCGCTTCGTTCGTCGGGCTCCTACTGTTTGTCACGTTGAAGTTCGCTATGGCTGTTCCATGGGACGCTATAAGAGGACTGATCGTAGTGGCAACCTTCATCGCCCTCCTCCGCAAGATCGATATCCTTTATATCGTCCCGGCGGGAGCGGCTCTCTCGCTACTGCTTTTACGGTGAGATGTTCACCGATCTCTCCGGCTCCGGGCGACAACGTTCTTGTCGGCCTTCACGGAGCTCTCGAGCTGCAGCACATGGTAACCCACTACCCGTGCATGGTCCGTTACAAAGGGACGCACCGCCATCGCGTTTTGAACGTTCATCATAAGAAATAACGCCAGCAGAATGGCCGAACAGCTCACGGGACCAATAAATTTCTTCATCGTACCCATAATCCGTAATAACAAAATGAGCACCTGCCGCGTCACGGCCTGGTTACTGCTGGGATGCGCCGTCACAGCCGAGTATGCGGTGAGAATACGCTCCATAGGTGACCCTGCTCTTCCAGCCAATAGAAACTACGTTCTTCTGCCCGGCGATAAGGATGCTTCCTCTGACCGGCAATTTGGCGAGTTGGCCGGGTATGCCAATTCTTCCATGCCAAGGTCTCGAACAACGTTGCAAACCTTTTCCCGTCGTGCAATAATGCAAGAGCCATCAGCGATGCCCAGGTAACGTCCTTAAGTTCTGGAAGGTGAGCCGTGAAATTCACTCCTCAAGAAGAAAACGCATTCTGGCAGATGCCAACCCCGGTTCTCCTGGAACAGATTGGCTCCAGCCCTTCCGGGCTGACAAGTGCAGAGGCGGCCGCACGCCTGGCCCGTTTCGGGCCCAATCAAGTGCACGCAACCAAAAAATCGTGCGGTACTTTTGCAGTACCTGTCGAAATTCCGCAATCCTCTCGTCATCATTCTGCTCGTTGCCAGTTGCATATTGGCGCTTACCGGCGATCTTACCGGCTTCCTTATCATCAGCACCATTATTCTCGTCAGCGTCACGCTCGATTTCATTCAGGAGCACCGGGCCGGGGAAGCGGCAGAACGCCTGCGCCAGTCCGTGGCCGTGCGCGTCCAGGTGCTGCGGGACGGTAAACCTTCCGACGTTGCGCTGGAAGGATTGGTGCCCGGAGACGTTGTCCTCCTTGCGGCCGGAGACCTGATACCCGGTGACGGGCGAATTCTCGAAGCAAAGGATTTCTTTTTGAACCAGGCCCTCCTCACGGGAGAACCTTATCCCGTAGAAAAGAGCCCGGGTGAATTGCCTGAGGAGAAAGAGCTTCTATCGGCCGCTAATGCAGTGCTCATGGGTACCTCGGTGATCAGCGGCTCTGCGAAAATCCTGGTGTGCCGGACGGGATCACATACCGCGTTTGGGGAAATTGCGGATAGTCTCGTGGCAAAGGCGCCCCCCACCGCGTTTGAGCATGGCACCCATCGCTTCGGCCTCCTGATCATGCGGTTAACGGTGCTCCTTGTTTTGTTCGTCCTGCTGGTCAACGCCCTTTCTCATCGGCCATGGCTTGAATCTTTCCTTTTCGCCGTAGCCCTCGCTGTTGGCCTCACCCCGGAAATGCTGCCCATGGTGGTTTCGGTCACCCTCTCGAAGGGGGCCCTGCGCATGGCGGCAAAAAAGGTGATCGTCAAACGATTGTCAGCCATCCAGAACCTCGGCAGCATGGATGTACTCTGTACGGACAAGACCGGTACCCTCACGGAGGCTCGCATTCATCTGGAGCGCCACGTGAACGGTCTTGGGCAGGAAAGCCCCCGGGTCCTGGAGCTGGCGTACTTGAACAGCTTCTTCGAGACCGGTCTGAAAAGTCCCCTCGATGACGCGATCCTCGAGCACCGCGAGATTGACGCGAGCGGATGGCAGAAGATCGATGAATGCCCTTTCGACTTCGAGAGGCGGCGTGTCTCGGTGCTTATCGAGAAGAGCCAGGCAAGGATCCTCGTGGTCAAGGGGGCGCCGGAAGACATTCTCAGGCTCTCGACCCGGTACGAAGGGGAGAGCGAGAATGATCTGCGGCCTTTGGATGAAACGACGCGTGGCGCAATCAAGGGTCTCTATGAGAGCCTGGGACGCGACGGTTTTCGGGTTCTGGGCATCGCATGGCACCCTGTGGCCGCCGATCATGCTCATGCCGTTGTGGACGACGAGACAGAGCTGATTTTTGTCGGTTTTGCCGCGTTTCTTGACCCTCCCAAGGCGAGCGCCAAAGAAGCCCTTGCCCGGCTCACTTCAGCGGGAATAAAGGTAAAGGTCGTTACCGGTGACAATGACCTGGTGACACAGCATATCTGCCGGCAACTCGGTCTTCCCGAGGGGAGAGTGCTCACGGGCCCGGAAATCCAGCAGATGGATGACCAGGCGTTGCTGGCGCAGGTAGAGACTGTAGACCTGTTCTGCCGGGTTGCGCCGGCCCAGAAAAACAGGATCATTCTGGCGCTCAAGCGGCGCGGGCGAGTGGTCGGTTATCTTGGTGACGGCATAAATGATGCGCCTTCGCTCCATTCCGCCGACATCGGCTTTTCTGTTGATACTGCTGTCGACGTAGCGAAGGAGGCCGCGGACATGATCATGCTGGAACGTGACCTGAATGTCATCGCCGAGGGGGTCTTCGAGGGGCGGCGCACCTTCGGCAACATCATGAAATACATCATGATGGGGACCAGCTCCAATTTCGGCAACATGTTCAGCATGGCCGGCGCATCACTCTTCCTTCCCTTCCTTCCGATGTTGCCGGGACAGATCCTCCTCAACAACCTCCTCTACGACTTTTCCGAGATACCGATACCCTTGGACAAGGTTGATGAGGAGTATCTGATCCGTCCGCGGCAGTGGGATATGACGCTGATCCGCAATTTCATGCTGGCTATGGGACCGGTCAGTTCAGTCTTTGACTTCCTCACTTTTTACATAATGCTCAAGATTTTCCATGCGGGTGAAGCCCTCTTTCATACGGGCTGGTTCATCGAATCGATGGCCACGCAGGTGCTGGTCATTTTTATCATCCGCACCCAAAGAAACCCGCTGAAAAGCCGTCCGAACCGATGGCTGGCAATCGGTGCTCTGGTTACCGTAGCCGTGGCAGTCGTTTTGCCCCTGACACCATTGGGGGCGTACCTGGGCTTTGTGGCGCCCCCTCCCTTGTTCTTCCTGCTGCTTGCCGGTATGGTCGTGGTCTACCTCTCTGCAGCAGAGGGAGTCAAGCAACTGTTCTACCGGTATTTTGTGGTAAACAAGGCTGGCATCGCTGTCTTGATACATTCGGGTTCGAGTCGATATGCCTCGCGACCACTTCATATTCGGCCATGTGACTCTTCCCTCCTCGAGTAAAGTTTACAGCACCAGCTCGAACGGACTGCCTGTGCCCTGATCTGTTTCTCTCCTATATCGTTCCTTCCTGCTCCATCTTTTTCTTGATGTTCTCCCTGAGGCCCTTCTTATCCACCTTGCCGACTTTCGTCATAGGGAACTCGTCGATGAGTTCCAGTCTTTCGGGAAGCTGCAGCACGGACGCTCCCTTGCCCTTCAAAAATGATACAACCTCTTCGAGTGTGGGTTTGGCGCCCGGCCTTGGTATCACATAAGCGCAGGTCCGCTCGCCGAGGATCTTGTCCGGCATGGCGACCACTGCCACGTCGGCGATGGCAGGGTGAACGCTCATCATGTTCTCGATCTCGACCGCACTGATGTTCTCACCGCCCCGAATGATGATGTCCTTGATACGGCCGGTGATCCAGATGTATCCCTGCTCGTCCTTTTTTGCCTGATCGCCCGTCCTGAAGAAGCCGTCCGCGGTAAAAGTCTTCGCCCTGTCTCCCGAGGATTTGAAATAACCCGTGAAGATGCCGGGCCCCTTGGAGACAAGCTCGCCGTCGACGCTTACGGGGGCCTCGTTGCCGGCCTGGTCTACGACCTTCAGTTCATCATACGGGCAGATGGGCGTGCCCACACTGCCGCAGATAAGGTCGATGCTGTCGCCCGGTTTCGTGCTGGAACACGTACCCTCGACGGAGCCGAAGCCGTTGATGAAATAACAGCCGATCTTCTCGTATACGGTCTTGACCAGCTCCTGCGTGCTCGGTGCGCCCCCAACCGATATCTTCTTGAGCGAGCTCAAATCGTACTTAGCGAGGTCTTCCATCTGGACGACCCGCGCGATAAGGGCTGGCACCGTAGGGATGGCCGTCACTTTTTCGCGCTGGACCCACTCGCAGATATCCTGAGGCTTCACGGAATCGAGCAGCACCAGCTTGGCATGCGCAAAAAATGCCGCTGCCATTCCCCAGTGGACGCTCAGGTTGTGGCCGAGAGGGGTGATGACCATGATCGTATCCTGACTGTTCATTTCCCACCGGTACGCATGGTACTCGACGTTGGTCATGTAACAGTTGTGGCTTCGGGGGCTCAGTTTGGGCAATCCCGTGGTGCCGCCGGTAGGAAGGATCTGGGAGCACTCGTCCGGGTCGGGTCGCCTCTCTTCGAGCGCCTTGAGTGTCTCAGAGGTCAACTCGGCCTGTCCTATCAGCTTGTCCAGGTCATGGTACTGTGTGGCCCCGCCGGCCCTTACCTGAATCACGGTTTTCAATCGAGGATTTTCCTTCAGGACATCATCGATGATCGGCTGGTAGTCGATCTTTCCGTACTGTTTGGGCAGAATCCAGGCAGCGGGTTCGGTCAACTTGCAGAAATGGTTGATCTCCATCTGGTTGTGGCGCGGGATGAGTACAACCACGACGGCACCGATCTTCTGGAGCGCAATGAAAGAGAAGATAAATTCATGCCAGTTCGGGAGCTGCAGGAGCACCCGGTCTTTCGGCTTGATACCCAGCCCCATAAGACTGATGGCCAGCTTATCGACCGCCTGTCTGAGATCTTTGTTCGTCCATCGGCCTACTGCGTCCACCAAGCCGATCTTCTCCGGGTAGATATCTGTGTGCTTGTTGAAGAGATCCCCCCAGGTCATGCCGAGCCACCACCTCATACGGGCATACTTCTCAGCATCTTCCTTCGGGTACGGCGCAAAACCTTCGATAGGCATACCAAGCCTCCTCTATATGATAGTTGCTTTCGCGTTGTTTCCTGTATCAGCACCATCACGAACCCGCTCTTTCATATGTCCGGCTCAAAACCGAGCTGACGCGAGATCTCTGCTGCTGCGCGCCGCAGCCTGGGCTCGATGATTCGCCGTCTTTCCGGTTTGAAACGGGCGCTGGGCAAGGTCACAACGATGGATCCGGCAATGCTTCCATGCAGGTCGAAAATGGGTGCAGCGATTGCAGAAACGCCCTCGTAGAGCTCATCGCGACCGTATGCGAGACCTGTGGAACGGATATCTTTCAGTCCACGTAGCAGGGCCTGGCGATTGGTGATTGTATTTTTCGTTATGGGGGCAAGCTTCACGAGAGACAGGTAACGTGAGCGTTGATCTTCGGAGAGATAGGCAAGAATGGCTTTTCCGGCGGCCGTGGCGTGAATCGGACCACGATCGCCGATAGCTATCGCGTATTTGAACGGCCTCGAGCAGTCCTCTTTGTGCAGGATAAGGATTTCGGTCTCCTTCATCACCGCAATCTCGCCACCCTCGTTGACTTCCGAGACCAGTTCCTGAAGGATCGGCCGTCCGATCCGCACCAGATCAATGGTGGACAGGTAACGGCTCGTGAGGACAAGGAGTCTCGAACCGAGCCGGTACCGCTTGCTGGCTGCGTCAAAAGTAACGTAATCGCGGTTGACGAGATTAGACAAGAGCAGTGAGAGGCTCCCCTTTGGAATATCCAGGGCCTCCGAAAGATCACGGTGTGTACTGCCGCCGTTGCTCAGCCCTATGCTCTCAAAAATTTGAATAACCCTGTCGGCTGACTTGACGACCGCCATCTTGTCTCCCGAATGTGTTTATATATATAAACAAAGTTTATGTATACCATATGCTTGCATGCAAGAAATCAGTTTGTCAAGAGAAAAAGACCCAACTGACTAAAAAGTCCAGGTGTGTACTTTACGCGCATCAGGTTCAAAGCGAGCCGAACCTGATAGGATGCTCTAATTGCCTGAGCGGCCGAACTGCGGGAGATAGCGGTATACTTTCTCCTTGAGACGGGTGGCAGCCGCTGCCGTCAACGATATTTCGTGCTAATATTATCGCATGCTCATAGTTGCGCTCCTCGTGCTCGGGTTTGGCGGTATCGTTGCCCAGACACTGCTCCTGCGCGAGATGCTCATTCTTTTCTCAGGTAACGAACTATCGCTCTGCCTTGTCATCAGCTCGTGGGTAGTCTCTGAGGCTCTGGGAGCATTCATTGCAGGCATTTGGGCGGGAAGAAGGATCGTCAATGCAAGGGTATACACATGGGCAACGCTCCTTTTCTCGGCCGCGTTTCCAATCAGTATATACGCTACCCGCGTCTTTAAACCCCTTACCGGCATACCAGCAGAAATGGCGGTCGGCATCACCACGGTCTTGTATGCCTCCTTCAGCCTCCTCCTGCCCACAGGCTTTTTGCATGGCTTCCTCTTTTCGCTGGCCTGTGCATTATACGCCCGCGGTACGGCTGATATACGCTCGCCGGCGGGCAAAGTATATTTTTATGAAACGCTCGGCACCATTGCCGGCGGTCTTGTCATCAGCTATTTATTGATTCCGCACCTTCATGCCTTTCAGATAGGGTTCGGGCTCTGCCTCTTAAACGGGATCTGCTGTCTCTTGCTGCTCGGATATTCTCACGAGGGCAAGGCGATTACGTATGCGGTGACGGCCGCCCTCTTCGTGGCCTTGCCCATCTTTCTGCTCGTCAGGGGTGCAGATGCTTTACACGTGACCTCAGTCAACAAGGTCTTCGCCGGGCGCAATCTCGTCTACTACGAGAATTCGTTTTACCAGAATATAGCTGTCGTCAAAACCGAGGATCAGTACACATTCTTTACAGATGGGCTTCCCGCTGTCACCACTCCTGTTCCCGACATTGTATCCGTCGAGGAGTTCGTGCATTTTTCTTTACCCGCCCATCCTTCTCCCGAGAAGATTCTTTTCCTCGGGGGCGGAGCCGGTGGAGCCATCCATGAAGCCCTTAAGTATCCATCGATCAAACAGATAGACTACGTGGAACTAGACCCGGCAATGCTCCAGACAATCAGGCGATTTCAGACGCCGTTGACTGAAAGCGAATTGACTGATACCCGGGTGCACCTGCATTACGTGGATGGAAGACGATTCATCCGGGAATCAGATTCCCAATATGATGTAGTGCTGCTCAATATGGCCTCGCCATCGAATCTCCAGCAAAACCGCTTCTTCACGGAAGAGTCTTTTGCGCTTGTCAGGCACATCCTCAAACAAGGAGGTATTTTCGTACTCACCTTGCCTGGCTCTCTTGCCTACTATAGCCCCGAGCTGAAGGCCATCAACAAATCCGTGCTGCGCTCGTTGAGCGCGGTCTTTCCGCACCAATATGTGGTGCCAGGCGACACGAATATCTTTCTGGCCTCGGTATCAGCGGACATCTCAAGGGTCACACCGGAGATGATTTACAAGAGGCTTGAGGCGGCTCACGTTCAAACAAATCTCATTACGTATGCGCACCTTGTGGACCGTTTCCAGCAAAGGAGACGGGACTGGTTTCTCGCTGCACTGGATAACGCGGAAGCTCTGAGTAATCGCGATTTTCGGCCCGCTGGAGTCTTCTACTACATAGCTTACGAGAACCTCATGCTCGCACCATCCCTGAAACCCCTATTCGCGTGGGTACAGAGAGTCACTTTCCCGATAGCCGGTTCTTTTATCCTCCTTCTTTTCTGCATGGCTTTGCTCTTCGGCAGGCGATGGGCTCCGGTCTCATTCCCCTTCGCCATCGCCACAACAGGGTTTGCCGGCATGGTCATGGAGTTGATGCTCATCTTTGGCTTTCAGGTGGTGTATGGCTATGTATTCTACGAGATAGCGCTGCTGATCACTGCTTTCATGGCCGGCATAGCAGCAGGCAGCCTCCTCATCACGAATCGTCTGCGCGAGGCGCGATCGGCGCTTTCCCTGTTTCTGTCCGTAGAGGCGGGCCTTGTGCTTTTCACCCTCTTATTGATGGCCCTTTTTTCTCTTCTCGGCATACCTGTCCTTTCCCGACCTTTGGTGTTGCACCTCCTTTTTCTCTTCCTCTTGTTTGCTTCCGGAATCTTCACTGGCATGGAGTTCCCTCTGGCCACAAGCATCTACCAGTCCACCTGCCCTCTCGAACGGAGAGTGGGCGTGCTTTATGCCGCGGACCTCGCGGGTGGCTGTGCGGGCGGTCTTTTCACCGGCATTCTGCTCTTCCCTCTCCTGGGGCTTTTCAGCACGCTCCTTCTCGTTGCTTTGCTTAAGGTATGCAGTTTCACCTTTTTGCTCCTTCAGCGGAAACGAGGTATACTAGTCTAAGCCAAAGCATGATCAACCGGCGCCATTTCCTGAAGACCATCTGTCTCGTCCCTTTTGCCCTGAAACTGGAAGCCAAGGAGCTGCAGCAGCAAGGTGGCTTTGCCAAAGAAGCCAGGTTCTATCGCAAACTGAGCGGGCCGAAGAATGGTGTGAGCTGCTCGCTCTGCCCAAGGGAATGCACGATACCTGATGGCGAAATCGGTTTCTGCCGCGCCCGAAAGAACAGCAAGGGAAAGCTTTACGCGCTTGGTTACGCTTCACCTTGCGCGGCCCATATCGACCCCATCGAGAAAAAGCCCTTTTATCACGTGCGGCCAACGAGCATTTCATTCTCTATCGCAAGCGCCGGCTGTAATCTGCGCTGCAAGTTCTGTCAGAACTGGCAGATTTCTCAGGTCTCGCCGCTCGACACCACAAACGAACAGCTCCCTCCGGAAGCAGTTGTTGAGGCGGCCCTGAAATCCCGCTGTGAGAGCATCGCCCATACCTATACGGAGCCAACAAACTTTTATGAGTACATGCTGGACGTGGCGATGCTTGCTAGAAAAAAAGGCATCCTCACCGCTTACCACTCAAATGGCTTTATCAATCAGGAACCGCTAAGGGAGCTTTGCAACTACCTTGATGCGGCAAACATCGATCTGAAGGGGTTCAGCCAGGCGTTCTACAGCAAACTCTGTGAAGCTGATCTGAAACCCGTGCTCGAGACTCTTAAAACGTTAAAGGAGCGCGGGGTCTGGCTTGAGATCACGAATCTGATTATCCCGGGGCAGAACGACGACCCGGCTATGATTGGGGAAATGTGCGCATGGATAAAGACGAACCTCGGACCTGACGTGCCGGTCCACTTTTCGCGCTTTTTTCCCATGTACAAGATGACTAATATTGCGCCCACACCCGTGCCGACCATCGAGCGGGCGAGAGATATTGCCTTAAAAACGGGATTGCATTATGCTTATACGGGAAATGTTCCGGGCAGTCCGGGCGAAAGCACGTACTGTCCAGGTTGCAAGAAACTGATCATTAAGAGAGTCGGCTACAGCGTCCTGACCAATGAGGTGAAAAGTGGCAAATGCAAATTTTGCGGGGCAGGTATAAAAGGTCTATGGTCCGCCTGAGATTTCTCTGCATACTCGCGATCATCTTCGTCTATGTTCCGGATGCCTGGTCCCAGGCTAAACCCCCGGCCGTGCTCAAAGCTGTTGTTGCGGGCGTATTCTATCCGTCCGACAAGAAGCTGCTGGAACAGAAGCTTGACGGCTTCTTGAAAGAAACAGAAGGCAGGGCCCAGAAAAGCTCCACAGCTCTCTTCGGCCTGATTTCACCCCACGCCGGCTACGATTACTCAGGCAAGATAGCGGCAGCGGCCTATCGCCAAATAGCAGGCAAACCATACAGGACGATCTTCCTGCTCGGCCCGAGCCACTACGTATCGTTTCCGGGCGTCTCCATTTATCCTTACGGCGCCTGGGAAACACCGCTGGGTAAGATTCCAATTGACGACCAAGTAGCAGCCGCTCTGATGGAACAGTGCGGTTTCGTCCGATACCAAGCCCCCGCATTCGAGCGCGAGCATTCTTTAGAGGTACAGCTGCCTTTCCTGCAGAAAGTGCTGGAAAATTTCAAGATCGTCCCCATGGTCATGGGAAAGCTGAGCGGACCCGAATTGCGCGCACTTGCGGACCATTTAACCACCCGTATTGAGCAGAACCCCGGGAGGGTGCTGATCATCGCGTCTTCGGACATGTCTCACTATCACCCGTATCACGAAGCTACTGCCATGGACAAGACTACCCTCAAACAGATTGAGGCTATGGATCTCAGGATGCTCAGGAAGAGTTTGGAATCGGGCACCGGCGAACTCTGCGGCTCCCAGGCAGTCACAACGCTCATGAGGGTGGCAGAGAATATCGGTGCGAGGGCGAAGGTCCTGGAGTATGCCAATTCCGGGGACGTCACGGGAGACAAGACACGTGTGGTTGGGTATGGCGCCGTTGGATTTTATGTTGCTGACCAACAGTTTGCTTTGAGCGAAAAGGAGCAGAAGATTCTTCTCCAGATTGCGCGCCGCACCTTGGAAGGACAGGCCATCAGCAACGGAGTTTCTCGGATGGACGTCGTTGCTGAAAAACTGATGGAGAAGCGGGGCGTGTTCGTCACCTTGCAGAAAAAGGGTATGCTGAGGGGATGTATCGGCTACGTCAAACCGGTACAG
Source organism: uncultured delta proteobacterium (assembly GCA_963835605.1). GTDB lineage: Bacteria > Desulfobacterota > Syntrophorhabdia > Syntrophorhabdales > WCHB1-27 > JADGQN01. Next base: position 12,041 of record CAWIHO010000044.1, on the reverse strand, counting down.
CCTCTGGCAATGGCAGTATCAGAGATGACGATAGCCGCGAGCAGTCATGATCCCCGTTTCCCGGCAGTCGATTCCGCCGAACTCAAGGATATCCGCATTGAAATCTCAATCCTCAGCTCTATGAAAAGGGTTCGGGACCCGGCCGAGATAAAAGTGGGGCAGCATGGTCTTTACATAGCAAAAGGCGAGAACGCAGGCCTTCTCCTCCCTCAAGTGGCGACGTCGTATAGCTGGAGCCGGGAGGAATTCCTCAACCAGACCTGCCTCAAAGCGGGTTTGCCGCCCGGCGCATGGAAGGACAAAGACACGCAAATCTACCTCTTTTCGGCTCAGATTTTTTCGGAATAACAGGCTCGTCAGAACCGAACCTGCCCTTTTCCTGGTACTACAGCATATTCTTGACTCTCAGCTCCAGCTCGGTGAGCATTGTTTTAGAAAACTTAAGAGAACCGTTCTTTCTCACCTTGTTCGGCTTGACCTTCTTTATCGCCTCAATCACGGCATCCGACACCGAGAGGTTTCTGGTCATGAAATAGCTGAAGGCCCAGCTCGTGATTTCGTATTTTTCTTTTTCTTTAAGCCCGAAGAGGCCGAACATATATGCTCCAAGAATGAAGTGCCCTAATATAGTGGTTCATAGGCAGGAAAGTCAATGGATAAAGCAGAGACAATAAAGCAGGGCAAGGCCCTTGACCGGGAGGAGCGAATGACTTACGCTACACCATAAGAACCGCAGTAAACCGGGGGGCAGTTACATGAACAAGAAATATGGTGTCATCGTAACTGATATCCAGGGTTGCTTTACAACCTGGAAAAATGGGTCACTGGCTGTGCCTGGATCCGACGAAATCTACGTGAAGTCCGTGGAGGTTGCCACGCGGCGCCTCAAGGAAGAGGGCTTCTTTATCGTGGCCACGCAGGACTGGCATCCGCCCGACCATGTTTCCTTCGCGTCAAACCATCCCGGAAAGAAACCCTACGATACGATAGAGATCTTCGGCAGGGTCCAGGTGCTCTGGCCTGTCCACTGCGTCCAGGGAACAGAAGATGCCCGGTTGCTGATAGACAGCAGTCTGTTCGATGCCATTGTCAGGAAAGCACAAGATCCACGGATTGATAGTTACTCTGCCTTAAAGGATGACAGCGGCACCAAAACAGGTCTGGACGCCATTTTCCATGAACGTGGTGTTACATCAACTGTAATCTTTGGAATCGCCACCGATTATTGTGTCAAGGCAACGGCCATTGACCTGGTTCGAGCCGGGTTCAAAGTCGTCGCCGTAGAGCAGCTCTGTAAAGGTGTCACGCCTGAGACCTCTGCTCAGGCCCTCAAACAGATGCAAGAGGAAGGGGTCACGCTTATAAGAGATCTCGACATGGAAGAGATCAGGTCGCTTATGTGAAAGGTTGAACTCTTGCCTCAGCTTTTCCTGATCAGATAGATTTCCACGGGCAAAGACAAAGGTCACTAACGGGGACTTGGCTACGCGCTACGCATTTCCCAACGCGTGTCACATTTGGGTTTCAGGCGTCGGAGACACTCCCTCTTCTTGCTTCTCCGTCTCTGTTTCTGTCCCTGTCTCCGGAGTGCCTGGTTCTTCTTCGGTTTGGGCACCAAACCGCCGCTTCCTTTTTTCTTCCTGCTTTTGCAGCCGAACCAGCTCCTTCCTCCGCTTTTCACCTCTAAATTGCCCACGACGTTTTGGCAAGTCAACCTCCTACGCTTTGTGCATTACTGAAAGTCTCAATCCGGCAACACTCTATTTTTTAGCGCCGTGCACAGTGGTCCTGAGCAAAGACCAGCTACTAAAACGCATAGGTCTCGTGCTTATTCTACCATTAATTTCTTCTGTGCGTCTTTCAGGAGCTCAACAACTGCATTTAAGTTCTCGGGAACCAACGAAATGCCCTCGGGCGTCGGCGACAATTCACCATCGTTGATTATCTGATAGACACGCACGTCTACAACCTTCGCCCCTTTTTGATCCTCTATGGTCACCAGTATCCTGTGCCTAGAGTTCCTTGCAATTTTTCCCACTAACACATGGACCTCCTTTTACCCTTCTCTTGTAGAAGATGAATATACTTCGCCCCATTTACTCACGGTCGAAGCCCTGCATGACTCTGTGGTGCTTGGTGCAGCTAACGTAAGCTATTTACTGTTCTCGTGGAGCTGTCACCGAGGAAGGAACATTAAGTAGCTTGGACTACAATTAGTTTACCACACCTCCTGCCATAATGCCAATGAATCTACCTTCCCTGTCCTCACGTCTTACTCCGCGATGAGAACCATGGTGGAAGCATCGCGCGTGGCCTTCCAGCGGCTCGCCGTGCGGCCGTTCCTTCCTTGCATGATCCTGCCCTCAATGGTGTCACCCAAAATGCGCCCCTGGAAAGAGAGCACGTCTTGCGCCCCCGGCCGGTTTCTTTCCACGGAAAAAAGGAGGTTATTGCCTCGAAGGGAGCAGCTGATGATGGGATACGTCTCTTCCCCGATGGTTATCGAACCCTTCACTCTCTGGAACTTCTGGGTAAGATGGAGAGAGCCGCGCTGCTTCTCAGGGCCTTCCCATTGCCATGTACCGGTAGCGTTGGCGGGGACTACGAAGAAATGGAGGGTATGTCCCTCGACCTCACGCGTAGCATCATCCTCCCACTCGCCCATGGTGTGGCTATGGGAGACGATGCGCGTGCCCGGTTTCAGCTCCTCGAGGAGTCTTGGCCGCAGCTTCAGATTGACTTCCGGCCAGAGATAAAGCATCACGACCGTGGCATCGCTGATGTTTGTTTCAAAAAGGTTCTGTTCGAAGAAGCGGACGAGCTGCGTGACCCCTGCCCGCTTTGCGTTCTCTTTGCTTTCCCTGATGCGATCCGGATCCATGTCAACTCCCACGCCCTTTGCTCCTCGTTCCTTTGCGGCCATTATCACGATCCTGCCGTCCCCACAACCCAAATCATAGATCAGGTCTTTGGAGGTCACGTTGGCCATCTTTAACATCTCCGCGGCAATCCCATAGCTTGTCGGCTCATAAGGGACGTCGAGTTCGGGCTTCTCCTTCGCACTCACTTCATGCAGACCAGACAATGTGCCTCCCCACAACAGCGCAGTCAGGATGAGCGTCAAGAGAGGGATCATGCTCTTTCTTGCCATAGATTTTTCTCCTTCGGATCGGGTTTGCCCAGGGTAGATTCTTTGAGATCTCCTGAAGCAGCCATACAGTTTAGCACCGGATGCTTCTCCTGCCAAATCAATTGTTGCTCTTACGTAGTTCCATTGGTTCAATTGGTTGTATTGGTTTTATTAGTTGAAAACAAACGCGTGAAAGAGCACACGTTAGCGGCTGTAACCAATGAAACTAATAAAACAAATTAGACCAAACAAACGCGGTAATTGATTCACCGTTGCCATAAGATTCGAGAAGCCTCGAGCGGGACCAGAGCGCCCGGGTAGTGCGGTATCACCCGCGCCGTGTAGTCCGCAGCCGGGCGTGTGGAGGGCACCTCTGCCCTGTAGGCGTATCCGTTTGCGCCCACCAGTTGCTCGCCGCGGACCATCTCCTGCCGCACCGGCTCATCGCCATTCGCTCCATCGGCATACAGTTCTACCCGCACAGCGTCTGGGTCAAGGCCGCTGAGATAGACCTGGACCTCGAATAGGTGCTTCCCTCCGTCATCCGCTACCTTCAATTCGCCGAAACGTATATTTGACCAGTCCTGTTCCAGAAGACGCTGCCAATTAAGCATGCGCACACCCACTGCGCCCCTATCAGCAGCCCGGTCCCGGTAGGCCGCGGCAGAGGGGATGTAATACTGCTCGGTATACTCGCGCACAGACCGGTTCGCGGAAAAACGGGGCGTCAATCGGGCCATGCTCTCCCGTATGCGACGCACCCAGGCAATGGGAATGCCCTTTGGGTCGCGCGTGTAAAACTCCGGGATCACCTCTCCTTCGAGCAGCGTGTATAGTGCCTCAGCCTCTGCAGCATCCCAGGCCGGATCATGATCGTGTTCCTTGCCATCGCCCAATGCCCACCCTACTTCTGGCGTATATGCTTCCGCCCACCAGCCGTCGAGTTCCGAGAGATTCAAGCCTCCGTTGACGAGCACCTTCATGCCGCTCGTCCCGCAGGCCTCCCAGGGTCGCCGCGGCGTGTTAATCCAGACATCCACCCCCTGCACCAGTTGCCCGGTCAGAAGCATGTCGTAGTCGCTCAGGAAGATCACATGTTTGCGGGCTTCAGGGCGACGGATGAAATTCGTCCACTCATGAATCAAGGCCTGACCCTCTTGATCCTCCGGATGGGCCTTGCCGGCAATGATGAGTTGCACGGGGCACTGGGGGTCGGTGAGGATGCGAAGGAGCCTCTCGGGATCGTGCAGCAGCAGGTTTGGTCTCTTGTACGTCGCAAACCGGCGCGCAAAGCCCATCGTTAGTGCATTAGCGTCAAAGATATGCTTTGCGTCCTCAACCTCCTCAGGTGACGCACCCGAGGCTTCCAGTTGCCGGGAAAGGCGTGCCCGCACGTAATCGACAAGCGTCTCGCGCGCGGAAGCGCGGCACTCCCAAAGCCTGGAGTCGGAAAGCTCGCGTATATCCGCTTCCAGGGTTTCCAGCGTTCCGAGCCAGCGGTCTTTTCCGCACGCTCCTGTCCACAAGGCGTCGGTCTCTTCCGAGTCCCAGCTTGACATATGAACGCCGTTGGTAACGTGTCCGACCGGCACCTCGTTCTCGGGCCAGCGTGGAAAGAGAGGCGCAAAAATACGCCGGCTCACCTGCCCGTGCAAGCGGCTCACCCCATTGACTGCCCCGCTCCCTCGTAGAGCGAGGTAAGCCATATTAAAGGGTTCAGAAGAGTCGTTCGGGTTCTGGCGGCCAAGAGCCAGCAAATCGCTAAGCGGGATGCCGAGCTTGTTCTGAGCGTACCGACCGAGGTATTGTTCCATAAGGACGGGAGTGAAACGGTCAAAACCGGCATCCACCGGCGTGTGCGTTGTAAAGAGTGTGCCCACTCGCGTGACCGCCAGTGCGACTTCGAAGGGCTGGCCTGTCTCCTCCATGAAGGTGCGAGCCCGTTCCAACACGGCGAAGGCGGCATGCCCTTCATTCAGATGGCAGACTTCCGGTTTGATGCCGAGCGCATTCAGCAGGCGCCACCCGCCGATCCCAAGGATCAGTTCCTGGTTGAGACGTAACTCCGGCCCGCCTCCGTACAGTTCACTCGTAATCCCTCGATGCGCCGGGATGTTCGCCGGATCATTGCAGTCGAGCAGGTAGAGCTTCACCCGGCCGACCTGAACCTGCCAGGCGCGCACCCAGACCGAGTAGCCGGGCAACGCAAGTTCCAGCCGCAGCCACTCCCCGTTCGGTGTGCGCAAAGGCGTAATTGGTAATTGCCCGGGATCGTTGTACGGAAAGAGGGCCTGCTGTGCTCCGTCCTTGTCTATTACCTGGCGAAAATAGCCTTGCTGGTATAACAGCCCCACGCCCACAACGGGCACGCCCAGATCGCTTGCGGTTTTGAGTTGATCGCCGGCCACGTTGCCAAGTCCGCCGGAGTAAATGGGAAGCGCTTCGCTCAACATGAATTCCATACTGAAATAGGCAACGCATGTCAGGGGAGTCTGCGCATGGTTTTGCTGAAACCAAGCGGGGGATTCCGCCTCCTCGCGCCCGGCCCGCAGGAGGTCATCAACCTTCTTTCGGAAGGCTGGATCGTCCAGCGCACGATGGAGTTGATCCCGCGATACCGTCTGCAGGACGATCCAGGGGTTATAGGTCAGATCCCAGAGTACGGGATCGAGGCGCTTCCACACTTCATCGGCAGAATGGTTCCAATACCAGCGCATATCGAGCGCCAGCTCAGCAAGGGAATCGAATCCATCGACCTCGGTGGGGAAAAAGGTATATATGGGACTGCTGACTCGCGCTGTTTTCTCCACGGTATTTCACCCTCTACTTTTATTGATAAATTCTAAGTACAGCTTGCCCCTAAATCAAGTAAGACGCCTGAGAAGGTGCGTTGCAGGCAAAAAGTGCAAAAAAACCTTGACAGATCGTTTCGCCTTATAAGACGATAGGAGCATCTAAGCAGCTGGATCACGCGGTGACTGGTGGAGAGTAATTAATCAGTTCTTGCTTTCTTGAAAGCGATGCGAGATGGGAGGAAAGAAAATGCATGACATAGAGAAGCTGACCAACGGCACAACCGGCGGGCCGGTCTTTGTTTATGTGCAAGATGGTCACATCGTACGTATAACGCCCATGGAGTTTGATGCTACCGATGCAGCTTCCTGGACCATCGACGCCAGAGGAAAGAAGTTTTCGCCGCCGAGGAAAACATCACTCGCTCCTTACTCCTTTGCCTGGAAATCGATGATCTATTCGCCCAAGCGGAATCTCTATCCGATGAAGCGGGTTGATTTCAATCCTGATGGCGACCGCAACTGCAGCAAGCGAGGCGTCTCGGGGTACGAGCGGATCAGCTGGGACGAAGCTGCGGATATCGTAACCGGCGAGGTCAAACGGATCAAACGCGAGTATGGTCCCGGGGCCATCCTGAGCACTGCGGGCTCCCACCATCTGTGGGGCAATGTGGGATACAGGCACAGCGCCTATTTCCGCTTCGCCAACCTCATGGGATTCACGTATGCGGACCACAACCCGGACAGCTGGGAGGGCTGGCACTGGGGCGGCATGCATCACTGGGGTTTCAGCCACCGTCTCGGTATCCCGGAGCAGTACGACCTCCTGGAAGATGCGCTCAAGCACACGGAGATGATCGTATTCTGGTCATCCGATCCTGAGGCCACCCACGGGATCTATTCCGGGTTTGAGTCTACCTCCCGACGCCAATGGCTGAAGGAGCTGGGCGTCAAGATGGTTTTCATCGATCCCTTCTTTAATCACACAGCCGGCATGTACGCGGATAAATGGTTCGCCCCAAGGCCGGAAGCGGGCAATGCCATGGCCTGCGCCATCGCCTTCGTATGGATTACCGAGAGTCTCTATGACAAGGAATATATTGCGGAGCGAACAACAGGGTTCAATACCTGGAAGGAGTATATCCTGGGCAAAACAGACGGCGTGCCCAAGTCTCCGGAGTGGGCGGAAAAGGAATGCAACATTCCGGCGAGAGAGATACGCGTGCTGGCCAGGGAGTGGGCCTCTAAAAAGACCATGCTGGCAGCCGGGGGTTTAGGTGGCTGGGGCGGCGCCTGCCGGTCCGCAAGCGGCAACGAATGGGCCCGGCTGATGATCAGCCTGGCAGCTATGCAGGGCATGGGCAAACCAGGGAGCAACATCTGGTCAACGACCCAGGGCGCGCCCGTTGACACGCGCTTTATGTTCCCGGGCTATGCAGAAGGCGGCATATCGGGCGACGTAGACAACTCCGCGGCCGGATTCCGATGGGTCTACCGCATGTTCAGCTTTGATCAGCCCACGCGCTCAAACATCAATGCCCCCATGGGACAACACATCCCCAGGCTCAAGATCCCCGATTGCATCCTTGACGGTCAGTACGAGTGGAGGGGCAAAGGCTTCTGCGGCCCATCTATCGAGGCACAGTTCCACAAGTATAAGTACCCTGCTGACGGCTATCCCGAGATCCAGATGTACTGGCGCTATGGAGGTTCCTTTATCGGCACCATGTGCGAGACGAACCGTTATGTAAAGGCCTACCAGACCGACAGGCTTCCGTTTGCCGTCAGTCAATCCATCTGGTTCGAGGGTGAGGCCAAGTTCGCGGATATCATTCTGCCGGCTTGCACCAACTTCGAGCGCTGGGATATCAGCGAGTTTGCCAATTGCTCCGGGTACATCCCGGACACCTTCATACAGTGCAGCCACCGGGTGATCAGCCTGCAGAAGAAGTGCATCGAGCCCCTGGGAGAGTCCAAATCGGACTACGATATTTTCGCCTTTCTCTCAAAGAGGCTAGGGTTGTATGACGCCTACACGGCAGGCGGTATGACCGACCTGGATTGGGTAAAGAGATATTTCAAGGCAACCGATCTGCCCAAATACATCTCCTGGGAAGACTTCTTCAAAAAGGGCTATTACGTGGTGCCCTACCCTGCCGATTATAAACCCACACCGGCCCTGAGATGGTTTGCTGAAGGTCGTCCGAAGGATACGCCCGACTGGGGTCCCCACCCCGAGTCCCAGGAGGAGCTTGGCAAGGGGCTCCAGACAACCTCCGGAAAGATAGAGTTCGTATCGTCGAGTCTTGCGAGGTTCGATCCCACCGACGAGGAGCGACCTTTAATGCCCACCTATATGCCTTCGTGGGAGGGACATCATACTACGGCTCTTTACACCAAGTACCCTTTGCACTTGATCTCACCCCATCCACGGTTCAGCTTCCACACTATGGGGGATGCCAAGGACAGCTGGATAAACGACATCAAAGACCACCGGGTGCTCAAGGAAGACGGCCATTATTACTGGATCATCCGCATCAACGCTAAGGATGCGGCGAGCCGAGGTATCGCGCAGAATGATCTGGTCAGGGCATTCAACGATCGGGGCGAGGTCATCCTCGCGGCGCAGGTGACGGAGCGCGTGCCTCCAGGAACTGTCCACTCCTACGAATCCTCCGCGGATTATGATCCGGTGGGCAAGCCGGGTGCATCAGCGGACCGGGGCGGGTGTGTGAACATCCTCACGCCGAGTCGGTACATCACGAAGAACTCCGCGGGCATGGCGCCCAATTCCTGCCTTGTGCAGGTCGAGAAGTATGCTGAGAAATAGTAGGACGGGGTGGAGAGTATGAAAAAATGGAATATGATCATCGACGTGGCAAAATGCCATGATTGCAATAACTGTTTTCTCGCTTGCAAGGACGAGCACGTGGATAACGAATGGCCGCCATACGCCGCAGCCCAGCCATGGCACGGCCACAGATGGATAAATATCATGCGCAAGGAACGGGGACAGTATCCCGTGGTAGATGTGGCCTATCGCCCGACACCTTGCATGCACTGCGACAACGCCCCGTGTATCAAAGCGGCCAAGAATGGCGCGGTCTACAAGCGGGATAACGGGATCGTGATTGTTGATCCGGAAAAAGCCAGAGGGCAGGAAGCGCTTGTCGATTCTTGTCCTTACGGAGCGATCTGGTGGAATGCTGAAGATGCCGTTCCGCAGAAGTGCACCTTCTGCGCGCATCTGCTGGAGGATGGATGGGATAAGCCCCGCTGCGTACAGGCCTGCCCAACGGGCGCCCTCCAGATGATCCATGCCGATGACGCCGAGATGCAGAAAATCCGCGAGACGGAAAAGCTGGAGGTATTGCAGCCCGAGCTGACGACCAAACCCAGGGTCTATTACAAAAATCTCTACCGGTACGCGAAATGTTTTATCGGTGGCAGCGTGGCTCTGGAGGATAAGGATGAATGCGCCGAGGGAGCGAACGTGAGCCTCACCGGTGAATCATTAAAGGGGACCAGGATGACGACAACAAATAACTATGGAGATTTCAAGATTGACGACCTTGAGGAGAATAGCGGCAAGTACACGCTCCGGATAGAGCGCGCCGGCTACGAGATAAAGACCATCGAAATCGATCTCACAACGAGCCGTAATGCAGGGGTGATATTCCTGCAACCCGCCAAAAGTTAGAGTTCGTCGGGTTGTGGTTGCGTGGTAGAGAATAGCCTACGGGCTAAAACCGCGGCAGCACAGAGACGTTGGCAGGAAGGACGAAATGTCTCTATCCCAACGAGTACCAGATAGACATCGTAAAAGAGGCCAGGGTATTCTACAGGTTGTTTCTGGACGTCGATGTGCCGAATGAAGAGATGAAGAACGTAATATATCCCTGACAGGAAATTGTAACCTTCTCCGCTGGCGTATGAACAGAAGACGAGTAGAGTAGACTACGGGCGCCGTGCGGCCTCTCAACCGTCGGTTGCCCCGTAGCCCCTCAACGAACCGGACGTACACCTTTCGCTATGTATCCGGCTCTCCGGAGATCACGGCAAAACTCAGATCATCCGCTGAGAGCGTCTTTCTGCGCGATGGGGATAGGACCTATCGGTCCTTGCTCTGTGTACACAGAGTATTCCCCCGGCTTCGGACGACCTCGATCTCCTGTCCCCCTTCGCCCTGTGGACGGCTTTCCCGCCCGCAGACTACTCTACGGGGACTCCGCCCCGCATCCGTCCTTCCCTGGTCACCACAGATAGCCTGTACGAATACAGGCAGACGGAATGCGGTTCCCATGTTCCCGTCCTCAACCCCCGGATGATTAGGTTTCTGCTTTACCCCTGGCGGCCCTGGAGAGAAGGATAAGAGGAGTAACCTCCTCCCGGATACGGGTTTAATCGTACCTTCCAGATGAGACGGCAAAGCCCACCCGGATCACGCCGCATTGCCCTCCCGTGCCATCACACTACAAAGGGAGGTCTTTCATTAAGACAGAGGCTTCAAGCACAGATTCGATCGCCTCACCATACATCCTACGGTAGCTCAGCCCGGAAGGTGATGGCCTCCGTCCGCTACATTTCAGACCGCTCTGCTTATGACACTCTGCTTGTGGTACCAAGCACAGCTTTGCGGTCCCCTTCTGCCCGATTCCTCCAATCGGTGCAGGACACATTATCGTGCCGGTCGAGAACGAGCACGTGCTGCATCTATATAAAATGCACCACGGTCATGGCGCACTCTCCGGGTGTAATGTGATACCTGTCAAAGATGACCCAAAAACCCTGCGTCAGGAAGCAACGGGTGACGAGTACACGTACAAACATGGAAGTCAGGAAGAACAAGGGGATTGCGCATTACCGCTCGAAAGCTGCAACAGAAATCTATTCGCCCAACACGGTTCTGACGGTCTTTGCGATCTCTTTCTTCGTCAGCGGTTTCATGACGTAGGCTTTGATGCCCGCGTATAAGACGTTTTAGCCGCCGGGGTGCTATAGGACCATTCGGGAGGGGGAGAAAAGAGGCTGGTTTTTATTTCTCCTTTGGCGGTGTTTTCTGCAGACGGATCATACGTTCGACATCGCCTCTATGATTTTGTTGCGCAGATTGACATCGCCTATACGCAATACAAGGGAGGTTTGTGAAGGACTGGCTTGATGGTGATTCGGTTCTGGTGGTTCACAGGGTTTTGCCGGAAACATGTGGCATAATGCCTCTGCGTGAACGGGCGATGTGGAGTAGATATACAGGGTCACGCTGAGGTCATCCTCACGGCCACGGGAAAAAAGAGCAGTCTCTCTCCATGCATTGAAGGACGCATACCATGTTTGAAATTCATCCTGCAGGCGATTAAGGTGTCCGGCCATTATTTGGTCTTCCGTCAGCTCCACTTTGTACCAGTTCATGTTTCCCCCTAGCTCGGTGGCGGACTCTATCATAATCATTATTGACTACGGGGTATGCATGGTCCGTGTCATCAGCTTTGACCGGTTCGTGATGTTGAGCTTTCTGAAGATCCTGTTGAGATGCGCTTTTATGGTATGCGGTGAGCAGGCGAGCCTCCCTGCTATCTCATTGTTTCTCAGCCCCTGACAAACGCACTCGATGATCTCCTGTTCCCTGCCGGTGATGTGGCTGATCCTCCCCTTCTGTGAGATATTTCCGGCGTTGTTAAGCAAGGCCTTGACCGATCCGTTGTCGATCCAGATCTGCCCCTCGTTGATCGCCGTAAGGGCTTTCTTGAACAGGTCGAGCTCCGTATCGGGGGAGAGTATCCCGTGTATCCGGTACGCAAGGAGCGTGGCGCAGAGTTTCTCCGGTTCTATGCCGGTATCGATGAGGAGGACCTTTGCCTCGGGGTGCTGAGCAAGGAGATCCTGCCTGAGGGTCGTGATATCCACGAGCAGCACGTCAGGGGCAAACCCTTTGGTAGGAAAGCTCTCACTCGTGACCACGTGATCGTACCCGTTCTTCACCAGAAGCTGGTGGACGGCCTCTGCCACCAGGTGGTTACTGAGGTGGATCGCTATATTCATCCTTTTGTCCCTTTCCGAACTGGACGATGCGTTTCTAAAGGATTATCGGTCAAGGGACGCAAGAGGTAAGCAGGGGACCG
>CAWIHO010000043.1:0-131802 GCA_963835605.1 uncultured delta proteobacterium | reverse complement strand
CCTGAGGCCGGCTTGAAGCACCCGTTCCATCTTATGCTGCACCTGTGCATTGTCCGCAACGTCGTCCAGCACCATCTGGGTGAAACCAATGATAGCGGCCAGGATGTTGTTGAAGTCGTGGGCGATGCCGCCTGCAAGGGTGCCGATGGCCTGCATCTTCTGGGCCTGGCGGAGCTGCTCCTCGAGGCGTTCACGCTCCTTGGTCTCAGCCTTGAGAGTCTCGTCGGCCTTCTGCAGTTCGGCCGTCCGTTCCTCAACGCGGAGTTCAAGCTCGGCCCGACCTTTTGCAGAGAAAGCTGGGCCTGTTTCAGACTGCTGATGTCGAGATTGATGCCGCCCAGTGGGTAATCCTGCCCTGCTCGTCGCGGACGGGTATGCCCGCGCAAGGACATGGTGCCACTGCCCGTCCACGCCCCGGAAGCGGTGTTCGATATCCAGATGCCTCCCGTCTGGACGCACTCTTTCCATCAGCAATCGTCCGTTCGGCATCGTCCGGGTCAGCACGTCACCCCATCCAAAATTGGAACACTGCTCCTGAGTCAACCCCACCATCTTCAGGAATGATTCGCTGGAGTACATGTTCCGACCGTCGGGAGCGCACACCCAGACCCCATAGTCGATCGACTCGCCGATTGCACGGTACAGCCGCTCGCTCTGGCGCAGGGCCTCCTCCGCCCGCTTGCGTTCTGATGTCACGAGCATAAATACGCACGACATTGAACTCGGGACCAAGATTCGTCGTCTCACCGAAAACTCTGTCCGCAAGGGTTACCTCACGATAAAGCGTCGCTACGTTTGTCTTGTCCCGGCCTCGCAGAATGGCGTCCAGGTCCTCGGGCAAAAGGCCCTTGAAATCTCCCCTGTCCGCACCGAGGTCTTCCAAGATTCTTTGTGCGGCCGTGTTTAAAGAAGGTGACCTCGCCGGAAGAACTGATTTCAAGGATCGGATCTGGATTTTGCTGCGGGAAGGAGGCAAGGTGCCTTGCGCGCTCCTCTGCCTTTTTGCGCTCGTCTATTTCAGCCTGGAGGGTAGCATTTAACCGTAATGCCGCAGTTGGCCGTGCGACCCTCTGCTCAAGCTCTTTCTGGGCCTTCTCGAGCCCTTTCTGTGCTTTTTTGCGCTCTTTGACCTCTGTCTGAAGCTTCCGCTGCTCCTCTTTCTGATAGGTAAGGTCCGTGAGCACCAGACCGAAGGCAGCCACATCGTCAAGCATGAGTGGACGGGCGGCGAAGGAGACCGCGAGCTCTCCTCCTTCTGACGCCCGGAGAAGAAGCTCTCCCCTGCAGCCTTCGACGCCGCACGCCTCAAGCATCGCGAGGAGCGGTTGCCCCTTCTCCGGTATCACGAAGCCGGCAAGGGACGAGCCCATAATTTTGTTGAGGGGTGTTTTCAGCATTTCTGCGAGGCGCCCGTTGCAGTAAAGGACCGTACCATCCGGTGTGACGGTCGCCGCACCTTCGTTCATCTCTTCCATGAAGATACGGTAAGGCTGCTCGGCGCCTTTGAGGGTGAATACCTGCTGCTGTCCTTCGGCAGCGTCGATGAGCAGGGCATCAACCTCGTGAGCGCGGATGGCCCGGAGCGTCTCTTCCGCCTCATAGAGGCGTGTACGCAGTTCTTCGAGTTCAAGGAGGAGTTGATCCCGTGATGCTACTTTTTCCATGGTGTCATCCTGCCGTATCTTTCCGCCTTACGTCGAGCCCTACGAGGATGCGTTCCGCATCGGCCATACTGCCGATGAACCGGCGCAAAGGGAGCGGCAGCTTCTTGATCAGGGTCGGGGCGGCGATGATCTGCTCCCCTTTTGCAAGCACGGGCTGCTGGTAGATGTCGATCACTTCGAGGTCGTAGCGGCCTTTCAGGTGCTCCTCGCAGATCTTCTTAATATTCATGATGGCCTGGGTGGACCTCGGTGTAGCGCCGGCAACGTAGAGCCGGAGCAGGTACTTCTTCTCTTTCGCGTCTTTGGCCGCCCGCTCGAAGAGTTCCACGTCGTGAGTTTTCTTTCCTTTCACGCACTCCTCCTTCCCGCGACCCCGGGGCGCAGGTTGAGCCCTACGAGCACGCGCTCGGTGTTGGATAGGTCGCCTATGATCTTTCTGACCGGCTCCGGGAGTTTCCGGACGAGCGTCGGGATGGCAAGAATCTGGTCTCCCTTCGCCAGGGTCGGGTTCTTAAGGAGGTCGATCACCTCGATCGTATACTTGCCCGCCAGGTGCTCCTCGCAGATCTTCTTCAGGTTCGCGAAGGCTGCGAGGGACTTCGGCGTCTGCCCGGCGACGTAGAGCCGGAGCTCCCAAAGCTCTTCTTTTGCTCTTTTATTATTTTTTGGCATGATCACCCTCCTTGTCAACCTTACGCATTGAGGCTCTCTTTGTACGTGTGGTCTCCGCTTCCTGAGGATCCGCAGGGGCGTCCTCGAGTGACAGGCCGCCCGAGGTCAGACGGTACTCGCGCAGCTGGTTCGCGTGCGCCATGCCCCGGGATTTGATGATGGTGAGGCCGCGGGTACGCTCACGGTCACGCTCCATCATTTTGAGGACGATCCACGTGTCCATGAGGGAAGAGACACCGGTTTCCGTATGCTCGACCCCGCTTTCGGACGTGAGGCTGGTGAAGAGGGTGGTGATCTGGCGTGACTTCAAATAGTCGACGAGGCGGGTCAGCGTCGATTTCACGTCAACGGCAAGGCCCACCGTGATCAGGTTCGTGATGGGGTCTATCACGACGACTTCCGGGCTGAAGGTATGGATCAGCCTGGTCATCTCCAGGAGGTGCATCTCGAGGCCGTAGAAGGTAGGGCGGGTCGAGCGGATCAGGAGGAGCTTCTTCTGGAGCCAGGGCCTCAGGTCTATGCCAACAGAAGCCATGTTCCTCGTGATCTGCTGGGGTGATTCCTCGAAGGCGAAGTAGAGACAGCGCTTATTCTTTTTACAGGCTGCTTCGGCAAAGTGGGCGGCCAGCGTCGTCTTGCCGGTTCCCGCGGTGCCGGAGACGAGGACGCTTGAGCCTGTGTAAAAGCCCTTGCCGTCGAACATGGCATCCAGCCGGGCAATACCGGTGGAGACGCGCTCCTTGGGCACGTCGTAGTTAAGCCCGAGAGAGGTGATGGGCAGGACGGAGATGCCTGCTTCATCGATGAGGAAGGGGTACTCATTGGTGCCGTGGGACGAGCCACGGTACTTGACGATGCGCAGGCGCCGGGTGGATATCTGATCGATGATGCGGTGGTCGAGGAGGATGACGCAGTCCGCAACATACTCCTCGAGACCGTAGCGCGTGAGGGTGGTCTCGCCCCGCTCCCCGGTGATGACGGCGGTGACGCCCTTGTCCTTGAGCCAGCGGAAGAGACGGCGGAGTTCGGCCCTGAGGATGGCGTCATTCGGCAGGCCGCCGAAGAGCACCTCGATCGTGTCGATCGCCACGCGCTTTGCCTTCACCGAGTCGATCGCATGGCCGAGGCGGACGAAGAGCCCTTCCAGGTCGTACTCGCCGGTCTCCTCTATCTCTGAGCGTTCTATATACACATAGTCGATCGCGAGTTTCTTTTTCTTGACAAGGCTATCCAGGTCGAAACCGAGGGAGGCCACGTTTTTGTGAGATCCTCACTGGTCTCCTCGAAGGCCATGAAGACGCCGGGCTCGTTATACACGGTCGCGCCCTTGACGAGGAACTCCATGGCGAGGAGCGTCTTGCCCGAGCCGGCCGATCCCGTGACGAGCGTGGGACGGCCTCTGGGGAGCCCGCCTCCCGTGAGCTCGTCGAGACCGGTGATGCCGGTCGGACACTTCTGGAGCTGGAATAGGTGGGGCTGGGGTTTCTGTTGAGCCATGAGGGGTGCCTCCTGACAGGATGATGTCCAAGAAACTCCCCACAGTCTATCGGGTATTTTTTTTCTTGTAAAGCGCAAAGTGACGCACCTCCTTCACGCACTCGCCTCTCCCTCATGAGGTTTTACCTCCGGCGGAGACACCCCAAGACCGCCCGGTCACGCCGATTGCATCTGGATCGCGGGTCGGTCACGAAGGGTCTGTCTCTTTTATGTTCCTATGTCGAGGATTACGGGGTGAAGGGTGCAATGTTGGCTTGACGTCCCTTCTTTTGTCGACAGAGTTTGGGCTGCGTCAGTAAAGGGAATTTGCGTCTTTATTGAAGATAGTGCAGCAGAGAAAGGCTGGACGAGAGCCGGGTGCAGAAATGCAGGCACTAGCCTTCCTTTCGCAGAAGACCTGAAGTATCAACCCCCATCCACCATCGATTTCTGGTGAATGTAGTACCATCCTACCGGGTCGGACAGATACTCGATGGCGTCCATCACGCGAAGGTAATGGCCCCGCTCCTCATGAGCAAGGGTGAGGTACAAGCGCCTTTCGTGGACACTTTCCGCCGCCTGCGCGAGGGTTTCGTAGTGGGCAACGCTCTTCTCCTCCATCTCGAGCCCGGTCTGCAAGGCACACATGTCATCTTCACATCCCTCAGCCTTCTCCAGAGAAATCCCCGTGAAAAGCTCTCCCAGCCTTGAGGGGCCGGCTATTGTAGTGACCCACTCCTTGAATGCTTTATCCTTCTTGAGTCCTTCAAAGATCTCCAGGACCCTTTTTCCATGGGTATCTTCCTCCAGCGCCAGCTCTTCGAAGATCCGTTTTGCAAAGACGCTTTTTGCCCCTGAAGCCGCTTGCAGATAGAAGGACTTCTCCTCATCTTCCTTGGCAAGCGCGCGTCTAAGCCTTTCTTCTCTTGTCATAACCATAATAACCTCCCGGATGCCGACAACTTTAGCACCGAGCGTCTACCGTGGGCCCGTCCACCCCTACTTGACAACGAGTTCGTAGAAGTGCGGCGTCGGGTGGCCGTCAAGGAGCGGCTCAACGCGCTTGCCAGTTTCGGTATGTTCGGGGCTGTTCTGCATGGCCATGAAAGTCTCCCGGCTCTCGTGTTCAACAATGGCTGCATAGGTACCGCCCTGCAGCGGCTTCAGAAGTTTGCGGCTGATAAGACCGGTGTAACCCGCGAACTGGTTACCGGACCAGAAGAACCACTCCCGAAACTCGGCATCTTTACCTTCTTTTATAGGCGGGAAATTGATAATGACAACGAACATGATAGCACCCTCCTCATTCGATCAGTGCTGGCGGGGTCACCGGCAGCAATGACTGGCGGCAAGGCCGACGCCTCCTTTCACCATATAAAAACGCGTGACCGGGAGGCAGAAGCCTGTTCGAAATCGATCCCGAGTACCAGGCGAAGCTTCACAGGCTCGTGCGGCAGCTCTTTTCATCCGTCCAGTAAGGGGACATTTCCCTTAACCGGGCAATGATTGGAGGCAGCTTGTCGATGACAAGGTCGATATCGGCGTCCGTATTATAGATGCTCAGGCTGAACCTGACCGAGCCGTGAGCCATCGTATACGGCACCCCCATGGCGCGCAGCACGTGGGATGGCTGCAAGGATCCCGACGTGCAGGCCGAGCCCGAGGATGCGCAGATGCCGTATTCATCCATGAGCAGGAGTATGCTTTCTCCTTCGACGAATTCAAAGCTTATGTTTGTGGTGTTCGGCAGGCGGGGCGCTTTTCCCCCATTTACGCTGCTGTTGGGGATGCGGCTCAGGATCTCTCTCTCCAGCCTGTCGCGCAAATTTCTCACCTTCCTGCTTTCTTCTTCGATGTTCTGCGCAGCCAGTTCACACGCCTTTCCCAGGCCCACAATGCTCGGTGTGTTCTCTGTGCCTCCCCTGCGGCCTTTCTCCTGGTGTCCGCCTATGAGATAGGGCGAGAACCTGGTGCCCCTGCGGGCATACAGGACTCCGATCCCCTTCGGCGCGTGCAGCTTATGGCCCGAGAAGGAGAGCATGTCAATGGTGTTCTTCTTCATATCGATGGGGATCTTACCCACTGCCTGCACGGCGTCCGTATGGAAGAGGATACCCTTCTCCCGGGCGAGCAGCGCCGCCTCTTCGACGGGGAAAATAACGCCTGTTTCATTGTTTGCCCACATAAGACTCACCATCGTCGTATCTGGCGAGAGGCTCGCCTTATACTGATGCATGTCCAGGTTCCCGCCTGCGTCTACGTCCACGGCGGTAACACGGCATCCCTTCTCTGCCAGGCGTTCGCACAGAACCTTCACAGCGGGATGCTCCACGCGGCTCGTCACGACGTGCCGTTTCTCAGGGGTGACCGCAAGGGCAGAGAGAATGGCGGTGTTGTCGCTTTCGGTACCACAGCTGGTGAAAATGATCTCGTCAGGCGTTGCGCCGATCACTGCAGCTACCTTTTCCCGTGCATCGGCGAGTTTCTTTGCCACCTGGCCACCGAAGGTGTGCATACTCGACGGGTTGCCGTATAGCTCGTGGAAGTACGGGAGCATTTCTTCCACGACTTCCGGAGCAACCTGCGTGGTTGCGTTATTATCCAGGTAGACTGTCTTCATGGCGACACCTCCTCTACGGAGAGTTCCGGTGACACAAGGTCACGCAATTTCAGTTCGACGAAACCCTTGAGCGTCTGTTGCGATGCCTGGCAGGCAGTGCACGCTCCGCGGGTCGCCACAAGCACCCTGTTGCCGACCACATCGATCAGCTCGATGTCGCCCCCATCGTGACGCAATGAGGGTCTGATCTCCCGGTCGATGGTCTCTTCGATCATTCTGATCTTCTGGATATTGGTGAGCCTCGGCTTTATCTCCTTGGGGGCCTCGGGTTCCGCCTGCGAGTAAACCGTGTCAATGATGTGCTGGATCTTCTCGTGGCACTTCCCGCAGCCGCCTCCGGCCTTGGTATAGTTGGTCACCTCTTCGACGGTTGTGAGATGGTTCTCTCTTACGGCGCTCTCGATCTCGCGGTCGGTGACGCCGAAGCATTGACAGACGATCTCGCCCTCTTTCCCGGCGGCAGGGATCCCCCTGTAGTTCTCAATGGCCTTCTCCAGAGCCTCCTGGCCCATCACTGAACAGTGCATCTTCTCGTCGGGCAGGCCTCCGAGGTAGTCGGCAATCTCCTTGTTGGTGATGTGCGACGCTTCCTCCAGCGTTTTTCCCTTGGCCATCTCGGTCAGTGCGGACGCCGTAGCAATGGCGCTGGCGCAGCCAAAAGTCTTGAATTTGACCTCTTTTATCCTTTCTTGCTCATCCAGCTTGAACGAGAGCTTGAGCGCGTCGCCGCAGGCAATAGAGCCGATCTCGGCAACCCCGTCCGGGTTTTCAATTTCGCCCACGTTGCGTGGGTTGAGGAAATGGTCTTTGACTTTATCGGTATACTCCCACATGGCTCACTCCTTTGCGTTAAGACTATCGGTTCTCAGTGCGGCATAGCCGGTCACTGTCGCAATCAGCAGCGGTAAAACGCCGAGAAAGATAAAGATCAGGTCGGCAGGCAGGCGAAGCCATTCGAGGGAATGGACAATCGGCTGTTCCTGGAACGCCACATTTCTCGCATGCCAGTAGCCATTATTGAAGCACATCAAGGAGCTGTAAGACCCCTTCGGGGAAAAGGTTGAGCAGGACCATGAGTGCGAGGCCCCCATTCAATCCGAAAAAGGAGACCTTTACATATTTTTCCGTGCGTGCCCACTGCTCGTCAGTCGAGGTCTGCCGGAGGGCGAAGACGATAAATGAAACCCCGAGCATGCCGAACACACCCATGAATGCCGAATGGGCGTGGTTGGGCGTAAAGACCGTACCCGCTTCGAAGTAGCTGACAATGGGCAGGTTGATGAGAAAGCCGAATATACCCGCGCCGACAAAATTCCAGAAGCCGACCGACATCAGGAAATAGAACGTCCACCGGTGAGGGATCAGTATCTCCTTACCGCAGACATCGCACCTCCCGTGGCCCAGTTTTATGAAGTCCCAGGCATCCAGTGTCATGAGCGTGAGCGGGACGACTTCCATGGCAGAAAACATAGCTGAGAGCGCCATGTTGATGTTCGATTGTCCTGTCCAGTACCAGTGGTGGCCCGTTCCGACTATGCCGGCGCCCAGAAAAAGGATCGCATCAAGGTAGATTATCCTCAACACGGTCTGGCGGGAGATCATGTCGAGCCGGTAAAAGAGCACGGCCACCATCGTTGTCGCCGAGAGCTCGAAGAAGCCCTCCACCCACAGGTGGATGATCCAGAACCGCCAGTTGTCCACGACGGTGAAGTTGCTCCTGCCGGTGAAGAACAGGGCGGGCAGATAGAAGAGAGGGATCGTCAAAGTGGTGAGTAGAAAGAGCCACGAGATTTCACCTTTTTCGGGGTCTTTCAACACACCTTTAACCGCCCGGAAGACGAGGAGCAGCCAGAAAAGCAGGCCCGCTATGAGAAGGATCTGCCAGCCTCGCCCTAGGTCCAGATATTCCCAGCCCTGGTCCCCGAACCAGAACCACGCCTTTCCAAGCAGCTGCCGCATGCCGGCCATCTCGCCGAAGAGGCTCCCGAAGACAACGATCACCAGGGCCCAGAAGAGCAGGTCGATACCAAACTTCTGCCCTTTCGGTTCCCTCTCCCCCAGGGAGGATGCGAGGAAGAGGCCGCCTGCAACCCATGCGGTCGCTACCCATAAGATCGCCAGTTGGAGGTGCCACGTGCGCATCAGGTTGCTCGGAAAGAGGAAGGAGAGATCAAGGCCATAGAAGCTCGATGGATCCGCACGGAAATGGGCGGTCGCACCGCCGACATTGACCTGTGCAAAAAATAGGAGAGCAGCCACCGCGAAATATTTAATGGTTGCCCGCTGGCTTTCGGTTGGTATGCCCGGAAGCATCTGTGGATGGAAATGCTCTCCCTTAGCTTTCCAGCCGAGGTAGCCAAACTTGCCAAAGGCAAAGAGCACGGCCGCAATTCCGGCTAGCAGTGTAATCAGGCTCAGCGCGCTCCAGAAAAATGCGGCTGTGGTTGGTCGGTTTCCGGCCATGGGATCGTAAGGAAAGTTGTTCGTGTAGGAGTAAGTCCTGCCAGGCCGATTTGCGACAGACGCCCATGCGGTCCAGGCAAAAAAGGCGGTCAATTGGTCGAGCTCCCTCGGGTCTTGAATGGCTTTGTTCAGCAACCCTCTGTTTTGACGTGTTTCAGCAAAGTAGTTCTTCCATTTTTCTTTCTGGTTTTGGTAGGAGAATGCCTCGGCTGACGTGAAGAGGAGGGTCCCTGTATCCGTGGTCGTAGCGATTCTCTTTCAGCAGTCTGTCCCACCAGTGTATGCACGATCGTCTTCTCACCTGCCTCTAGCTGGGGAAGCCCACGCTGGTATTGCTGCTGCGCTATCGACTCCGCCGCATGCGTCGCAAGCGTATGGAGGTACTCTGCCGAGAAATCAGGTCCGAGGTAAGCACCATGTCCCCAGATGCTGCCGTTTTGCATGAGCCCGTACTTTAAGAAGACCTCTTGCCCGGAAAGAATATCGTCAGCGGTGAAAAGCGGCTGTCCTGATTGGTCAACAACCTTTTCGGGTATGGGGGGTGCGTCTGTATAGGCCTTGATGGCTATCCCTATCAGAACGATAAAGCAGGCACCGAGAATAAGGATGACGGAGCGCCTCCACCACGGGGAGAGATTATCCGGACCATGCATCATCACGCACCTCTTTTCAGCTATACTGGCCAGCTTATTAACAAAGTAATCATTGTGCGCAATGTTTTCAGAGGTCTCTCGCATCGTGCGGTCCTAACACCGGGACCTTAGCTGCAATGTTGAACGGCAGGACAAGAATTCTCGTCAGTCGCCTTTATCTTCAATCGAAATTAGCGGGGAGAAATGCTGAACCCGGCGGATATGCACGGTGACACAAATACTACCTGGATCAGGTACCTTGTTGTGGGCTGATGAGTCCGGTTCACACTGTTGTACACGGAGAGGCTTTAAGAGAAACACCATTGCAGGAACCCTGAGCTGCTGGATAAATCTTCGGCAGTTCAGCGTCTTATCGAGCAACTTGCCCACGCGGCTGTCTCTTTCGTTGCCTGAGGCATTGCTGGTAGCAGACAACGGTCAAAAGGGCCTGTCTCCCCCCATTATGTCAAGCAGAAATTGAAAACCCTTGGACCACGACTTATATTCGGATTTGGGAGCAAGGAGGACCATCAATGAACGGAAGTGAGCAGCTCACAGAAAGTCGGGCAATGCCAGGCAAAGGTGTCGTGACGGGCTTGTGCACGGAGTGCGCTATGCGCCGCCATGATTACAGGGAGATGTTACGGCATGGGACGGGTGACGGCCATTCGCCTGAAACGCCTTTCCCTCAGGCGTGGATAGACGGCAGACGCCATATGCTTCTATCTCATGCCTGGACGCATCAGGAGACGTGCACCGAGTGCAACAGAGAGGCGCCGACTCTTTACGTGCCCATGAAATAAAGTGTGTCGTGGTTTGTCGATTGCTGGGATGAATGCCAAGGCGCGCCGTGCGAATCGAGAACATCAGGAGGATCTGTGAGGAACAGCTCAAGAACCGTTGCCTGCCGGAGATCATCGGAGAAGAAAAGCGTTCCTGTAACCGACAGACCCCGTTGACTTCCAAGAGTGCAGTGGACTATTTTCGAAAATAAGAGCCACGCAATTAAGGAGGTACGTGTCATGAAACATTATTTACTTTCTCTACTGCTTGGATAGTTTTGTTAAAAATACATCAAGAAGGAGGACAACATGTCGCACAAGATCTGGCAGTTGATTCTCTGTTTAATGGTTCTGGCTTTTGCGGTAACGGCTTTTGCCTATACCACCGATCAGGCGTCAAAGGGAAAGGAGCTTTATGTTAAATATTGTGCCGTCTGCCATGGGGCCAATGGCGAGGGTGGCACGGTTCCCGAGCAATTCGGTAAACTTGCAGGTACAAAGGTTCCTCCAGTAGCTGGTCCGGGATTTCTGCCGGGAATGAAGGATGTCGGTCAGGTCTATGATTTTGCAAAGAAAAATATGCCAGGGAACAAGCCCGGCAGCTTGAAGAGCAATGAATATCTTGATATCATCTCCTTTGCCCTCGAGGCCAACAACATTAAACCTGACGGCAAGCCCCTTACTCCGGCTTCGGCCAAAAAGATAAAACTATCCGGTGGGGAAAAGTAATCCTCCGCATGTGATAAAATTAAAGAACTCATTCAACGCTGGGGGTAATGGTTCCTTCTGCTCTGCGCATGAGAAAGGGATGGCCAGCCGTAAGAGAACCCCTCTTCTCCATCCGAGAATGGGGGTTCTCTGAACTATTCCAACGACAACCTGCTGGACAGCGTCCAAAACATGAAATCACCCTCATTTTTTGTCGAAATATGAGATTGTTGTAAGGAGAAGTCGAGGGATTTATATTTCCGGGAATCGGCCCAACAAATCGATTAACATGTTACAGCGAAAGGACAGGATGACCAGAATTTTCTCGGTCACGTCATCGAGGGAGGAAACCTATGGCTCATGAAATTCTGCAACTGAAAAGTGTCCACGAAACGAAGGACAGAGGTTATTCTCATGTGGCGAAGGCGGGGAAGACACTTTACATCGCCGGTCAGGTGGCGAGGGACGTCCAGGGAAATCTGGTTGGGAAAGGGGATTTTGAAGCTCAGGCTCGGCAGGTATATACCAACCTGAAGAATATTTTGCAGGAAGCCGGAGGCGACCTGAAGAACATCGTCAAGATGACCACTATTTTGACGCATTATGGCAATGTAGAAAGCCGCAGAAAAATTCATAATGAGTTTTTTGGAGACATCATGCCTCCCAACACCCTTCTGATTATCGAGAGTCTGGCATCGCCCGACTATCTGATTGAAGTGGAAGCGATCGCGGTTCTGGATTAGACGAGGCTTTTGTTCGCTTTCTGTGGGCATCCATTAACCAGGTTCTGATGTCGGAGACGGTTCCAGGAACCGCCCCAATTATTCCTATGCGCTATCACGACCGAAACCTTCGATGGGACAAGAGAGGTAAGCATTGCTGCTTGTACTGTTGAATCCTTACTGCATTGAGCCCGCCATCTTCTGTTTTTCCCGGGTGTAGTCCGTGCCGATCTGATCGGCTTGCTCTTTGCTGATTACCTTTTTTGCCTTCTTGAAGAGGTTTTCCTCTTCGTCCTCAATGTGGTGTTCAACCATTTCTCGCAGGACAGTCAGTTTCGCCTGCCACCGTTCGTCCTCCCGGGGCATTCCTACGAGGTCGTTCAATACAATTTTTATGTAGGTGTGCTCTTCCCAGCCTTCGAGCGTTTTGTCACGGGTCGGCTCCTTTTCTTTCAAAACGGGGTATAAGAGCCGCTCCTCGCCGTCCATGTGCATCGTAAGTTCAGTCCTTATCCGGGAGAAGACATTCCCGTGATCTGCCCTCTTGCTTTCGGTCTGCTTAAACAGTTCCCTGGTCTTGTCATGCTCCTTTTCAAGAATATCAAAAATACTGTTCGTGGGCACGCCAGCCTCCTTCTATTTTATTTCCTTAGATGATTGTTTGCCTTTGCTGATCTTTTTGAGTGCCGAGCCTTTGTGCATGGCCAAGTGGTCGGTCTTGTCGCTCTTGATCAAATACTGCGGCTCCTCCTTCGAGGCGTGAACCGTGTACCCCTTGAACGTGATTGCGGAGGTAATCTTTTTCTTGATCGTCCCCCGGACTCGGCCTGCTTCCGAGTTCCACTCCACGTGATCGCCTACTTTGAAGGTGTGTGTCATCGGCATGACCTCCTGTAAAGTGCGAATGGGCCTGCTGGGACGCGCCTTCGTACGTGAGTTGTCCATCTACCAGCCGTGCCGCCGGCGTGTACGGATGCTCCTGGACTTTGTTCGGGCTCAGGATATGGACGACCTCGTACCCGATCGCCTTAAGATAATCAGCGATCATTGAACGATGGCACCGCCACCAGACCGCTTCGGAACACATGACCGCGGTTCGACCGGCACGCGCTATCTCCAGGAGACGATTGACGCCATCGCGGAACGGCTGGGTCTCCATATAATCGGCATAGCCGCGGAAGGAGGCGTTGCGCCAGGCGAGATTGTGCGAGTCGGGTCGGGCCGGCCGCCGCCCGCCCAGCTCGGCCAAATGCTCGTAACGGATACCTGCCGTGGCCAGAGCGCGGGCAGTGCGGTCTTGTTGAACTGGGGGACATGGCGCGAGCCGGGAAAGTGTCGCACATCAACGAGGATCTCGATCTCGATGTTGGCGAAGGAGGTCCATGAACTCCTCGATTGTTCGGGTCGAGTGGCCGACGGTCCAGATTGTAAGCGAGCGAACGGTCACGTGTCCGGGACCATCTCCTTATTCACCGTGCCCCGGCAGCCGAATATAAACTATTCGCCGGCGCGGATGCTGTCTATACGATTTTAGTCTTACGCAGTGAGGGTTGAGTGTCAAGGGTTCAGGGAGAAAAAGACAGAGGGGGCAGACCTTGTGCGTATTCTCTCGACTGTTTCACTTACATCCTCGTGATTGATGGCCCTGTCTTTTCATTTCTGGGGCTGCGCCATTACCGCCTGTAACGTGGTATCAGAGTGAGACATCTCAAAATCAACATTACAGGAAGGAAGCCTCAGAAGTCCTCTGTCGGGCTTTGTTGGAGGTGGCGATGTGATCATTTCCCCTCAATCTTCTGCTCAAGCTCCTTCCGGAATGTGTCGTCAGGTTTCAGTATATGCCCAACTCGTCCCTGAAAAACGCCCTCGAGCTGATTCAGAATGCGCCTCCTCGGGCACAAACCTGAGGTTTCTTCCCTATACAGGCGGTACACGCAGCAATACTTTTGATAGGGACAAAAACACTTCAGGCGTCGCGGCGTCGCCGACCTCTTTCAGAAGCATGCCAGCCCTGATTCGGGGGAAACCCCATGACGCAGAGCGACCCGGTGCTCGCGCCTTTCAGGAACAAGGGCACGGCCCCTGAGCGAGGGGGAAGTGAAACAGAGGATTCCTGGCGCGTTTGTCCACGGCTGGCGTCACGGGGTGCTAACCGTCCATCCTTTTCAGAGCAAGAGCCCGAACCTGGTCCCTGTCGAGCACCGCATTCCGGTAAAAGACCTAACCGATAAGTACGCAGAGCAAGTCCGAAAATTGCTGTCTACCAGACTGGGCCGGTTAACGATATGATCGGCCCCAAGACGTTGGTGCAGTTGAAGTTCCTGAACCGCAGAACCGGAAACAGTCCATCGGGGGTCCTTGCGGCTTCTGTGGCGCGGATGGTAGAAGCCGCGGTGGGGGATTGGAGGCGATCGCTCTCTCACCCATGAGGCCACCACACATCGGGAATGTGTAGTGCTCACAAGGGGGATGTGTAGTGCACAAAGGGGATGTGGAGTACCCACATCAGGGATGTGTAATGCACAAAGGGGATGTGGACCAGTACACGTTGAGGACGTGTCAAGCGATCTTTGGATCTGGCGGCACGTTGGGGACGTTGGCATGCCACGTCAGGAACGTGCTGGGTCAGGTGACCATGCAGGCCGGAGAAAAAGTAGAGGAAGCAAAAAGTTAGTTTCACCGGAGCGAGAACACATTTTAACAAGCTCCACTGCTATACGTGGTGGCCCTGCCTCCTCTTCCTCGCCGCGTCTTTTCTAATCCTGGAGATCTCTATACTCTACACGCCAAGATAGTGCCTGGCCATCGATCTCCGGTTATGGCCGAGATCCTGGGTAATGATCAGCTCTATCTCTTCCGCCGTGAGGCCCTCAGCCTCCAGTTTCTTACGCAGCTCCTGGGCATGGTTGGCCCGCAATCCATGGGCGCCGCCATAGATATCGCCGAGTGATTTGCAGGCTGCCTTCACGTGGCCCTGGTAGGGGCTATCCTTGCGCTGGCAGTATGCTTGCCAGTCTATACCCTCAGCGAGTTCCTCAAGTCTCGCCATGAGGTTTTTAACCTCCGCGAGTTCCTCAAGGCGGTTCGAGAAGTCGAGCACCCGTTTCCTCCCGCCCTTACCCTTATGGATGGTGATCGTGGTTTCTCCTATCTCCATCATCCTGACCTCGTGGATCCTCGCGCCGGTGATATACTGCAGCTTGGCGATGACGGCAGAGAGTTCGGCTCGTTTATTGATCTGCTCGATGAGCCTCTCGGGATTGTCGAAGGCATGGATGGTGCCGCCTGATTGGGCGAGCTCCTTGAACCGGGGGAAGTCATCGGCAAGCCGGTCGCGGAGGTCGGGACGGTTGCAGCCATTGAAGAACTTCTGGAGGGCGCACATATTGACCTTGAGGGTGCTCTTCACCCTTTCATTGTCAATCTTATTCATCAGAAAGGCTTCGACGGTATCATAGTGCAGCTTGTGGAGCTTGTTGACACCCTGGTTACGGCAGAACAGGACGAATTCCTTGCAGATGCCGAGGTACCGGTCAAAGGTGTCCCAACTGTGGATGAAGGGGGAGGACTTCTCCGTTCCCTTCGTTACCTCCCTGCGGCTTATGCCAATACCCACGCGTGCCAGCTCGGAAAAGTGCTCCAGGGCATAGGTCATGCCGGACTTCGGATTCATACCGCGGACGGCTTGGAGCTTATCAAGGAGTTTCTCTCTGAGTTCTTCTTGCATGCTTCCTCCTTAGCATGGGTTGTTTTTGGG
The DNA here is from genome assembly GCA_963835605.1 of uncultured delta proteobacterium. GTDB lineage: Bacteria > Desulfobacterota > Syntrophorhabdia > Syntrophorhabdales > WCHB1-27 > JADGQN01. Next base: position 116,306 of record CAWIHO010000043.1, on the reverse strand, counting down.
CGCACCTCTCCCGTCAGAAATCGTTAAGGCGCACTGCATAACGTGGTTAACGGTACGTTACCCCGCCTGCACGTGGAGAGCGGAAGAACCGCTTCTTCCCTGGGTGCAGGGCCAGCCCCCGTTTTTCGAACCAGCCGCGAGCGCAGGAGCGGCTGTTTCAATAGGACAAAATGGGTAAGAATAGACACCCTTGGTCGTGTCTAAATAAGCGCCCCTCTCGGGGCATGATAAAGGTTTGTAAGAAAGTGTTTGTTCTCGTCCTTGAAGCTACCGGACGTATTGGGGATTAGTAATGTGCCAAGGTGGTACCGAGGCAAAAGCCTCTTTTGTAAGTAATAGTCGTGCGCTCTCTGTTTTTTGCCATGAAGGTCCCTGGGGGGATGACCTCCACCTCTTCTCCGGCCTTTTAAGGGGCCTGACATTTTCGGCTACGCGCCTACTAAAAATACTATCTGTTATATATTACTTCTTGAAAAATCTCTCCTCGGAAGGCGGGCTGCTTCCTGCTTCAAGCCGCTTACTATCTGGCGTGTGTTCCGAGATCCTCAATCCCTGACGTAGGGTCAGTGGCAGTCCCCTGCTCCTGGAAAAGGCTGGCAAAAAACGGTGGCATCTCTTTAGCCAGGGCAAGGTGACCCCGATTTCGTAAAATTTCAGTTTTCCGCTTTTCAAAGAAGCAAGCTTGTTGTCATCAAAAATTTCACTTTTTACGAAATCGCCTCGAGACGTGGGTTCTCTGGAATAGACACGACTGTTGCGGTTCTGACGGTCGGGAGGCTGGAGCACGAACCGTTAATCGCCAAAGAATCGCGCTCAGGATAGCGCCCTTCATACGCGGCTTGAGCTCGGTGACAGAAACTGGCAGATCCTGAAGAATCGGGCTAGCCCGATTTTCGCTTTTCTGGCTCTCTTTTCATTCGGCCGCAACGACGTGATTTCGCCTTCGCGGTGCCTTGCGCCCTTGCTGCCCACCAAGTGCCACGAGAGCGCAGTAAGGACCACCAAGGCATGGCAAAACACACTAAAGGCCTGTCGGATTTTGGTCTCTCGTGCACTTTAGCGTCACTTGCCCGCCTTTAGTGCACTTTACTGATACTCCAGCCCTTGGGTCACGTGCCTTACCCCTAAGGGCAGGGTGGCATCTACCCAACGTGGCCCTTACACCCCGAGGCGCAGCCACGTACCTGTCGTGGCGGGTCCACGGACCCCACGTGGCCCCTTTTGGCTCCCGGGCACACATGAACCTTTGCCTTGGTCATCTCGATCGCGTAACCTTGCCTTCGGTACGCTTCATACAGAATGACTTTGCCGTGGCGTGAGCTCTAGAGCTTGTTTCAGACTTTTTTAGATAGGGGCAAAGGCTTCCCTACCGGGGGTCCATTCCCATACCCGAAATGTGGGGAAAACATAAGGGTGAACATCTGTTGTCGCTACGATTTCTGAGTTGTGCGCCTTACCCCCTTTCCGAGAGGCAAATGGGGGTAACACCAGTCATGGCCTCCGGCAGAGCCGGAGGCTTACCTGATTTAGTAATGCCCACTAGGCACTTTCGAAGGCTGATTCCATCGTGCGGGCGATCACACATCGGGACTTGGTTGCGGATGAAGGCTTCGCGAGAGGTGGCACGTCGCCAACGTGTACTCCTGGTCGACGTCACCAACGTGGACCGGTCCACATTCCCTACGTGTACCGGGGTCACCGTCCCCACGTGTCAGGAGGGGATCGGGAGGGTGAACATCGTGCCCTTCATGTGGCTGCTGATCTCCGGGGTGCCAGCCACGTACCTGTCGTGGCGGGTCCACGGACCCCACGTGGCAGGGGGAGATCGGGAGGGTGAAAATCGTGTTTTTCCAAAGTATCTTTTCATCCTGACTTCCTGGCCCCACCGAGCCACGTACCCTCCGTGGCGGGTCCACGGACCCCATGTGGCTGCTGATCTCCGGGGGTGCCAGCCACGTACCTGTCGTGGCGGGTCCACGGACCCCACGTGGCCCCTTGCCTCTCCGAGATCCAGGTGTATGTCTTCCTGTACAGTGAGAACTGAAAAAGCTAGTTCGGAGAAGGGTTTCCCGGAGGCAAGGGCAGTTACTTAGGGTCCTTAACGACACTGACGGGGACACGGTTGTCCCGTGACCGGGTCAGGGGTATTCCGTGCTTGGTGGTTCATGCGCGAAGGAATGTTCCAGTTCTTCTTGTACCCATTCCTCAATCAGCTCCGACGTGCTCTTCCCCGCTCGCTTGCTCAATACCGTCAACCCCCTGAAGGCCTGGCGGCTTATGGGAACGGCATAGGGATTCTTGCTATGTCGAGCGGGTATGAGTTTTTTGGCCAGGTGCGCGTACTTCCCGTTCAGGCTTTCTATGGGAATGCGGTACTCGATCCCAACCGCACCCCCGGTGGAGCCCCGAAAGGAATGGACGCACACGAGGCCCTCCTGAAAACAGTCTTTTAAAGAGTCGGGCGTGCGATTTAAGATGTCGCTATTGCCGGCTGCCAGGCGCAGGTAGCAGAGTGCTCGGCGGTATCCTCTACCCTTGCCGTGGATGCCAACCAGGGACAGGAACTCCCTGGCGCTCAGATAGTCATCCGAGATGGGCTCCCACGGGCGGGCACGCTTTAGTCTTGCCTCTTTTACCATAGCCGTTAGCGTATCCGACACCCTTGGCTCACCCATCAGGAGGCACTCCTTTTTCTTTCGAGTTTACTCCTTCGTGCGATCTCTGTCGACTGTTTCATCGCCGTAAGGAGAGAAAGCGTACTCATTCTTGGGTCTCTTCCTTCGCAGGGGAGTCTCCTCGACGAGCGTTGTCGCTCCGCTCGAGGGCGTGACCACATATATATTACTTCGCTGTCCAGCTCACGGAAGTAATACTATATCTAGAACCACCAGTAACTTCGGTAAGCCCCCCCGCAAGGATACCTGTCACAAAAAAGAGGGCCGGCAGCGGCAACGCGGCGACGCAGCAGTTCTGATGCGATGGCCCCGTTGCGGGAAGCTGCTCACGACCATACGTCGGGAGCCGGGCGAGACTATAGCGACAAGGAGGATGGACCGTTGAGCGTTGGATGAACGCGAAGAGCTAGAAAACAAGAGGAGGAATTATTCGGTAATGAGGCAGCCGAGAGATGCTAGAGGACTATTAATGATACGAACACGGGCACAGTCTGGGCACAGACCAGCGCGAGTCGGCAACTGGCGAGGCTTTGGAATGGAGCATTGGATATGCAGTCCAATGAAGGGCACAGTCAAGGCACGAGCAGGGTTGAGAAGCTCGAACAGTATAGGCAGGAACAAGGCCCATGAACACGGCATCTGATACGTTCACCTTGACAGACTCCCCTTCCCCTGCCTACAATCCCCCTAAAGACCATTCGGGGGGTGTTCTCATGTCATTGATGCGCGTCGGGACGATTCTCTGTAATAAGTGTCATGCTCCAATGGACCTCAAAAAGGAAGTCTGCCCGAAGTGTAACAATACCCACTGTTACGTTGCTCTCTATTGGCAGGGCCGCCATTTCAAGTATCGACGCGACGATAAGACCGGAGAAATATTCCGCTGTGCCAGCGCCGCGGCCAAGTTGATTGAGATCAACAAAGCTATAAAAGCATCGAAGAAGGCCTTTGACCCAGCAACCTGGACCGACGCGACGATCAGAGAGCGGAGATTTGAGTATCAGCTTGAGCTCTACCGGGCCGAGATGGAGAAGGCGTACGACGCCGGCGAATGGAGTTATGGTCATTACGCCAACCTTAGAGGATACCAGAAGAAATATTACCCGTTCTTTGATAGTAAGGACGTGCGAGAGATCGGCCTGCAGGATCTAAAGCGATTCGCAAGCAGCCTGACCGGAAAGTCCAAAACGAAAAAAAATATCCTGGGAATGCTCCACAGGTTTTTTCACTGGCTTTTTGACAAAGGCGTCATTGCCGTCATTCCTGCCTTTCCCGAGATCAAGGGCGGTGACGAGGCAAGGCGTAAGGCTCTCCGGAGAAGTGAGCAGATGACAGGCCTGGAGAACATCCCTCCGGAGCACCGGGACATCATCGAGTTTATGATGCACACCGGCTGCAGACCTTCTGAGGCTATAGCTATACAGGTCGGGAGCATCGAGCTATTCATGACCGAGATAAACGGCGCAGCGGTTGAGGCTGGCGTGACCTGGCTCGAACAGAGACGGGACGGCTACAAGCGATACAGGCCCGGCACAAAGAACCAAGAGAAGGACCCCTTTGTCCCACTGAACGGAACAGCCTTGGAGATCGTCAAGCGAAACATGAAGGGCAAGTTTCCAAAGGATTTTCTGTTCATCAACAGCAACACAGGCAAGCCGCACACCAGCTGGTGCTTGTGGGATAACTGGAAGAGGTTAAGCGGAATAGACGGCACGCTGTACGAAGCAACCAGGCATTCCTATTGCTCTCAGATTGTTCCGAAGGCCAGGAACGCAAAGGAAGCTCAAAGGCTCATGCGCCACAAGGATGCGAAGTCAACCGAACGCTACTATCACGCTTATGCCGATGATCTTATCAGGGTGGCCAGAGATATTGACAACGTGGTCGAATTGGCAGAAAAAAGGAACGAAAAAGGAACGGCTTCTAGTGAGTAAGACCCCTGCAAATACAGGAAAAAAAGAGCGTCCCCATCGGGATTTGAACCCGAGTTGCCGGCTTGAAAGACCGGTGTCCTAGGCCGAACTAGACGATAGGGACGTGTTTATGGGCCGTGCAAGATTCGAACTTGCGACTCTCTGCTTAAAAGGCAGATACTCTGCCACCTGAGTTAACGGCCCGGAAGCTATAAGGATAGTAAAATTAGGCGGTAATGTCAATAAAACAGGGTGTATCTATACATGGCGTGTTGTTCCGGTATTTTTGCGAAAAATGTGCGTTGCGAACGGAAAAGCTGCTGCGGCCAGAATGACGATCCACATCGCGATGCAGAGTGGCGACTCCCAAAGACCATTCAGATTACCCTTGGAGATGATGAGCGTTTGCCGGAGCGACCTTTCCATAACCGGCCCCAGCACCAGGCCCACAATCAACGGGGCTGGCTCATAATCGTACTTCCGCATCACGTAGCCGACAACCCCGGCGCCTAACATCACCCATACGTCGAAAAGAGTGCTGTTGTCCCCATACGCTCCAATGACGCAGAGCACCAGCACCGTCGGCATCAGATATTTTGGGGCGACCCTGACGATCTTCGCAAAAATACCCACGAGCGGCAGGTTCAGAATGAGGAGCATCATATTTCCCAGATAGAAACTCCCGACAACCCCCCAGAAAACGTCCGGGCGGTCGCGCAGCAGGAAAGGGCCGGGCGTGATGCCGTGAAGCAACATGCCTCCCAGCAGCACTGCCGTGGCCGGCGTGAACGGCAGTCCCAGCGAGAGCAAGGGGATCATGGCTCCGCCCGCCGCGGCATTATTGGCCGATTCCGGACCGGCCACCCCTTCGATGGCGCCCTTGCCGAATTCCGCTCTATGCTTCGATATACGCCGCTCCAGGCCGTAAGACGCGAATGACGCCATGGTAGCGGCAGGTCCCGGCAGAAGGCCGATCAGGAACCCAAGGACCGAGCCCCGGGCCATGGGCGCCACTGAACGCTTCATCTCCTCCCGATTGGGATAGAGCTCGCGAAACCTCACCGGCAACAGTTTGACCTCTTCTTCTCCCGCGGCCATCACCGCAAAAACCTCTGCCACTCCGAAGAGACCGGTCGTCAAGGCTATGAAACTGACCCCTCCCTGGGCCGCCTCCAGCCCGAAGGAAAAGCGCTCCATCCCGCCCACAGGATCCATACCGACCGTCGAAAGCAACAGGCCGGTCATTATCATGATCAACGATTTCACGCGGGATTTCCCGGTCAGGTTGGAGAGCATGATAACGCCCAGCACCGTCAGAGCAAAGTATTCGGCGGGACCGAAGGCAAGGGCCGACCTTGCGAGAAGCGGCGCAAAGAACTGCAGAGCTACGACACTGAATGTTCCCGGCGACAAACGATCCGATGGCCGCAACCGCCAGCGCAGCCCCTGCCCGCCCTTTCTTCGCCATCGCATAACCGTCCAGCGTGGTGACGACACTCGCGGGCTCTCCGGGGACATTGACCAGGATTGAGGTGGTGGAGCCCCCGTACATGGACCCATAGTAGATCCCGGCGAGCATGATCAGGCCCGCGGTAGGGCCAAGCTTCAGGGTCAGAGGAATGACCAGGGCCATGGCAGCCGCCGGCCCCAAACCCGGCAGCACGCCCACGAGCGTGCCGACAACCGCGCCTATGAAACAGGATAGAAAATTGACCGGCTGAAACGTAATGAGAAGTGATGACAAAATGCCGTGGTCAGCCAATGACAGGCCCCCGCCTCAAAACATTATTCCTCTGGGAAAGGATAGCTTGAGCCAGACATCAAACAGGACATAACAGAAGAGGTTGATGCCCACGGAAAGGCCAACCGGGCCCCTCCAGTTTCTGGCCCCTATCAGCCGGCTGGCGATGATCACAAAGAAAAAATTGGAGACGAAGAAGCCGAGCCACTTAATCATGAGAATATAGAGGATGAAAACGGCGATCATCACAAGGACTCTTGCCTCGCCCTTGCCGGTCCGAAAAGCGTCCTGCAGCGATACGTGCTGCGCTCGGCCTTCTTCCCCGTCACTCGCGGAGCCGCGATTCAGAAGGTCACGGGCAAGCTCCCGGCACGCCAGAATCACCAGCACCGCTCCTGCCATGAGAGGGAAAACGGCGGGTCCCGGATTGCCCCATGTGTCCAGGGGATATTTCAAGTCGTAAAGCAGAAAACCGACTCCAAAGAGCATTACGACAAGACTGCTGAGAAGCTTTTTCCGTACCGCCATGCAGCCCGCTCCCGACCGGGCCTATTTCGTAAGCCCGGAGCTGTTCATGATCTCCCTTGTGATCTTATCCTGTTCGGCCACAAATTTCGCAAAGGCCGCCGGGTCGTAGTAGTGCGGCGTGCTTCCCACAAAGGCGCAAAAATCTTTCCACTCCTTGCTTTCCACCGCCTTCTTGACGAGAGCGCTCATCTTGTCGACCACGGCCTTGGGCGTCTTTTCAGGGGCCGCGAGACCTCTCCACTGGTCGAATACCAGGTCTATACCCGATTCCTTCATGGTCGGCACGTTCGGCCACAGGCTGATCCGCTTTTCGCTGCTCACTGCCAGGATGCGCACCTCTCCGGCCTTTACCTGGCTGAGGATCTCAGCAGGATGCTGGCTCGATGCGTCGATCTTCCCGCCCATCAGCGCAGCCACTGCCAGTCCCGTTCCAAAAGGTACGTGGACGATCTGTATGCCCGCCTTTGCCGACATTGCCAGCGGCACCATATGGGTCACACTGCCTACGCCTGAATTGCCCATCGTCACCTTCCCCGGATTCTGCTTCGCGTAAGCGATAAACTCCTTGAAGTCTTTCCATGGGGCCGTCTTGTTGACCGCGATGGCGACGGTTTCAAAACCGACGCCGGCGATTGGCTCGAACGCCGTGTAGTCGAAGGAGATCTGCTTTCTGGCTGCCAGGGTGTTGATGGCGCCGGAATACCAGATCATCGTATACCCGTCCGGCTTGGCTCTATGCACTTCATTATACGCAATGGCGCCTCCCCCTCCCGTCACATTGCGCACCACCAGCGGCTGACCCAGGTCTTTGGAAATGAGCTCCGCCAGCTTCCGGGCCTGAACATCGGCCGCCCCTCCGGCGCCAAAGGGATTGACCAGGTCGACCGGCTTTACAGGCCAGTCGTCTTTCGCGGCAGCCGCATTTGCCGCCCACACCACGCATACCATGAGAATGACGAAAGGAACAATTGTCCAAAGGCTCCATGACATTTTCTTTTTCACGACGTGCCTCCTCTTACTGGTTTCTCTGGTTTCTCTGGTTTATCTGGTTTATCTGGTTAACTAAAGAAACTAAACGAACGAGAGAAACCAGAGAAACTCTGAGCCCTTGACCCATGACCCATGACCCTATTTATTTGTTCCTTCTACACTTGACACTTGTCACTCGACACTCAACACTTTCTTACACCATTGCCCATGCTTCTTTTATCACGCGCTTCGTGTTTGCGATAACAACTTCCGAGGTGTCCTCCGCAAGGAGCGGCCTCACTTCAGCGCTGAGCACGGGCCTTTTGTCCGGGTTGAGGAGCTTCAGATCGAGCAGGAGCCTGAAATAATCCCTCACCTGGGGGGTATCGATTTCGCCGCCTGTCATGCCGAACCGAGGCTGAAGGTCTCCGTAGCCCGGGTGTCTCTTGTCCCGGAACGCGCAATTTCCGATGTGGAAGTGCATGGGATACTGCTTCACGAGGGGAATGGCCTGCTCAGGGGTTTCCCTGAGCAATGGAAAGTGAGACAGATCGGCAAGCACACCGAAATTGCTGAACTCCTTGTGCAGAACTGCCGTCACATCGGCCGCGTCCTGGAAATGGCCGATGAGATAGCATTTGTCAATATCGTAGTCAAAGATTTTCATGTAGATCTCCATCGGGCCTTGCTCATTCGTATATTGACATACTTCCCGCAGGGAATCGATCAGGATCTTCTTTGCTTCTTCCTTCTTCTCTTCGCCGGGATGCTTCCCTGAAAAGACCCTCATGCATGATGCTCCGAGTTGGAATGCCTCATCAACCCCGTTCTTGATCGCATTGATCGCCTTTTTTCTTTCTTTCGGATCGAACGAATTGAGATCGAGCTTGTTGGTAAATACCCTCGGCTGGTTCGCGTAACAGATTTCCATGTGCGAGGTCTCGAGGAGCTTGCGTGCCTCATGTCTCACCTTGGGGTCTTTCATCCACCCCACCTCGACCGCGGTCCAGAAGTCATCTTCCACGATTTTACGCAATGTTTCTACAATCGGTCCTTCCCCTGTAGTGGCCTCCGGATAGGCTTTGAAATGCACAATCCCCAGTTTCATATAACGATAGATCGAAAAGTTCTCCATGATATCTCCTTCTTCTATTATTGGGAGTGGTGTCGCCGGCAGTGCGTAAGCCGCGGCGCGTCCGTCATCCTATTTTCACCACTACTTTAATCGCGTCTTCGATCCTCTCGCGAAAATATTTGAAAGCGGTCGGGACCTCGTCCAATGTGAACGTGTGCGTATGCATCAGCTTTGCATCGAAGCGCTTTTGCGACATCAAAGAGGCCGCACGGTGGGTCGCACTATTGCCTTCGCCCCTGATGCCGAAGACGTAAATATTGTTGCGCACCAGTTTGGCCAGATCTACAGCCACCGGCTGCCCGGGGAATGCCGCGAGACAGATCCGACCGCCCCGGTTTACCATGTCCATGGCTTCGTTGAGCGCATTGGGCGCACCCGAGCATTCCATCACGTAATGGACGCCCTTCCCTCCGGTGATCCGTTTTACCGCCCCGACCGCATCTTCGTTCTGGATGTTGACTACGTGATCCGCGCCCAGTTTCTTTCCCAGGTTCAGCCTCGCGTCCCGGGTTCCCGTCAGGATGACGGGCTCCGCCCCCAGGGTCTTTGCCCACCGCCACGCTCATGAGGCCGATGGGGCCGGGGCCGGTGACCACCAGACTTTCGCCTGCAATCAGACCGCCCAGCACGTCGAGGCCGTACATGGCCGTACCCGCGGTCACGATAAGCGTCGCCTCCGCATCGCTCATTTCATCAGGCACATGCACAAGCGTGTTGATGTGATTGACCGCGTACTCCGCGAAGCCGCCGTCCGTAGTGAAACCGTTTGCGCGGTGACCCTTGTTATGCTCACCGTAGTTGAGGCCATAATTGAGGCACGATGTATACATGCCCATCCGGCAGCGCTCACAGCGCCCGCAGCCCGCATGTATCTCCACCGCGACGCGATCCCCTACCGCGTATTCGTCGACACCTGCGCCGAGCTTAGCAACGGTCCCCATATATTCATGGCCCGGCGTGAAATTTTTGTTGAACGGCAGACCACCCTCTATCCATGCCGGCAGACCCTTGGTGATGATCTCCACGTCCGTGCCGCAAATAGCAACGGCATCGATGCGTATCAACACCTCGGCAGGCCCCGGCTCTGGAACAGGCTTTTCCACAAGCCGCAGCTGCTCCGGATCATCCAGGACCCATGCCTTCATCATTTTCGGAATCGACAAGCTCTTCTTCTTACTTTGTTCTTTCATTCTCGACCTCACCTGTAACGCGCTTCGTTATGCCTTTCTTCACTCAACACTTGACACTTATTTACCTGCTCCTGATATTCTCCGTTATAAAAGCGATCTTCGCCGTATCTTCGACAAGATCGGAAATATAATAGGCTGTTGTAAGGTCCGGCCCCAACGCCAGTATCCCGTGCTCCTTCATCAACAAAGCCTTGATGTGGGGATACCGCGTAATTCCTCCGTGTACAAAGTCGCAGAGATCCTGCGAGCCCGGGGCTGCGCAGTCGATACAGGGGACCTCCTGAAGGATGAGGCGGCTGTTAACCGTCACCAGGGGAAGAGGCCTCTCCTTATTGGAATAGGCTGTCGCGTACGGAGGGTGGACATGGGAGACGGCCCCGACGTCAGGCCGAAGCCGGTAGACGACGAGATGGAAACCCGTTTCTTTTGACGGTTTGAGATCATAGGGATTTTCGAGGATCGTTCCGTCAAGGCCTACCAGAAGGTTGATTTCAGGGTTAACATCTCCCAGAGAGACATTCGTAGGAGTGATCAGTACCTCATCAGTACCGGGTATCCTGACGCTGATATTCCCGCCTGCCCCACTCACGAGACCCCGATTGAAGGAGCGCCTCGAAAACTCGGCCAATTCTTTTCTCAGGCGGATGACCGCCTCAACTTCGTTGCTCATCATTTCTCCCATTCTTTTCGTTATCCATAAAGTCGATCAATTGCTCAACGCACCGGCGCGCAAACGGGGCATCGTTGATGTGGGCATCGACCTCCTCCAACCTCACATGGGCTTCGAGATCGCGCTTGAGGGCCTTAAGGAAAAGATCGTAGCCTCTTTGATCGTGGAGAGGACCGCCCTTTGCTCCGTAGACAGACCACCCCTGCAGCGGGATCAGCACGGCTGCGGGACCTCGGGCCGCGTTCAACCGCTCAGCCATGGTCTCAGCCACCCGCACCATTTCCGCGCTGGAGACCTTCACGTTTGCGTTGTAAGGATTGTGCATATAGATTCTTCTTCTCCGCAAACGCTGGGGGATCGACTCTCTCGGCCCAAAGGCGAGGTATTCCATACCTCCCGTTGATACCACTTGAGGGATGCCCATAGCCCCCGCCGCTTTCAATCTCCCCCTATTCACAGGGACATATGCTCCCACGCCCAGCACCTCTTCCGTAAGCTCATGAGGCGTGAGGTCAAGCACCGCATGGATAATGCCGTCCGCAATAAGCTCTTCCATCGCCGATCCGCCCGCGCCCGAGGCATGAAAGGGGATCACCTGGAAGCCTCTCCCGTGGAGAAGCTTCACCGCCTCGCGTACGGCGGGTTCAGTGTTTCCCAGGGCGGTCACTGCGACGGTCCGCTCTTCGGGCGTGATCGTCACGCTTGCGCCATGCTCGACCATTCCTACCACGGCAGCGACAGCATTGGCGAGGACCGACCGGGTAACCGCATTAGGCCCGCCCAACAGATCACCGACGGAAAAAACCATGCCTATATCCTTACAACCCACGTACGGGCGGATATTCCCGGAGGCTACCGTGGAGACAAGGTATTTGGGGAATCCAAAAGGCAAGGCTCTCATCGCCATCGATGCGATGGCCGTTCCCTGGTTGCCGCCGATGCCAACGATCCCGTGGATCTTCTTCTCCTGATACAGCTTTAAAAGGAGCTTCGCGGCCCCTGTGCCCATCGCTTCCATCAGCCCATCCCGAGGGAGCGTCTTGACCAGGTCCGGCAGTTCCCCTCCGCTCAACCGGGCAACCTCGTCACTCGACACGTCCGGCGGCAGGCCGGGAGGGCCCAGGGGTCCGACGTCGACGATCATTGCGCCGTACCCCTGCGCTTCCAGCAAGCCCTTCATGTAAGCGACTTCTTCGCCTTTTGTATCCAGAGTTGCCAGAATTGCGATTGTCGCTTTCACCAGCTTACCCTCATAGCGTATACCTTCGTTGCGGTACTTCGCTGATACTGATCGTCTAGTACTTCTCTCTTCCATCTTCCGAGGTCGCGCGACTCCTGCGCTGCTCGCCCCAGTCACGCTCTGCGTGACGGTCGTCCGAGTGAAGCGGACGTCAAGTCCTTATCCTTTCCAGAAGCGACCGGGCCAATCCCTCTTCTCAGCGGGGACCTTGATGTCAAACTTCTTCACCTCTTCGAGAAAGGCAGCCAGATGATCACTAATGCGCTCGAAGACGGCCACACCCTGCTCTACACTGGACCGGAGCGGATTGCCGATGGTAGCCGTATCTGAGTACTCATGGTGCAGCATCGGCACAAAGATGTTCTCGGAATTCTGAAAGATGACGGTATTGGTGCCGTCCTTCTTAGAGAAGGCCGGTCCCATCCATTTGGGGGCGTGTGCACGATCAGCCTTGGCGCGTTCCATGAAGATAGAGCCTTCATAGATGCCCTTCTCCTTCATGTACGCCATGCAGGTGGAGGTCTCCAGTTCTCCCGCATGCCAGCCGGGCGTCTCTTCCGGAGGACCCGTCATGAGATCCGCTACGACTGCGCAGTCCCGCTCCGTCGGCGTCTTGTAATACGCACAGAAGCAACCTGTCTCCGCGCGCAGGGTGCGCAGCACCTCTCCCTGGGCGCCCATGTTGGTGCCGTGGTGGGACACATAGACCAGTTTGTTGAAGCCGGAATAGATGAGGCTCCGGCCGATCGCATAGAGCACCTGCCGATAGACTTCGGCAGGAAAGGAGATTGTGCCGGTTCCCCAACCGGGCTCGCCCATATGGTGAGGGGAAACCCCGAAGGGGAGCGAGGGTGCATAGAGCACCTTGGCCTTTACCGCCGCCCGTTCCACGCTTCCCATGGTGGTAAAGGTATCGACGCCCAGGGGCACGTGACTGCCATGCTTCTCGCAGCTGCCTACGGGGATCATCACTATGTCGTTGCCGGCCTTGATATATGCGGCAATATCGGTCCACGGAAGTTCCAAAAGATCATACTTCTTAAGCGTTGCCATCTTGATTCTCCTTTCTTGTATTCGCTTCTTCAGCGGTTATGGTAAACCTTTTCCTTAATTCTAGTAGAAAATCGAAAATTGTCAACAGTTTCTTTCACTTCTTTCTTCGTGACGCCCTTTTTGCGGTCGACGCTCTCACGATAAGTTTGGTGCCGAATGAACGCAATTCCTCCGCATGTTTCCTGGATATCAGGTTAACCAGCATTTCCATAGCCGCCGCCCCGACCCGGTACATGGGAACCTCCACCGTGGTTAAGGGAGGATCGAAATAGGAACCGAACGGAATATTGTCGAACCCTACCACGGCAAGATCAACGGGCACGCGCAGCCCTAATTCATTGGCCGCACGGATTGCGCCGAACGCCATCTGGTCATTGGCAGCGAAGATTGCGGTCGGGTCTTCCTTTTCGATCAGTTCTTTAGCAGCGAGATATCCGCTCCTCGGAGTAAAATCCCCCTTCCCTATCAGATTCCTGTCCACAGGATAGCCCTGGTGGATCATCGCACTTTTGTAGCCGGCAACGCGGTCCTTCGCTGAAGCCGATTTGTCCGGACCACCTATAAAAGCAATCCGTTTGTGGCCGAGTTCGATCAGATGCCGGGTCGCCTTCGCAGCGCCGCCTGCGTTGTCGATCATGACCGCGGGAGATTCCACCCTGTGGTGCCCGATAACTACGACTCGGTCCCTGAACTCTTCCAGCGAGGAGAGTACCTTCTCACCGTGGATCGCGCCACCACTGAAGATGATTCCGTCCGCGGATTTCTCTCTGAGGAAATGGATATGTTTGGTAATCCTTTCTTGAAGCCTGTCCGTATTGAGGAGTATGACCGCGTATCCGTGCTGGTCCGCCATATCCTGGACGCCCCTCACGATCTCAGCGTAGTACGGATTGGAAATATCAGGGATTATGATGCCCACGGTCATCGTCTTTTTCATGAGGAGACCTATTGCCAGGGCATTCGGCCGATAGTCCAATTCCTTGATCGCCTCCAAAACCCTTTTTCTTGTGATTGCGTTGACCTTGTGGGAGGCGTTGTTGACGACCCTGGAAACCGTCGCGATAGATACGTTTGCTTTGAGTGCGACATCTACTATATTTGACATAGAAGTGCTCGATGTATGGTAAACGTTTACCATAAAAATAGCGTTCTTTGCTGCCGTTGTCAAGAAAATATGCTAAAGAAAAGAGCATTTTCTCGGAACGCGCAACTCGCAATAGTGGTCGTCAGTTGATGTTGGCTTTTCCTGGGCGGCGACTAAAAAGCTTCACGACTTGATATTCAGCGGGTGGCAGGGGGCAACGCGGAATGCAGCGCGACAAAGCAGATGGGCTTCTGATGAAGCCATCCCAGTCCTAGAGTATGGTTTCGCGAATCACTTCCTCCATCGTGGTAATGCCGGCTTTGATCTTGATCAGCCCGCTCTGTCGCAGTGTGATCATGCCCTCGTCGATAGCCATCTTCTTGAGATCGAGGACAGTGCAACCTTCAAGGATGAGCTGGCGTATCGTGTCGGTCATGGGCATGACTTCATAGAGACCTATCCGTCCTTTGTATCCCGTGTGACCACACTTGTCACACCCTCTGCCGCTGTATGCTTTCACGCAGTCCGTCTCCTCCGGCGAAAAACCGATGTTCAACAGCGCCTTACGCGGAACATCGACCTCTTCCTTGCAGTCCTGGCAGATACGACGGACGAGGCGTTGTCCTGCGATGAGAATCACGGAACTCGTGACCAGAAGAGGCTCTATGCCCATATTGACCAGACGGGTGACGGCAGACGGTGCGTCATTGGTATGAAGTGTCGAGAGAACGAGGTGTCCCGTCAAAGAAGCCTTGACCGCGATTTCAGCCGTCTCCATGTCCCGAATCTCACCCACGAGAATAATGTTCGGGTCCTGCCTCAAAAAAGAGCGCAGAGCTGATGCAAAGGTAAGACCTATCGTGTCGTGCATCTGGACCTGATTGATACCCTGAAGATTAAACTCTATAGGATCCTCCGCGGTTATTATGTTGACCTCGGGCGTGTTGATCCTGTTTATGGCACTGTACAACGTGCTCGTCTTCCCTGACCCTGTAGGCCCGGTGAGAAGCACCATGCCCCACGGCTTAAAGATGGCCTCCTCGAATCGCAACAATCCATCCCCCTCAAACCCCAGTCGATGCATATCGAGCATGAGATTATCCTTGTCCAGCAGCCGCATCACCACCTTCTCTCCAAAGAGCGTAGGCAGGATAGATACGCGCAGGTCAAGGGTTTTGGATACGTTGTCCAGCTTCATCTGTATCTTTACCCGTCCGTCCTGCGGTAGACGCTTTTCGGCAATATCGAGCCTCGAAAGCACCTTGATTCTCGAAACCACGGCCTCTTTGTACTTCATGGGCAACTTGATGATGTCGTACAGAACCCCATCCACACGCATGCGCACCCTGAATTCGGTCTCGTAC
This sequence comes from uncultured delta proteobacterium, assembly GCA_963835605.1. Taxonomy (GTDB): domain Bacteria; phylum Desulfobacterota; class Syntrophorhabdia; order Syntrophorhabdales; family WCHB1-27; genus JADGQN01. The sequence continues at coordinate 100,744 of CAWIHO010000043.1, read as the reverse complement.
GGCTCGATGTGGATGTCGCTGGCATTCTTTCGCGCAGCCTCTGCAATGAGCAGGTTGACTATGTTGACAACGGGAGGTTGTTTGGCGTCTGCTTCCAGGGTCGCAACGTCCATTTTTTCTTCGTCTTCAACTACCTGGAGTGACGAGGCTTCCTGGATAACTCCCATGTCCTCTATGACTTTTTTGAGCCCAGTCTGAGAACCTCCGTAGTATCTTTCGATAGCCTTCGCAATCGCTACTTCTGAGGCGATCACCGGCTCCACATGATAGCCCGTAAAAAACTTTATGTCGCTTATCGTGTTGACACTGGTGGGGTCTGCCATAGCGATCGTCAGCGTTGTGCGCTTTTTCATCACAGGCATGATGTGATACCTTCGCGCATAATGGGAAGGAATGATTTTGACGACGCTGTCCTCTATTTCAGACGATTCCAAGTCGATAAGCGGGATGTTGAACTTATTTGACAGGGCCTTGAGGATGTCATCCTCGCCCAGAACACCCATAGTGACCAGCACCTCTCCCAGTTTGCCGCCAAGCTGTCTCTGCACCTTGAGCGCTTCATCCAGCTGGCGCTGGGTGATCAAGGACATGCGAACAAGCAGTTCTCCGAGGAGCGGACCTGAGAGCGACACTATAAATTCCTGACCTTGTTAGGGGTATATCTTCTCTGATAAACTATCGGCCGGTTCCACCCAAACCTTAAGCCGCACCACGCCCGCGGAAGAGCCTGGGAGTTCTGCCCAACCCCTTTACAGACTGGGAATCGTGTACTAAGTTTAGAAAATAAGCTCGGAAATACCCATCGCAGCGGGGCAAGATTTTGGACCATTTGCGCAAACCGCTCTGCTGAGAACTCGACAACGTGTTTCACCACACTGAACATCATGCCGGAGACGAACGACCGTAGGAGGCAGCTATGATGAGGAAATTGGGGCCTGACGAACTCTATCGCCGCTGCGACGTTGACCAATTTGCCTTTGCCACAACAGAAGATATTCCGGTCCTGGGAGGGACCATCGGGCAGGAAAAGGCCCTGAGATCCTTGGACTTTGGTCTCGGGGTGACGAGTAAGGGCTTCAACATCTTTGCTCTCGGCGAACCGGGTACCGGTAAGACTGCCACCGTTAAGACTTTGCTCTCGGATAAGGCAGCTAAGGAAAAGGTACCTCCTGACTGGTGCTACGTTTACAACTTCAAGAACCCTGATGCCGCTACCGCCATTTCCATGGAGCCTGGACAAGGCAAGGTCTTCCAGAAGGAGATGGAAGATTTTCTCAAGGCCCTGAAGATTGATATCCCCAAGGCTTTCGAATCAAAAGAATATGAGAAGCAAAGAAGCCGGATCGTCGAGGAGTTCCAACAGAAGCAGAATGAACTCTTTTCAAAGTTGGACGAGGAAGCGCACCAGAAAGGATTTACCGTGCGGAGGGGCATGACAGGCGTCATGTTACTCCCCCTGAAGGAGGATGGCGAACCGCTCACGCCGGAAGAGTTTGGTAAGCTGGACGAAAATAAGAAAAAAGAGCTGGAAAAGACGGGCAGGATGTTCCAGGAGCGCCTGAATGAGGTCTTCAGAGCCATGCGGGAGACCGAGAAGTTTGTTCAGGATATGCTGGCAAAGCTTGAGCGCGCCATTGCATTCGACGCTGTGAACCCGCTGATTGAGAAGCTGAAGACACGGTATAAAGCGTATGAAAAGATAGGCAGTTATCTGGATGACGTCAAGGAGGAGATACTCACGCATTTGGAAGACTTCCGGCCTTCGGAAGAGCAGCCAGCCCCTGTGCCCTTCCTCAAGATGCCAAAACAGGAGGTTTCTTTCGCCAGGTTTACCGTCAACGTCATTGTGGACAACTCGGAGACAAAAGGGGCTCCCGTGGTCTTTGAGAGTAACCCGACCTATCTTAATCTGTTTGGAAGGATCGAATTACAAGATACTCTATGGCATGGCATTGACCGACTTCACGATGATTCGAGCCGGCTCGGTACACAAGGCAAACGGCGGTTATCTTGTGCTTGACGCGCTTGACGTCCTCAGGAACCCTTTCTCGTACGATGCTTTGAAAAGGGCTATAAAAAATGAAGAGATCAAGGTAGAAGATATTCTTGAGCAGTACAGGCTGATGAGCACCGCCACCCTGAAGCCCGAGGCGATCCCGCTCGACATCAAAGTGGTTCTCGTCGGCAATCCCTACTTGTATTATCTGCTTTCCAGTATGGACCCCGATTACAATGAACTCTTCAAGGTCAAAGCCGACTTTGACAACCGGATGGAGCGCACGCCGGAGAACATGGAGAAATATGCAGCCTTTATCGCCAGCTGTCAAAAGGCGGAAAAGCTTTTGCCCTTTGATCGAAGTGGCGTTGGCAGGGTCATCGAATATGGCTCACGCCTCGCTGACCACCAGGACAGGCTATCGGTGCGCTTCAGCAGCATTTCCGATCTTATGCGCGAAGCCCATTACTGGGCGAAAAAGGACGGAGTCAGCTTCGTCAGTGCGAGTCACGTCGATCAGGCGATCAGCGAAAAAATTTACAGGGTGAACAGGATCGAGGAACGTCTTCGTGAAGCTACTCTGGAGGATGTGCTTATCGTGAACACGGAAGGGGGAAAGATCGGGCAGGTTAACGGCCTTGCCGTGCTCGACCAGGGTGACTACAGCTTCGGACGACCCTCGCGCATATCGGCGCGCACGTACGTTGGCAAGGCAGGTATCGTCAACATAGAGCGCGAGACAAAAATGAGCGGCAAAATACACGAGAAGGCCATATTCATCATTGCGAGCTATCTCGGAGCCACATATGCGTCCCAGAAACCGATCAGTCTGTCAGCATCAATCACGTTTGAGCAGCTTTACGACATGGTCGAAGGGGACAGCGCAACCTGCGCAGAGATGTATGCCCTTCTTTCGAGCATTGCCGGGATACCCCTCAAACAGCAGTACGCCGTAACCGGATCCATGGACCAGAACGGCGATGTCCAGCCCATAGGAGGGGTCAACCAGAAGGTTGAGGGTTTTTTTGACCTGTGCAAGGCAAGGGGCCTCGACGGAAGCCACGGGGTCATTATACCGAGCAGGAACGTGAAAAACTTGATGCTCAAGCAGGAGATCGTCGATGCGGTCAAGGACGGCAAATTTACCATCCATGCCATCGAAAAAATGGAAGATGGCCTTGAGATCCTTACCGGTATGCCGGCAGGCACTCCGGGAGAAGATGGGACCTATCCTGAGAATAGCGTCAACCGCCTCGTAATGAAAAGGCTAACTGAGATCGCCGAGGCACTCGAAAAGAAGAAGGAAGAGAACGGGGGGGCACAACTCACCCCCAGGTCCGAGAAATCCGAAAATTGATACACGTCGGGCGTCTGATCGGCCGCCCATTAACCGGATCAGGGAAGCTACTTCAGGACTCCGTGGCTGTTATACAATTATTATGCAATTCTCGCAGCCGAAGTCATTAAGTCGCCGCTCCTCTGCCATCGGATCATCCCACCATACTCCGTCGACAACGAAACGGTACTCATGCTCACCGGGCTCAAGCATGAGCGTACACATCCACGTGCCGCCCTCACCCTGTATCAAGGGATCTGCAGTGGGATCCCAGTCGTTGAAGCAACCCGCGACGAACACCTGAGTCGCTTCAGGGGCCCGGAGCTTAAACGCAGTTTTCTTCTTCGCCGGCTTTGCGGCTGCCTTTGCCTTGGATGGTTCGCTCCCGACCTTTGTTTTGGCGCTCTTGGTGGCTACCTTTGTACCGGCAGTCTTCCCGGATGTCTTAGCTTTGGTGCTTTTCTCAGCCATCTGATACCCCCTTTTCTGACGTCTCAAGGGCACTGTCGCGCCCATGCGCACTATTATACCACATGCCGTGCCTTGCCTACGTTCATACAGTAGGTTTCAGATCACCTCTTGTCAAGCTCAGCCACCCCTGTGGCGAGACAAAGGGCGTTGGGGCAACCTGACCTAACGGCCGGTAGCTCAAAAAAGAGCGCTTGTGCGAACGGAAGAATTAATATTTAATATGTATTATTATCAATAACGGGTAGCCAGAGACCCCCAAAAAGGAGCTATTGTGAAGGCAAGCTATGAAAAGCGGCTCGTATGGACCATCGTTGTCACGCTTATCATCCTGGCGGGAGAGGTGGTCGGCGGTATCCTCAGCAACAGCCTAGCCCTTCTGAGCGATGCGGGCCACGTGGTAACCGATGTCTTTGCGCTTGCTCTCAGCCTTATCGCTCTGAACATATCGCGTCGTCCATCTGATTACCGCGCAACATACGGGTATCAAAGAATAGGCATCCTTGCAGCGTTGATGAATGGCTGCAGTCTTGTTGTTATTTCAATTTTTATCTTTTTCGAGACATACCACCGGCTGCGCACGCCTCCGGAGGTCAATTCGAGCTTGATGCTCATTGTTGCCGTGCTTGGTCTCGTGGGTAACCTGGTCATGGCGTGGATCCTGGGCCACAAGCATACCGACCTCAATGTCAAAAGTGCGTTTCTCCATGTTCTTGGAGATACCATATCCTCCGGCGGCGTCATCATCGCTTCCCTCGTCATCATGTTCACGGGATGGCAACTGGCCGACCCCATAACCAGCGGCGTTGTGGGCGTGATCATTATCGTTGGTGGTGGGCGCGTCATTAAAGAGGCCCTCTGGGTTTTTCTCGAATTGAGCCCTCTTGACCTGCACGCCGGAGAGATTTCGACGTTCCTCTGCGGAATGCCCGACGTGATGGGCGTCCACGATGTACATGTCTGGTCCATCGGCCATGGCATTCCCGCCTTCTCCGCCCACGTGCTCATAAGTGACCGGAGAATCAGTGAAACCGACGCAATCAGAAAAGTTATCGAGGAAAAACTCGCCGACCTTGGCATCAAGCATACGGTGCTGCAGATGGAGTGCGCGGAGTGCGAGAATGACGCTCTTTACTGCCAGATCGGCCCCACAGAGGAATCGGAGCATCACCACCATTAGAGACAGGGTCACGGGGCAAGGTTCAAGGGGGACATGATCGCAAAGCAAATCCCAATTCCCAAGCACCAAATTCTAAACAATCGTCAAATCACCTAATATCAAATGCTCCAAACTCACGCCAAGGCCACGCACGCCTTGACAGATGCGGAAGAAAAGAGATATAGTAATAATATTGAGCGGTTAAGAATCGGTTCTTAAGCACGGAAGGACATCAAGGAGAGAAGATATATGAATCAAGCCAAGACGTTTTTTCTGATGGTCGTTCTTACGATCATATTTGTCGCGCTGGGGAGCATGATCGGCGGGCAGAGCGGGGCATATGTGATGTTCGCCATAGCGCTCGTGATGAACCTGGTGACCTATTGGTTCAGCGATCGCATAGTGCTTGCCATGTACAGCGCCCGGGAGGTAAGTGAAAGTGAGGCTCCGGAACTCTACAGCGTTGTAGCGACCCTCTCACAGAGAGCGTCGATTCCCATGCCGAGAGTCTATATCATAGAGAATGATAGCCCGAATGCCTTTGCGACGGGCAGAAACCCGGAACACGCCGTTGTTGCGGTCACTACAGGCATTCTCAGGTTACTCAACCGCCACGAGCTTGAAGGTGTCCTGGCCCATGAGCTATCTCACGTAAAGCACCGGGATATTCTGATACAGAGTGTAGCAGCAGCCATGGCGGGCGCTATCACGATGCTGGCCAACTGGGCAAGGTTCGCAGCCTTTTTTGGCGGAGGCAGAGACAGTGACGATGAGGGTGGTGGTAACATATTCAGCGTGATCATCTTCTCGATGATCGCAGCTTTTGCGGCAATGCTCATCCAGCTTGCGATCTCCCGGTCGAGGGAATATTACGCGGACGAGGGCGGAGCGCAACTCGCGGGAAATCCCCTCTATCTGGCCGATGCACTGCGCAAACTCCAGGCGGGCATTGCTCGGGTACCCATGCAGGACGCTAATCCTTCCACGGCGCACATGTTTATACTCAATCCCTTTAGCGCCAAGGGTGTGCTGGCCCTCTTCAGCACGCATCCTCCAATTGAAGAACGGATAGAGAGACTGGAGGAGATGGCGCATAGAACCTAGGTCATATCTTCTTCGGTCACTTACTGTCGAGATCATCCGGCAGGTGGAGGAAGGACGGCTGCTGGATGAGACCATCGATTGGTTCTTCTCACGGCAGTCCATTCCCGAGACGCTGAAGCCTCTCCTCTATGAGATAGTTGCCGGTGTCGTCCGCTGGAAAGATTACCTGGACTGGGTCCTGTCCCATTACATACGCAAACCCCTCAAGAAGGATCTGCGCTATCTCCTATGGGTCGCGCTCTATCAGGCCTTATTCATGAAGAAGGGTACCCATCATGTGGTCAATGAGACGGTTGAGTATGTCAAGAAGGAGAAAGGCGTGGCTGTTGCCAACTTTGTCAACGCTGTCCTGAGGAAGGCTGTCAGAGAAGGCAGGCACCTTCCGCTGCCGGAGGTCCCGGAGCAGCGTCTTTCCGTTGCCTACTCGTTTCCGGAATGGCTGGTACGCCGCTGGCTGGCGCGGCTCGGTGAACAAGAGACCGAAGCTCTGCTCTCCATGCTTAACACGACTCCCGAGTTCACGCTCCGCGTTGATCGAGAAGAAAATGACACGACGAGCTTGCATGCGAGAAAATTAGGGAGAAAGGACTCACACCCCACGATGGGAAGCTTTTGCGCTCTGCCATCACTGTTGACAGGATTGGACCTCTGCTCAATGACGAGCTTTTTAAGTCACACACAATTCATGTTCAGGATGAGGCCTCGCAGCTGGTCGGTCAAGCCGTGGCCCCTGAACCGGGCCAACTCGTGCTCGACGCCTGCGCAGGCCTTGGCACAAAGACGGAGCAGATGATCGAACTCTATCCCGAGGCCCGCTTCGTAGCCATGGACCTGCGCATTGGGCGGTTATCGCCGGCATCGGACAGATTGAGCGCTGTCAGAGGGGATGTCCTGCACCTGCCGTTCAAACAGAACGTGTTTGACGCCATTCTTCTGGATGCGCCCTGCTCTTCTCTCGGCATCGTCCGGAAGCACCCGGAAATAAAATGGAGAAGAAAAGAAGAGGAGATGCTGCGCTTTGGTGCCTATCAACGTGCCCTCCTCGGCGCGGTCTGGGGGAGCTTGAAACGAGGGGGATGCTGCGTCTACAGTGTCTGCTCATTTGAACCGGAAGAGACCCTTGACGTGATCCGGGCTTTTTCCGGAGAACAACAGTTTCTGCTTGAAAATCCCCTGCCCTTCCTGTTTAATAAGGAATATTTTCTTTCTTTGCCCCACAAAACGGGTGTAGATGGTTTCTTCATCGCAAAGCTGAGGAAAGCATGAGCTGGATTAAAGCCCTCCTTTACTGTCTCACATTCATCGTTATCTTTACACTCTCGAGCTACGTTGCCATGCGCGTCTTCATAAGAGAACAAGGGACGATCATGTGTCCTGACATCGTGGGCAAGGAACTATCGGACGCCAAGAGACTTGTAGCGGAAAAGGATCTCTCCGTTGTCGTTTCCAGATATGAGAAACGAAAGGACATCCCTTACAACTACATCATTTCTCAAAGACCCGAGCCTAACATGCCGGTGAGGGAAGGACGAACACTATCGGTCGTTGTCTCTGAGGGGCCGCTTCTTGTCAACGTCCCTCCTGTTACCAATCACACCCTGACGTACGCGGAGGAAACACTCAAAGAACGATATATCTCCGTGAAACAGGTCATCAATGTTCCCAATGGCAGTGTTGGGACGATCGTGGCGCAGTCCCCGACGAGCGGCAAGAATATTGTCGACGAGGGGGGCATGACCCTCTTCCTGGGTAGCAGACAGAAGAGATTTTTTCTCATGCCTGACCTGGTCGGAAAATCGGTTACAGAGATCATCAATGAACTGGAGACGAAGCAGATCAAATATAACGTGACATACGTGGACAGACCCGGCAAACCCTTGAAAACTATTTTGGAGACATCGATCCCCTCGAAAACTCTGTTTGGGGAGGACGACACGCTGGAAATAACAGCCGTTGGAGGATAGCATGGCGGTATTGATAGCCCCCTCGATTCTGTCCGCTGACTTCCGCAAGTTGGCAACCGAGATAACAGACGTACAGGAGGCTGGCGCCGACCTCTTGCACATTGACGTGATGGATGGTCATTTCGTTCCCAACATCACCATTGGACCTATGATTGTGGAGGCGGTGCGGAAAGCCACCACGCTTGCAGCTGGATGTGCATCTCATGATCGACAACCCGGCGGCGTTTGTGGATAGTTTTGCTCATGCAGGCGCAGATATCATTACGATCCATGCAGAAAGCGACAACCATCTCTTCAGAACGGTTGACGCTATAAAATCGCTCGGCAAAAAGGCCGGCATCGCTCTCAATCCATCGACGTCCCTTGCGGCCGTGGAGTATCTGGTCAGCGAGATCGACCTCCTCCTCATCATGACCGTCAACCCGGGTTTCGGCGGCCAGAGCTACATCCCGGCAATGAATGGCAAAATCAGGGCTGCGGCCAACATCATTGCAGCATCGGGAAGATCGATCCTTCTCGCCGTGGATGGCGGGATCAAGGCGCGTAACGCTCGGGTGACGGCCGAGCTTGGAGCAAACATGCTCGTGATGGGGACGGAGATATTCCACAGCGGGAATTATAAGGAGAAGATGAGAGAGATCAGGGAACAACTAAAGGGTGTAGGGTGACCGCCCGTTGCGAGTTCCGAGTTACGAGTTACGAGTTACAGCTACACCTCCCAGACTGGTCTCTTTAGCTATGGGTCATCGCAACGCGCAATTGCGCCGCAGGCGTTGCAACTTGCAACTATAGCCGTTTTCATCTGACAACTGGAACCCGTAACCCGGAACACGTAACGTCTTTTAGGGATTCAACATGGCGCTGGAAAAGCAGAAGACCTATAAGAAAGTATTCGACCTGACCTGTGAGGAGCTGCGTAACTCAGACCTTCCCACGCGGCTCCAGAGGGCATCCTTTGCTTACAAAGTCGAGAACGGACAGTACGTGGTGGAGTCTCCCTTCTTCGAAGAGACCATCATCCTTGAGATTCCCCGCTTCTCCTTCCGAAGTGAGCAGGGAAGCAACGTCACCCTTGCCACAAAAATTCTTATCCTTCACTACCTTTTAAAGGCATCGGGCCAGCCTCTCGGCCAGGACAGGATACCCTATGAGGACATCCCCGGCTGCAGGCCATACCTGCCTGTGTTTGAACGGAGGGTCGTGCGCCCCTTAGTCTCCGCTTTCGGCTTTGACAGAAATCTGTTCCGGTCCGCTGGAGAGGCCCTTCGAGGCGCCCCTGAGTCCTATGGCGATGTCTCCTTTACCCTCCACGCGTTGCCGATGATCCCTTTCACGTTCATTCTCTGGGAAGGAGATGAAGAATTTTCCGCGTCGCTCAAGGTACTCTTTGATCCTTCCATCGACACATACCTTCCCCTCGAGGACATCACGGTGCTCTCAAAGCTTGCCGCTGTCCGTATCATCAAAGCAGCAAGAAAGAGCTACCGGGAAGAAGACGGGTTGTAACGTCGAAAGTGGGCGTGATCGGCGTTAGGGTACTTCACCCGCGTAAACGCCGAAGAAAACGAGCCCAGATGCCCGAGAAAGCGACCCGATGTACCGCGCTCGCAGCCGAACCAGTTTGGTGTCGGGGCGGATCGGGATGCGTGACGTCTCGGCGGAGACCTGCCTCCGGGGAAATTCTTATTCGAGCACGTTCTGCTGGAACATCTACATCAGGCATATGCAAGACCACGCTCTGATCCTGTATGAGCCTCTCGACAGCCTGGCATACGTGTTCTGCCGCGCTACCGGGTTCAGCCCTGGTCAGATCGTTATTGCTGAGTGGCACGGAATGCAGGGTGTGGCCGTCTTTCCTTTTGACGCTGAGTCGGTCTATTCTGAATAGCTTCTCGGGAAGATGAAGTACCCAGTACTGCTCGACGTACGCCAGCTCTTCACAAGATTTGCCGGCCTTCGACAGAAGTTCCTGCAAAGCGCGAAAACCATCGCTTTCCTTAGCCGGCTTCACGATGACAGTGACTTCAAGCCGATCAAGACGCAGCCCCCCACGCGTTCTTACACTCTTGAGATCAACGAAAAGCGGCGCACCGTCATCATCAAGGCCGACCTGCAGCCATCCATCCTCTGGTGCCGAATCATGCATACAAAGGGTCTTATCGGCCCAGGACCGGAAACCTTAACGCAGGCCCTGGACAGCCACCGCAAGCGGAGAATAGGGTCAAGCCGTCGCGTCCCAGTGCGCCGGTCTCTTAAGCGTAAGGCTCAACCAGCCGGCGAGCATCAACACGCCAGCCGCTGTGGCAAAAGGAGTAACGTAGCTTCCCGTACGGTCGAACATGCACCCGGCCAGAAGGGGTCCGAGGAGGGCGCCGCCCCCGTAAAATATCTGCTGAAGCCCGAGGTTCCTCCCCATCCGTTTCATGCCGAAGAGCTCCCGTATGAGGGCAGGGAACTGGGGGGCATGACCTCCGTACCCCAATCCGAGAAGGACCCCGAATGGATAGAGCATCCACGGCCGCGTGGAGAGGAGGATTAAAGCTACGGCCACACCTTCCGTTACCACCGAGAGCGCCAGCGACTTCCTAGCCCCGAGGTAATCGGAGACGCCTCCCATGATCAGTCTCCCTGTGGCGCTGGACACGCCGATGACGCTGAAAACGGCGGCAGCCGCGCCGGGGGACAATCCGTATGTCTCCTGCATATAGGGGACAAGATGGGCGAGCATCATCTGCAAACCGAAGCCCACCATGATATAGACCGCGGCGTAGAGCCAGAATGGGTTCGTGCGGACCACGTCCCAGACACTCCATTCGTCTACACCCGGCTTCCGACTGCTTCGGCTTTCCACAGCAGGTTCCTTCCTTTCTGTGTGGAGCTCGGCCGTCTGGACCGGGTCTTTCCTAAGCAATAAGCCGAGTAGCACCATGATGCTTCCGATCCCTGTGCCGGCCGCGAGGTAAGAGAAGCGCCAGCCATACGCGGGAATGAGGTGGCCGAAGATCGGGGGGCCTACGAAGGTGCCGAGGCCGATGCCTGAGCTTACGATACCGAGGGCCATACCCTGTTTTTGGCGGAACCAGCGGGATGCGGTGGTCAGGACAGGGGCATAGACGCTGCTCATCCCCGCTCCGGCGAGAAGGCCGTAGCTCAGGTAAATCTGCCACAGTTTGTGGACCATCCCCGAAAGGAGAAAGCCGGAGCCGAGGCAGAGTCCGCCGGCGACCACCGTGATCCGGGGACCAAGTCGGTCGACGGCCAATCCGGTAACAACCCCGAAAAGACAGTAGCAGAACATAAAGAGAGAGAATACGCCGGAGGTCTGGGCCGATGACCAGCCGAACTCGGCCCTCAGGGGCTTGAAGAAGAGCCCGAAGCTATAGCTTCCCGCGTAGGTCAGTGTGGTTATGAGAAAACATACCGCAAGCACTACCCAGGCGTATCCGGCTGCGCTTGCCCCTGCATCCGCCTCCGCAGCGGCTGCGACGGCCGATTGGCCGCTATCTCTCGTCATAATAATTACGGATTCGCTGCTTCATTGTTGTTGAGCCATTTAATCCGCTTTGTAGACCTTGCAGAGGTAGCATTTGAGCGGTTCCGCCCCCGTATCAGGGTCGAAGTGCTCGTCCCCGAAGAGGAGGTTGACGCAGGATCGCTTCCAGCGATAATCAGGCGCCGGAGCCTCAGGGTACCACCATGCGTGCTCGGCATTGACGACATCGGGTGCAATGCCATCGTAGAGCTTCGCCCTGAGTCTTGCCTTGCCGTAAGGCGATTCGACACATACCCAATCGCCATGTGAAATGCCGAGCCCGGCCGCGGCCTCGGGGTGGATCTCCACTATGGGGTAGGGATGCCTCCTGCGCAAAGCCTCGATCTGGTGCATTTCCGAATGGAAATAGTCTAATACCTTGGTGCCGCTCATGAGGATAAAGGGATACTCTTTGGCAAGCTCCGGCGTAGAAATCGGCGACAGGGGAGGCTCGACGTAAATGGGCAGCGGTGGACGACCCTCATGCTCCGCAATACTGGAATAGAACTCAAACTTGCCGGTAGGCGTATGGAATCCCTCGGTCTCGTGTTTCCTATAGCGCATTTCGCCAAACAGGATCTCTTTTTCCTTGAACTCCTCAAAGCTCATGCCCGTCTCCTCCAGGAGCCAGTTCAGATAGGTATACCGGTCCGGCCACGGAAAGGCATCGTGTAGACCCAGGCCATGCGCCACATCGAAGATCACATCCCTGTCATCCCTGGTTTCGCCGATCTGGGCAAGTTTTTTGCGGGCAAGCACGCACCAGATTTTGTGCATGAAAACAACATCGTCCTGTTCCAGCCAGTGAGCGGCCGGAAGCACAAGGTCGGCAAGCTGGGCCGTGGGGGTCATGAACATATCCGAGACCACCGTGTATTCCATGCAGTCTCTCAGCGCCTTCTCGATGGTCAAACCCTGCGTGGCCGTGAGGAGCGGGTTGGAACCGACAATCCAGATACCGCGCACCCGGTAAGGTTCGCCTGTAATCATGGATTTCCAGAACGTTGGCGGATGGCAGGCAGGCGCGAAGGGATATTTGCCGCCGTCGATGATGCGCGCCTTTTTCTCGGCAGGCATAAATTGCGCGCCGGCAACGCTCATGTCGATGAGCGGTGACTTTGGTTTGACACCTTTGGGCGGCACCCAGAGAACGTTCCCACCGGGCACATCGATGCTTCCGGTGAGCCCCATGAGTATGAGAAGTGCCCTGCCCGTCTGAAAGCTATTGACACTCATATCGACCCCGTTGCCCCACTGCAAACATGACGGCTTGGTCGTCGCGAAAGTTCTCGCGGCGGCACGCATCTCCGCGGTTCCAACGCGGGTGATAGGTTCGGCCCATTCGGGCGTGAAGGGCCTGACGTGCCCGGTCAGACGGTCGAAACCGAAGCTATACTTTTCCACGAATTCGTGGTCATAGAGATCCTCAGTGATGATCGTGTTGATCATGGCTAACGCCAGGGCACACTCACTGCCGGGCCGCAGCTGAAGCCAGTGGTCTGCCTTCGTCGCAGGGCCGATGCGCCTCGGATCGACAACGATCACCTTCTCTGCCTTTTTGAGGGCTCGTGTGAACATGGCCCCGCACATGCCATCAGCCGCGCCTGTTTCGGTGTGGTTACAACCCCAGTTCATGATGCAGGCCGGGGTCTTTCCCCCAAAACCGTATATATCGCTGACAGGAAGGCCACCAAGAGTGAGGGTGCTTGCAATGACCCTCGGAAGAAAGCAAAGGTGGCCGGGGCCAACGAAATTGGGCGTGCCGAAGGCATTGGCGAATCGAATGGTAAACTCGGTGTAAGGTCTGCCCGTGCCCTGCGCCATGGCAAAATACTCGGATCCGGATTCCCGGCGGATTCGGTCCATGCGCTCCACCATCTCGGAGATTGCTTCGTCCCATGAGACCTCTTTCCACTTGTTCTCACCGCGGCTCCCTGCCCTGCGCAGAGGATGCGTGAGTCGATCCTTATGGTAGAGGACCTCCGGGGCCGCCGCCCCTTTGGGACAAAGATAGCCCCGGCTGGTTGGGCTATCCGGATCGCCGGTAACTTTCACGATTCTGTCTCCCTCCATATGGACGAGGACCTGACAGACGCCGTGACAGCCACGACAGGAAGACCTGATGACGCGGGTGCTGGAACTCATGGTCTCTCCTTATACCACTTCGCCTTCATTGACATAGCTTCCGGAACCGTATGCAAATTGGTAATGACCACATTATAGGCGCAGCTCACACGTCTTACAACCGAAACTTTTCAAGCTCGAATAACGTCGGCACAAGTAATCGTCAAACAGGTGTATTACATTCTCCTAAAAGCACTATCCCCGTAGATGGACAAATTATGAAAGGACGCATGACAAAAGAGCAGCTTTTAGAAGAGCTGAAAGAAATACGACGGCAGCTTCAACTCCTCGACTCGTGCAGGCAGGAAATGCAGTTTGTCCAGGCAAAATATGAGAGACTGCATGAGTCTGCGATGAACACAGCTCTTGAAGCGAAGGGAAGATGAAGAACGGGGGCGGACTTCTTTGGCTGTCAAAGAGCACATTAAACGCGGGGTCGCTTGAGCGATGCGTACCAGTTTGTACACGGTACGTCCGTCCCCTTCGTGCGAATAACTCTCGCTCGCTATGCAGCCGAACTGTCCGCCCTACGAGCATAGTAAGCACGAAATGCTGTAAACGCAATACAAGGGGTCAGGCATCACAGACGCCTTTTCACGCGGAGGTATATGTCGCTTTCACCCTCTTCGATCGTTGCAGATAGATGTACCAGGCAATCGCATAGGCCATCGTGATAAAGCTGTTGAAAACGGTATCACCGGCGAATTCCTGATACGACTCCCGTGGAACCCCCACAAGAGCAGGCAGGAATGAGGCTACAACCGAATAGAGGACAACAGCCAGAAGGTATTTTTTTGCAACAGATAGCGCCCCAGGCACAACTTTCCAGAGGCCGAGACCAGCGTACACGCTGAAAACCGCCAGGGTTAATCTGCAGATGCCGGACGCCAGGCACAGCCGGAAAAGTTCGGGATGCTCGCCGAAATAAGGTTTTGTCACGCTGGTAACGAGAAAAATGGTGAGAAGCATGGTAAGCGGGTCAAGGATTGCAATATTCAGGCAAAGGATCAAGAGCCATCCTCTAACGCCTCGGTACTGTTCGTTTTGGTTGTTCACCGCCATAATCTACACCTTTAGGATTACTTTTCCAAGCCAGGCCACCCCCGTTAAGTTTATCCGCGCCTCTCCGATAAGTCAGGTGGCGGCACATAATCCGAAGGGAGGACCGAATGAACGGCCAGATAGCGATAGAGAGGAATAGAGCAATCAAAAATCAGCACTGAGAAAGATACTTGACACCATGAAACCTTACCTTGCCGTGGAGCATGGCCGAAAAAAAGAGCGATCTCTTATGAAATATGCGATTCTCCTGTCTGAAGCGGAGTTAGACTGCATCGTAAAACTCTGCCAACAAAGCAATTGTTTCAGAAAAACAGAGGGCACCGAAAGCGAAAACGCTCGCGACAGCCCGTCTGTTCAACTTCTAGCCGAATTTGCATTCATGCGGAGACCGAGGCGGCAGCGAGAAGCAGACACAAGCGCACTCTTAGTACGTCGAGGAGAGCTACTTAGCGACAACGACCGGTATACGCCGGGCCATTGGCTCTTAATCCCATTCCTTCCATGTATCGGGCATATAGCCGATCGTCACCTTGTTGCCGTTCCTCACGATGGGGGTTTTGAATAGTAAAGGATCATTCAAGAGCTCTTCTTCCACATTGTGCGCAAGATACTTGAGGTTTCTTCGGGCATACTCCTTGCCTTCTCTGTCCATTAAGTGGTCTATATCGATTGTGGATTTCACGCTATTCAGTTCACCCCTGCTCAGGCCCCGTTCCGCAAGGTTGATAAACTGGAAAGGTATTCTCCTCTCCTTAAAATAGCGTTGGGCCTTCCTTGTCTCCTGACATTTTAACGTGCCAAAAACCTGGATGTTCATAGTTCGAAGGCAATTCCTCCCGCCACGCGCCTATCCAAGCACCTCAGTAACGGTGGTCCTCGATAAAGTGAATCACAAAGGTCAGAAGACCGGACAGGATATAAAGCCCGATAAAGAGAAAGATCACCCAGAACTTAAAGAGGAGCAGCAGAAGGCCGAAAAGCACCACGAGTCCCGCCAGTTTGAAGCCGTGCAAGTTCTTGAGAATAAACGGCTGAGGCTTAGAATAGCGCACAGTCGAAACCATGAGAAATCCTACCAGGGAGAACATGGAAGCAAAAAGCGGTTTGGGTATGTGCACGTTCGGCAAACAGATGGGGGCTAGAGCCACCAGCATTCCTGCAATGGGAGAAGGAAGGCCCGTAAAGGAATTCGGAGAAGACTGTACATTGAATCGGGCAAGCCGGTAGGCCGCACAGACGGGAAAAATGGCTGCTATCGGGACCCCGAGATCGATCGAGCGACCGAACAGCGCGGCACTGGTACCGCTCAGATAGGTCACGTAGGCGAGATATCCGGGCGCAACGCCGAAGGCGACAGAGTCCGCCATCGAGTCGAGCTCTTTTCCAATAGGACTGCTCACACCGAGCCAACGGGCTACCGGGCCGTCAAGCCCATCCAGCAGCCCTGCCACGAGAATCAGGACCGCGCCCACGACGTAACCCTCGGATGAGTTGAAGCTTACGAATATCACGGACATGAACCCGCAAGTCAGATTGCCCATGGTGAGTATGTTCGGTATCCAACGGAGATTCATCACACGCTCCTTGTTAGCTCGGCCTCAAGCCTGGATCCTGGCCCCTGCCTCCAGTTCGTCTTCTTTCATTTCGTAGAGGGTATCGAGGAGTGCGATCTGGAAGGTACCGGGACCGGATGTCCTGGCAGCAGCCTTTTCGCCTGCCAGCCCGAAATAGGCCAGACCTGTCGTCGCAGCTTTCAATGAGTCGGGCTCAACTGCGAGAAAGGCACCGATGATCGCGGTAGCGGTGCAACCCGTGCCCGTGACATGACTCATCATCTCGTGTCCGTTCATCACGCGCCAGACCTTTTCACCGTCCGTTACCAGATCGACCACGCCGGTAACGGCAAGGGTTAGCTTTAGTTCCCTGGCAAGCACAACAGCCATCTCGGCGACCTGGTCCACCGTGTGAATCGAATCAACCCCTTTTGTGCGGGAGCTTGGCTTTTCCCGGGACAGAGAGAGGACCTCTGATGCATTGCCTCGAATCACCTGAATGGAAAGCTCTTCGATGAGCCGTTTCGCCGAGTCCGTACGCAGGGTGGTGGCACCGGACCCGACAGGATCGAGGATCACAGGGACGTGAAGCGCATTGGCTCGTTTCCCGGCCTTTATCATCGCGTCGATCCAAGGGATGCTCAACGTACCGATATTGAGGACCAGAGCGCCTGCCAAAGAGACCATCTCCTCCACCTCTTCAGCCGCATGGGCCATTACCGGAGCCGCGCCACAGGCGAGCAGGGCATTGGCGGTGTAGTTCATCACCACGTAATTCGTAATGTTGTGAACAAGTGGCTTTCGTTCACGCACAGCTCTCAAGTTCTCGGCGGCCTTTTTCGCCAGTTCCTTAATGTACATGCTATTTCACCCTTGTCTCTATTATTAATCCTTTTTGGCGCGAAAATGATCCCAGCTCAATGATTTCAACGGACGCCTCTCGCCGCCGGAGAGAAGTAACGTAAGGCCCCGGGCTGCCGTGATCCTTCCTACCTCTGTTACCGGAACGGCACCGCACCTGGCAGCAACGGAATAAAGAAGTGCCACATGCTCTGGACGACAGGTGACCACCAGCTCATAATCATCGCTCTCGCCGAGAAAAAAGTCATACGGCTCCCGGCCGAGCACGCGGGCTGCGTCCCGCAGGTCTTCACTCACCGGGATTTTCTCCTTGAACAATTCGGCGCCTACCTTGCTCTCCTCACAGATATGGCCCAGGTCCCCGAGAAACCCGTCGCTCGTATCGATCATTGCCGTGGCGTAACCGGTCCCGGCAATCGCCTCTCCCAGAAGGGCCCTGTGGGATGGTCTATTGTAGACCCTGACCAGTGGATGGCCGAGCAATTCCGAACTATCCGGCCCTTGTAGCAAGAGTTGCAGGCCCGCCGCGGACTGTCCCGGGTAGCCGGTAACCAGGATGGCATCTCCTGGCCTCGCCCCGGAACGACGCACCCCTTTCCCTTGCTCCACCTCCCCTATGAGGGTGATGTCGATGAACATCCCGTCTCCGGATTTAGTGAGGTTGCCGCCGATGACAGCGGCACTGAACGGGTTCAATTCCGCGAGAAACCCCCGGTACATCTCCTCCACGTCATGGACAAGCATCTCTGCCCTCAATCCCAGCGATATAAGCGCGTAAACAGGCCTTCCTCCCATGGCCCCGATGTCACTGATATTCACGGTCATAGCACGGCACCCTAAATCAAAGGGGGTGATATGTGCGGATAGATAGTGACGCCCTTCCACCATAGCGTCGCACGTGACCAGAATCTCATATCCGGGTCGTGGAAGGAACGAGGCCGTATCATCGCCAATGCCAAGGGTCACCCGCTCAGACCGGATGCCATCCCTGTTGAGAAGGTCGCTGATTCTCCGGATGAGCCCGAATTCCCCGATATCGCTTACCCTGTCAGTCATGCCGGTCGGGCTCCAGTACACATATGAGGGCTCTGGCAGCTTCCGTCGGGTCCTTCTGACAACAGACCGCTGAGATCACCGCAATACCATGGGCCCCTGCCTTCATTATGAGAGGGGCGTTGGCTGTGGTGATGCCGCCGATGGCGACGATAGGCAGAGGAATCTCCTCCACGACGTGCCGGAGGAGTTCGAGTCCGCCCGCCGGGCCGGCATCCGCCTTTGAGGCGGTTTGATAAACGGGGCCAAAGCCTATGTAGTCAGCTCCTTCCATAAGGCACTTACGTGCCTCTTCGATGTCACCTGCCGATCCACCGATAATAGCTTCTTCTCCCAGGAGTTTTCTTGCAAGGGGGATAGGGAAATCATCCTGCCCCAGATGAACACCGTCCGCGTGCGACGCGATTGCCACATCCACGCGGTCATTAACAATGAAGGTCACACCGGCCTTTTTGCATAAGGCCTGCATCTGTTCGGCCGCGCGGATCATCTCCTTCGTCGACCCACCCTTTTCACGGAGCTGAATAAGATCAGCACCGCCCGCGATGGCAAGCTGCTGCAAGCTCCACATGGGAGAGGCAGGTCTGGAGGATGGTATCGGTAATGACGTGAAATCTTCCAATCCTCTTCATCGCCTTCATGTTAGTTCATTCATTATAGCCGATGTGAAGGCACAAGGAAAGTTGTGAATCTACCATCGATGCGGGAGTCTCAAACTCCAATCTCCAAACAATCTTGAATTTCGAAACAAGGAGACAGCACTCGTGTGAATGATTTGATATTTGCGAAATTGTTTGGGATTTCGAAATTGGGATTTGGAGCTTGGATCTAAAGGGCGGGGAAAGCCCCGCCCTTTAGAAACTTTTCAGGCTGATGCCGCCGACTTTTCTCGTAGCACTTGTCTTTCTTCGAGCACTTTCATCTTGATGCCAGAACCAACACCTGGCAAAGGCGCTACAGGGTTGGTCAGCGAGAAACGCCCGGAGACGATCCATTCCTTTAAGGTTGAAGCGATCACGCGGGCTTTGGAATAGCTGGAGATAGGGTATGTCGGAACTTCTTTGCCGTCAATCGAGATCTTGCCTGTCTTGAGCTGCGCATAGCTTGCTTCGCCGAGGCTCCTGGCTACCCGGTTCGGATAGTCATCGCTATAGTCAACAATCTGGGCATAAAGATCATTATCGGTGCGGGAGGTAAAATAAGCCATCTCCTCGTCGATAATCGGTATGGGCACGCCAATACCCACAATCAGTGTGGCGCCGTATCCGGTGAAGCTTGCCCCTTTTATGTACTCAGGGCTCATCTGCTTCGCATCACCCACTACTGCGAGCGTGCCCCCCGGCGCCCGAGGCAGACCATCAGGACTGCGCAAAATCTCCGGGTTATGCTGGGTCCCATACCAGGCCACGTACCCGATACCACCACCCAGAAAAAGTCTCGTGCCTATCCCTATCGTCCTGTACTTAGGATCTTTGAGAAGTGGTGATAGCTGGCCCGCGCTGCAGTAATTCGCATTGCCGACGTTTGGCTTTATGGTGCCCATGTATGTATAGATCACCTTGTCAGAAAGGTTCACAGCGATGTTGTAGTTCTGGTAACTGTTTCGTGGGTTAAAAAGGTACGCTTCGTTCACCGAGTCCTTGTTAATATACGTTTCGATTCTTTTCCGGGGGTAGCAGTCCGTGCCATACGCATGAGCCTCAAGCCTGAGGTCTTTGCCCGCAACGAAGTCCTCGATCACGTGGCCGCCGCCATAGCTAAAGGCTCCGGGATAGACCTTGTTCCGCGGATCATCATCGGGTATGGCAGTCGCGCCGACGTAAATGTCGACGGCAGCAAGCCCCGCATAGCAGGGAACGTCGTTCAGGTAACAGGTGCCGCCCCCCAGTTTTATCCTCGGCTTGGTGTGGCCAACGTTGATAAAGAGCCCGCTGGAGCACATGGGGCCAAAAGTCCCCGTGGTAACAATATCCACCTGCTCCGATGCTGTCTTAACGCCTTTATCTCTGACTATGTCAATCATCTCTTCGGCAGTCACGACCACTGCCCTGCCCTGCTTTATCTTGTCGTTTATGTCGTCAATGGTTTTCATCTATTTCCTCCTCATAGGATGTGTGGTTGTTCTTGGTCTTGTCAGGCCGTACGTATGCAGTCACGAATGGGAGTTGTTCAAAATGAAGCGAGGCTTCAGTTCACACGGAGATTCTCACGCACACGTTCAGCCCTGGATTAGACTGGCTACGCCCCTGACGGGGCCACGCATTATCCATAGGCTGATCCTTACCTCAGTCAAGCTCTTAATCTGGTAGGTTTGCTTCGAATCTCTCATAGGGTGCCCTTTCGGGTGACCAACACTATATTATTTACTACCAGTTTTGTCAAGTATAGCTTAACTGTACAAGTTAACTGCCCAATGTATCAAACTGGCGTAAGGCTTGTAACTTGACAGCTTTACTGAGGTACTATATATTGCTCATGAAAAATGGTGCAGGCCCGTGCACCCCAAAAATCCGGAAATGGTGACCCTTCGCTGCCCGTGGCTGTGTCCGACCGGCCGCCGTCGTGCGGTCTCCTCTTACCAGTGACCCGCTTTCGAGACCGTTAGGCGCTTGACCTCCGACTGTTGACCCTATATTATTACTGCGTGCTTACTGTCTCAAACCTTGCTAAGTCCTACGGTGAACACGTCATCTTCGATAACGTGACATTCACCATTGGCGCACAGGAGCGCGTGGGCCTCGTGGGAAGGAATGGGAGCGGAAAAACGACCCTTTTTCGCCTGCTCCTCGGCGAAGAAGAGTGTGATTCGGGTACGATCACAACGCCGAGATATTACACCATCGGTCACCTGTCTCAGCATGTGGACTTCAGCAGGGTTACAGTCCTCGAAGAGGCCTGTCGTGACCTCAAGCAAGACGAAGATGGGCGCGATACAACATACAAGGTCAAGGCTATCCTGCTTGGATTGGGATTCTCGGAGCAGGATTTTGAACGCAAGCCCCTGGAGCTGTCCGGAGGCTTCCAGATCCGGCTCAACCTGGCCCGGGTCCTCGCCGGTCAACCAAATCTCCTTCTTCTCGACGAGCCCACGAACTACCTGGATATCGTTTCTGTCCGATGGTTGACGCGATTCTTGCGCGAATGGAAGAGTGAGCTCATTTTGATTACCCATGATCGGGCTTTTATGGACGGTGTGACAACCCACACCATGGGCATTCACCGGGGCAGCATACGCAAGGTCCCGGGCCCGACGAGCAAGCTCTATGAACAGATCATGATCGAAGAGGAAGTCTACGAGAAAACGCGGGTTCACGAAGAAAGGAGGCGCAAAGAGCTGGAGGAATTTATCAACCGCTTCCGCGCACAGGCAACACGCGCGCGCGCTGTCCAGTCGCGCATTCGAGCCCTGCAAAAAAAAGGAAGGCTTCAGAAGCTTGATAAGCCGCACAATCTCGACTTTGAGTTTCCTTACGCACCTTTCCATGGAAAATGGCTTCTGGAGGTCGGCGACATGTCCTTCTCCTTCGGTGAAAATCACCCGTTTCTCATCGACGGATTGAGCATGGCTGTCGGGAGGAAGGACCGGATCGGAATCATCGGCAAAAACGGAAAAGGTAAGACTACGCTCCTCAGCCTCTTAGCCGGTGAGTTGCAGCCGCTGCATGGCTTTACAACCCTTCACGAAAACCTGAAGACGGCCTACTTCGGCCAAACGAATATCGACCGGCTAGATCCCGACAACACGGTCCATGAAGAGGTGCTCTCGGCTAACGGCGAGTTGAGCCCGAACGCAGTCCGGAACATTTGCGGGGCTATGCTCTTCGAGGGAGGAGCAGCCCTGAAAAAAGTGGGGGTGCTCTCCGGAGGTGAGAAAAGCCGCGTACTGCTAGCCAAGTTGCTGACGACGCCGGTAAACCTGCTTCTTCTCGACGAGCCGACCAACCATCTGGACATGGAGTCCGTCGATTCCTTGATCGACGCTATGGAGGCGTTTCCCGGTGCCGTTCTGATCGCCACGCACAGTGAGATGGTGCTCCACGCCGTGGCCACAAGGCTCGTGGTCTTTGACGGCGATCGCCCCTGGTTCTTTGAAGGGACCTATCAGGACTTCCTCGATCGTATCGGCTGGAAGGACGAAGAGAATACTCCTAAGGCAGCAGCCTACGCACCAGAGGGGCAGAGACGGAAGGCAGAGAGAAGGGACTTGAGAAGACTTCGCGCGGAGATGATCACGAACCGGTCACGCACGCTGAATCCTCTGCAGGAGCGCATTCGAGAGCTTGAGGCACAGATCATATCTCTCGAGGAACAGGTGAAAGAAGATAACATTACGCTGCTTCGTGCATCCCAACAGGGGTCCGGAAAATCGATAGCCGCCCTCTCCATCTCGATCCACGAGTCAAGAAAAAAGATCGAAAGCCTGTTTGCAGAGCTAGAGGCGCTCTCCGTCGAACTTCATGTGAAGTCACAAGAATTTGAGACGATGTTTAAAGAACTGGAGCAAAAGTCCTAGAAAGTAACGCTCTTTCTCTCTCGTAGTCAAGCCTTCTGAGAGCCTCCTCCGGAGAAAGCCACAGCACTTCTTTAACCTCTGAAACATCGGTGAACGCAGACTCTCTCAGGGCCTCCATCGTAAAGAAGAGCACAATCTTGGCGATCCCTTTGGCCTGGTATGAAACAGACCCTGCAAAACCTGTTATCCTGGCGTCGCAGCCCGTCTCCTCTTTCACCTCTCTGATGGCAGCCTCTTCCCATGACTCTTTCTCGATGAGTTTACCCTTGGGCAGAGACCAATCGTCATATCGTGATCGATGGATCACAGCGACTTTGCGCCCCTCCAGAGTTTCCTTCCAAACTATACCGCCTGCGGCAAAGATCACGCGCTGCACCTCCATTCTCTTGTGCCACCGTATGAGCTGTTTGTCAACGAGTTTTTTCGCTGTATGTGGCCGAGTTGTGAAACCCAGTTCTGCAATCCTCAAAAATATCGAATCACCAGAACACATAACGATGCAAAATGACGGTACCCGTTTGATCCAAACATTGGATTTGTCTAGGATTTCGATATTGAATTTGGTTTGCGACCTGTCGCTATTTTGGAAAGGAGATCACGAACTTAGTGCCTTTATCCCCGGCGAGATCTATCGTTCCACTCAGCTGGTCTACGAGAGCCGTCACAAGTTGAAAACCGAGGGACTCCGTGTTTCGGAAATCGATATTCTCGGGAAACCCTATGCCATTGTCCGCCACGACCAGCTTTATCCTCTCATCCTCCGGGCTTAGGCTGATGCTGACTTCTCCCTTGTGCCCATTTGGAAAGGCATGTTTCAGCGCGTTCGTGAGGAGCTCATTGATGATAAGACCACAGGGGATTCCCACATTCACATCAAAATAGACGTCTCTTACGTCGAGGAGCAGGGTGACTGCATCGGGTTCCAGCCGATACGATTCGATAAGATCGCCCGCCAACTTTCTTATGTAGTCTGCGAAATCGATCTGTGCAAGATCGCTCGACTGGTAAAGCTTCGTGTGGATCAGGGCCATCGTCTTGACCCGGTTCTGGCTTTCCCGGAAAATCTCCAGTGTCTTCTTGTCTTTGATATACTTGGACTGCATGTTGAGGAGACTCGATATAACGGCCAGGTTGTTCTTCACGCGATGGTGGATCTCCTTTAGCAGCACCTCCTTCTCCTTGAGGGCTACCTTAAGTTGCTCCTCCGCCCGCTTCCGTTCAGTAATGTCCCTGACGACAATCACTAAAACAGTGCGTCCACTTGAGTCATCAGAGGTCTCGGTCACAGTGTATTCAGTAATAAGGGACGTGCCATCCTTGCGCCGGGCGGGGAACTCCGCGTTGAACAGGCCTTCACCCTTCAGGGCCGACGAGAGCCCCTCGTTGAACTCGTCGTAATCGGCCGTGGTCAAATGGAGAAACTCAAGGGTTTTACCTATGACCTCTTCCTTTTTGTAACCGAAGATCTGCTCCACGGCTGCGTTGCAGGTAATAATGGTCAGAGCAGACAGGTCCATGACAAAGACGGCTTCCTTGAGGCTTGCGAAGGTTCTCTCAAGGAGTATATTCGCCAACCGCAGAGATTCTTCAGCCCGCTTGCGCTCGGTGATGCTTCGGGCGAAGAAGACGACCGCTGTGACCTCACCCTCCTTGTCAATGACAGGAGAAATCTGCGTGAGGAACCACAGGGTGTTCCTCCGCCAGGGCACCCGCTGCTCGAAGTTGAGGCTTTGGCGCGTCGCTGCCACGTGCTTCACCCTCACGAGGATACTCGCGGCTATCGTGGGATCAAGAATATCGGCGGGTGTCTTTCCCATGACGTCCTCCGGTTTTAACGCATACCGGCTCGGACCGTTGTAATAGAGGCAGCGTCCCTGGAGATCGAGCATGGCCACGATCATATCTTCAGTGCTCTCCAGGAGAAGTCGCAGGCGCTGTTCACTTTCTCTTAATCTCTTTTCAGTCGCTCGTCGGCTCGTCTCCACGGCCTCTAGCTCTTTCACCCGCTGCCGAAGGCTGCCCAGTTGGTGCAGAAGCGCCTGTTTCGACGAATTCTCCGGTCTTGTTTCAAAATCCTTAAGTAATAAAGCCATGCTTCGTTCCTTCAGGGTGCACCGGCGAGGAGGTGCCAAGTATTCTTTAAGATTCATACCCCATGAGTGATATTGCAATTTTTGTGCCTAATTATAAACAGATAAGGAGAAAAGAACAGGAAAAAGATAAGGCAGGCGCCTTCCTAGTATGACTTATGCCAGTTCGCATTCAAAAATACGACCCAGCTTACGGCCGGGTACCCCGGGCGGCAGCGAGGAGCCCCACCCGCAAGGCGGGTACCCGGGCGTACTAGAAGTACGTCGAGGAGAGCGACGCAGCACACCCACCGGCGGTGGGTACCCGGAAGGTATACTCTTGAAGGCAAATCGGCATTAGAGGATTACGAATTTCTTGATGTACGCCGCGATCTCTTCCGGGTCATCCATGACCTTGAATATCGTCATCTCCTCTTTGGAAATCGTGCCTCGCGCCAGCATGCTCTTCTCCATCCATTCGATGAGGCTGTTCCAAAAATCAGAGCCCACGAGGACGACCGGGAAGGGTCGTATCTTATTCGTCTGCACAAGCGTGACGGCTTCAAAGAATTCGTCCAGAGTCCCGAACCCTCCCGGGAGCACCACGTATGCGATCGCATATTTGACGAACATCACTTTGCGGACAAAGAAGTATCTGAAGCTCAAGGGAACGGTGATAAACGGGTTTGGCTTTTGCTCATACGGGAGTTCAATGTTGATTCCAACAGATTTTACGCCCTCTTCTTTCGCACCCTTGTTGACCGCTTCCATGACACCCGGGCCACCACCCGTGATCAGGTTGAACTTGTTCCGCGCGAGCACCTTGGCCAATTCATACGCTGTGCTGTACAGTTGGTCCCCTTTTCTTGCGCGGGCACTCCCGAATATGGTCACTGCGGGCTGCACATCTGACAGGCTCTCAAATCCCTCAACGAATTCCGCCATGATGTGGAAAAGGCGCCATGAGTCCTTGAGCGTAATGTAGTCGAGCATATACTGCTTTTCCATGTGTTTTCCTTTTTGCCTTGAGATTTAGGAATTTCACATATAATATGTAAGATGCGAATTCTATGTCAAAGGAAAACAGCATCCGCGTCGGCACTATTTAGCCAGTTTCCGTGGTTTTACCAATTCGCGGTCAACAATAGCACCTGCAAGCAACCTTCCTACGCCTTACGAGAGGGGTCTCGCATTTCACCGTGGAAGAAGAGCCGATGAGAATAGGGATTGATGTTGGGGGCACCAAGATCGCTGTCGGGCTTGTCAACGAATCAGGACAGGTGACTATGCGCAAGAAGGTCAAAACAGATGCCCACAAAGGATACCCTGCGGTGAGGGATCAGATAAATCGTCTCGTGCGCGCTCTTCTCTCGGAGGCAAGAGACAGGACGGCAGACGTCGACAGGATCGGCATAGCATGCGCCGGGCAGATCGACCAAAGGACACAGAAGATTCTCTTCTCCCCGAATCTCAACTGGACAGATGTACCGCTCAAGCATGATGTGGAAGCGGCGTCAGGCATCCAAACATTCGTTGAAAACGACGTAAATGCAGGGACCTACGGTGAGTGGAGATTTGGGTTCCAGGGAGAGAACTCCAATGTCGTAGGCATCTTCATCGGTACCGGCATCGGCGGAGGCCTCATTCTGAACGGCAGGTTGTTTCGCGGCTCTCGCGGCGTCGGCGGTGAGCTCGGCCACATCACCCTTAATCCGTATGGTTATCCGTGTCATTGCGGGAATAGGGGTTGCTTCGAAACATATAGCGGCGGCTCATACATAGTGAACAGGGTCAAAAAGCGCCTTGACCAGGGTTACCGGGGCAAGCTCTGGGATATTATCGATGGTCGTGTGGTTGCTCTCCATGCAGGCCACGTCGAGGCAGCCTATCTGCTTGGAGATGACCTCTGCAAAGAGGTGTGGCAAGAGGTCGTAGAGTATCTGGGCGCAGCTCTTCAAAGCATAGCCAATCTCCTCAACCCTGAACTGATCATTCTTGGCGGAGGGGTTATGACGGGCACGAAGCGGCTCCTCGACGAAGCTCGCCTTGTCATGGAGCGCCGGGCCATGCAAGCCTCCATCGCTGGTCTCAAGATTGAACGCGCGAGAATGGGAGATGACGCGACGCTGTTAGGTGCAGCTTTTGTGATGGACGAGTGAGGGCGAGAAGGATGAACAGGGAGATATTCAGAGAATACGATATCAGAGGGGTCGTAGGGGAAGATCTCACCGATGAGGTTGTCACAAAGATCGGTAGGGCCGTGGCAACGTATATGGTAGAACGCGGGAAACGGGCCGCGACTATCGGCAGGGACTGCAGGCTCAGCTCAGAACACTTCCGGGACCTTCTCCTTGAAGGCATGGTGAAAGGTGGGCTTGACGTCACCGACCTCGGCACAGTGCCCACCCCGCTCTTTTACTTTTCCCTCTTTAACCTAAATGCTGGCGGCGGTGTCATGGTAACGGGCAGTCACAATCCTCCGGAGTTCAACGGATTCAAGGTTGCTTTTGACAGAGCAACGCTATACGGACCGGAGATCCAGCATCTGGGCGACATCATCGAGGAAGAGCGGTTTGTGCAGGGCACAGGCTCATATAGCGAATATCCCCACATCGTAAAAGACTATTACGGATTCCTGAGAGGAAATCTGAAGCTCGACAAGAGATTGAAGGTGGCCGTCGATGCGGGTAATGGCACGGCTGGCGTTGTGGCTTGCCCCATCATGGAAGAGATGGGGCAGGAAGTGACCCCTATTTTTTGTGACATGGATGGCCATTTCCCCAACCACTTTCCTGACCCGACCGTTGAGAAGAACATGGAGACCCTGAGAAAAACCGTGCTAGACAAGGGTGCGGACGTGGGCATCGGCTACGATGGTGACGGAGACAGGATCGGCGTGATCGATGAAAAGGGGACGATTATCTGGGGTGACTATTTGATGATCATCTTCGCACGGGAGATGCTCAAGGAGCACAGAGGCGCCGCCTTTGTGTCGGAGGTGAAGTGCTCAAAGAATCTGTATGCCGATATAGAAAAACGTGGCGGAAAAGCCGTGATGTGGAAGGCCGGCCACTCTCTCATCAAGAAGAAGATGAAGGAGGTCGATGCTATTCTCGGAGGTGAGATGAGCGGCCACATGTTCTTTGCGGATAAGTTTTTTGGCTATGATGACGCGATCTATGCGTCGCTCCGGCTCCTCGAGATCATGGGAAAGCAGAGTATCCCGCTTTCCCGGTTCCTGAGCGACCTGCCAAAGACTTATTCTACGCCCGAAATCAGGGTTGACTGTCCCGAGAAGCTGAAATTCCGCGTGGTCCAGGCCCTCACAGCCTATTACAAGCAGAAATTCACGGTGATCGACATCGACGGGGTACGGGTGAGCCTGACTGATGGCTGGGGACTCGTGCGTGCCTCAAACACGCAACCGATCCTTGTTTTGAGGTTCGAGGCAGATACGGGGTCAGCCCTTGACCGCATCCAGAATATGATTATGAGTGACCTCGAACGCGTCATGAAGGAGTGCGACCAGTGAGGAAGCGGGTTCTCCATGCTTAGCATCCCCCGCCACATAACGAGGCCAGGGCGCTATATCGGGACCGAGCCGAATGCCCCGTTCAAGGACCCGAAGAGTGTAGATATTCGGTTCGCCCTCTGCTATCCGGATATCTACGAGATCGGGATGTCATATCACGGCTTTTTCCTCCTCCTTGAGATCGCGAATAGCATTGAGCGGGTCTGGTGTGAACGCTGCTTTGCGCCATGGCACGACATGGAAACCTACATGAGAGAGCAGAACATCCCTCTTTTCACGCTGGAGTCAAAGACTCCCCTTTCTCGGATGGACCTTGTCGGTTTTTCACTCTCCTATGAAATGAACATTACCAATGTCCTGAATATGCTCGACCTCGCTGGTATACCGCTGGAATCACGGACGAGAGAGGCCGGTCCGATCGTGATTGGAGGAGGACCTCTCGTCCTCAACCCGAAGCCGTTTGAGCGCTTCTTTGACCTGCTCGTCGTGGGCGAAGCGGAGTCAGCCCTTAAAGATCTCCTTCTGAGGCTCCGCCAGCAGAAGGGCCTGCCCAGAGAGACAATCATACGGGAACTGGCCACGCTCGATGGGGTCTATTCACCGCTTCTGGGTACAGACCACGTCAAACGACTCTATATTGATGACCTGGATGCGTCCTACCATCCTGTCAGGCCGCCCATCCCGGTTGTCAGCAGTATCCATGACCGGTTGAACATCGAAATTTCCAGGGGCTGCGGGAATGGCTGTCGATTCTGCATGGCGGGATACGGTTACCGGCCTTATAGAGAAAGGAGTGTCGCGGTACTCGCAGAGATCATCAAAGAAGCGATTGGCCGGACCGGTTATGAAGAGATCTCACTGCTCTCCCTCAGCTCAGGTGACTACAGCCATCTCCACGAGCTTCTGTCGCACGTAAGATGCCACTTCAACGGCCTCTCTCTTTCCCTTCCCTCCCTCAAGATTGGTAGCGTAACGGAAGAGGAGATAAAACTTCTTGGAGAAGGCGCACGGGGCGGGTTCACATTCGCGCTGGAAGCTGCGTCACCTAATCTCCGGGAAAGGCTGAACAAGAGCATGGACCTCGATCTTTTCCTCAGCCAGCTGCCACTTCTCAGGAAATATGGCTGGCGAAATGTGAAACTCTATTTGATGATCGGCTTCCCATGGGAAACGGAGGAAGACCTCCTCGCCCTCCGCGAGGTCATTGAGCCGTTCGCCCGTCAACATATTGACATCAATCTGTCTATATCCCCACTCACCCCGAAACCGCATACGCCTTTTCAGTGGTTGCCGATGGAGACTGAAGCATCGTTGGAGCAGAAACTCTCTATTATCAAGCGAAGCCTGCCGAAAGGAAGAGTGAAACTGAAATTCCGGGACGTTAAGAGGGCCACGATCGAAGCTCTGATTGCGCGCGGGGATGACCGTCTTGGACCTCTCTTTCTTGCATTGCATGAGCAGGGCGTCAAGCTTGAGGCGTGGAGTGAGTTTTTGAGACCAGACTTTTATGAAGAGTGGTTCAAGCGGAATGGCGACGCGAGAGACAGCTCGCTTGGCGGGCGCAACATGGATGAGCCGCTGCCCTGGGACTTCATCGATACCGGGATAGATCGGACTTTCATCCGTGAGGAACTGCGCAGGGCAGAGGCTGGCGAAAGAACGGAAAACTGTTATGACTTCTGCGCCGGCTGCGGGCTTTTCTGCCCACCGAAACGCCAGGAACTGGCCTTGGGAAGGGGCACGGAAAGGACAGCGGAGCAGGCCACAGAATTGCAACAGAAGCAGGCGGAAGCGCCCGAGGTACATGCCACGTACACGCTTCGGTATGGAAAATACGGCGATGGCAGATATATAGGGCACCTTGACACGGTCACCTTGCTCCTCAGGGCTTTGCGGGCATCAAGCATGCGCCTTCGCCTGCACGGGAAGTACCACCCCAAGCCCCGCATCTCTCTCTCCCCTGCCCCGCCGCTCGGCGTAGAGAGCATGTGTGAACTTGTCGAAATTGAAGTCAGTGATAGTCTGAATCCTGGCGCCAATCTCGCGGAGACTATCAACACTATCAACAGCCACCTACCTCGCGGCCTCAAGGTTATTGAGGTCATTGAGGGTGGCATGAAAGCACATACGAATGGCCACGCGTACCTCCTCGTTTCAAAAAAGGGGGGCGCCCCGGAAGGCCTTCCATGGAGAAGCGAGGGAGAAAAATTATTCAGCTTGTGGCAGGGACAGGATGTCAAGCGTCTATGGCAATCTGCCCTGTTTGAAAGGATCATAAAGGTGGAGGAGAAAAGGGTTCATGGCAGCGGAACTGATCATTAACGTAACGTTCAATGAGACAAGGATCGCCTTTCTTGAAAATGGGCTTCTGGTCGAATTTTTCATCGAGAGAAAAAACGACAAGAGCATTGTGGGAAACATATACAAAGGCAAGGTAGCGAGAGTGGTTCCCGGGATGGATGCTGCCTTTGTGGACATTGGCCTCGACAAATCAGCTTTTCTGTACGTCGCTGACGTCGTCATAGACACGGGGATGTATGAAGAGTTCGAGGAAGCCGGCACGCCCGTTGAGGCTAACGAACGTATCGAGGGGGTGCTCGAAGAGCGGCAGGAGGTGATCGTTCAGGTATCGAGAGAGGCTATAGGGCAGAAAGGCACCCGCGTCACTTCAAAAATCACCCTGCCCGGGAAACTTTTGGTACTCATGCCGGGCAGTCAGCACATCGGTGTATCAAGACGCATAGAGGGTGATGAAGAGCGAAAGAGGCTCGCTGCCATTTTGAAAGATGTCGCTCCAAAAGGCTTCGGGCTGATCGCGAGGACCGCCTGCGAAGGAAAGCGGCCCGAAGAGCTGGCGGCGGATCTCGGTTTCCTCCAGCGCATGTGGGAGAGCGTCCAGGAAAAGGCCAAACGAGTGCGCGCACCCCAGATACTGCATCAGGACCTCGGAATGATATTTCGGGCCATACGGGATCTGCATTCTCACAGCCTGAAGAAGATCGTCGTCGACGATATCTTTGTCTTCAAGATGGTTGAAGAGTTTCTGAAGGATAACCTGCCGGAAGAGGAGTGTGAGGTCATTTATTTTGATGAACGGGAGGACATATTCGATTACTATCGGATCGAGATAGAAATTGCCAAGCTCGCCCACAAGAAAATCTGGCTCAAATCGGGTGGCTACATAGTATTCGACTATACGGAAGCATTGACCGTGATCGATGTGAACACCGGCAAATACCTGGGCAGGAGAGGTCTGGAGGACACCATTCTCAAAACCAACCTGGAAGCGGTGAGAGAGATAGCGTACCAGATACGGTTACGAAATATCGGGGGGATCATCATCATTGATTTCATAGACATGGAAAGAAGGGAATCGCGAGAAAGTGTGGTCCAGCTGCTTGTTGATGCATTAAAAAAGGATAGGATTAAGACGTTTGTTTATCCAATAAGCGAGCTGGGGCTTGTGCAACTTACCCGCAAGAGGACCAGGGAGAACATTGTCACCATGCTCAGCGAGTCGTGCCCGACGTGTGATGGCTCCGGGTACGTTAAATCAAGGTTCACCGTCTGCTATGAGGTTCTCCGTGCCTTGAGAGCGGCCTGCAGGAAACAAGAGGGAAGGCAGCTCAACATCCACCTCGCGCCCGAGGTGGCCCAACTCCTTTACGAGGAAGAGAAGGCATCACTCGAATATCTCGAAAACACTTTCGGAACAAAATTCAACATCATTGCGGATCCGGCACTCGGTATAGAAAGCTTTCATATGGAGGGCGTCTACTGAGTGGGACTCGTCCTCGTTAGGCCTCTACGTCGCCTGTGAGATCATAGCAAACGTCACTGCCGGGCGGCCCGCACAACTCGGTAGCATCGTTGTGCCGTCAGCGGTCTTCATCTATACCCTCACCTTCACACTTGTCGATTTGGTCCACGAGGTGTACGGCAAGAGTGGAACACGTATGGTGGTCTACGGTGCTTTCCTGGCTAACATTCTGCTTGCGGCATATTCGTATCTGGTTGTCCACCTTCCCGCGCCGGATTTTTTTTCAGGGACCCACGCTTACGCGATCGTCTTCGGTTCCACCCCGAGAATCGTGTTTGCCAGCCTGACGGCATACCTCGTAAGCTCCCTCGTGGACGTGGAGGTCTATCACCTCTGGCGAAACCGTGTGGAGCGGTGGAAATGGTCACGCGTGCTTGTAAGTAATGTGGTCTCAACGTTTGTAGATAGTGTCGTCTTTATTTCTTTAGCCTTTTACGGGACACTGCCCGTTATTCCACTCATTAAGGGACAGTATCTGATCAAAATGGCCATCACGGTAATCAGCCTTCCCCTGATCTATATCCCGTCGCTGAGGAGCTCTGTGGTGAAGGCCGCAGCACGTTGAGAGGAGACGGCACGCCTCAACCTGTTTTTCATTCAGTCTTACAGGGAGTGCAAGTTGGTATAAATCATGGCAGATAGTTATCTTTCTCCCGCGAAAGTTAACCTCTTCCTCAAAGTGCTCGGAAAGAGACCGGACGGCTATCACGATATCGTGAGTATTGTCGATATCGTCTCCCTTAAGGACGTGCTCCACGTTGAAGAGGTCTCAGAAGACCTGGTTGCCGTCGAGGACGACAAGCATCTCCTGCCTTCAGGGCCCGCTAACACCGTCTATAGGGCTGCCATGCTCCTTAAAGAAACCTATCAAATCAAAGGCGGTGTGCGTCTCTTCATAGAAAAAAACATACCCATAGGCGCCGGCCTTGGGGGGCCGAGCAGCAACGCAGCAACGGCTCTCAAGGCACTGGTGAAAATGTGGAGTGTACCTGCCAGTACTGCCGAGCTCTTTGAGCTCGGGGCTAAGATCGGTGCGGATGTACCGCTCTTTCTGTATGGTAAGTCATGCGTCATGAAAGGCGCCGGAGAGCGGATCACACCGATCAAAATCCCTTTCATCTGGTATGTTATAGTCTATCCTGGTATAATCTTGCATACAAAGGACGTGTACGGAGGCCTAAAAATCCCATTGACATCGGCTCAAAATCATATTACATTGTCGAGGCAATTAGACACCGTTTTCGATGTTGCACGGATGCTGGAGAACGACCTTGAGAAGGTTGCCTTTTCTCTTCATCCTGAAATACATAGGATACAAGAAAGGTTACGAAAAGCAGGAGCCATTGGTTCGCTGATGAGCGGAAGTGGCTCCTCGGTTTTTGGGGTCTTTGAAAACGAGCCAGATGCACGGGTAGCAGCAGAAAAGGTAAGTGATTCAGGAAGTGTCTTCGTAGTCCATAGCTCATAGCAGGAGGGAGACATGGAGATCACCGGCGTCAAGATCTATCCCGTGAGTGAGAAGAAGGTAAGGGCATATGCTTCCATTGTTTTCGATCAATGTTTTATCGTAAGGGACCTGAAGGTGATCGATGGCGACACCAAGCTCTTCGTAGCCATGCCGAGTAAGAAGATGAAGGATGGTTCGTACCGGGACACCGCGCATCCTCTGAACAGCGATATGAGAGAGATGATAGAATCGAGGGTCCTGGAGGCCTTCCATAGCCAGCTGGGACCGCTGGGACCCGTAATGTTATAGCGACCATTGGGGTGTCGTCAAACGGCAAGACACGGGCCTTTGGAGCCCGCATTTGGAGGTTCGAATCCTCCCACCCCAGCATTTCCTCTTAGGGGGCAGTCCGTGGATAAACTGAAGGTATTCAGCGGGAGCGCAAACAGAGAGATCGCCGAGAGAATCTGTCAGTTCCTCGGCATAGAACATGGCAAGGCAAAAGTAGGCAGGTTCAGTGACGGTGAGATTCAGGTCGAGATTGAGGAGTCCGTGCGTGGCATGGACACCTTTCTCATCCAGTCAACGTGCCCTCCGGTGAACGAAAATCTGATGGAGCTGTTGATAATGCTCGATGCGCTTAAAAGAGCATCCGCTGCGCGTATCACCGTCGTCATCCCATACTACGGGTACGCGAGACAGGACCGCAAGGTTACACCAAGGGCTCCCATTTCAGCGAAACTCGTCGCCGATCTGATGGAAGTTGCCGGTGCGTCCAGGATTCTGGCTATGGACCTGCATGTTGGACAGATCCAGGGCTTTTTCGACATACCTGTGGACCATCTCTATGCGCTGCCGGTTCAACTGGAATACTTCGGCAACATCGGCGGAAGAGTTGTCGTAGTATCGCCGGACGCGGGCGGAGTTGAACGTGCCAGAGAATTTGCTAAAAGGCTGAAGAATGCGTCAATCGCAATTATAGATAAGAGGAGAGAGCAGGCAAACGTCTCGAAAGTGATGCACATCGTTGGTGACGTGAAAGGAAAAGTAACCATCCTTCTCGATGACATGATCGATACGGGCGGCACCATTGTCCAGGCTGCAGAGGCACTGGTTCGGGATGGTGCGTCCCTGGTATATGCAGGTTGCACCCACGCAGTCTTGTCGGGCAACGCCATAGAGAGATTGAACGGCTCTGAGTTGCACAAGCTGGTGGTTACCAACACTATCCCGCTCCATGACAAGGTAGACAAACTGCAGCGCCTCGAGGTGCTTGATGTGTCGCCTATTCTCGGTGAAGCTATCAAGAGAATTCACGATGATTCATCGGTTAGTTCATTATTTGTGTAAGAAAGAGGAGGTAGTCCCATGGAAGAGATACGCTTGAAGGCAGAAAGCAGAGTGCAGGGCGGCAAGAACGTCGCACGGAGACTCAGGAAAGAGGGCATAATTCCGGCCATTCTTTACGGGAAAGATGTGGAGCCCCTTCCATTACGCATATCGGCAAAGGAATGGAAAACCGTACAGAGCCATGTCAAGAGCAACACGATCATCAAGATGGAACTCAAACGGAACGACCACGCCGAAGAAAGACCGGTCATGCTCAAGGAGCTGCAAAGGGCCACGCTCAGCGACGCAGTACTGCACATCGACTTTTTGCAGGTATCTATGGAACGCGCAGTCCAGGTTGAGGTGCCGATACACCTGGTGGGCGAACCTGTGGGTCTTGTGAAGGGCGGCGTCATCGAGCAACATCTCAGAACCATCATGGTTGAGAGCTTGCCCGGACAGATCCCGGAGAAGATCGATGTCGACATATCAGCCCTCGATATCGGCGACTCGGTCCACGTGAATGAGATCAGTCTGCCTGGTATAAAACTGCTCGCACCGCCTGATGTCGCCGTGGTCGGCGTAACACCGCCGCAGGCTGAGGAGAAACCGGCAGAGGTTGCAGCGCCAGTGGCAGAAGAAGAGGCTGCTGCTCCGACAGAGGAGAAGGAGGAGAAGGAGAAGAAGAAGAAGGAGAAGAAGGAGTAACCCATACTTGTTCCTACTTTGTGGCCTGGGAAACAAGGGCGCGGGATACAAGTACACAAGACACAACATCGGCTACCTTGTCATAGACCGGTATGCCGAGCGCTTCGGGATTTCTGTAAACAAGAAGGCCTCGAAATGCATCATAGGTGAAACGAGCGATCTCATCCTGGCCAAGCCGGACACGTATATGAACCTGTCCGGCGGCCCGGTGGCGTCCCTCGTTAGAAAGCAAAAAATTCCTCTCGACAATCTAGTACTCATCCACGATGACCTGGACATGGATTTTGGCAGGATCAAAATTCGATGGAATGGCAGCGATGGGGGTCACAAAGGGGTGAGGTCGGTCATTGAGCTTCTCGGATCCCCCCTTTTTCACAGGCTGAAAATAGGCATAGGGAGGGACCCCGTGCTCTCTCCCGAAGAGTACGTGCTCATCCGCTTTAGAAAAGACGAGCTGGAGCCGCTGTCTGAAATACTCGACACAGCTGTTGATGCGCTTCATACGCTCGTGACTGACGGCCCGGCAAAGGCCATGAGTCTGTACAACAGAACGTAAACGCGTTTAAACGCCTTGGTACGGAGGCTTGTTACGAGTTACGAGTTACGAGTTGCAGGTTAAGACCAAAGAACAGGGTTTTGTAAAACTCGGAACCCGTAACTCGTAACAGTCTTGTTTGTAACGGGGTTTAGATTGGGTTTCTCCTGCGGCATAATTGGACTTCCAAATTCGGGCAAATCGACCATCTTTAATGCCCTTACTGCTCTCTGCGTCGCAGCACAGCCGTATCCCTTCTGCACCATAGAGCCGAATGTGGGCATCGTGCCCGTGCCCGATGCGCGCCTCGCCAACCTCGCGCGCCTTGTCAAGCCGGAGAAGGTTACTCCGACGTCGATTGAATTCGTCGATATCGCAGGTCTCATTAAAGACGCGCACAAAGGCGAAGGGCTCGGCAACAAATTCCTCGGCCATATCAGGGCAGTTGACGCGATAGCCCATGTGGTGCGCTGCTTCAAGGCTGAAAATATACCCCACGTCTATGACGAGATCGACCCGGCGCGGGATGCTGACGTCGTTGAAACCGAGATCGTTATTTCCGACCTGGAGATCGTGGAGGAGCGCCTCGGCAAGCTGGAGCGGCTGGCCAAAGTCTCCAAAGAGAAGCACGGCGAGGAGCAGCACGTCTTGCTCAAGATTAAGGAAACGCTGTCTCGTGGAGAATTCTTAAACAGCGACAGCTTTACCGTCGAAGAAGAGGAACTCGTGCGCTCCTTCGGCCTCATCACATCCAAGCCTCTTTTCTACGTGGCCAACATCGACGAAAAAGACGTTGGCAGCCCGGAACCGATGTTTCCAGGGCTCGTAGATTTCCGCAGGCTTACCCCTGGAAATCTACCTAGCGAGCACGGCGAGCGAGAGGGAACCGGACCTGCTGCGGGTGCCCATTTGTGGAAGACTCGAGGAGGAGCTTGCGTCGCTTCCGCCTGAAGAGATAGGCCCTTTCATGGAGCTTTACGATATGAAGGAACGCGGCATAGAGAGCGTTGTTACCGCCGGATATGCGATCCTCGACCTTATCACGTTTTACACGCTCGTCGGCACGGAGCTGAGGGCGTGGACGATTCCGAAGCACACAACTGCTTACGCTGCGGCCGGTAAGATACACTCGGACATGCAGAGAGGTTTCATCAAAGCCGAGGTCATCTCATACGAGACATTTCGTGCAATGCGGCTCCGAGCATGCCGCGCGGGAAAAAGGGACTGGTGAGCATTGAAGGAAAGGAGTATATCGTCAAGGATGGGGATGTACTCCATATCAGATTCAACGTGTGATACCAGTGTTCATGATAGCTTCGTTGCCTGCGCCCTGTCTCACTCCGACGTACTTAAGTACGCCTCCGTTCGCCACGGCTTGAGCGCCTCGCTCTATTTTTGAATGCAACTTGGTATAACAAGTCCAAGCAGCGTGCGGCGGGTCAACAGGAACCGTGTTCGTTTTGGACATGGGGATTTGGATATTGTTTGAGACTCTAGAATATTGGAATTTGAGATTTGGGCTGGCAGAATGCCGGCCCTCTACGGCAGCGCGATCTGCTCGAATTCAGCCTTGTTCAGATATCCGTCGTGGTTTTTGTCATATTGACGGAACTGCTCCATCGTCAGGCCGGGGATGACCACGGAGAGCTCTATCGGGCTTATCTTGCCATCTTTATTGTTGTCTACGTCCGCAAAGCTCTTCCCGTCCGTCTTATCCTGCGAGCGAAAGGCGAGGGTTTTTTGGGCTTCTGGACAGGGGGCGATGCTGGAACACCTTTTTCCGGCAGATTTTTATCCGGGACAGTCTTTTCCGCTATTCCGGACAACTTCGTGATATGGATCCCATCCGCTCGTATAACCCGCCCCTACCCTATCTCCCTTCTTTATGCGCGCGACGCTTCCGTAACCTTGCAATACCGGCATTGGAGATATCAAGGCTTATCGTGTTCCCTCCGCTCCGGAGCGTCATGCTCTGCGCATGCGTATCCACCTTGAGAACTTCGCCGACCAAGTCAATGCGACCCCGAGCACTTTGAGACCGCTGCGCGGATGTTCCTGTTTTCCCCTGAGCCGCCGGAGCAATAATGCAGGTTACGCCCAACAAGATTGCCAAGACCAATATCTGATGCTTAGACACACGTTGCGCCTTCACCCTCTTAAGTTGACGTTGCACTGTTTTATACATATCGAGCGCGGTATGTCAAGTATGACTGACCGCTGCGCTTGAGGACCGCCTGCGTTCGAGGACCGAGCCTTCGGCCTTGAGGAGCGCTAACGCTTGAGGCTGCAGGCAACTGCCTCAAGTCGCCAGAGGCGACGTTCCTCAAGGGAGCGTAGCTCCCGGTCCTTGAGCCGCTGCCGGCGGCATGAGGTCCAGAACTGGTCCTCAAGCGAACCGTCGGTTTTTCGCCTTCTGCATAGCGAACAATGGCGCATGGTTGGATGTAAAAAACGGTGGATGATTTCTGAGAATCTTTTGCACAGCCGGGTGGCGTCTGAACTCGCTCTCCAGGAACTGACGCACTCTACGCCGCCCCCATCCCGCCGGATGCACAAAATCCGTGTAGAGGGAAAGGTCCCCATCAAAGAATGGCATAGTCGGCAAGAGATGGGCATCGGCACTCGCAATAGGAAGGTTGAAGAGGGCAAGGTTGAGAAAGTCGATCTGCTCGGCCTCCTGCACCACGAACTCCAGCGTTGCGCGCGCCGAGGCCTCTGTTTCCTGTGGCGTACCGAAGAGAAGATAGACGTACGTGCTGATTCCGGCCTTCTTCAACGCGGCCAGACAGAGACGGCTCGTCTCCACGTCGTGCCCTTTCTGCATCGCGTCGAGCAGATCCTGATCAGCTGATTCAAGCCCAAGCTTTAGCATCACACACCCGGATGCCTTCAGATTTCTGCAAAATTCGGGGTCGGTGAGGTGTCGAGTAATGCGGGCAAAACCATACCACGGCGTGGCCGGGCACTCACCCGTGTTCGGACCAGCACGGACCAAACCCTCCAGGCAGGCCATCCGCTCCATTAAAGCCGGGCTGATGGCGTTATCCACCAGATGAACGAGCGCCGGCCTCATTTCGCCCTCCAGACTCCGAAGTTGCTTCACAACAAGGTCAGGTGCGACCGGGCAGTACTGATTACCTTCAGCCCGTTCCGGGCAAAAGGAGCAGCGGCCCCAGTAGCACCCCGAGGAGGTCGCGTAAGGCAGGATAAGGCCGGGCGAAAGGTATTCCCTTAACGGCAAACCGGAGAATCGCGGCAGCGCGTTGCCAGATGAGATCAGACTCTTCCCCAGGATGCGGAGCAGAGGATATTCACCGGGTCCGCTCACTACCTCGTCTACGAGGCCCGAAAATCGATTTTTCCACCCAGGCCGTTGCAGCCACGAAGTAACAAGGCCCCCGCCAAGAACCAGTCTCGCTGACGGAAACTCTCGCCGCAAAAACCCCAGCATCGAAAAAGTTGGAAGGGCCTGACTGAGGTAGTTAAGGGAAAAGCCGATGACCCCATCTGCAGTTTCCCCTGCGACGGCACGCAGTCTGCCCGAGAAGTAGGAGTAGAAAGGGTCTGAGTCGGGATGCTCAGCAGACCATAGGAGATCCTCGCTTCGCAAAGGCGAGAGCTTTCGTGTTGATAGTCTGATAGGCTCAGGCGGGAACCGGTCTCCTGACCATGAGCAGTCAAGATCCG
Organism: uncultured delta proteobacterium; assembly: GCA_963835605.1. Lineage (GTDB taxonomy): Bacteria > Desulfobacterota > Syntrophorhabdia > Syntrophorhabdales > WCHB1-27 > JADGQN01. The sequence goes on along the minus strand of CAWIHO010000043.1, from coordinate 60,892 downwards.
GTTTAGATCCATCACCGCCCGGTTGTACCGGTCATGGTTCTCAAAAAGCTGCCAGTCCCGCAACGCGTTCAGATTCCGTGAAACGTTGCGCACCGCCCGCTTCGTCCAGGTATCGGACTGCGCAACACGGGTTTCCAGGAGGTGCAGAGTTCCTTCGAGATTCAGGTCAAGAAGAAGGCAATCAACACCATTCGCGCCCAGAAAGCCCGCTAATTTTGTGATACCCGCCGGGGGCTCGCACGCCTTCGCGACAGGAGGATGAATCAGAATCATGGTGCCCATTGTAAGATAACTGGCACAGCCAGTCAATAATACAAATTCGCCTTCAAGTGTATACCTTCGTTGTCGCTGCGTCGCTCTCCTCGACGTACTTCTGAGTACGCCTGGGTACCCGCGTGCGGGTGGGGCTTCTCGCTGCCGCCCGGGGGTATCCGGCTGAAGGCTGGGTCGTCCAACTTGAATACAAATTGGTATAAGACGTCAGCATCTGTTGCGACTTCCACCTCACCTTCTTCTTGCCCTATCAAGTTTCTGCCATTTAGGACGAAGATTAGATATGGGAGAGCAGGGAGGAACGGCAGCGGTAGAAACTTATCCTGACGTGGCCGAGCCATGCACGACGCTCAAAGACAGGGTCCTGGAGCGCATACGGAAAGGGGAAGACTTTCCCGCCACGTCCGCCACCATCAGCCTGATCACCCGGCTCACCACCGCAAATGAAGCATCGATCACCGAACTCGCCAATATCATCCTCACTGATTTCGGTCTGACGACTAAGATCCTGAAGCTTATGAACAGTGTCTTCTACATGCGGTTCGGTGAGGTCACAACCATTTCCCGCGCGATCATCCTGCTGGGCCTCGAAAACTTGAGAGATATAGCCCTTTCTCTGACCCTCTTCGAGAAATTACAGAGAAAAAACTCGCGACTTCTCATTAATTTGATGGCAAAGGCTGTCTACGCCGGCATTCTGGGACGAAAAGTAGCTGAGAAGGTCGGTTATACGAACGCAGAGGAGGGTTTCATCTGTTCGCTTTTCCGCAATCTCGGCGAGATACTGATTGCCTATTACAGTCCTGAGGAGATCAGCGGTCCAGGAGGGGGGTCACTCGAAAACAGGCACGAGGAGAAGAAGACAAATGAAAGGGCGCTCATGGGGGCAAGCTACCAGGAAATAGGCATGATCATAGCAGGAGAATGGGCTCTCCCTGACATGATCGTCCACTGCATGAAAAAGGTATACAGCGTGGAAATTGTGGGAAATCCCAGCCCGCGCGACAAGCTTCACTACATTTCCGCCATCTCCAGCCAGATTGCGGATATCATGGAAACGACCCGTGAGGGCAGGAAAATTCATATCAAAGGCCTCATCGAGTCATTCGGAAAACAGTTCGAGAAATTAAATGACCTCATCGAGACGATTATTCCTGATGCCAATAAGGATGCGATAAAATACTGTGACGCTTACGGCCTCGACTTTCAGAAATCGACGCTCGGCGTATCGATCACCGGCCATTCACCCGAACCGTCAGCCCTCGAACGGGAGAGCGTGTCAGTTGCATACGATCTGGACGCTCAAGCCGCACACAGAAGCGCCCTGACAGAAAAAGGAGACGGTATTCAGAGCCCGGAAACGATATTCGCCGATGGCATGAAGGACGTCACCAATGCCATCCTCGACAACTACTCCCTCAACGACATCTTCAGGATAGTCATCGAAACCATGTTCAGAGGCATGAAGTCTTCGGGAATAGAAAAAACGCTTCTCTTTATCAAGGATAAAAAACAACCTGCTATGAATCTCAGGCTCACCCTCGGCGATTCCATGGAGAAGCTGCGTACATGGTTCACCATCCCAACGGACAATACCGGCGATCTATTCAACATTGCTTTAGCAAGGCAAAAGGCACTTTTCATCAGTAACACCAGCAAGGAAGACATTCAGCGCCTTATTCCCGAATGGTTCAGCACGAGGATAAATCAGCCTGCTCTCTTAATCCTTCTGCCCATTGTCGTCAAAGGGAGACCCATAGGGCTCGTCTATCTTGAAGGGGATCCGGAGTATGCAGAAAGCATCTCATCGGCTCACCTCAATTATCTGCAGGTTTTGCACAACCAGATAATGCTCGCAATCAAACAAAATCAATAATCCTCAACACGCGGTACTTGACAGAAGGTCAAAGCTTCCTTACATTGCAATTAAGACAAAAGAACCAGGTTTGCGCCGCCACTCTTCCCCACAAGACGCGGTGCTCGGGCAGGCCGGAAATAGCCCAATCCCCGACCCCCCAGCTAGACTGGCCTGCCCATCCTTTCCTCCTCAGCGAAGTGATTAGTAGCTGACAGCATACCAATTGTAGTCAATTGGCAGGTTAACTGCAAAAAAATGAAGAGCCCTCAAACGCTTCGCAATGGGCGAAGCACAGGATTGACGAAAAATCCCTCCACCGGTGAAGCTATTCGGAATGGGAGCATCGCTCCCTAGAGGTCTGGCGGCTTCTGACTTCCTCGAGAAACGCTATGAATTCGTTCCGCTGCCATTCCTGAAAGAAGAGGTCGTTATGCCCCCCGGGAACAATCCTGATATGTCCTGGAGGTAAGATATCCTTGAGGGCCGCTTCCGTGATGGGGGTGGGCACGACCTGATCGCCGGACTGAGAAAGGCGTTGATGTCGTATCCGTGCTGATTCTGGAGGCTTTTTATAGGCTCTTTGATCCTGAAGGTCACGATGTCCTGGACCTCCCTGAATGTGCGCATCAGATTTATCACGGTCTTAGCCATCCAGATACTGATACCCTGGGCCTCCTTTCTTGCATGGACGCGCTTCTCTCGTGGTGTGCCTCTCCTTGGAGGGGCGGAGGATAGCCCGAGGAGCGAAACCAGTGCCTCCAGGTACCCGCGGGCAAAGTGGCGAGTGAGGAAGCGGGTCGCGTGGCTGACAAAGGTTATGTTCTCGTTAAGCCCCGGCGGGTTGATCAGAATGATGCTCCGGACAAGTGTGCAAAGGCTGGGGTTCGCCATGAGCACCCTAACCGTTTCGAAAGCGGAATAGGATTGGGCGACAATGTCGAGGGTCGCTACCCCTCGCTCTTTTGCCAAGTGTTCGATGAAATACCGGAGGGCGGTGGCCCGGTCGAGAGCGGGGTTCGCATAAAAATCAAGGAGTGGCCCAATCGGATTTTCGATGCTTGCTACCTCGTAGCCAGCGGCAAGGAGATGCCCGATAAATCCCATCCTGCCAGAGATGGGTATGCTTGTCCCACCCAGCAGCAAGACAGGACGCCCGATGTTTACCGGAGCTACCTCTATGCCGAGGCTGGCAAGGTGGTCACGTCTTATATAGAAGGCCCTATAGGGGATTGTTCTATTGCGACATGCCGTTCTTCTTCCGCGAAAGTGCTCAAAGGGACGAGCGTAATACTCTATTTTCGATTTCACGAGACCCTTGAGAGCCTGGTGCCTTTCCTTCAGCGTTCCGATCCGCCGGGATTCGCTTCGGAGGAAGTCATCGTAGTCAGCGCTTGCTATAAGTAATTCGAGGGCATAGAGGCTGCCGTTCAACAGGAGCAGACGAGGGGCGCTGATGAACATGCGTGCCGCAACACGCCATCGGAGTTTGCGTCGCAAAGCGAAAACAAGGCAAACGTATGTGAACACAAAAAGGACCGGCGGCCGGGAGAGGAGAGGAAGCTTAAACCTGCTCATCGGGGCGAGGAGCCCTTTGCCTCTTTCGAAGACAGACGCATAGCTGAAGGTGGAATTGCAGAGAGAAAGGTAGATATCGACCAGCTGGGTCACCGACAGTCCTCGCGGTGCGAAGACGACGTTTCTGATGTTGTAGAGCTGGGGCTCCTTCGTGAGGATCCGGCCGTCGCGTTCCATTTCCTTGGCAAGCTCGGTGCCCGGGTAGGGCGTAAGGATGTTGAGGAGCACGTGGACCAAGTGGTTCCTCTTTACAAAGGATTCGAGGCGGGCCGCGCTTCTCGCAGAGGTATGGTCGTCTCCGATAATCGTTGAAAAGACGACCCGCATATGGTGGCGATGTATGTTTGCGATAGCCTCTTCGTAGCGCTCGGGATCGTTCATTTGTCTTGTTCATGGATCGAAGGGCCTCGGGGTCGAGGTTCTCAAAGCCGATAAAAAGGTGCTGGCAGTTGGCCCTTGTCATAGCGCGAAGAAGCTCTTCGTCGAATCCAACCACGTAGTTCACCTGCGTGTACCATGTGAAGGCGATGCGCCGCTCTTCCTGGTAGCGGCTCAGCGCCTCGCATACCGCAAGCGCATGTTTGCGGTCGATGGCGAAGTTGTCGTCAATGAAGGCTATGGAGCCGACGAGCTTTTTCTTCTGTCCCGAGACCTTGTCGATCACCGTTATCGGGCGAACCATATTGAGCCTCAAAACGGCATCAACCTCAGCGATGACTTGGTCGATCGTTTTCTTTCGAACAACATGACCTGCCACCTTTGTAACAGAGCAGAACCGGCAGTTGAAGGGGCATCCGCGGGTAGTCTGGAGGTAAAAGAAAAGGTAGTGGTCATTCCGCACCAGGCTATAGCGGGGAACGGGTGAAGCCTTTAAATCGGGCAGCTCTCTCGCCTGGTAGACTCGCCGCAGCATACCCGTCTCCGCGTCTCTGAGGAGTTCTGGCCACACGTCTTCGGCCTCCCCGATCACAACGGTATCTACCTGGCTGAGGGTTTCGTCCGGACAGACCGTTGCGTGAATGCCTCCCATAACCACAGTGATGCCGCGCTTCCGGAATTCGCTCGCGATTTCGTACGCGCGTGTTGCCTTGAAGGTCATGGCGGTGATGCCGACGAGATCAAAGTGTTCCTCAAAGTTGACCTCTTCTACCTCCTCATCAATAATCTTTACGGTGTGTTCTGGGGGTGTAAGCGCGGCGAGCGTGGGAAGCGCCAGAGGGATGCCGAGTGTCATCCGGGTGTTTGGCCGTCCCGTGTACAGGGGGCCCATGAGGTGCGCTGAGTAAAGATCGCGTCCCGATTCCGCCAGAAAGCTTGGATTGATGAGAAGTATTTTAATCCTGCTACCTCCGTTGCCGGCAAGGCAGTGGAGCAAGAATTACGCAAGCAAGTGCATGCAAACCGGGCACCCTCTTGCTGTTTTCAAAAAGGCCTTTTCCAATTAACGATTACCAGCCATATTATTGCACGTACAAACACGGATGAAAAGTGAATCTGGTAAATCGCAGTCTTGATTTTCCGGTTGAATAGGTGTTAACTCTGTATAGCAGGCTTCAAATGAAAAAAATGATCGTTCTTGTCGTAGCCGTTTTACTCCTGATCGGATTTTCCTGCCCGGCATTGTATGCAAGGGGCGGACACGGTGGAGGTCATGGCGGACACGGTGGAGGTCATGGAGGATACGGTCGCGGATCCCATGGAGGACATGGCGGCGGATTCCACGGAGGTGGAGGGTACGTCGGATATGCAGGTTACGCAGCGTATTCTTCATACGGCTGGTATGGCCTAGGATCCTTTGGAGGACTCTATCCCGACCCCTGGTACTATTACGGACCCCCGTACGATGACCAGTACCTACTATCGCCCGATTCAGTCTATCCCGACTCTGCACCCGTTGAGAATCCCGCGGAGAATTCAGTAGAGACGCCGGGAGAGTGGGTTTTGGTACCTGGCCAGTCGGTGGACGGCATATGGGTCCCACCCCACGAGGCATGGGCGCCTAAGAGCCCCTGACCTGGCGGGAGTTGCCCCACACCTCTCCGTTCATGGCGATGGACATGGTAACCGAATTCATGCATCGGCGCGGTAATTGGGTCAAGACATACGTGCGCCGTATAGAGCTAGTCACGTCAGTGGTATTCATCTCGACCTTCCTCCTTTGCTGTCAAAACTCTTTGCAAAGCATTCAGAAAGAACAGGAAGCAAGGCTGGCAGTCATGCATGAAAAGGAAAAGAGTATTCTGGCCGAATGCGAACTCAAGCGGCTTGGCGGTGAGTTGAAGACGTATACCGAGTCGACACAATGTTCCAATCCGGTGATCATTCAGGCCCACCAGGAGGCCGGGGACCCGGCCATGAATCTCGTTTATCTCTTAACCGCGTATAGGCTGGCAATCGCTGAACGTATCGACAAGGGCGCATTGAGTGAGGCGGAAGGTAACCTGATGTTAGCTCAATTGGTGTCACGAATTAACACGGAAAGACTCCAGAGGGATATGGCCGATGCACAACAGACAGCACGGGCCAGTCAATCATATGAAGCCTTGCTCCAGGGCTTAGCCGTGTGGCAAAGCCCCGCGAACCCACCAGCGCAAAATGACATAGTAGCGCCTCCTCAACCGGAATCGTTACCAAGGCGCTCTCAGCAAGCTCATAGAAGTCCCATCAGGTGTTATCCAAGCGGTCCTCGGATCACTTGCCAATGATATGAATAACCGGTACAGACTGATTTCGCGTTTATCTCGTCTGCCGCTGACTAATACCTGTCACGTTCCAAGAAAACCACTTAATAGTTTAGCAGAAGGAGGTAATAAGATATGGATAGAAATGAGGACATAGCAATCCTCCTCGCCGAGGAACAAACCTTCCTCTCAAGGGAGAGGACTATGCATTCCTATATGCAGACGGGCCTCGCATTCTGTTCTGTTGGTCTCCTGATCATGAAGTTCATTACCGGTGCTTTCTATTTCTGTGCCGGCGTTTTTTTCATCACCCTCGGAGCTCTTCTTATTCTCGAGGCCGCAAAAAGGTATAGGCGTTTCCGGAGGGCCATAGCCAGACTGAGAAAAAGGGAAGCAAAGCTCGGATATGACATCGGGATAATAAAGTGACCCAATGTAACCCTGAAAACCAGAGGATCAAGCCTTGCCGCTTGTTAGCGCGCGGATGAGCTTGGCTTATGCCAGAATCCTTGAAAGATGGGGCAATCGTTAGAAAGATCACCCGACGAGGGAGGGCTGAAAAAACAATCCGTATAAATCCGCATGAAAGATCATTGACAATTGAACGGGTTGGCTTTATGCTCCATCTAGGCAACGGTCAGTTCAGGCCGGTCAGGGTTTCGCGAGCACCGAGGTGAAGGAGGCGAGGACCGTGCACTATTTTCCCATCGCGTTACCCTTTTTGCTCCTCTTCGCTCTTCTTTTCGTCTTTTTGATTATCTTCCTCGAGATCGGCGTCCTCCGATATGCATACGAGAGAATGGGGGTGGGACGACGTCATATGTTCGCCTTGCTCGTTCTCTCTTTTCTCGGGAGCTACGTAAATATTCCGCTATTTCAGCTGCCTGCCCACAAGGTGGCATCGGGTGAACTGGTTACCTTTTTCGGCATGCTGTACGTCGTTCCGGTGGCAAAGAATTGGCCGGGGACGATCATCGCCGTCAACCTTGGAGGGGCTATTATTCCCACCTTTCTTTCCATCTACCTCATGGTGAAGAATCGACTCTATAGGCACGGCCTCCTGGGGGTGGCCATCGTCACCTTCTTCGTTCACCTGATGGCCTATCCTGTCAAAGGTGTAGGGATTGCTATACCGGTCTTCATACCCCCTTTGATTGCCACTGTCATAGCCCTCTTGCTTTCGCGACAGTACGCTCCGCCACTCGCGTATATGACTGGAAGCCTCGGAACTCTACTAGGGGCGGACATTCTGAATCTTGGAAAAATTCAGGCCCTTGGCGCCCCTGTCGCGTCAATCGGGGGAGCCGGAACTTTCGACGGCATTTTTATGACTGGAATCCTCTCTGTGCTTATGGCCAGCCTGATGACGCGGAAAAGAAGCCTTTAAGGGCATGATACCCGGCGGGGTACCCGCGACCGACTACACCCACGTTCCGCTATGACCTATTCGATGACCCTAACCGTGCCGCTCCCCTCGAAGGCAACCCGATACCCGTGACGCTCGAAGAGCCATTGGGTATCGTGGTCTCCATGGTGCAAGCGGCGCTCGTCGCGCTCGACGATTGCGTACACCCTGAAGTTGACTGCATTTCCGGTCGTTATGTCTTTCAAATCCTGTTTGTTGAACCTTGCCTTGTAGGTATACTGTTTCTTGCTGACCTTGACTGCTAGGGCTCCTTCACAGACCAGAGAGCGGAGTTTCCAGTCCCTCATCGTGTCGGGGAGTGTCATGGAGGCAGTGAACGTACCCCTGCTCTTAAGCTTCAGCGTGTCCGGCTCAATGCGAACGTGAGCCGGGATGGTCTTCACACACGTGAAGTTCCCAGCATCGTCGACGCTGCCTTTGCCTTCGTATCGGGCAACTTCCGGATAAGGACAAATGGGCCTTGTCCTGGGCGTGCCGGAGCTGGCCGCACCGATGAGGGCGCCGGGCTCAGTACCGTTTTCCACCCAGTTGACTAGCGGCGTTACCCAATCGACTTTATCGCAGCCGATTCCACCAGAGCAATGGCCCATGCCTGGAACCATGTAGAGCCTGACGAAACTCTTTGTCACCCGGTTTCCGAACGTCTTACGAATATTGGTATAGTACTGCACCGTCTGAACAGGATTGGGGCCATCGTCTGCCCAGCCGTGGTACATCAATAGCTTGCCCTTCCGAGCGTTGAATGCGGACAGATCCGGATTAGTGGCGTTCAGTATCTTGCCCATAAAGTCAAGTTTGGGCGGGTCAGTCTCAAAATTGAAATCGGTCCTGAAATCGTAGTTTGGGTCATCCACCTCAAAACAAAGATATTTGAAGGCATCAAACATCAGACTGAACTGCTGGGGTTGTGAGGTGGGGGTGCCGACGATCCACTGGCCCCATCCACCTGCCATCGCCTCCCCGCCCGGCGGTAACCCCGGGAATAAGGGCTTACCGTTAGACACCGGACCTTCGTAAACCTTCTGTAAGGCTCTCACCTGGGCATCCGTAAAGCACGACGGGCGATCAACATTTCCTCGACACCTGGGGAGATCCTTGGCAGGATCAAACCCGCATCTGAGTGGATCATCGATGAGACCATCAACAAGCCCGTCAATGCCATCACACTTTGCGTAGATGGCGCTTCCCAGGATCGGGAGTTTATCATGTAGCTTAGTTTCAGGAGCCAGGAATGCCTGCAGGTACCAGGGTGCATATATTTGCACCGCCATGTAATTGTATACGGGAGCACCAGCCACAATGCCGTCAAAATCATCCGGGTATCGCTGGGCTTCAATCAAGCCCTGACGCCCGCCGGTTGAGCAGCCCACCCAGTAAGAATGTGCCGGCAGGCTGCCGTAATATGCTTGCATGATCTTTTTTGCAATCACCGCGGTCTCATGTACCGACCGGTATCCAAAATCGATCTCCTTTTGTCTCGCGTTGGGATTACTATTGTCAGGGGGATTGTATCCGAACATAGCCCCCTTCTCTCTCTTGTTGTCGTGCCCCGTATTCGTGGATGCCGTGACATAGCCCAGTTTCAGGCCGTTTGCCATCGCCCCCTCTTCAATATTGCCGGCTTTTCCACCATTTCCTACCATGTAAAACTTGCCGTTCCACGGTATGGGAAGTTTGACTGCAAAGCCAATCTCCGGCCACATGGTTCCCCTCACATCGCAGTATGCGGGCAGTGAAGGTGCGACATCAACCTTTGTTGCCGTGAGATGCAGCACGGGCTTGCCGAATTGTTCGTCCGAAAGAGACAGGGTCGCAATGGCCGCGCACGTATCTGGTGGAGGAGCACAGAACCCAAACCCGGGGCCTGTCAGCAGGGCCACCAGCAGCGCAAAGGCGAGCATTAATTGTTTACCTGGTCGCATCGTACACCTCGCCGTCAGGCTGCTTATTTGCGGACAGCGCCTTCTCTCACTTTCTGGAGCCGCTCGATTGCGGCTCTCACGCTTACTTGCATCCTTTTGACAGATTGCGCCAGGACCAAAACCTCACCTTTCCCCTTGACATCGACGGTTGCTCTCAGGTCACCCATACTGATCTTGTCGGCCACTTCCGACAGATGACGGATAGGACGAACTATCGAAGAGGAATAGACATAGATCACGCCAAGCAATACAACGAGGTCGACCGCCACAATGAGCAAGAAAAGCATAATCCTCTTATGGTATTGCGCGGAATACGTTTGCTCCATCAGGTTCATCTTCTCTACGATGGCTTTGGCTGGTTTTGAAAACTCATCGATGTAGGTCGTTGCTGCAACGATAGCATTTGTGCCTTCTACCGGCGTGGTGAACATGTACTTCGGTCGGATTCTGCCATCAGCGTCCCTCCAGTCATAGTAGCCATTGGCTGGTTTCCGCAACCCCGCGTCCATGATCTTCACGAAATCGGGAAGCTTAGCAGCAAGCGCGTGTAAGTCCGTTCCCACGATCTGCGGATTGACGTGGAAGTAATTGATGCCCCGGTTGTCGTGGACAGCGGTATACCCGGTTTCACCGACTTTCTGGACGGCAATCTCTCTGAGGCGGGAATCGCTAGCGAGCGTCGCTACCGACTTCTGGTTATGCGATTTCATATAAATCTCAATCTGCCTCGCCACGTCCTGAGCTTTTTCCTGGATCATCTTCTCTCCCAGCTTATTCAGCAAGGCTGTGGACTCCTTCAGGCTCGAAGCGCCCAGTTCGTTGAGGCTGTTGAATCCCAGATCCCTGATGCTGGTGAACCGAACCGGACCCAGGTTCAGACTCACAAAGAGCATAATGCCAATGACCAGGAAAGCCAGAAGGATCGGAACAAAAATTCCCAATATCAATCTCTGCAATAAGCCCGGCCCACTTTTCTCTTCGCTGACCATATAAACCCTCCCGTCTAGGACCACCGCCGCTTTGGAAGTAGGAACTCTGCCATCGCCTCAGTAAATGCGGCTTTCTCCGAGTTATCCGTAATCTCATCGCTTACCGCCTTTAGAAAGGACTCCACCCGATCCTCCGGAAATGTATCCCTCGACTCCCCGAACTCTGCGATCTTGTCGTCTATGATTATGTGAGCAATTGGACCCATAATCTTCGCCAGTTCATGCTCGATCACCGATAAAGGATTGCCGGTAACAGCTTTCTTCGGCGGTTGCTTGCTGCTCCAGCGATTTGGAAGTAGGAACTCTGCCATCGTCGCTGTAAATGCGGCTTTCTCCGAGTTATCCGTAATCTCCTCGCTTACCGCCTTTACAAAGGACTCCACCCGATCCTCCGGAAATGTATCCCTCGACTCCCCGAACTCTGCCATCTTCTCGTCTACAATAATGCGGGCAATCGGACCCACGACCTTTGCCAGTTCATGTTCGATCACTGAAAAGAGATTGCCGGTAACAGCTTTCTTCGGCGGTTGCTTGCTGCTCCGGACAGCTAGAAGCGCAGCGCGACAGATGGCCAGAGACGGGGTGGCGGCCCACGCCAAGTCGTTAGCCCTTCCAAACCAGGCTGTCCAGATAGCCGTGCCTGGGGCGTTGTCGATCATGTTCCGGTGCTGGAGCGACAACGCATCGCCACGTGACCGCATCTTTTTCCCTATCTTCCAGGCAGCTTCGACGTCAGTGGAGAACTTGGGGATCTTCGAGCGGCTAAGCTGGTTCTCACCTGTCACAATGAACCAGACTCTCTTGGCGTCGCCGGTCGATGAATGCCCTTCTTCAAAGTCAACAGAGTATCCCATCACTTCCTTGGCCACCAGAGCATCCATCTCCGGCCCCGCGGGCATGTTCAAGATAACGTTCAGATCCAGGTTGTTAATTGACAGCGCCCCCTCCCCGGCAGCAAGATTGCTCCCCCCGCAAGTCTCGGTTACAGCTGCATACCTAAATATACCAGTGCAGGTTAAGTTTGTAAACAATCTCAAAATCCTTCTTAGTATCTCCAGTCCGCAGATGGGGTTGCCATGCTGATGCGCGGACATGGATATAACGTCGCCGGGCCGACCGTACCTGACCTCGTGAGCAACGCAATCAGTCTGCGCGATAATGAGGTCATCCTGATGGCGGCTCTCCAACCGGGTAAACCAAAGTATATCAGTGATGAGGAAACCAAAGAGTCCACGAGGACATACATAAGTCCGGAGCGCGCCTGGACCGCCTGGGTGCTCAGGGTAAAGAAGACGATGCTGGACTTACGGTAAGCTCGCCGGGGCTGCACGACGAGCTAATATCATTGGGGCCAAACCTTGACACCAGATCTGTGGTTTGCTACCCTACACTTAACACTTCGTAGCCTAAAGTGTGAGGAGGGCCTATGGCCAGACCTTTGAGAATCGAGTATCCAGGCGCCTTTTACCATATCACGGGGAGAGGAAGCGAAGGAAAGCGGATTTTTTTGAGCTCCGCGGATTACGAGAAGTTCAAGGAGTACCTCTTAGAGGGTCGGCGGAAGTTTCACGTGGTGGTCCACGGATACCTACTCCTCGGGAACGAGTACCAGCTCATCCTCGAGACACGCGAGGCCAACCTAGGCAGGTTTATGCATCATCTGGCCGGTTGCTACACGACTTACTTCAATAACAGGAGAAAAACGACCGGCCATCTCTTTCAGGGGCGGTACAAGGCCATCCTCATCGAAGAGAAAAGCCTTCTACTCGAACTGAGCCGCTACATGCATCTCAATCCGGTCAGGGCGCGCACCGTGAAGAAGCCGGAGGAGTATATGCATAGTAGTCATCGAGCTTATGCGCTGAAAGAGCATGAGGAGCTTGTCTTTACCGATTTCGTCCTAAGCGCGGTGTCGGCAGATCCTCGAATGGCCCGCCGGAAGTACCGGGAGTTCGTCAGAAGCGGCATGACAAAAAAACTCGCAAACCCTTTGCAGAAAGTTTACGGCCAGGCAATCGCCGGGAGCCCATCGTTCGTCAAGAAAGTGGCTGAAAGGGTTAACAGAAAAAAACCTCCCGCGAAGGGCCCGTCCCGACGAACAACCGTTCAGCGAACATCCGATGTGGAACGCATTCTTACCACGCTGTCCTCTCATTTCAAGGTGCCTCGCAAGACCCTCCTTGCTGCCAGGAGCATGTACCGGAACGTCGCGATTTACTTTGCAAAGAAACATACCGGCCTCACCAACAGCGAGATCGGTGAACGTTTCGGCAATATCACCTATTCCGCCGTCACCAGGGTAGCCGCGAGGGTCGCGGAGCGGGCGCGGAAGGATAAGGGATTACAGAGACACTTGAATGAGTTGGAGAAGAAGCTCGCACGGATCAAGGCATGACCCTACCTCCCCCTGCCCGGTTCTGTACCGAGAAAGATACCCGCTGAAATATGCCGGGCGCGTCGCAAAGTAGTATACTGGTATCCTCAAGCCGTATGGATATAAAACAGAAAGCCTCCCTATCTGCGATCGTATCGGCCGCCGTGCTCGCGGCCTGCAAATTCTCTGTCGGCGTGCTCTCCGGCTCCATGACCGTTATTTCATCGGGGCTGGACAGCCTGCTCGACGTGTTCATGTCCGCCATGAATTTCGTAGCCATAAAGAACGCAGCCAAACCGGCCGATCATTCCCACCAATACGGGCATGGAAAGATTGAGGACCTTGCCGCTCTTGCCCAGTCTTCGGTCATAGTCCTTACCGGCGCAGCCATCATATACGCCGCAGTCCAGAAATTCCTTAAGAGAGGAATAATTACCTACTCATCGTTCGATCTCCCCGTCATGTGTCTATCCCTCGTTTTTAGTTTCTTCATTTCAGCCATTTTAAAGAAGGTCGGTGAGAAGACCCATTCAAATGTGTTGAAGGCGGATGCGCTTCATTACACCAGTGACCTGTACTCAAATTCAGCGGCAATTGCCGCTATCATTCTGACCTTCTTTACCGGCAACATGTTGTTCGATCTTATCTTCGCCGTGATAACCGGCTGCATCATTGTGGTCTCCGCCCTGAAGATCTTGAGGAACGGCATCTCGGGTCTACTTGACCGGAGTATCCCGGAGGAGAGTGAAGAAGAGATAGAAAGGATACTTGATGCTATTTCTTACCCCTTCGCCGGTTACCATAAACTTCGGACGCGTCTCTCAGGCAGTAAAACGCTTATTGATTTCCACCTGCTGGTCTGCCGGAGACTTCATATGGACGAAGCCCATGAACTGGCAAACAAAATCGAGAATGAGATTAGAGGCACTCTCTTTGCGGTCGATATCGTGACACATCTGGAGCCATGCGAGTACACGTGTGACCTGAGTGTGATAACCTGCCCCGCGGAAAAGCGGAGGGTTGAAAGGCTCTCCCGCCACTCCGGCTGAGGGCACGCCTCATTCTCGTCATAAGCGTCAACTTCCAAATCCCAAGCACAAAATTCCAAACACTCTCAAATCAGCAACTGTCAAATGTTCAAAAAACAAAATCTCTTATCGCGCCTCACTGCCTCTTGAGCCTCTAAATTTGAATATTGGGACATTGTTTGGGATTTCGATATTGGGATTTGTCATTTGGAGCGGTATATTTAAGTGGGTTTCGGCGCGGCAGCCTCGGACATAATGGCCGCAAATTCCGCCAGTACCATGGCCGTAGCGCCCCAGACCTTGTGGCCGAAAACATCGAAGTAAGGCACGCGCATGGGCGGGTTATGCAGTAACCAGTCCTCTACGGCCTTGTTGCCGTCGTCCAGAAAATGGTTGACCGGCACCTCCAGCAGCTCGGCCACCTCATCAGGCTGTAGTTCAAACGTCGGCCTGTGAGGCAGATAGGCAACATGGGGTTCAATACAGAAGTCGCTGGGCTCGATATAGACAGGTGTCAGCTCACCCAGCAAACGCACGTCATCCTTGCAGACGCCGATCTCTTCGCAGGCCTCACGAAGCGCCGTGTGCGCAGTAGAGGGATCTCCGGGGTCCACAGCGCCGCCTGGCAGGCTTATCTGCCCTTTGTGGTCGGCCACACTTTCAGTTCGCCGCGTCAGAACCAGGCAGAGTTCGCCCTCCTCTTCGGCAGCGTAAAGAAGAAGCAGCACGCCGGCCCTGCGCGGCTGGTGGTCGGGTTTCAGCGGGTCGAGCGGCCTCGGGACAGGCGCCATACAGATCTGTGCTGCCCGCCCCGGCAAAGGCCGGCGCAGCGCAGCCTCAATGCGATCCGCCGTCAAAAACGGTTTTTCAGTCGCTATTCTCTGATTGTCGTCCATCACAAAATCATTATAGTGCCGCGATTAAAGTCCCGCAAGCCACCCTCACATAAAATCCCAAATTCCAAGCACCAAATCCTAAACAATTTTCGAATTACCGAATGTCAAATGTTCCAAACGCACCGACTGCTGCGCTACCCAGTGCTTTGAGTTGTGGGTTTTGAACATTGGGATTTGTTTAGGATTTCGATATTGTGATTTGGAATTTAACGTTTGGCATTAATGTGTGTCGCCCTCTGACGGCGTTGGCCTGAAAAACCAGCTCTTAGCCCGCGAAGGCCAGTGGAAGGGGCTGCGCAGCACGCGCCAGGCGGACCGCACCGTCGCCAGTTGCGCGCCACTCAGGACCACCTCTCCGTACACCTCCCGGTTGAAGGCATTGATGATCAATTCGATCTGAGGCTTCAAGGAGGGAAATCGGCTATTCAGGCGTGCACCGAACTCCAAAGGCGTCTCCCTTCGATTATGAGAAAGACCACTGCGACGTGCCCAGCCCAAAAGAGCGCTATACAGCTCAGCCGCCTTTTGATAACCCTTTATGCTGCGCAATATCTTCTTACAGGAGCTGACAAGGAAGGCCCACAATCTCACAAACCACCATGCGACCGACGTCGGTTGGCGCCCGCTCGCCTCGCTCTCGGAGGTCTTCGAGAAAAGCCATTTCAAAGCATAGAAGACGGCGATGGCAGCAACAACGAGCAGAACGAGCAGCACCAGACCCCAAAGTCCCCAGCCCAGAATTTTTTCCAAGAGCTCCATCCACCAACTCTGCGTGCCCGGCTTGATCAGATGCCAGTCGATCCCCTTCGAGGATTCAGCTGACGCATCGAGCCGATTGCCACGGGGCATGAACATGAAACGCACCACAGTAACAAACAGATACCCCAGCGGCCCGCCTGCAACCTTGAGTACGCGGTAGCCCATCCGGGCCGCAAGGGTCAGGCTGGGCAGGAAAAAGAGGACTAGGCCCCCTGCCCCTAAAAGAACGGCCGCAATAAAGCTAGTGATAACTCCCATGCCCTGGTATCCCTGGAGAAACGCTTTCGGGGCAGTGCTCTCGATCCGGACCATGCCAATCGATAAGAGGCTGAACAGGAAGAAAGGAAAAACAAAGAGCAGGGAGAGAGAATCATCTATCGTCATCCCACCCTTTGTTTGGGCGATAAGTTTTGCTACAAACAACGCAAAAAAGGCCGCAAGCCCGAAATCAAAGCGATTACACGTGGCATAGTATGCCTTTGGCCTCCTGGCAAGGGTCACTCCTGCTGCCCAGAGTGCCAGCATCAGAAAGAGGTTCACCAAAAGGATAAGCCATGCTTGCGCACCCCTCGGACTATTAAAAAACGCGAGGAGCCAGCCATAGCCGAGGAGCGCGTACGAACCGTAATAAAGTCGATGGGTAATCATCAGCGCCGCACAGACAAATCCGAATGACTGAAGTCCCAGGATTTGCACAACGCGCCATCCCTTCCCCGTCGAGATATGGGTGACGAGTCCCGCCAGGACAAAAGCAATGATCGCCTCGAAAAAAGGGAAAGGGCGATGCATGGTCGCAATCGTCGCGAACATGGCCCAGGCAAAGAACCAGCTTAACTCCATCGCCCCGGTCACAAGATGCCAGAGTATGGTCTTTCGGCCCCCCATTAGCTGTGACCCTCACCGACCCGGATCTCGTCCAGACTGCGGACCGCGCCACCGTGCGTAAACCGAGCTTCTCCGGAGGCAGAAAAAACCCGACTGACAAAAAATAGAACGGGTATTCTTCTATGTGTAAGGAATTGCCTGGCGGCCTCTGCTGCTCCGTCTTCTTGAAGGGCAAAGTAGAGGCAACTGATGCCCCACGGTAGCCGCACGTGAAGGCGCATCGTATCGATCAGATTTCGCGCCGGTTCCATCTGCAGTCTGGCGAGCGCCTCCAGCAATGCGGTGAGCTGCTGAGGGTTTCTCATAACGGGCAGAATGGGCGGGCCTCCTCCTGTCATGACACCGTTTGTTACCAGGCCGACTGAGCAGTCTCGCTCGTCCAACAGCACGGCCACAGATGCGACGGCTTCAAGGGCGCGCTCGAATTCTTCTTCCGCGTTATACTGCGCGAATTGGCCGACATCAACGACGAGGAGGATTTTTTCCTGCTCTGTCGGCTCAAAAATCTTCTCCTGCAGCTTGTGGTGACGGGCAGTCGCCTTCCAGTGAATATATTTTGCGGGCCGCCCCTGCTGGTAATCTCTCGTGCCGAGGATGTAAATGGGGTCCTGTACGGGGCTCTCGGGTTCGGGAATGCCAAAAAAATCGCGCCGCGGCAATGCCGGCAACCTGAGCGGAACAAGCCGCGGGTAGACAACCACCTCGATCGTTTCCGCTATCTCCTTTTCCTTTGGAAAAAAGCCGAACAAGTCGCCGGACGCGATGACAAGAGGACCTATGTAATGGATCCCTCTGCTTCGTGCTGCCAACTCCCACTGAAAACGCGCGTTCTGATACCATAACAGGCTGGTTTCAGCAACCACCGGCACCACCGGAGATTCGGCAGATTCGGTATGGGCAAGGCCGCTGACGGGCACCCTCACCTGCAACCACACAGGCAGGAACTTTCGATTGTCCACAGTTACTTTTAGAATAAGCCTTTCGCCAGGGAAAGCCTTCCGCTTGTCAACAATGACGCGGCACTCAATACCAGCCAGGCTCCACCTGGTCCAGAGCTTTGCGCCGGCAACGACGCCGAAAAGAATGAGAGACAATATGGTGAGATCCCGCTGGCCGAACAGCAGGGCGATAAAGAGAAGCGCCCCAACAAACGCCAGCACGAGGGGGATGATGAAAAGACTGGAGACCCTTCGATCGACCGCCTCCATCCTCACCTCTTACGCGGTGGGAGCAGGCACAGGTATCTGGCGTACCATCTCTTCGACAAGATGCTCCTGGATCTCTCCCCGTAGTCGCTCTTCTTCTTTGAGGATCAAGCGGTGCGCCAGGACGGGAATCGCTAATGACTTCACATCGTCAGGAAGTACGTAGTCCCGGTCATGTAAGGCCGCCACGGCTTGACCGGCCCGCATCAAACCGAGGGAGCCCCGTGGGCTGGCGCCGAGACGCACAGACGGGCTGTTGCGGGTCGCGCTCACGATGCTCGTGATGTATTCTCTTATGGGCTGTGAAACACGAATCTTTTTTCGGCCGTTCTGCAACTCGGAGATCTGATCAGGTGTTGCCACGGGCTCCAGCTCCCTCAGCGGATCTTTCTCCTGGAAGCGCTCCAGGATCGCCATCTCTTCCTGCTGATCGGGATAGCCCAACCGTATGCGCAGAAGAAATCTGTCAAGCTGCGCTTCAGGGAGGGGAAATGTTCCTTCCAACTCGATCGGATTCTGCGTGGCCATAACGAAAAAAGGGTGAGGAAGGACGTATGTCTTACCATCCACCGTGACCTGGCGCTCTTCCATGCTCTCCAGCAGGCTTGACTGTGTCCTGGGGATCGTACGGTTGATCTCGTCAGCCAAAAGCACGTTGGTCATTACCGGGCCGGGCTGGAACGTGAAAAGGCCTGCCTGCTGATTGTAAACATTGAAACCGGTGATGTCCGCGGGCAACAGATCGGGAGTAAATTGTACTCTTTTGAAAGAGGCACCGATGCTTCGTGCCAGAGATTTGGCGATCAATGTTTTCCCCAGACCCGGGATGTCTTCTATCAACACATGGCCGTCGGCCAATAAGGCCACCAGTAGTAACTCAATGGAACGCTCTTTTCCGACAATCACGCGGGCTACGTTTTCAACGATCCTTTTACATAGATCAAAATGCACTATAACGCCTCCAGGGGTGGTGTTTCCGGTGAGAGAAACAGATTATTCGACCCACCTTTGATACCATAGCTGCCTGTGATTGTAAAGGAAGATTGTCGGGGTCCCATAAATGAGAGGCTACGACCTGCTTCGGTTTTGTGCACCATTCATCTCTAGTGCTATAATCAAGAAAAGCAGTGCTCCTTTATTCCCACACCAAGAGGAGCGCGAGGTGAAAGTCATGGAGCAGCTCGAACTTCAGGTTCTCGAACCAAAGAAAAAGGTAGGTCTTATCGTTGTCCTCACCGGCAATGGAAAAGGGAAGACAACTTCGGCAATGGGCATGGCACTCCGGGCCGTAGGACACGGACTCAAAGTCTGCGTCATCGAGTTCATGAAAGGCGACATGTATGCGGGGGAGATAGACGGGTTTAAGAGGCTTGCGCCGGACGTTGAATTTAACATGATGGGAAAAGGATTTTGCGGCATCCAGGGTAATCCGTATCCCTTCGAGGAGCACAGGACGAATGCCCAGGAAGCGATACGCCTCGCCAGAGAGAAGCTCCTCTCCGGTGAATTTGATCTCCTCGTCCTCGACGAGATCAACAATGCCCTTCGCCTTAAGCTTCTGGACCTTTCACAGGTACTTGAGCTGATAGATAGCAAACCTCCTCTCTTGCATCTCATATTGACAGGGCGCGATGCCCATCCCGAGGTTATGAATAGGGCGCACACCGTCACCGAGATGAAGGAGATAAAGCACGCATACCGGCAAAAGATCGAACCTCAAAAGGGCATAGACTATTGACAAAAAGTCGATTGAGTAGAAGATTGCTCTAGAGAGTGGCATCTCCATGCTGGATGAAAACGCCCTGCTTGTCCTCAAGAAAAGATATCTGATCAAGAACGAAGAGGGTGAGCCGGTAGAGACACCGGACGAGCTTTTCAGCCGGGTCGGCCGCGCCATCGCCCAGGCAGAAGACCGCTATAAAGACGGGGCGCGGGAACAGATGGCCGAGGCCTTCTACAACATGATGGCTCATCTGGAGTTCCTGCCTAATTCCCCTACCCTGATGAATGCGGGAAGAGAGCTGGGGCAGTTGGCTGCCTGTTTTGTGCTTCCTGTCGAAGACTCTCTCGACTCAATCTTTGATGGAGTGAAGCTCACGGCAAAAATCCACCAGAGCGGCGGTGGTACCGGCTTCTCGTTTTCCCGGCTGAGACCAAAAGGGGATACGGTTGCCTCTACCATGGGTGTTGCCAGCGGACCGGTCTCTTTTATCAAAGCGTTCAACATGGCAACCGAAGTTATCAAGCAGGGCGGCACGAGACGAGGGGCAAATATGGGCATCCTCAGGATCGACCACCCGGACATAGAAGAGTTCATCACGATCAAGAAGAACCCGCAGGAGCTCGTCAATTTCAATCTGTCAGTCGCTGTGACGGACGCATTCATGCAAGCCTTTCACAAGGATGATGACTTCCCCCTGGTTAACCCGAGGAATGGAAAGGAAGTGAAACGGGTAAAGGCTCGCAAACTCCTCTGGGACATCGCGGAAGCGGCCTGGGAAACCGGTGACCCAGGCGTCATCTTCATTGATACCATTAACCGATCTAACCCCACACCCCATATTGGTCAGATGGAGGCGACCAACCCTTGCGGTGAACAGCCGCTGCTCCCGTATGAGTCGTGCTGTCTGGGTTCCATCAACCTTGTCAAGCTCGTCAGGCACGGCTCAGTCGACTGGGAAAGGCTTAAGGAGCTAACCCACCTCGGCGTGAGGTTCCTCGATAATGTGATCGACATGAGTAGGTTCCCCGCGCCGCAGATCGATGCCATCACGAGGGCTAACAGAAAAATCGGCCTCGGCGTAATGGGATTTGCACATCTCCTGATACGCATGGGTATCCTTTACGATACCGCAGAGGCAGAGGCGATGGGAAAAAAGATCATGAGCTTTATCCAGGAGGAATCAAAGATCGCCTCCAGGCTTCTCGCCGGCAGTCGGGGTCCTTTCCCCAACTATAAGGGCAGCATGTGGGAGAAGAAAAGCCTGGTCCAGCGGAACGCCACGACAACGACCATCGCTCCTACGGGCACACTCAGCATTATTGCCGGGACATCAAGCGGTATTGAGCCGATTTACGATACCAGATACACGCGCCTCCTCCTCGGAGATATCCGTGTTGAAATGGTTGATCCGCTTTACGAGGAAATGAAAGATATGCCTGCGCAAGCCCGCAAGCTTTTCCGAAAGGCGTACGAAGTTGCCCCGCTTGATCACCTGAAAATCCAGAGGACCTTCCAGAATCACGTGGACAACGCTGTCTCGAAGACCATAAACCTGCCCGAGAATGCCACGCCCGAAACGATATTGGACATCTACGTTGAAGCACAGAGGATGGGATTAAAAGGCACCACGGTGTTTAGAGACAAGAGCAGGGAGTACCAGATCCTTTCTTGCGGAACCAATCAGGTATGCTAGCCGTCGCAGCCGCAAGCGATCCGTTGCCCGTCTTATACTAGGAGGTGAGCAATGAAGATACCGCTCCAGATTACGTTTCAGGATATTCCACCATCAGAAGCAGTTGAAGCAAAGATCAGGGAAGCCGCAGCAAAACTCGACCAGTTCTACGCTGGCATCATGAGCTGCCGTGCGGTCGTTTCTTCGCCCCAGAAGCATCAGCAAAAAGGGAAACACTATCATGTACGTCTCGATGTCAGCGTGCCGGGAAAGGAACTGGTGGTTAACCGCGAGCCCGGTGATCGTGATGCACACTTTGACATCTTTGTTGCAATTCGGGATGCATTCAGCGTGATGGAGCGTATGCTCCGAGATTACTCCCGTCAGAAGCAGGGGATGACAAAACAGGATATCTCAGCCCCTCACGGCCGTATCAGCAAGCTCTTTCCTCGGGGAGGGCTATGGCTTCATTGAAACGGTGGGCGGCAACGAGATCTACTTTCACGAGAATAGTGTTCTAAACAACGCCTTTGGTAGGCTCAAGGCCGGCACGGAGGTCCGTTACACGGAGGAAGAAGGAGAGAAAGGGCCTCAGGCCAGCACGGTCGAGATCGTGGGCTAAAGAGACGAACCAAGACGAGAGAACCCATCCGGTGCGGTGACCAGGCACAAAGCGGAGTGGAGAAGAAGGAGGCCTTTTCTCCCAATAACCCCCATCCGGCATAATGTTCAGGATTAAGTGCAGGGGGCTTTACAAAAGCAGCGTCATAGGCTATAAGTAGAGTAGAGGGGCACACCATGAGGCCCAAACCAGGCAAGGTTGAGCAGACCCTCCGCCAAACAGAAGACCTCTACCGTCTTCTCGCCGAGAACATAAGCGACGTTATATTCACTCTGGATATGAATTTGCGTTACACGTATTGCAGTCCCTCCGTAAAGCGACTCAGGGGGTACACTGCTCAACAGACGATTGCCCAGACGCTGGATCAAGTGCTGACCCCTGCCTCCTACCAAGTGGTCAAGAAAACTCTGGATGACAGCCTGGCTTCAGAGAAGATGGAACCGGGAACTCCTGGACCGCCAAAAACGCTTGAACTGGAGCTGACGCGTAAGCAGGGCGGTACCGTCTGGGCTGAGGTAAAGGTAAGTTTCCTCCGCGACCGGAAAGGGAGTCCTGTCGGAATACTTGGAATTTCGCGCGACATCACGGAACGCAGGCAGGCCGAGGAGTTGCTGCGAAAGGGGCGAGAGACGTTCTTTTCCATCCTGGAGCAAGCCCCTTATGGCATTCTGCTGATCGATGGCAAAGGGCACTGTCGTTATGCGAACCGCGCGTTCACCGATATTACAGGGTACACGCTGAATGACATCCCCACGGGAAACGAATGGTTTCGGAAGGCCTATCCGGACGAAGCGTATCGTAGAAACATCATAGATACATGGAAGAAGGATGTGCTGATGGGAGAGATGACCCGATCATTTCGCATCCTCTGCAAAGATCGGAGCGCAAAGGAGATCGAATTCAAATCAACGGTTCTCGATGACGGAAGAACCGTAACGATGTTGTCTGATATTACGGAGCGCCTACGCGCAGCGGATGAGATCCAAAGGCTGAACCAGGAACTCGAAAGACGGGTGATAGAGCGCACGGCTGAGCTTGAAGCGGCCAACAAAGAGCTCGAAGCTTTTTCTTACTCGGTTTCGCATGATCTCATGGTGCCTTTACTGGCCATTGAAGGTTTCGCCCGTTTGCTTACTAAGCGGGATACTGACTGTCTTCAGGGCAAGAGCACTGGCTTTGTGGAGATCATTATCGAGAATGCGAGGCGCATGCAGCAGCTTATCAGCGGTCTGCTGGCATTCTCTCGATTGGCGCATGAGAGCATTGAATTGATGGCCATCGACATGTCAGAGATAGCAGAGTCTGTGTTTCGGGAGATCAGAGAAACATCTCAGGGGCGCACACTCCAGTTTATTTGCAAGCCTCTTCCCGCCAGTCACGGGGACGGGATGATGATCCGACAGGTTATCGCGAATCTCC
Organism: uncultured delta proteobacterium; assembly: GCA_963835605.1. Classification (GTDB taxonomy): domain Bacteria; phylum Desulfobacterota; class Syntrophorhabdia; order Syntrophorhabdales; family WCHB1-27; genus JADGQN01. The sequence goes on along the minus strand of CAWIHO010000043.1, from coordinate 37,585 downwards.
TTTGCAATGCCGTCAAATTTACTAAACCAAGAGAGACTGCCTGCATCGAGATTGGAGGATGGCCCGAAGAAAAGCATAACGTTTACTATGTCAAGGATAATGGTGTCGGCTTCGACATGCAGCATGCGGGCAGGCTCTTCAAAGTCTTTGAACGGCTGCATACCGGGGAAGAGTTCGGTGGAACCGGCGTGGGCCTGTCCATTGTCGAACGCATCGTAACGAGGCACGGCGGGAGGGTCTGGGCCGAAGGAAAGGTCGACGAGGGGGCAACCTTCTATTTTACGCTTCCGCGGGTCGCCGCTGTCGAGGCGATGGCACGCTAGGTTACAAGTTCAACCCATCCGCCAAATCTTCGACCTGCAGCTCCTTTAGTTTTTCGATCGTGGGAAGACCCCGGTCAGACCATCCCCGGAGTTGATAGTATTCGTTAAGTAGTCTTTCCCAGGGTATTTCCTGTCCCTTCCAGATTCCGCGCTTAGCCTGTTCATAGGCCCTTTTGTCAGCGAAGCGGTCCTCCTTCCTGTCCCAACGCTTCAGCCGATAGTTGAGCATGCGCTGGGCATTGAAAACACGCTCCCCAACGCGCATTAGTTCTTCATAGTCCGTGTCCCACCCTGTAATATGGTTCAAGATCTCGGAAAATATCGTTGGGCCGACACCCACCAGCAGATACTGGCCCGTAGCGCAGAACATGCACGTAACCAGAGAGTTGAAGAGGCTGACAAAATCCTCTGACCAGGCAGTGAGAAGGGCCTTACCTTCGGTACTCTTGATCCAATTCTTATCGACTACGGGCGGGTCCCCGAACATCTTCTTCCTCAAGCCTACCGGTAGGTCCACCCTCTCCATGAGGATCCGATAGACCTCCTCGCACGTCTTGCCCACGTATGCGGGGAAGGTATCCCGTTCTTTGGGCTGATAAGTAAGCTCGAATAGGTTGTGGCAACGAAGCCAATCCCCGCCGCGAGGGCTTGTCAGAAAACCCAAGGCCCATACCAGAGCCTGCAGCCGAGCGTCTTTCAGGAGGTATGGTTTACCTTTGACGTGAGGGGCGATATCCTCTGAACCCTTACCGATCTTCCGGCTGGCTGCCGCAACACCCAAGGCTAAGAGCTCTCCCAGATCTCCCTCCCGATAGGCTATTCGGCGCATCACTTCCCAGACGAGTGCCTCGTCCCCGAACCGGAGCGTCAGCCCGTCCGTCTCTTTTTCCGTAAGTATGCCCCGCTCGAAACATTCCACCGCCCAGTTAAAAACCTGGCTGAAGGAGGCGGGGTCGAGGCCCAATTCCTGACAGAGCCGCTCGTAGTAAATAAGCGCGTTCAGGTTGTCCAATCTCAGATTGTCCTGGCCCGAAAAGAAAAAAGTCATGTGCCCGCCGAGTTGCCTCGTTCCGGCATAGGGTCCTTCCTTGACCTGCAGCCAATGGTAGCAGCCGGCCGGACAGTTCATGCAGCCGACATTTTTTTTGTGGGGAAAGTCCGCAGCCAGTGCATTCTGTCTCACGTGGTTGCCGTTTACACGGGCATTTACAAGAGAGAGCAAATAGGTCGTTGCCCCGTGCTCCTGCCACAACGTGATCCCCGGATCGGAGAGGTAGGTATTCATTGCCCGCCGGGCTGCGTCCAGCAGCTTTGCCGGGTTATGAATGGCCACCCCTCCCGTACCCCGAACGGCAAGGGCCTTAAGATTTTTCGCGCCCATGACAGCCCCGCCTCCTGCCCTACCCGGGCAGGAAGTTCCGTCAGCACACGGAGGCGAGTAGGGTACGAGATGTTCACCGGCAATCGACGTAGAGAGCACCCGTATCTCGCCATCGTACCGTTCGCCCAGTTCCTCCCGGACAGCCTTCACCGTCTCACTGGTCTCCTTGCCCCAGATGCGGGTCGCATCTTTGAACGTGATCAGTCTGATCATCAATGAAGATGTATACGGGTTTCCTTGCTTTCCCCCGGATGATGACGACGTCAAATCCCGCGTATTTCATTGCAGGAGGAAACATCCAGCCGAAAGAACCTGAACCGAAGCCTCCTGTTTCAGGGCTGAGACATCCGAGCATCGCCCGGCTCCCCCACGGGGCAGCCGTTCCGGTCCATGGGCCCGTGGCAATGATGATCTCGTTCTCCGGGCTCAGGGAGTCGACCGGCTCCGGAAAATCCTTCCACAAAACCTTCGTAATAACGCCGTCCCCTCCCAGCCACAGGCGAGGATCTATTCCATATACTCCAAAAAATGCCTCTGTCGATTGAATGTGGGCCTTTTGCCCTGCGAGATCGATAATAACAACGCTGCCCGCATATCCTCCTGTAATGTTCACTGCTGCTTACCTCGATCTGGTATGACCGCCCCTTTTTCGGCCAGGGGCGCTACACCGTTCACCGCTGTCTCCGGCCTTTCGAGATCCGTTACGTCGCGGGCCGGAACGTACGTTAATGCCTGTGCGTAGCAAAATTTCACACAGAGTGGGTCCCCTTTACAGAGTTCACATTTAAAGGCCCGTGCCTCGCCGTTGCTGTTTTCGCCGAACGAGATGGCGCCGAAAGGGCAACTCGTTGTGCATTCTCCGCAGCCTGTGCATACCTCCCGCTCAATTACCATGGCCCCGATTGAGCTATCTCTTGTTATGGCACCCGTCGGACAAACAGCGGAGCAGACTGGATCTTCGCACTGACGGCACATAACCAACGTAAAAATGAGTTCGTCTTTTTCCCGGGCCCGGGTCAAGGCGTGTCCCTCATGGCGGATCATCCGAAGGCGTGCCGCGGAGAGACTGGTCCTGCCCTCGTTATGTGTCGAACAGGCCGTCATACAGTACATACAGCCCGTGCACAGATGGGGATCAAAAGCGAGGACTTTCCTTTCCATTGCCCGACTTCTCCTTAAGACCTTTAGCCGCGCTGCTCATATCTATAACCTTTGACCTCGTTATCTTCAGAGCGGCAATCATCCCTACCACATTTCGGCTCATCATCGCAATCACTACCCGTTCCTCAACCGCTAGAAGATGGGTCCTCTCATAATCTCTGAAATCGAGCTGACCGAGGCATTAAAAGAGTTAACAGTCGAAAGGCTTGATATTGACCTGTTTGGCGTTGCGCCGGTAGACCGTCTCGAAGGAGGACCGGAGGGGAGACAGCCGCTTGGCGAGATTTCTTGAGTCTAATGGTTTTAAGGGCCTGCCCTTCCCACCCACCGGGCTGCTTCACAAGTATGAAGTTTGAAGTCGCTGAGCGAGCCTCGTCGAGATATGGTCTGAAGTGGGACGCCGCTATCCGGGCTAACCATAAAAATCCCGAATCACATCTTCCATTCCCCTCAATTCTTCCAGTGATTCCCGGGTTGGAACTAGTGTCTCTTCATCCCAGTCTATGCTTTCAAAAAATTGTCCGCCAGTTTGCGGTGGTCCACGGTAATCCTTTCAGGGGGCCACTCTGCCAGAGGCGGTTCTCCAACGCATCTCTTCGGAAGGAGGCTATCTTCACGCTTCCGGCCTTCGCGCAGATTGAACACGTGTCTCATATTCATGATCCGCTTCCCTGTCCGGAGCACATCGTCTTCCTTGAAATCCCAGCCCGTGGCGGCTTCAATAAGCCCTGGCAACGCATCCCGCGGCGTGGAAAATCCTCCAAACATGCATGAGCCGGCAGCATTGACTATTTCGGTGTGACAGGTGAATGCCACATCAATTTCTCCCCTTCCCTCGTAATTGTATTTCACTTCATTGGGAGATTGGAAATCGGGAATCCCCAAGCCCCCTTTGACGTGTCGCGCCGGTGTGGGATCGCACTGGTAGGTCCTCGCAAACCTGGGTGAATACCTTGGATCGTGCATGGGAAGTTCAATACCCTGTACCGTTTGAAGGTATTCCGCCCCCTTGCCCAGTTTTTCCGCTGCTCTTGCCGAACCTAAAGCCAAGACCTTCCCGAAACCTGTTTGATGGGCAATCGCTTCCGTGAGAGCCACAATGGCTGCGCCATTTCTCCATCTCAGCTCAATACCGCCAGTCTCTTTCTGAGAGAATATGCCGTTCTCATAGCATTCGATAGCCCAGGCAACAGTCGCGCCGACCGATATGGTGTCTAAGCCAAATCGGTTGCAAATGTGGTTACATTTTATGATCGATTCCACATCATCGTTCAAGGCCATGGTTCCAAAGGCCGCTAATGTCTCATATTCGGGACGATCCGTTTCTCCCACGGGCCACTTCCCATCGTCCACCTTATAATGTGCCCCGCAAGCGAGCGGGCATTGAGCACACGCATACTTCCTGGTGTTATAGCGGGCATCGAAAGAAAACGTCGCAAGCTTTGTCAGAGATTCCTCCCCCATATCGACAGCGCCCACGCCGCCCCAGTTTTTTACCGGAGAATCCCCCGAGAGGCCTGCGCCCGCTGTAATGCCTCCCGTGCCGTAAGCCGCCCAGAGCTTAACCTGTTCGACCGTGGGCCCATTCTTCATGTAATCGAGGATTTCGCCATTGATCTTTTTTATCCTTTCAGGATGAGCTACGGGAATCTCCCCCGTGCCCTTTACCGCAACGGCCTTGAGGTTTTTTGAACCCATGACCGCCCCGCAGCCGCCGCGGCCGGCTGCCCGGTGTTTGTCATTGATGACGCAAGCCATGAGAGACTGCCGCTCGCCTGCAGGGCCGATCAATGCAGCTCGGAGATTGCTTTCACCCGTCTCTAGAATCAGGGCCTCCAATGTCTCAGCGGTGTCCTTCCCCCAAAGCCCCCGTGCATCTCTTATTTCAGCCTTCCCATCTTTAACAAAGAGATAAACAGGCTCAGCCGAAGCGCCTGACACGAATACGGCGTCAAAACCGGCCCTCTTTAACTCGGGCCCAAAAAACCCGCCTGAATTTGCGTCATTCCACCCCCCTGTTACGGGAGACTTGCAGACAACCGTGTATCTGCCGCCAAACAAGCGCTCCCGTTCCATTCAACGGCCCCGAAACAAAACCCAAGACATTATCAGGGCCTAGAGGATCAACACCCGGTTTCATCATATCGTAAAGCACCCGGGCGCCAATGCCGTATCCACCGACAAAGTCCCTGGCTAATTCCTCTGAAAGCACCCTTTCTTCGGACCTCCCTTTTGTCAAATCTACAAAAAGTAATTTGCCAACATGTCCACCTTTCATCTGATTCCTCCGCGTTGGTATATTCTGTAACAATCCCTGTTTGTTTCCCGCCCGGTTCGTAAGAAGAAACGGGCACGGCAGTTATCGCTCGTTTTCTGCCTCTTTCTTAGCAAAATTGTAACACCGATAAGAGTCGAAAGCTATCCTGTCTTCTCTCTGCCATCCGCTCACGGCCTATCGAAAAATGGGTTCTTACCGGTAGCCGAGAGAGGAATTCCGATAATAATGTCAGAATCGAGAAGGCTGAGATCCTTTGCCGCAGCCCCAACAGTGTACATAATCCGATTATCAATACTCAGTTCCGCTGCCAGCTTGACCGCAGAACCAAGGGCAATCCCGAGGTCGATGGCCTGAAATATACAGGTAGGCCCGGTGAAATCCTCACCGTGGCGACTTCCCGAAGCAACAAGTGCGGCACAGTTCTGATAACCGCATGCTCCGCAGTTGAACGGAAGCTCCATCCTCTTCGGATCCCTCTTTACGCCGACAAGTAATACCACAGCAGCATTCCTCACATTGTTCGCGTCTCTCTTAAAGATGGGGAGGCTCGTCGATTTTTCCTCGCTCTTCTTTTCCATCGCCGTAGCGAGAATTTCCAGGTCAGCGCCTATAACAACAGCGGTTTCGAGAGCATCAATACCACGTGTTTTCGGCGCTGTCCTCATGGCTAATGCCATCATCGCGGCACCCGCCTCAATACCCTCACGCTCCATCTTCTCACTCTTTATGACAGCCATCAGTCTCCCTCTTTCCCGGCATATAGATTTTTCCGAACTCCCTGTCACCTTCAGATTTGGTCCCAGGCCATCCTTACCTTGTCTCTCCACCGTTATTCCACTCCCAGCTATATTGCCTTCTTTGGATAGCCAACCGACTGCACCCTTCTTGTTAAGAAAATGGACTCCTAATTCCGATGGTATCATAGGCGCGCGCTGGACTCAAGAAGAAGACGCAAGGCCCCGATCAGTCACCATGAGATTCCGCACGCGGCTTGATTTTATCGCTTAAAAGCCTTATACTAAACGGTACGGACGGAAGGAACATGGATCATCTATTCGGAAAAAGGTCTGGGCTCACGACAGGTGTTCACGTCATCATTTTTTTCACCGCGTGTTTCATCTTCAGCCTTGCCGTAGCCGCGTTTGCGCAAGAGATTCTGGAAAATGACCCATCAGCCGTCTTAAAGCAGGATCCAACAAACAAGCAAGGTTCGACCGATCTCATGACGGGCCAGTCAAAGGATTTCTGGGACCGCCTTGACCTGTTGAAATCGAATTCGAGGAGCGGGCGCCCGGAAGAGGGCAATAGGATCCAAATCTTCTCCCTCTATCCCCAGTCCTTCTCCGCGGCGAAGCCCGAAGCCCTCCAGACGACGCCCCCCAGATCTTACCTTTTGTCTCTCGATGATCGGGGTAAGGAGAATGCGTACGTTGGCCTGGCGAATATCGACACCGAAGAGAAAATGGAGCGTGTATACCAGAGAAACCTGAACACTGAACTGCTCCTGGGTTACCAATGGGGCGGTTTTGGCAGCATACTTTTCGGCCGCGCTTTACAGTTCGAACGTGAGGGAGAGAATGTTGGCCGGCTCACCGATATGGGTTGGCGTATCAAGTTTATAAAGACCTTCTAAGAACAGGGTCGTCCGGTTTCTCTCGTTTTCTCTGGTTTTTCTGGTTTATTTAGTCTATCTAGTCTATTTGGTTTATCTGGTCCATTCCGCATTTCCTTCGCCTTTACCTTTTCTCCGTCGCATGGCGACTGGGGCTTGATTGTCACAGAACATGCGTGCTAAAACTTCGCAGCTCCTCCCACGTGTACCGATGACGTGCGTAAAAGCAGGTATTAGGAGAAGTGAATGACTGAACCGGTAATCCGCGTTATCGACCTCTGGAAAGACTACGCAGATGACCTCACCAATGCCCCGGCCCTTCGCGGCAGCAGCCTCGAAATCGGCGCTGGTGAAATCGTTGCCCTCTACGGAAAGAGTGGATCGGGAAAAAGTACGCTCTTCAATCTGATCGCGGGCCTCGACCAGCCGACGAAAGGGCGCATAGAGGTCGAGGGGCAGGACCTGGAATTTCTTGGAGAGAAGGGACGCACGAACCTGCGCCGATTCAGGCTCGGCTTTGTCTTTCAGTTCTTCAACCTTTTACCCACGCTTACCGCCTTTGAGAACGTCTTTCTTTCTCTGGAGCTGGTGGCAAAGCCAGATGCGGATGCGGCTCGTGAGGCCCTGAAAGAGGTCGGTCTCGCCGGTAAAGAGCATCGGTACCCCAACGAACTCTCAGGCGGAGAACAGCAGCGCGTGGCCATAGCAAGGGCAATCGTCAAGAGACCATCCATCATACTGGCCGACGAACCAACAGGAAACCTGGATACGGCCACAGGCGATCAGATCCTCGATCTTCTCACCCGAAGATGCCGCGAATCAAGAACAACCCTGGTCATGGCAACCCACGCGTCTCTCACGTGCCGGTATGCGGACCGCATACTGAGAATGGTGGATGGGGTGGTCGTCGAAGAGACCCCCGGCGAGGTACGAGTTCGTTGAAGATCGTCACCAAGTCTTTCTTGCGCTATTTGCCGAGACGCCTGAGCCTCAGTCTCCTTCAGCTCATGGGTGTTGCGTGCGGGGTTGCTGCTGTCGTCGGTATGACCATGTCCGCCCTTACAGCACTCGCGAGTTTCACAAAAGCCGTCGAATTCTTGAGCGGTAAGGCAACCCACTCCATGCAGCGTCCGGCCGGACCCATGGATGAGAGCACCCTTGCCAAGCTCGCTCGCGATCCGTCTGTCGACCGGTTCTCGCCGGTAATTGATCGCAGGCTGCGCCTCAGCAACGGAGACCTCGTCCGTTTTCTCGGCATCGATCCGTTTCTGGATCGGGCCATACGGCCGGAGATCGCAGATGCTGGAGGTGAGGCGCGATGCGGGGAACCCGGGGAGCGCTCTCTCCTTTCTCCTGGACGCGGATTCGGTGCTCATTGACAAGGAGCTTGCCCAACAACTCCGACTTTCTTCCGGAGCCACGCTGCAAACGACGAGAGGTCCGTTCCGCGTCATAGGGACATTTGCCAACCCGTCAGGTGAACCACTCGTGCTCATGGATATTGGCCATGCTCAAAGGCTCTTTGGCCTGCAAGGGTTCGTGGACCGCGTCGACCTCATCCTGACGGATGAATCAGGCTTTCGCGCTCGTTGGGAAGACGGCTTTCTCATCCAGTCGGGGCGCCAACGAAGCGCGACATTCTCCGCCATGCTGGGTGCTTTCCGGCTCAACCTCGAGGCGCTCTCTCTACTGGCCCTCTTCGTGGGTGTTTTCTTGATCTATAACACGGCGATGTTTGCAGTGGTCAATCGCAGGCGTGACTCGGGTGTTCTCCGTAGTTTGGGCGCCAGAAGATATGAGATTGTTGCGGCGTTTCTGACGGAAATCCTCATACTCGGCCTTATCGGAGGCGCGCTCGGCGGCGTGATCGGTTATTTCCTGACCCGCTTTTTGACAGCCCTCATCGGTACCAGCATCACCGACCTTTACTTTTTCTTGCGCCCAGAACCTTTAGCTTGGTCAAGCTGGATTTTGTTCGCCGGCATCGGCCTTGGTTGCGGAGCAAGTATGCTCGGCGGGGCCCTTCCGTTGTTGGAAATAGTACGCACAGACCCCGCGAAAGCGCTCTCCGGCCGGGCGGTCAGCCGGAAAAGTGCACATCACGCGCACAGAGCCTCTCTCGCCAGCCTCTTGATTTTGGCGATCAGCGCCATTCTACTCACACTGCCGCACACACATATCTACGTCGGCTTCGCGGGTGTGTTCGGTTTCCTTATCGGAGCCAGCCTTCTCACAGGCACCGTGCTCGTGGCCATCCATCCCGGTCTGAGATGGCTGCTTGGCCGCGTGGGCAAACTGCCCGGCAAGGTCGCCGCGGGAAACATACGGCAGAACCTCGGCCGCACAGCCGTGGCAGTCGCTGCTTTTATGGTGGCTCTTTCTATGTCCGTGGGTCTGGGTGACATGATCGGTAGCTTCCGCCAGTCACTGGTATGGTGGATGGACAGCCAGCTTCGGGGAGAGCTTTATATCGGCAAGATAGGAGAGGCCGACGTGCCTGAGGCCTTCTACGAGGAGGTCAAGCAGATACCCGGCCTAGGTGGGGCAGATCCTTACCGGAATGTCCAGGTGCTTTACCGCGGCCTCCCTGTCTACGTCGCCTCCGTAGATGCATCTGTCGTGCAACGCTTTACGCGCTTTGGCTGGCTCAAAGGCGGAAACGAGAATTGGGAACCGGTCAAGCAGGGAGGAGTCGTCATCTCTGAGAGTTTTTCGCGCCGCTTCGACATTAAGTCGGGTGACACGGTCGTGCTGCATGGAGCGCACGGTCCGGCAGAATTCAAAGTTGGCGGCATCTTCTACGATTACACAACGGAGCACGGCCTTCTCATGATGGACCGCTCTACGTTCTTGCGCGTCTTTGGAGACCACACGATCAATAGTCTTGCCGCCTTCATCGATCCCGCTAACCCCCGTCGCCTTGAGCTTATCCAGGAGATCAAAAAGAAAGCCGAGGCCCGGGGACTGCCCGTGCAGACCCAGTCACAGCTCCGTGCCAGTATACTCAAGGTATTCGACAACACCTTTGCAGTCACCCGCTCGATGCGGGCACTGGCCATCGTGGTTGCGTTTTTCGGTATCGCCGGCGCACTTCTCACGCTCTTCATGGAAAGGCGTCGCGATTTCGGCATCTATCGCTCGCTAGGCTTCTCCACCGGCCAGATCGCCACAATGACACTTCTGGAAGGTCTTGGCATGGGTGCGGTCAGCTACCTTTTGAGCATCGGTGCAGGCACGATACTGGCAGTTCTGCTGATCAACGTGATTAACCTGAGGAGCTTCAACTGGACCATATTCTTCTATCCCGAGCTGGGACCCTACGTCTGGACCGCGATAACAGCCCTCGTGGCAAGCCTGGGGGCTGCCGCCTACCCCATCTGGAAAGTCTGCAGAACGTACCCGCAGATGCAGATACGGGAGGAATAGAGGACAGGGTCATGGGGCAAGCATCAAGGTTCAAGGTTCTCGTGATTCTCATCGGTGCAGCTCTCGTCGCAACCATTTTGTTCGCCGTGAAGGGATGGGCAGCGCAAGAGACCGACTGGAAGCAGGCTGGTGAGCCGTGGAAATGGGACTTTCCCCGAGATCACGGGTCCCATCCCGAATTCCGGACAGAGTGGTGGTACTTCACGGGCAATCTCGTTGACGCAGCGGGAAAGCGGTACGGATATCAACTCACCTTCTTTCGCCAGGGTATCTCTCGACAATCAAGAGATTCAGAGAATCCCTGGTCCATACGCGACCTGTACCTTGCTCACTTCACCCTCACCGACGTGGCGGCTAGCCGGTTCTCCTACGGTGAACGCGTGTCAAGAAAAGGCCCGGGCTTGGCCGGAGCCGCTGAGGATGGAATGGATGTATGGCTCCTCAACTGGTCAGCAAAGATGAAGGGCAACACGATACTGATCGAAGCGCGCCATCAGGACATGGAGCTCTCGCTTAAGCTCATGCCGAGGAAACCGCTTGTCCTCCATGGAGAGAGCGGGCTGAGCCGGAAGGGGCCGAAAGAGGGACAGGCCAGCTATTATGTCTCTTACACGGATCTGCAAACGGACGGCATCATCAAGATTCCTGGAACAGAGTCACCCGTCCACGTGCAAGGAACAAGTTGGTTCGACCATGAGTTCGGTTCCAACCAGCTAGCTCAGGATCAGGCGGGCTGGGACTGGTTCAGCCTCCATCTCTCAAATGGGCAGGATGTGATGATCTATCTGTTGCGCCGTAAAGACGGCAGCCTGGAACCGGCTTCATCGGGCACCCTGGTAGACAGGTCCGGAAAGGCGGCGCATCTGAAGCTCTCCGACATCAGCATCGAACCACTCAGCCGGTGGAAAAGCACGCGAAGCGGAGCCACCTATCCCAGCCAGTGGCGGATCACAATCAGACCGGCGAACATCAAGCTCGTCGTCACTCCGCTTGTAGCCAACCAGGAACTCGTCACTGAGGGCTCGACAGGTGTCACCTATTGGGAAGGCGCCGTGGCAGGCGCAGGAACATCGGGTGGAAAACAGGTGACCTCCGAAGGCTACATAGAAATGACCGGCTATGCGGGCAGCCTCGGCGGTATTTTTTAAACAGTGCGGTCCTTGTGAGACTTGAGTATGCACTTCAACTATAACCTGGATGAACGCCCTCCCCTTCCCGAGCTCATTCTTCTTGGGCTCCAATGGATGGCCATCACCATCCCCATCGTGATCATCATCGGCAGGATCGTGGGTGAGGTACAACTGGATCGGCCCACTGAGCAGATTCTCTTTATGCAGAAGACCGCTTTTCTTATCGCGGCGACACTCACGTGCCAGATCCTGCTGGGCCATCGCCTGCCATTGGTCGCAGGACCGGCCACGGTGCTCGTGGTCGGCGTGATCGCCAGCCAGGGATTTTCCCGAAGCGGTATTTACACCTCTATCATGGTCGGCGGATTGGCTCTCGCTGTAGCTGCCGCCACGGGACTCTTTGCTCAAGCCCGCAGACTCTTCACCCCCCGTGTCGTTGCCCTCATTCTCCTTTTAATCGCGTTCACGCTTGCACCCACCATCATACGTCTGATCAGCGACCCCGACGGGCTCAACGGCCCGGTGCTACCACGGATCGGCTTCGCGATGATCATGACGCTCCTTATGTTCTTTGCAGCCCGCTATCTGCGGGGCCTCTGGAAATCAACACTTATCCTCTGGTCAATGGTCGCGGGCACCTGTGCTTGTGCCCTTCTTTTTCCCGGATCCGTTCAATTACGGAAAGAAGCCACTCATCTATTTGCCTCTTTCTTCACACACATGACAACGGACCTCACCTTTGAACCAGGCGTTCTTTTCTCCTTCCTCGTCTGTTTTCTCGGCCTTTCCATAAACGACCTTGGTTCCATCGAATCCGTAGGGGAACTGATCAAGCCCACGAACCTCGACCAGCGCGTTAACCGCGGTATTACCGTCAGCGGACTGGCCAACATCCTGGCAGGGTTTCTGGGAGTGGTCGGACCGGTCAATTATTCGTTAAGTCCGGGCGTCATCATGGCAACTGGTTGTGCATCGAGGTTCACATTGCTGCCCACGGCTATCCTGATGGCTTGTCTTGCCTGCTCGTCCAAGGCCTTTGCCCTTATCGGCACAGTACCGTCAGTCGTGGTCGGGGCTGTCTTCTTGTACATCTCGTCGTATCAGATCGCTGCCGGCCTGACCGTGGCAGCAGAAGAAACGGGGAGATTTGACCTGGAGGATGGCCTGGTGATGGGGCTACCCCTCCTTCTCGGCACGATCATCTCGTTCCTGCCAGGAACAGTGGTCGGTTCGTTTCCGCCGCTCTTGCGTCCCATAGCTGGGAACGGCTTCCTCGTGGGCGTTGCCGCGGTCCTGGTGCTAGAGCACATAATCTTTCGCAAGTAACATCAGTTTGATTTTCACTTCGCATACCCAACACACAAATTTTTCAATCTTCGTCCTGCTCCTTCAGCAGACGCTCAACCGCTTCCAGAGCCTCTTTCGCTTCCGCCCCGGTAGCGATAAATTCTAGTTCTTCTCCCTTTATCGCATCAAGCTGCAGGAGGGATAAAACAGATTTCACGTTCAGGTATTCTTTTCCGTTCAAGACAAAATTGTAATATTCCATTCCCCTTCTATGAACATACATATCGCAATCGCAGTCGCGGGCTATTTCTGCGAGCTTTGATGCAGGCTTTATATGGAGCCCTTCCTCATTTTCAACAACCAGTTTGACCTGCAGGAACCCGTGAGCCTGAAGTGATTCCTTCTCCTCCCTCCATATGTGCGCATAGTTTCCGATCCATTCCTCCGATGCCGTCCTACTACCTATGTCATAACCCTTTTCACGCGACCTAAAGTACTTGTGTCTTTCTATCTCCTTTATTTGCTCTTCGTTGTCCCTGCGTTGCTTTTCGCGAAGCCAGTCTGCCCTATATTTTTCTACGAAGTCCTGGATGGCCTCCTCGATGGAAACCTCTCTGCCCTCATTCAGGGACATAAAGTATTTGTGCGTCTGTATTGCAGCCAGTTCCGACGGTATGAGGTCTATCTTCTTTGCATCCATTCTTTAGAAGCCTGTTTACGATTGTAGCACGAGCGTCCTGTTTCTTAAAACTATTTAATGTAAACAATTCAGCTTTCCTCCCGAATTGCAGACGACGGACACGGCATGGTTAAAGCAGTTGAATACGCAGTTCACCAGATATAGACTATGAAAGGTGAACCCGCCCCTAATCACAGAGTCCGCGGCTTGTCCCCAGGAAATTACCGGTCATGAAAATAGGTTCAAGCAGGCCATGAAGCAGTCCGTAGAGCAGCCCGGCCATTTCGTCTACACGCTGGAACTGGTGCCAGGTCGAGGATCGAGGGGCAAAACCCAAGACGAGGTGCTTCGCACTGCGGAGCAAGCCGCCGGAGGGCGTCTCATCAACGCCGTCTCGCTCACGGATAACCCGGGCGGCCATCCAACGCTATTTCCTGACGTCATCGGCCTTGAGATTTGCCGCCTCGGTATCGAGCCCATCATCCACTTCACATGCAAAGACAAGAATCGAAACCAGATCGAATCGATCCTTTACGAGCTCGACCGCATCGGTATCCATAATCTACTTGTGATGACGGGCGATTATCCCCGGTACGGCTTTGAGGGTCAGGCCAAACCTGTCTGTGACCTCGACTCGGTCCAGGCGATCCGTCTCATCAGCCAGATGAACCAGGGATTGGATCTGGACGGAAGGGCGCCCGGCGGCGGCCTGAGACTCCCTGCAACTCATACCTTTAAGGGCGCTGCGATCTCCCCGTTCAAGCAGCTCGAGTCTGAGGTCATGGCCCAGTATTTCAAGCTCTCAAAAAAAGCACGCATGGGGGCAGACTTCTTCATCACCCAGGTAGGGTTTGATGCGCGCAAATTTGACGAGCTTCTACGGTATATGCGCCTGCAAAATCTTGCCGTACCGATTCTCGGCAACGTATATGTTTTGAGTCTGCCTGTGGCGCGGGCCATGCATCGGAAGCTTGTGCCCGGATGTGTTGTCACGGACGAACTCTTTAAACAAATAGAGAAAGAAGCTACCACTCCTGACCGCGGGAAAGAAGCAGGCCTCACGAGGGCGGCAAAGATGATCGCCGTTCTTAAAGGAATCGGCTACACGGGAGTCCACATTGGCGGCCCGCATCTGGAGTACGAGGATGTGGAGAGGATCATCGGGCAGTCTAAGGAATTCTCCAACAGGCTGGCGAGGAATTAGTGAGCGGAGTTTTCATTTCCGCAAAAGGATGGGTTCTATCTCTTTGAAAAAGATAATGAGACCGGACTCAACACAGATGTGCTTGCAGCGCGAAAGCCGCGACCCCGAAAGCGGCTGGGTCATGGGATCATGCGAACTTTTCACCGCCTCGCATTCGCGCCCGAAGCCCCGCTCTATGGACTTTGCTGCTCCCTTTTCCGCAAGATCGACGGAACGAGACTGGAAGGACCTGTGACGGAGATCGAATACTGGATTAAGTTCATCTCTTCGCGCTGCCGCCGTTGCGGCGACTGCACACTGGCGGAGGTTGCATTTCTTTGCCCGCAGTCGCAGTGCCCGAAGTTCCTGTTCAATGGACAGTGTGGCGGCTCGAGCGAGGGGTGGTGCGAGGTTTTTCCGGGAAAACGAAAGTGCATTTACGTGCGCGCTTACGAGCGGCTCAGAACGTGTGGCGAAGAGGAATCGCTCAGGGGAGAATATATTCGCCCGCGCGACTGGGCACTGGATCAAACCTCCTCATGGACCAACTATTTTCTGGGGCGGGACCATCGAAAAGAAACCTGTAATGGCACTGATGGAGGCAAATGAAGCAGAAGATTTCTTCAATAGCAAAGCCCCATGCCGCCTTCACCATAGTGGACGAGGTCGGCGCAGATACTGACTCAATGAAGAAACGGCAACCTGAAAATCATCAGAAAGCCGTTCGCGGAGAGGCAGATCCCCAACAGAGCGCTCACCAGCGAGAAGTAGAACACCGGACGCGACCCGGAGAGGATCGCAATGGAGGCCATGACAATCGCTATCTGGAGCAGAACCTCGGCGTATTCGAAGTACGGGTCTTTGGCGCGATACGTGTCCCGCTCAAGCTCAAGTTTTCTTGCTTCCTCCTCAACACCCTTCTTCTCCAAGGCAAACCGCGTTGCCTCGTCGCCGGCCTTTTTCATCAGTGACTCAATCTGCTCCTTCGCCTCAGGTTTCATGGCACTTCCCCTTTCGAGCAGCTGTGCTTCCAGCAACAAACTCTGCGACCGGTACAGATGCTCACGAATGACCTTCGCCTGATAGTAGGCCCATTGATTCGACGCCTCCTGTTGAGAGAGCAGCATCTCCTTCATCGCCCTGTTTCCGCCGAGTGACGTGATCGCCAGGCACACAGCAAATAGGGCCGTGACTAATGCCACGCGCCTCGTAAAGCTCTTTTCCTTTTCCTCCTCCAGTTCTTCTGTATTGGGGAGCTCGATCTCTGCCATTCCGGTCACCCTCCCTCGATTATGATCGCAACATCAAAATTTCCGCCCTTTTTTCCCGGGACATGGTTATACCTTCGAAAAAGTCCTCTGTCAACGGTCTCGCGACCGAGGTTACCTGATCAGAAGGAAGGTCCAGAAAAGCAGCGCTATGGCTATGCGGTAAATGCCGAAGGAGATAAAGGTGTGGTGCTTGATGAAAGTGAGCAGGAATTTCACACCCAGCAGCGCCGCAATGAAGGATACGACAAATCCCACTAACAAGAAGCCCATCTGCCCGGCGGAAAAACTGGTCGCGTTCTTGTATAGATCGAGACAGGTCGCTGCCAGCATCGTGGGCACTGCAAGCAAGAAGGAAAACTCCACGATGGTCTTTCGTTTGAGCCCCAGGATCAGACCACCGACGATGGTCGCCGCTGACCTCGAAACACCAGGTATCATGGCCACTGATTGGAAAAGACCGATCAAGAGGGCGGTCGGGTACGGTATGGCGGTGATCTCATCGATACGCTCTTCCCTATGACGGTGAATAATTTCAAAAATGATCAGAAGTATACCTCCCAGGAACAAGGACCAGAGCACAACATTCGTGCTCGCGAGCAGATAACGCTTAATAATCTTGTAGAACAGGAGTCCGAGCACTGCCGTGGGCAGGAAGGCCGCTATGACGCGCTTTGCGATTTCCATATTGACGAGCAGGGACCGCCAGTAGAGCACCACGACCGATAGAATCGCCCCCAGTTGTATCGCAATCTCGAAGGTCTTGAGAAACTCGGTCTGTCCCAGTCCCATGACTTGGGCGGTCAATATCAGGTGACCTGTCGATGATATGGGTAGAAACTCGGTAATGCCCTCAACTATCCCAAAGATTACTGCGTGGAGAAAATCCATGGGCAATATTTGTTCATTTCACGCCGTCATTGTCAACCTTTTTCCGATACCGGACCGGCTCAGACCGCTCCGACGCGAGTCATCGTTGACAGGAATAGAAGAGCCTGTGGTCTCATATGTAACTGTTTGCACAGTTGAGGAGGCTGAGCGATGAAGAAGGTAAAAACATGCCTGGTAGTTATCGGGATCGTATTCATGGCTTACTCCTGTGCTGTCTCTTGTGGCCCCGGTCCGGGGCAGAGCACTGCGTCCATCACATACCCGAGCGGCTATACCTGGAGAAACAAGGCGAAAAAGAGCCTTCAAAGTGAGGTCCAGGGCTGTATCTCGCTAGCATGGCATTTCAATGCATCGAGTAAGCTTATCGTGAGGATCGTGAGGACAAAGAGGGTGATCACCAGGTATTTCCAATTCTCATGGGCAGCAAAATAGATGACGGAAAGAATGGCTCTTACATAAGGGGTCAAGATGAGCACCGCAATGCCCAGAGTGATCACCCTGATGGGCCAGCTCACAGGTGACCCGGAAAACAGGCTGCACGAGAAATATGAAGAAATTCTTTCCCTGGAGAAACATCTGGCTCTCGTGAGAAATCGCGAGACTGCCGTATGCGCGATAGAAGAGAAGTAATACCGGCAATCTTCAAATAGAAGGCTTGTCACCACGCCGATTATGAGGACGTAACTGATTACGTCTTCGAGTTTCGTCTCACCGCTCCCCGCGGCAACCCGTTTCATAATGACTTTATCCCCTTATAAAGCATCTGCAGGATCAGCAGCGTAACCACGAAGCCGAAAAGCAGGCGCAAGAACCGGTCGTTCAATCTATTCAGGACCCTTCCCCCTGCGATCGCCCCCACCGTCGTCCCTATGGCCATAGGCGCCATCAAGGTCACGTTGAGAAGGCCGCTAAAAAAATAGACGCTGATCCCGGCCAACGCAGTCATGCCAACGATAAAATTGCTCGTGGTGCTCGCCACCTTTGCCGGCAGTTTCAGGATGTTCTCCTGAACAGTCACCTTGAAAGCCCCCGCCCCGATGCCGAGCATACCTGCCGCGAGCCCCGCAATCATCATCCCCAGCCCGCCAAGTAAGGGGCGCTCGGCGGTGTACGCAATACTTTTTTTCCTCGCCTCGTCAAAGTAGCTCCCCTCGAGCTCAAGCCATCGCGAAAGCCGTATATGCCTGGCAAGCGAGAGATCCGGGCTCGACCCGTGCTTCAATTTCAGAAACGACGTCATGAGGAACGCCGCGAAGAAGAAATAGAGATAGACCGGCGCGATCAGCGTGGTGATCGTGGCGCCGATGATCGCCCCGACGCTCGTGAACATCTCCAGATACATGGCGATCTTTATATTTGCGAGCCTGTCCCTCACATACGCGGACGCTGACCCGCTCGACGTAGCTATCACGCTCACGAGGCCCGATGCGATCGCCTCTTTTATGGGGAGCCCGAAGAGAACCAAAATCGGTATGAGAATGCTTGCTCCCCCGAGCCCTGTGAGTGAGCCCACAACGCCCACGGGGACAGATATCAAGAAAAGAGAAAGCATATCCAGGCTCAAGGCTCACACTCCCATTCCATCTCCCCCAATTGTAACTGGGCTGTTGTCATGGCCTGGCTACCTCCTGCCTCCTTGTCACGTTTAATAGACTGTAAGGCAGCATCCAGTCAAAGGCAACAAAAGAGCGAGAGAACGCCTTTGCTCTCCGGCACTAAACCTGTTCGGTTTGTCGCACTCGGTTTCCCTCGGCAGCGCTTTCCGGCTCAGCGCTCGACAATCACGTTAATCGTGTAACGCGTGCCACCCTGCAGCTGCGCTTCTATCTGGGCCATGCCCGGCTCTGAACCGGCCGTGACATAATAACGGATAATACCTAAACGCGCAAAGCCCGGACCGAAAGGTTCCGGCTTGAGGGTGACGGGAGCGCCTCGCCGCGAGATCGTCCCTATCGGCGTCATGTCGCTGAGGATCTCGAAGTTTCCCTCCTTGGTGGGTCTCAATGATATGGCGGAACGACCCTTATCGGGGAGGGTGACCAGAAGATCGATGGGCAGTGCCGCCTGCTGGCCCGTCTTCACATGCTGCCAGTTCTCATTGCGTCCGTGATTCAGTTCGCCATAGGCCGCCACGTTCGGCACCGGCTTCGGGGTGATCTGCGCAATGGCCTGGGTTGTCCCGGACAATGGTCCGGCATCAGTGAGTTGCATGGTGATGGGATAGTCACCTGCCTGCGTGGGGTTAAGCGGGCCCCAGCGGAGGTGGATCGATTTCAGTCCCGGACGCTCAGGCGGACCGGCGGGAAAGGCCTCCGTAAGCTTAAGGACGATCGTGCGCGGGTCTTTCGGGTCGAGCCCTACCGTAAATGGTATAGAGGCAGGACCCTGCGGCCAGCCATAGAGAAGAACAGCCGCGGGACGCGGGCCGGCAGGCTGGGGTGTAAAAGCCTCGGGGAACGTGAAGCGGAACGTCGCGCCGGCCGGCAGAGCATAACCCGGCACGGTCGGGTCCGCGGGCTTGTCGAAGACCACCCAGGCCTCAAACGGATAGCCGGCGGCAAGTCCGTGACTTGTCATCGGCTGATACTCAATAGTCGCACCTGGCGCCGCTGCCGAAACCATCGGGGTGAAGAACCCAAGGGTCAGGACGATTGCGATGGAAACCAATGCCTTAACAACTACCTTTCGAATTGACTCGTTCATGTGATCCTTACTGCGTCTTGTGCACTAGTTGCACGAACTACCTCCCTTATATCGTCTCTGCTCACTCTCTAGCTCTTTTGGAAGAAATCCATAAATGATACAAGGACAGGGCTGAGCACGGCGGCCCGCACCTGTCCTTGTCTGAGTTACAGGACTACCAAGCGTCCGGCCCTATGCCACGGCCCATCATGCCACATCCTCCACCCATGCCACGGCCCATCGGACCAAAGCCGCCATAGCCCATCATGCCATGGCCCATCATGGGGCCATCCATCATGCCGAAGCCCATGCCGCCGGGCCCCATCCCCATCCGGTCAAGCTTCTGGAGCTGCTCGGGAGTCAGAATCTTCCTCCCTTCAATCATCATCTGCGCCATCTTGTCCTGAAGCTTCTGCCGCAGCGCACTCATCTCTTTTTGCTTCGCAAGAAGCGTCGCGTCATCCGTCTTGGGATCCATGAAGAGCTTCCGCATTTCAAGCCGCTTCTGCGCCATGTCATATCTCAGGTCCCGGGTCTCGTTGTAAAACCGGTCCCTCAGCGCCCGCATCTTGTCAAGCTGCTCCTTCGAGAGGCCCAGATACGCTCCGCCGCCAAATCTCCCGTGGAATCCAGGGGCCCATCCCGTGCTCAAACCCTTCAGGCCCGGATGGGCCGCCCATCATACTACCGGGACCATGAAAACCTCCAGGACCGCCCGCGAAGCGGAGGGCTTCCGGCCCCTGAGCCGGGCCCCTGAGCGAAAACCAGAGTTGTAAGAGCGACAAAAACCAATACCACAACACCCACGTACCACTTTTTCATACTACCTCCTCAAAGAAAAGATTTTACTAC
Source organism: uncultured delta proteobacterium (assembly GCA_963835605.1). Lineage (GTDB taxonomy): Bacteria > Desulfobacterota > Syntrophorhabdia > Syntrophorhabdales > WCHB1-27 > JADGQN01. Next base: position 17,432 of record CAWIHO010000043.1, on the reverse strand, counting down.
ACGAACCTCTATCCTCGAACCTTCTGCAGCCCTTTGAATGAAAGCGCACCCTTCGGGCAGCTCTCCGCGCAAAGACCGCATTTGAGACAGTCACCGCGATGCGACATACGGTCGGCATCCTTCAACTCGTGCGGGGCAAGTTGCATCGGGCACACTCTTGCGCACAGCTTGCATTCGGTGCAGCTCTCTCTTTCCATGGCCAGCGGCCGTCTTTTTGCCCCGACCCAGCTTGACATGGTTCCGATGGGACAAACGTAGCACCAGGTACGCTGGTGGACAAACAGTGCCGAGGAGTATTCCCACACCGGTCGTGATCGTAAGCAGCAACACGAAGAATCCCGCCTATTGCATAAGCGTCAGGCCAGAGTCTCACGATCTGGAAGGCCAACATGGCCATGAGAAAAGCTATCATCCCGACACGAACAGGCAAAGACCGGAAAAGCTCCGGTATCCTTCTACCAGGACTCACCTTCTTCAAAAGCGCATCAGCGAAGGAACCTCTCGGGCAGAGCCAGTTGCACCACGTCCGACCTCGGAAGAGAGCAACTCCGATCCCGAGAAGCATGCACAAGGGGATAAAATAACCGATAAGAGGGAAGACCCACCCGGCAGCCAGCAGACCGAGGAATCCCGTCCCCATCACCAACTGCTTGGTCGTTCTCGCCCGCTGCGCCCGTTCGAGTCTTTGTTTCCTCCCATTAAGGCTCGCGCCGAAAGCAGCTCCCGTTTCCTGTTTTGCGCGACGTCTCTCATTTGTGCGGCGTTATGGCCCATCCTTGACATCTTGCAACCTCTCCTTACATTTTGTTTATTTGTATATTTGTTTCTAATAATGTAAACAATTGAGCAAAAAAGAACCGACACAATATTACACGGGTTTTCTGACCTTCCTTCGCTTTCTGCCAGAGGACCTTTAAAGCTTGATCGCCCTCGCGTATGCTTTTCGAAAGCTTCTCCTGATCCGCAAGCGAGTCCATCAGGACTTCGCGCATGATAGCGCATGCCTCGGTAATCTTCGGCCTGGCCAAACGGTAGTAAATCATCGTCCCTTCCCGCCTCGTGACCAATATGCCTTTCTGCCTCATGACGGAAAGGTGCTGGGAAAGATTTGCCTTGGCGATGCTCATAGCCTTCACCATCTCCCCCACCGACAATTCTCCTTTCTTCAACAGGCTGAGTATCTGCAGCCTCTTTGGATTCGCCAGCGTCTGGCAAATCTCCGCCTGCAACTCAAATATCCTGGTGTCCGCCTGAGCCTCATGTGAGGCAATCTTTTCTTTGTTTCGAATCATTGAAACTAGTTTAACCACATCCGTCCCCTTTGTCAAGCCGGAAAAATGCAGTTTATACTCCGCGAGGCGGATCACAGCTTCCTCAGAATATCAACCGGCTTCATCCGGGATGTGCGCCTGCCCATGAAATAGCTTGCCAGAGCGCCCGCAAAAAGGGAGAGCGCAAGTGCGGCGGCGGTCAGTCCTGCCGATACGCTCACCGGGAGCCGGACGGCCACGGCTGCGGCTGTTTCGGTATCCTTGGCAAAGGCGGGCATAAGGTTTATCTCCCACGGAGTGGATACAGGTATGGAGAGAAACCCGAGGGCGTAAGAGATGGAATAACCGACGATAAGGCCCGACGAGACCGCCGATAAACGACTGGAGCAGGGCCTCACCCATGAGCTGCTTCTGCACATCCTTCTCGGTCCAGCCCACCGCCTTCAGGATGCCGATCTCGCTGGTACGTGCCACGAGGTTCCCGAGCATCGTTTTGATGATGAGGAATATGGCCCCTGCCAGGGCGATCAGCGACATCAGCAGGGAGTACTGGTCCGATATCTTGGAGACGCCGCCCATCAGCTCCAGGAAGGAGTCGGAGCTGGTGACGGAGACCCCGGCCACTTCTTTTGCGATCTGACTCTTCACCTGGCTCAGAAGCGAAGGGTTGCTGAGCCGCAGATAGACGATGTTAACGCCCTTTGCCTCTTCGGGAAGGAGCTTCTGCGCGTCCGCCAGGGGCAGGTATATGTTGGATGACGCGATCTGGGCGCCTTCCTTGATCTCCAGAAGCCCCACCACAGTGAAGGGTCGACCGCCGATGGTTATGGCACTGCCGAGCTGGCTGTGATGGAACTTCGCATAGTGCTTCTCCAGCACGACCTCGCCTGCCTGGTTCGGGAAACGGCCGCTCGCTGAGCCATTCCTTCACCTTGACCGGCCCCAGGCTCGGCTGGGAGAGGTCGACGCCCATGATGGTCCGGAAGCCGCCCTGGTCGAACTCCCAGAGGAGCAGGGAAGAGGCCATGGAGCCGACCCCGTTGATGGAGCCGAGTTTTTGAATCTCTTCGGCCGGCAGAAGCTGGTTCGAGAAAGGCAGGCGGATCCCCCGCATTGAAGTAGGTGCCTGGGCCGCATCGACCGCACGTTTTTCCGGTTTCTGGACTACGAGGTCAGCGCCAAGGTTCTTGAAAGGCAGGCTCACCGCTTTCTGATAGGCCGTGGAGACGGCGTTGATCGAGACAAAGAGGGCGATGCCTATCGCGATGCCGAGCACATTCACAAGGGTCCGATGATGGTGATGGCGAAGCTCGTTAAGTATGTAGCGATAGTTCATGGCATCCTCACTTCTTCGCGGTTACCTGGTCAAGGGCCGCCTTCAGGTCGTCCATGGTCCACTTCCCCTGAAAAAAGGCCGGACCTGAGCCGGTGGGAAAGCCGGCAAACTTTATCTCCTTCTCACCTACCTTCAGCCGAGTGAGTGCCATCTAATCCAGATGATCAACGGCATGTGCTGGTTTATCCCCTTTTTGGCCATGAACTGCTCCCCCTCCTTGCTGTCGAAATCGTACCAGGAGACCGTCAGTTTGTCGCCGTACCCGGAGAAGACCTCTTGATCTTGTTCAGCGTGTCGATGAGGGGCCCGTGGTTCATGTAGAGCACTTCGACCTGGGTCGGTTTCGCAGCCGCGTGAGCGCTCAAACCAAAGCAAAGGAAAACCAGTACCAACAAACAAAGAACAGTCTTTTTCATGATATCACCTCTCCATCGTGCATGCGGATCAAGCGGTCCGCGGTTTTTGCGAGTTCAGCTTCGTGGGTCACCATCAGGATGGCCACCCCTTCTTGTGTGTGGAGCCTGTTCAGGATCTCCATGATAGCATCGCCGGTGGCGGAATCGAGATTGCCCGTCGGCTCGTCGGCGAAAAGGACCTTCGGATGGTTGATCAGGGCCCGCGCGATGGCGACCCGCTGCTTCTCTCCTCCGGAGAGGGCTGAAGGCAGGTGATCCATGCGGTGGCCCATCTCCATCTTTTCGAGGAGTTCCGTTGCCCGCCTTTTCCGCTCTTCACCCGTCATCTTCACGGGGAAGAGCGGCAGGGCCACGTTCTCCCATGCGGAGAGCGTCGGGATCAGGTTGAAAGACTGGAAGATAAAGCCGACATTCTCCCTGCGGAAGAGCGCAAGGTCATCCTCGGTTGCACTCGTGATCTCCTTGCCGTTGAGCATCACCTGGCCGGCGGTAGGACGTTCCAGGCCGGACAGGAGCGAAAGGAGCGTCGTCTTGCCGCAGCCCGATTTTCCGACGAGGCAGACGAACTCGCCCGCGTTAATCGAAAGCGAAACCTCCTTGACCACCGCAAGGTCGCCGTATTTCTTGCTGAGACCCTTGCCTGTTAGAATGGTTCCATTATTCATGTCGTAAAACCTCCGAAGGTTTGATTTTTGAAATATTTCTGCCCAGGAGCGCCCCGGTGAGGCCGCCTATCACGACGGAAAGGAGGACCGCAAACGCAGCCAGGGTCCAGGGCACATGCACGGGAAGCCGGAGGGTCTTGAAGATCTGGTCTCCGCCGCCCGGCAGGAAATGCGGTGTAGGGCTCATGTCCCATGGAATGGGGATGTTCACCTTCATGAAGCTCAGGCCGATACGCTGCCACGAGAGCGATGCAGCAAGCCCAGGATGCCGGCAAGGAAGCACTGGATCACCGACTCTGCCAGAAGCTGGCTCACCACGTTGCGGTTGGTCCAGCCGACGGCTTTCAACACGCCGATCTCCCGGGCCCGCTCCGCGATGTTGCCCGCCATGGTCTTGAAGGCGATGAGGACGGCAACGATGATCGCGATCAGGGACGCCGCCATGGTGAACTTGTCGGAGAGGGCGAAGAGGCTGCCGAGGAGCTTCAGGAAAGACTCAGGGGTGCCGATCGTCGCTTTTTTGTCCACGATAGTCCGCAGCGTTGCTGCCAAACCGGGAATCTTCTCCTGGTCCGCCTTGATGAAGAGGAGATTGACATCAGCCGGGTTGAAGGGCGAGACAGACTGCACCTGAGGCGAGGCGGCTGCGAGCTTCTGCGCCTCTGCCAGGGGCAGATAGACGTTGGCTACGGCGATCTTTGCCGCCCGTGACGCATCGACCAGCCCGACGACCGGGAATGGTCCTTTCGGCCACCGATATCGTGTCGCCCACCTTGATGCCGAACTGGCGGGCATAGCGCGACCTCGACGAGGGCTTCCGATTTGCCCTCCTCCAGAAAACGCCCGTCGGTGACGGCAGAGCGAAGCACCGATGGGCCTACGCTATTCTGCTGCTCGATCCCGAGGACGATCCAGGCCCTGTTGGGGTCAAAGACCCAGAGCAGGACCGCTTTGCCTATCCCCCTGACCCCGGGAAGGCCCTGATCTTTTTCACCTGGTCATCGCGGATGGTCACGGCGGAACAGGGGAAAACAACGCCGGCAAGCTCTCTCGGGACATCGCCGGGCCGCTGGACCGTGATATCCGCCCCGATCTCTTTGAGGGGCGCGCGGGCTGCCTGGCGGTAGGCAGCGGACAGGGCATTGAGGACGATCAGAAGGGCAATGCCTATGGACAGCCCTATGATCGCCGCAAGGGTCCTCCGCCTCTGGTAGTAAAGTTCATTCATCAAGTAGTGCAGGCTCATTCAATTCCTCCATTGTGCTGATCTTCAGATGTCTCCCCGACACGTGCGTCTGGAAGCGACCACCGGGAAAGTCGTTCTTGTTTGAACTATCAGGCTTGACAATGCTGGGATCAGGGACATTGCATCTCTCCTCGTCTGTCCCATCGCCCCCTCGATCATGTTGAGAAACTTCTGCTGCTGGTCCTTGTCGAGCATCGACTTGAATTCGAGCATGTGGGCAACGACCGTCTTCTGCATCTCCTCCTGCGTTTTGTTGATCTGGGCTATAGTCGCCTCGATTGCCTTCTGGTCGGGCTTGTCCGCACGCATGAGGCCAAAGAGAGAAGCTCTCAGCCGGTCGACCTCCTGCCTCTTCTTTGCTATGGCTGCGTGAAAGGGCAGCGCCTTTTCATGGAACGCCTCGAGCTGTTCCGGTTTCAAGGCCAACTCCTCGAAAAGATGGGTGCCGCCGACGGGACCATGGGCCGGAACGCCGTACCCGAACGGAGTGGGGCGATACCGCGTCTGTTTGTAATGGGTGTACCCCGCGGCACCGAGGAAAGAGAAATTGAGGACAAGAGAGACGATCAGGATGTACTTCAAAATGTTATCTCTCATCGCCTGCCCCCATCAGTCTGACATAAGCGCCCCCCACGGAGTCAGGAGGCGTGGCCTGAAAGAGATCGAGCGAAAAGGACTCTTGCACGGTTGCCTGGACGGCCTGCCTTCCGGACGTTCTGTCCGCCACCAGCAGGTTACCGGAGACCACCCCGATGATCATAATGATCAGTGCGAAGGCCACTTCCACCGTCCGCAAAACGAAAGGCCGGAGAGTAAAGAGCTGCCATAACCATGAAGGCTCTTTTGCCTCCAGGTTTGCCATGACCCTTGTTGTGAAACCATAGGGTGCCGTGAACCTCTCGGTGGAGGCGAAGAGTTCATGGACACTTCGGACCTCTTCCAGTTCTTGCTTGCACCCGGAGCAGTCCTGGATATGGAGCTCAAACAGCCTTTTTTCCTCGGTGTCGAGATCATTATCAACATACCGGGAGATCATTTTTTCTGTCTGTGAACATTTCATTTTTTCTCTCTCCATACTCTTAAACGATTGAGATTTGATTTTGTTCCAAACATTTTTCATCCGCCTACACTTTTTTTCGTAAAAGCAGCCGTAGCTCCTCCCGTGCCCTCGATATCCTCGACTTCACGGTTCCTATAGACGTGTGCAGCACCTCTGCAATCTCTTCGTAGGAAAGGTCTTCGATCTCCTTCAGCACAATAGCGGCCCTTAAGGACTCCGGGAGCTTTTGAAGGGCCAACTGTATGGCTTGGCCGATCTCCTTTGATTGATAGCGCTGCTCGGGGGACGGCTCAGTTGAGGTTAAGTCATCGATCACTGACTCGTCCTCCGCCTGCTCAGGACGCGATTTTTTCTTGTAGTCGAGGCAGGTGTTGACCGCGATACGGTAGAGCCACGTGTAAAGGGATGCGTCGGGTTTGAACGCCTTCAGGTTCCGGTAAGCCTTCAGGAAGACGTCCTGGGCCGCGTCCTGCGCATCGTGCGCGTCCTGGATCATGTAGCGGCAAAGATTGTAGACCCTGTCCTGATACTTGCGAACCACTCCTCAAATGCTGAAAGCTCGCCACCTTTAAAGCGATTAATTAAGTCTCCGTCGTCAGCGAAAGCCATCGTGCCCCTGAGTTAACGTACAAAAGCAATGCGTTGCAAAAGGCTTCGTCATTCCAGCCCAGCATGAACTCACTGCTTTCCTGACCAGATCCCGCCCCTCTTCAAACTATCCTTCGAAAACGACGCTCTCCTGCTCCTCACGAAATAGGTATGAAGCACCGCAAACAGTGCCAGAGGAGGATACAGGACAACGGCAATCTTGCAAACAAAAAACAAGGCGACCGCTGTCGGGTAATTCGCAAAGAGATTGAGTATGCCGTAAAAACCAAAGATGACGGGCATCAGGGTGCCCGCATATTTTCCGATCATCTTCAGTTCCTGATCCTTCCGGTTGAAATAGCGTATCCCCATGTCATCAAGCGTCCAGAGGGTGGAGAGCAAGAGAGAGACAAAGACCGTGATCAGGGTGATGATAAGAAGGCGTGCCAAATTGAAAATGGCCTTCCGGTATGAGAAGAGATGTCCCTACCGTAGGTCCGGCCATCAACTGAAGGATGGTAAGCAGCTTCGTGCCGAAAAGTAGCCCGATGCCGATCCCCTGGAATGGCCGGAAGATCCAGTGCCTGGCCGGCGAGATCGTCAACTCCCCTTCCTCTTCTGTCTGGAGCAATGCCAACGCCTTCTTTCGAATGATAAATCCATAGATCTTTGGTAGTGCGTACAGCGGAAGACAGAGAACGACAGCAAAGCGCAAAAACCGGAGCAATGCCTTACCAGCGGTCTGCCAGGCTGTTGAAACCGCAGGGTCAGCGTAAAACAACGAGAACCCGACAGTCACGAGCAGAACAGCCAGGGCCGGGACCATATCTTTTGGCCCGTTACCGGCCTCCTTGGTCGCCGAGCGAATCATGCCTTTCCTTCTATCTATCATCTCCACTTAGTCCTCTATACGTGTTAAACGAAGGAAATGTGGTTTTGTTCCAAGAAAATCTTTCCAGACCAAACCTATTTTCAAGACCGCTAATAACAGTGGCTATGGCTCCCATTTTCATATTGAGGATCGCATCAACTACCGGCCTTTCTCTTTATGGTTATCCTTTCCTCACTCTATGCGGCTTCCCGCGACCTTCCCTGGGTCACCTCTCTCTTTCACGGTCTTCAGGTGATCGTAGTCGCTGTCGTGGCGAATGCCACCTATTCCTTCGGGCGGGGACACGGACCCACTAGACGTAGTCTGGATCAACCTCCTTGACAACTATATCGTAATGTTCTAATATAATAACATAAAGGAGTATGGTATGGATAGAAATCAATTATATGAACTTCACGCTCAGTTGTGCGGCGTGTTCACTTCGCCTAAACGGTTAGAGATGCTGAACCTACTGAGGGACCGGGAGCTTTCGGTTGGGGAGCTTTCCAAGCTGGCCGGCATCCGCCAGTCGAGCGTCTCGCAGCACTTAGCGATCCTGAGATCGCAAGGCATCGTAAAAACAAGGCGTGAGGGAGTAACGATTTTTTATTCGATTGCAAATCGGAAGATTATCCAGGCCTTCGATATAATGACCGAAGTACTGCTGGAAAGGCTGTCAGGTACCGAGAAATTGTCGAAAAACTTCAAAAAGACACAGGCACAACAAAAACATTTGCCGGTTAGATAGATGTACTGGAATTGGCGAACACAAAGTGAAGACCGGGTTCAGGGGTTTCGCAATCTGGTCGAAAGGCCAAACAGGTTTGGATGTCGTTCTGTCCGAAGAAAAGTTTGAGCTTTGAGGGCACCGAAGAGCGTGCGCTGGGCGGGAAACAGCGAAAGGCTCGACGGTAGCATAGGAGACTAAAGTAATGAGCGATGGAAGATCCGTGAACACAATAACCAACGAGGCTATACCGGCCAGTCTGACATCCACCACAAAGGCGGAGATCCGTATCGCAGGCATGACGTGCGTCATGTGCGTGAAGGCCGTCGAAAAATCCCTCCGCGAACTTCCGGGCGTGCTCGATGCACAGGTGAACCTCGGAAAGGAAACGGCAACGGTTGAGTGGGACACGGAAAAGACCCAGCTCGTCGACATAGAGAAGGCCGTAACCGACGCCGGCTACCAGGTGATTGACGAGAAGAGGAGTATCAAGATCGGCGGAATGACCTGCGTGATGTGCGCAGGGGCAATCGAAAAGGCCATCGCTGAGGTTGAAGGGGTGACTGGCGTTACCGTCAATCTCGGTGCAGAAAAAGCTCAGGTCACCTATAATCCCCGGCTGGTCTCCCCGTCTGACATGCGTCGCGCTATCGAACAGGCCGGCTATCAGTACCTGGGCATCGAGGGAGAGGACACCGGAGATCTGGAGGCGGAAACCCGGGCCAGGGACCTGCGGGAAAAACGCAACCGCCTGATCGTCGGGTTTATTGTCGGTATCCCTTTGATGGTCCTGATGTTTTTCCCCATGGCGATGCATGGCCTTATACCGTATATCATGCTCGCGGTTTCGACGCCCGTCTTCATCTACATAAGCCACCCGATCTTCGCCGCCGCCTGGCGGGCGATCAAAAACAGAAATCTGAACATGGATGTCATGTACTCCATGGGCATAGGCGTCTCATTCGGGGCAAGCCTCCTCGGCACCTTCCAGATCGTTCTGTCGCGGGAATTCCTCTTCTATGACAGCGCAGTACTCCTCGCTACGTTCCTCACCATGGGACGCTATCTGGAGACGCGGGCCAGGGGGAGAACGGGAGAGGCCATCAAGAGGCTCATGGGGCTTCAGCCGAAGACGGCAACCGTCGTCCGCGACGGCCAGGAGACCCAGATGGCCATACAGGACGTAGAGGTCGGCGACACTATTATCGTGAAGCCCGGCGAGAAGCTGCCGGTAGACGGGCAAGTGAAGGCGGGCGAAAGCTACGTCGACGAATCGATGATCACCGGCGAGCCTATTCCCGTACTGAAGAAGACGGGCGATACAATCGTGGGGGGAACGATCAACCAGAACAGTGTCCTCACCTTCACCGCAACGAAGGTGGGCAGGGATACCGTGCTCGCCCAGATTGTTCGGCTCGTCGAAGAGGCCCAGGGTTCGAAGCCACCCGTGCAGCGGATAGCGGATAAGGTCGTCACCTATTTTATCCCTGTCGTGCTCGCAATCGCCCTCTTTTCCTTTGGTTTGTGGTATTTCATTCTTGGGAATACCCTCCTCTTTGCCCTCACCACCCTGATCTCGATCCTCGTGATCGCCTGCCCCTGCGCCCTTGGGCTGGCGACGCCTACCGCCGTGACGGTGGGTGTGGGACGCGGCGCGGAGCTTGGCATACTCATCAGAAACGGAGAAGTGCTTGAACGCTCGGAAAAGCTGAACGTCGTTGCCCTGGACAAGACAGGCACGCTTACCAAGGGCAAACCGGAGGTAACGGATGTCATCCCTCTGGAGGGGAGCGAAGAGGCGCTGCTTGGCCTCGCCGCCTCTGTCGAGCGGTATTCCCAGCATCCGCTCGCCGATGCAATTGTTGCGCAGGCGAAGCAGCGGCAAATCACCTTACCTGAGAGCGCCGGCTTCGACACCTTTGGCGGCAAGGGCGTAACTGCCCGTCTGGACGGACAGGAGGTAGCGGCAGGCAACAGGCTCTTCTTTGCGGAGAAAGGCATCGTCCTCCCCGGCGATGTCGAGCAGAGGATTTCACTCTTGGAAAGCGCGGGGAAAACGGTCGTCCTCGTCGCGCGCGAAGGGCATATCATAGGTCTTATTGCGATTGCGGACACGCTCAAGCAGACCACGCCGGCCGCAATCGCGGCATTCAAGAAACTGGGCCTGCAGGTCGTTATGATCACGGGGGACAACGAGAGGACCGCCCGTGCCATCGCGGAGCAGGCGGGCATCGACCGCGTGGTGGCTGAAGTCCTGCCCCAGGACAAGGCTGAGGAGATCAAAAAGCTTCAGCAGGCGGGCAATGTAGTTGCCTTCGTCGGGGACGGCATAAACGATGCGCCTGCCCTTGCGCAGGCAGACGTGGGTATCGCCATCGGGAGCGGGACCGACGTGGCCATAGAGAGCGGCGAGATGGTTCTGATACGGGACGATCTGATGGACGCCGCGGCCGGCATCCAGTTGAGTAGAAAGGTCATGGCACGGATAAAACAGAATATTTTCTGGGCATTCGCGTACAACACGGCCCTGATCCCAATAGCCGCAGGCATCCTCTACCCCTTCTTCGGCATTACCCTTAAACCCGAATGGGCAGGTCTTGCCATGGCGATGAGCTCTGTGACGGTGGTCTCCCTGTCGCTCATGTTGAAGCGATACCGGCCGGCCGTGTGACCGGACCGGCTGGAATAGGACGGTGATATTGATTGAACAGGTGAGGCGGGAAGAACGTGGACTTACCATGAGAAAATAACCGAGCCCTTGAAGCGGGTTCGAATCTAAGGAGGACATGATGCAGAAAACGAGCCTTAAAATTGAAGGGATGAGTTGTCAGCATTGCGTGATGCGCGTCAAGAAAGCCGTGGACCTATTGCCCGGCGTGTCGCATGCTGAGGTAGGTGTGGGAACCGCGGAAATCACGTATGACGAGAGTAAGATCAAGCAACAGGACCTGGAGCAAGGCAGTCGAAAAAGCGGGGTACACCATCAGGAAGTAGCAAGCTGTTCTCGCGAAGGCAGGTGAATCATGATAGATGCCTGGCTGAAAGAAGTGAGGGAAAGGGCCGATCCCGATACGCTGGGCATGGTGTTGGTGCACAACGGTGTTGTCAGGGGCACTTCGAAAGAGGGAGAACCTGTCAAGGGAATGAAGCTGTCGTTTGACAAGTCGAAACTTGAGGCCTGCGTAAGCGCATATAAGAGTAGAGAAGGCATCACCGACATTAGGGTCTGGATCAATGAAGGCGAGCTAGCCGTTGGTGCTGATATAATGTACCTTCTTGTCGCCGGAAGGCTCAGGACGGACGTACTGCCCGTTTTTCAGGAACTCCTGTCAATTATCAAGAACGAAGTAGTGCGCGAAGAGGAGACGTAAAGCGCAGCGGCTGCTTGGAAAGACTACGTCAGGTATCAGCCAGTCTGTACACGATGCTTGCTTCCTTCTTTGCCCCCGCAACACTTCCATGTGCCTCAGCGTTGCGAATTCTCTTTTGAACTCCTGTTCAGTCAGATTAAGAGCATCCATAATCTCTTGCGCAGAGGCCTCACCTTTTTCCTTGATGAATGCAACGATGCGGCACTGCAGCGGTGTCAGCACGGAGAATTTGTCCTCTCCCTGCAGTGAGGTTCGGGCTGCGTAGACTGCCCAGGGATCGCAGGCTTTAGGGGGAGATAAAATGTCCATGTAACAGTCTTCGCAATAGATCCTTCCAAGATGCTCATAGCTTTGCTGCTCCTCTATCTCTTTGCCGCATCGTTCGCATACGCGAGATGTGCCCATTGCTTCTCCCTCCATTATGCGCCAAGGATCTCCACGGGTCTCACTCGATCGCTGATTCAACATAATACAGCCGAATGGACAAACGCAAATAGTCCTTTTTGCAGGTCGACGCCTCCACAGAGCCATTCTTATTCTCTTGACTGTGTTGGCGTTATTGAGGTAAGAACCTATGCGAAAAAGGTTGCATATACGGCTCTGCGCGCGGCGCCGGGCGATTCGCGTGCCTACCGTGATCGGCGTTTACCCGGAAGCCAATTTGCGAAAAAGCCGGCTCCGGGTCAGGCCAGTGTTATAGTACAAAGGAGGATTGTTATGGCAGCTTTACCTGAAAAAGTGAGTAAGGCATGGGAAGACCGAGAAGGTCCTGTCGTTTTGTCAACCGTAAATGAAGATGGAGTTCCTAACGCCATATACGCTACGTGTGTGTCAAAATTCAGCGAAGATACTATAGTGGTTGCGAATAATTATTTTTCAAAAACACTGGAAAATATACTCGCAGGCAGCAAGGGGTCAATTCTTTTTATCACAAAGGAACGGAAATCCTATCAGATTAAAGGAAGTATCGAATACCACAAAGAAGGTATTATTTTCGAAGACATGAAAAAATGGAATCCTAAGAAGCATCCAGGGCATGCTGCAGCGGCATTGAAGGTGGAAGAGGTTTATTCGGGAGCAGAGAAGCTTCTATAGGTATACCGGTCGAGAGGGACCCGGCCTCCACGTGCTGCTGGGCGGATTGCAGGCTGTCAGAGGCTTAGACCGAACTGCTTTCAGACAAAGTCCCTCCGAACAAGTGCGTATCATGCACCTCATGTTTAATGGTGAGCTGTTCCGGCTTTTCCATTGTCAAAGCAATATAGATGAACGTGGAACAGCCATCTTTGAATGTTTCGAACGTAACCTCCTTGCCGCCGGTCGTGACGCTGTTGATGTTGCTCTGTCTCATACGCAGGCAAAGGGCAAATTCCATAGGAAGATCCCATCCAAAATAACGCACCCTTGCTATCGTTGTCTCCTGGTCTACCATTTCACGTTGGGCAAGACTGAAGTTATTCCTTTCCTTCCAAATTCTTATTCGTGAGGCACGACGTTCACTCGCAGTATTCCCTAGAGGTCTGATGGAAATCCGGAAATCGCCGTGCAGGATATTGACCGGATAACCTCTGTCCTTCTCCCAGGAAACGCGGGTGTTTCCCGAGGGCCCACCCCTGGTCCGTTGCAGTGCTTACCCCTGCCAGGGCAGTGGCGTACGGAGATGCACTGAGACTTCGGTACCGCCGGGGCCCGTTCGCCTGACCGCAACGTAGCTTATCACCTCTCGCGCGTCTACAACTCGTCTGTCACGGAAGACTGCTAGAATACAAAGGTCATGCATGCTCCCTGTGCATGCAGGAGGAACGGGGGTACCTTCTCAATAAGGATGCGGCTGTCGCGGAGGTCTGCAGGGTTGATGCCCTTGTTTTCAATCGCCAGCTCACAAAAGACGACCCTGCCACCCTGATCAAGGATGGTATTGAATAGCTCCACCGGGTTCGGCATGCCTTTCGGCGTGCCGATCTTTTCCAGCTCGCCTTTGACGAGCGCCTGCGCGCCATTCGGGCAGAAGAACATATGCACTTCGTAGTCGAGAGCAATGCCGGATGAGGCAAAGACGAGCGAGGGCATGACACCGGTGGGATCAGCGTGGTTGCAAACGATGATCATTTTCTCAGACATGGTAAATCCTCCTTTAATAGAATGTTATGATTCTCATCTGCCGGCATTCTTACCGGCAGTGATTCGCTAATCTCGCAGGCCCTGCACCGACGCCTTCTGTTTCGGATACAGGTTTGAGAGCATGAACATAGAGCGCCATCGTGCGATAGAAGACATGCGCAAATTTGGTAAAGGGCAACAGCACAAGTAATTCCAGGACGACCACCAGGTGGACCAACAACATCCAGTAACTCCAGCCATAGGGCTGTGGCAGGTAGATAGCCACTTCCAGCGCGAAACCGCTCATCCCGCCCAGCCACAGGAGAACCAGGAAAGCCCAATCCGACGGCGTCGAATAGGTGGCTGCTTCGTCCGTTTTCCGCATCGCTTGACGATGGCCACCGTAACACCGTACACCAGCATGGCTCCCGCGAGTGTACCCAGCAGACGGGTCGGATACCAGATAGGTACCCACGTTCCCGTCGGCTTGACGCCCAGCAGTACGAGGAGGTAGTCCAGCGCGGTGGCCAGGAACAACCCCAGGAAGCCCCACAGCATCGACGCATGAATGAACCACTTTTGGATGTACCAGGGTTGCACCGGCCGGTAGGCTTCGCAGTCTCGCCGGTAGCGCTGTTGTCCGAGCACTTCTCGGAAGGTCTCCCACAGCGCAGCCAGCCAGTTGAGACGAACGCCCTCCGGGCGACGGTCTCTTTGCCAATGTGGGCCATCATCCTGATCACCCCGGACATCGCCATGAGAATAACGATTACCCCGGCTGTCACGCCCAGGGTGTGGATCACCTCGGCGGGGATAAATGCAAACAGGCGCAGGCTGTCGCGCGGCATCGGACCGTGGAAGGCGTACAGAAACAGACCCAGCGCAACTGCCAGGAGCGCGAGAAACAACACGGTGAACGTGCCCGAGGTAGAGAGCAGCCTGGCTAGTCCCAGACGATCATACCGCGCAATCGCATAGCGCCGGGCGGCTGCCATGAACTCGCCCGGGTCTGCCTGGCGCGGACAGGTCGCCGTGCATTCACCGCAGTAGTAGCACATCCAGAGTTCCTTGCTGCCCGAGCAATTTGTCCCGCATTCCGAGCTGTGCATAGCGGATCATCCGGCGCGGGAAAGTCCCCTTGTCCGTGGAAAGCGGGCAGACCGCTGTGCAGTTGCCGCAGTTGAAGCATGACTCGATGTTCACTGCCCCGTATTTCTGGAGTTCCGGCAGGAAGCGAGGATCTGCGCGGTGGCTCATGCCTTCGCCCCCTTCGACAGGCCATACAGGTAGTAGTCGCCGGCCTCATCTATCCCCGCTTCCTCGACCAGGCCGTATTTCTTCATCGCGGCAATGTGCCATAAGACCTCATGAGCGGATATACCCGTCGCTCAGCCAGCTGCGGCACCGAGTGCGGCGCGCCCTGCAGCGCCGTTGCAGCGCTTACGGACCGCTGTTGCTCCTTGAAGAGCTCCTGAGCCTGTTTCACCCGCTCGGCATGCTGCTTGCGCAGTTCGACAACATCTCCGTCCTGCGTTCTGGTCGCTTCTTTATTCTTCATCTTCATACGGCGCCCTCCAAAGCTGGTGTCTCCGCCGCAATGGCTTCCACCATCGCCTCGAACTCATCCAGCCGCCAGCCCTGAACGTCGATCGCCCGATTGGGACAGGCACTGACGCACACGCCGCAACCGTTGCAGTTGGCCGAGGTAACCACGGCCTGCTGAAACGTGCTCCCGTCCTGCTGAAAGTCTCCAGATGGATGGCGCCTTCCTGCGGGCAGACGCGCACACATTCGCCCGCGCCCCGGCACGCTCGCGGGTCCACCCGGGCGACGTAAGGCTCCAGTTCCACTTCGCCCCGGCACAGCAGCACAGCCACTTTGGAGGCGGCGGCCTCTGCCGCGGCGCAACTCTCCTGGATGTTCATTGGCCCCTGGGCTGTGCCGGCCAGCACGACGCCGGTCACCGCGGTCTCGACCGGACGCAGTTTGGGATGTACTTCGAGCAGGAAACGGTCGTTTCCCGGCGCGATCTTGAACATCTCGATCAGGTCCTCCACCGGACTGGGCATCATCCCCACGGACAGCACGACCAGGTCGACCGGCAACTCGATCTCCTCACCCCAGGTCAGATGATCTTTCACCTTGACCAACAGGGGATGTTCGCGCCCTGTCGGCGCGGACCACCTCCGGGAGCTCTTCGGCGAGATAGCGCAAGAAGGTCACCCGGTTCTTGGATGCCTCGCGTAGTAGTCTTCATGTCCCCGGCCGTAGGTGCGGATGTCCTGGTAGACATCGTAGACGTTGACCTCGGGAAAGCGTTCACGGATTGGTTGGCCGCAGCCAGCGTGGCGGTGCAGCACACCCGCGAACAGTACTCGTTGACCTTTCCGTCCGGCTGGGGCATGTGTACGCCTTCGACCTGGCGGCTGCCCACGCAGTGGATCATCGCGAGGCTTTCGACGCGACGCCCGCTCCATTCCAGTTTTCCGTTGGTAGACCCGTCGTCGGAAAGCAGTCGCTCCAACTGCGGCAGAGTGATCACTTCGGGAAATTCACCGTAGCCGATTTCCCCGGGGAAGGGTTCGTAGGGCTGGAAGCCGTGGCCACGACTACCGCGCCTACTTTGAGGTCAATCTCAATCGGCTGCTCATCCAGATCGATTCCCCCGCCGTGACCGACTCGCAGACATTCCTCACAGCGATTGCAGTGTTTCTCGGTCGATCACCGGGCCGGCCGGATAACAGCCGGCATAAGGCCGATAGATGGCTTTGCGCCTGGTCAGGCCGAAATTGAATTCGTCCGGCACTTCGACGGGGCAGAGGGCGATCGCCTCATCGACCGCCTTGAAATCCTCGGTCACGCCGCGCGGCTGTTGACGGATGCAAATTTCAAAGTTGCCGACGTAGCCCTTCGCGGAAATCACCTCAGCTCCAGTGAGGATCGTGATATTTGGCTCGCCGGCACATTCTCGATCAGACCGGCTAACAGCTGTCCGCGCATCCTCATCGGTGGGAAAGACCTGCTCCCACTGCGCCATATGGCCGCCCACGAAATGACTCTTCTCGATCAGCGTTACCTTCAACCCGCGACGGGCAATCGACAACGTGGAACGTAAGCCGGCCACACCTGCCCCGATTACGAGGACATGCTTTTCGGCTTCCAGATGGACGGCGTCCAGCGGCTTCATCAGGCGGGCTTTGGCGATACCTGCTGACATCATACGGATGGCTTTTTCCGTCGCTTCCACAGGACTGGTGATGGACCCAGCTATCCTGCTCCCGCAGACCTACGTGGTAGTACATGTACGGGTTCAGCCCGGCGCGCTGCACGGCTTTTCGGAACGTTTGCTCGTGAAGGAAGATCGAGCATGCTCCTACGACGACCCGGTTGATGCCTTTTTCTTTAATATCATCCGTGATTAATTTCTGGCCGGGATCAGAGCACATGAACTGACAGTGACGCGAAACGACGACGTTATCAAATTTGCCAGAGCATTCGCCACCTTTCACACCGCACCGTATCGCTGATGTTGCCGCCGCAATCGCAGACATAGACGCCAATGCGAGGTTCCTGGTCCGCGGCGCGGGAATTGACTTGGCTTGTCACAAAAGTTGTTTCCAGATTCCCCGTAATATCTCAGCCATGAACCTAGCTTCCCTCTTTCTCAGTCTCTGTCATTGCGCGGCCTTCGTGCGCTTGCATAAAGGCTGCGTGCGGCCTCTGCCGCGGCAGCGCCTGCGGTCATGATGGTGTCTACGATATCACTCGGGCCCGCGGCTGT
>CAWIHO010000042.1:0-28743 GCA_963835605.1 uncultured delta proteobacterium | reverse complement strand
GTCAGCGCTTTTCGTCCAGCACGCGCCTTACGGTTCTTGCAATCTCGTTCTTGGTGAGGGGTTTCTCGAGGAAGGCGCGGATACCTGCTGCCGCCGCAGAGTCCGCATCTACCTCATGGCTGTAGCCCGTGCAGAGGATGATGGGCATGTTTGGCCTTAGAGTAAGGATCTCGCCGGCCAGTTGGATGCCCGTCATCTCCGGCATAGTCTGGTCGGTGATCACAAGGTCGAACTTCGATGGGTCGAGCCGGAAGAGTGCAAGCGCTTCCCTGCTGCTCGTCTTGCGGGCCGCCTGATACCCGAGCCCTATCAACATCTGCTCACCCATCTCGGCAAGCGCCTCCTCATCATCAATGAAAAGTATCCGTTCGTGTCCGGTCGCCAGTCCCGCTTCTTCCGGAGCTTTTTCTGCCTGCGCCTCAACATCCTTCGGAAGATAGACCGTGAAGGTCGAGCCTTTCCCCGGTTCACTCGCAACGGTGATCGCCCCTCCATGGCTCTCGACGATGCCGTGCGCGACTGCGAGCCCGAGGCCCGAGCCCTCACCCGGCTTCTTTGTCGTGAAGAAGGGCTCGAAGATGCGGTCTAGGTGTTCCCGTGGGATGCCTTCACCGGTGTCCTTGACGGTGAGCTTGAGGTATGCTCCCGGTGCCAGGTCAGGGACTGGCGCTTCCCCGGCGGCCGAGAAGCCGAAGTCGGATAACTCGACGCTGATCACGCCTCCCTTCTCGCGCATGGCGTGGGCTGCGTTGGTGCAGAGGTTGATGATCACCTGCTGCAGTTGCGTGGGATCACCAAGGACAAATCCCGATTCGCTGACTGCGTTGAAATGGATGACCAGCGTGCTCGGCAGGCTGGCCCGGAGCAGTTTCAAGGAGTCATCAATCAGAGCGCTCATGCGCAGGAGACTCTTCTTTGATTGCGACTTACGTGAAAAGGCCAGGATCTGCTTTACCAGGTCCCTTCCCCGGATGGCTGCCTTTAATACATGCTTCAGGTCACGTTCCTGCCGGCTGCCCTTCTCGGCGTCGTCGGTGGCCATTTCCGTGAAACCGATGATGGCGGCTAATATATTGTTGAAATCATGGGCAATGCCCCCTGCCAAGGTACCTATCGCTTCCAGCTTCTGGCTCTCCCTTAATCTCGCCTCCATGGCGATCTGATCGGTGGCGTCCCGGAAGACGACCACGTAATTGACGATCTCCGATTGAAGGCCAGTCACAGGCGCAATGCTCATCTCCGCGGAGTAAAGCGTGCCATCTTTTTTCCGGTTGGTGATGCGGCCGCTCCAGGAGAGCCCCAACTGAAGCCTGGACCACATTTTCTCGTAGGCTTGCCCATGCTGCATCAGACTCTTGGCGTCCGCCCTCCGGCCGATCAGTTCCGCACGGCTGTAGCCGGTAATTTCGCACGCTGCCGGGTTGGCGTAAAGGATAGTCGTCTGAGGGTCGGTGACGATGATCGCCTCCGCCGCCTGATCGACCGCTGCGATCAGCCGGACCCGCTCCGCTTCCGCTAGCCGGCTCTGCGTTATATCGACGATTACTGCCCTGCAGACCGGGCCTGTTTCATCCTGGGCAGGCCCACACTGGCTGTCCATGGCAATCCAGGTTGAAGACCGTTGTCCGGTCAGCTTAAGCTCGCAGGTCTGCCTGACGCCGGTCCTGAAGGCCGCGGCGAGGTATTTCTCAAACGTGACCCGGTGTTCCGGCGCGATGAACCGGAAGAACGGCCGGTTCCTCACGCTTCGCCTCTCATGACCCAGTATGGTGCAGGCCATGAGGTTGATTTCCTGGATGAATCCCGCGCGGTTCAAGGTGAGATAGCCGACCGGAGCAAAGTCGTAGAGCTCCGCGTAGCGAGACCGGGACGCCTCGAGTTCGGTCTGCGACGTGCGAAGCGCCTCGTTCTGCATCTCCAGCTCGATCTGGGTGACATTCAGCTCATGGAGGAGCCGCTGCATGTCCTCCACGTCCTCGGCGAACGCTTTCGGGACCTGGGCGCCTACTTTTGCAAGCTGCTCTTCCGCCCTATGGCGCAACTCATCGAACTTGTTCGTCGCCTTATCGGCCGCTTTCGCCGCCACGCTCTCTCCTACAATGATTGCATCACATCTTTGAACGCGAGCAAAATCATCCGGGTGCTCTCGTCACTGACTCAATGGAACGCCTCATCGCATCTATATTGGTGACGGTGATTACCACCCCGTCGATCACATTGTCGAAGGTCCGGTACGGCATGATGCGCATAACGTACCAGGTTCCGTCTTTGGTCTGAACCTGCACCTCTCTGAAGCTGAGCGTATCGAGCACGGCCCGGGCGTCCCGCAGCAGGTTTTCGTACCGGAGGTTCGAGACGATATCGCTGATCGGCCGACCTACGTCCGCGGGGATAAGGTTGACCACTTTCGTTGCCTCCGGCGTGAACCTCTTGATGCGGAGGTCATTATCTAGAAATATGGTGCCGATATTCGTGCTGTCAAGGAGGTTCCTCATATCGTTCTCGGTCCGCGACAACTGGTCGATCTTCGCTTGCAGCTCCGAGTTGACCGTCACCAGCTCCTCGTTGAGTGACTGCAGCTCCTCCTTCGAGGTCTCCAGCTCCTCGTTCGTGCTCTGCAGCTCCTCGTTCGTGCTCTGCAGCTCCTCATTGCTCGACTTCAGCTCCTCATTGGTCGCCTGCAGCTCCTCGATGGTCGCCTGCAGGGTCTCTTTCGAGTACCGCAGTTCCTGTTCCAGTTCCTGCACGCGCTTGCCGTATCCGTGGCGGGGCTTCTGCCGTTCTTTGGCCCGCTCTTCCCGCTTGGGCATCACATCCTCAAAGACCACCATGAGAAGGCCCTGCATCGCATCGGGCTCGTTGATCGGCTGCACCGTGAGGTTGATCGATTGTACGTCACCGTTGGTCTTCACGTGCAGGTCTTTGTAGCTCACCGCTTTATGCTGGCGGACCGCATTGTGCAGGGCCGAGCGAAGCTCGAATGCGATGCCCTCCCTGGCCATTTCCAGGATGTTGAGATTGGCATGGCCCGGGGCAGGCTCCAGGTACTTGCCCGTCCTGCCGTGGACGTACACAATCTCCCCTTTTTCATTCGTGATCACGCAGGGAGGCGTGAAACGGTCGAGGAGCAGATTCCTGGTCATGTCCCCAACGCTTACCTCCGTCTGTTTCCTGATCTCGGGTGCGGCTTCCTTGACACCGTGCTCATACGTCCAGGGCAGGCCGGTGAAGGCCGTGGCGGCGTGAGCAAAGGCCGGGCCCTTTCGCTGGAAGAACTTCCACTTCCTGTCAACGGCTTTGAAGAGGTCGGAAAAGGGGCCGATGCTCTCCGAGGAGCCCAGAAACAGCACCCCACCCTCAAATCTCAGGCTGTAATGAAAGAGGGGCATAAGCCTGTTCTGGAGCTCGGGTTCGAGATATATCAGAAGGTTCCTGCAACCGAGGAGGTCGAGCCGCGTGAAGGGAGCATCGGTGATAACGTTCTGAACCGCGAAGACGATGGTCTCCCTGATCCCTTTCTTGATGCGGAAAGTATTCTCCTCCTTGATGAAGAAACGTCTGAGCCGCTCGGGGCTTACATCGATCCCGATGTTGCCGGAGTAAACGCCGGCCCTCGCCACATTGATCGCCTCCTCATCGATGTCCGTGCCGAATATCTGAAACCTTGCCACCGACTTTTGCTCATCCAGATACTCCCGCACCACCATGGCGATGGAGTAAGCTTCCTCGCCCGTGGCACAGCCCGGCACCCAGATGCGTAGAGCATAGTCTTCCGGTCTACCCTCCAGGATCAGGGGAAGGACCTTCGTTTTCAGTACATCGAAGGCTGCCGGGTCCCTGAAAAAACTGGTGACGCTGATGAGGAGTTCCTTAAGGAGCAGACGGACCTCTTCCGGGTGCTCCTGGAGGTAGTGCACGTACGTTGCAGGGTCTCCCACGTCATGGACTGTCATCCGCCGTTCGATCCGGCGCAGCAGCGTGCTCTTCTTGTAATAGGCGAAATCGTGGCCGGTCTGCGACCGGAGTACACTCAGTATCCGCTCGATGCTTTTCGGCGCTTTCTCAGTGATGACGGCCTTCCTCTTCGTTACTTTGCGTATGGCGCGCTTCACATAAGCCAGGAGCTGCCCCGGCATCTTCGCCACGGCAAGGACGTAATCGGCGACACCTGTGCTGATGGCGCTTTGCGGCATGCCCTCGTACTTTGCTTCCGTGGGGTCCTCCACCATGGACATGCCGCCGGCCTCGTGGATGGCCTTGAGGCCCATGGTGCCGTCCGTGCCGCTGCCCGACAGGATGATGCATAGTGACCCGTCGCGCTGGTCCTTCGCGAGCGACCGGAAGAAGAAATCGATCGGCATCCTGAGCCCCCGGGGCTCCTCAAACCGGGAGAGGCGCAGCACGCCGTTTGTTATGGCCATGTCCCGGTCCGGGGGGATCACGTGCACGCGGTTCGGCTCGACAACCATCCCATCCTTCGCCTCGACCACATGCATTCGTGTGACCCGCGCAAGCAGCTCGCTCATCATGCTCTTGTGGCTCGGGTCGAGATGCGTCACGACCACGAACCCCATGCCACTGTCGGCCGGCAGGTTGCTGAAGAGTTGCTCCAAAGCCTCCAGCCCCCCGGCTGACGCGCCGACGCCTACGATGGGGAAGCACGCCTGCTCAATCGTTGCCGCCGAACTCCGTGACTTTGCCGGTTTCCTGGCGGATTTCGCGTCTTTGTTGTTTACGGGAACGGCACGAGTGGCCTGTTTCGTGGGCGGGGACGAAGCTGCTTTTCGTGCGTGATGGTTTTGATGCAGATCGTTTCCGTGCCATATCTCCCCCTTGCCCCAGGCGATCCGGAACGAAGGCAGAGCAAACCGGACCCCTCACGGGACAATGACACATGGTTTTTTGTATATACAATAATATAGGTTTGCGGTGATCTGTTGTAAAGCAAGAAAGGGTCGCGAGTGACTGTAAGGCCTGATTTGTGATATTCTACGCAGGTCAGGATTTTTCGCGCCATTTCGAAGAGCAGAAAAAGCGACGGAGCTTCGCGCCGGATTGAAGGAGCTAAGGTAGTCATGAAAAAGGTACTGCAGGGAAACGAAGCGATTGCCAGGGGTGCATGGGAAGCGGGGGTCACCGTGGCCTGTGCTTACCCCGGGACGCCAAGCAGCGAGATTCTCGCTGAGATAGCCAGGTATAAAGAGATTTACACAGAATGGTCTCCGAATGAGAAAGTGGCCGTGGAAGTGGCGCATGGCGCTGCCCTTGCGGGCGCGCGGAGCATGGCCGCCATGAAGCATGTGGGGTTCAATGTTGCATCCGACCCCTTTATGACCATCTCGTACACGGGCATAAAAGGCGGTCTGGTGATCGTTGTCGCCGACGATCCCAGCATGCACAGCTCCCAGAACGAGCAGGACTCCAGGAACTGGGCCCGCTTCGCAAAGGTCCCCATGCTGGAGCCTGCAGATGCAGAGGAGTGTAAGACGTTCACAAAAATTGCCTTCGATATGAGCGAGAGGTTCGACACGCCCGTGCTCCTGAAGAGCGAGACAAGGGTCTCCCACGCTGACTCGCCGGTTGGGCTTGGGGAAAGAAAAGAATCAAAGCTGCCCCTGGGTCTCGACCGGAAGCTGGCCGCAAAGAACGTTATGATCCCCGCACACGCACGGGTAAAACGTGTGCTCGTCGAAGAAAGGCTGGAGAAACTTGAGACGTACGCGGATAACGAGTTTCCTTATAACGTCATGGAAATCAACGACCCATCAGTGGGGTTCATCTCATCGGGAGCCGCTTATCTCTATACGAAAGAGATCTTCCCTCAATACTCGTATCTGAAGCTCGGCATGGTCTGGCCCCTTCCGAAGAAGATGATCGCGCAGTTCTTCCGGAAGGTGAAAAAAGTCGTAGTGGTGGAAGAGCTTGATCCGTTCCTCGAGACGGAGATCAGAGCCATAGGGCACAAGGTTTGGCACGGCAAGGACCTCGTTCCCCACATGTTCGAGTTATCGCCGGAGGCCGTTGAACGATCCCTGAAGAAGGCCGTGGAGGGAAAGGCTTACCAGGCGCCGAAGATACGGGTGAAGCAGGAAGATCTCCCGAAGAGGCCGCCAAACCTCTGTCCAGGCTGCTCTCACAGGGCGCTCTTCTACGCGCTCAAAAAACTCGACCTTTTCGTGTTCGGCGATATCGGCTGCTATGCACTGGCCACAGCGCCACCGCTCTCCGCGATGCATGCATCCACCTGCATGGGGGCCGGCGTCGGCGGCGCGTATGGCGCCGGGAAGGCCCTGGGTAAAGAGGGCATAGGAAAAATATGCGCGGTGCTCGGTGATTCGACCTTCCTTCATGGCGGCATCGCGCCGCTGATGGACGCGGTCTATAACAAGGGTTATTCAACGACGATCATTCTCGATAACAGGATCACCGCTATGACGGGGATGCAGGAGCACCCCGGAACAGGTTACACCATCAAGGGTGAGCCGGCTTCCGTGATCGATTACGAACAGCTCGTAAGGTCCCTCGGCGTAAAGCACATCAGAAAGGTTGACCCGTACGATGTCAAAGGGACCGTCGAGGCGATCAAAGAAGAGGTAAACCGCAACGACGCTTCCGTGATCATCACGGAGAACGGCCCATGCATGCTCCACCGGAGAGAGAAGAGAGCATTCGAGCATCCCTACTATAGCGTCAATCTCGACGCGTGCAGAGGATGCAAGCAGTGTCTGGAGGTTGGTTGTCCAGCGATAAGCTGGCAGGAAGGAGCCGGCCAGACCAAAGACGGCAAGAAAAGGAAAGGCACTGTATTGATACATAAGTCGCAGTGCCCCGGCTGCGGCCTTTGCGCGCAGGTCTGTAAATTCGAAGCCATAAAGCCCGCTTAAGGCCAATTTGTCTTCAAGCGTATACCTTCGTTGCCCTTCGGCCTGTTCTTACTCGACGTACCGCCAGGTACGCCTGCGTAGCCCAGGCCTCGGCGCGCCCGGGGTACCCGGCCGAAGGCTGGGTCGTCCATCTTGAATACAAATTGGCATAAGTGCAGACTTAGGCGCTTTGTCTGGAACATTTGATATTGGGGATTTGTTTAGGATTTGGACATTTGATATTCGGATTTCATTCGCAGGCCCGTACAGAGATCCGCTGATGCCGGGACCCGGAAGGTATTCGCTTGAAGGCGAATTGGCATAGGTATTATTCTTCGGTGCGGACGAATCTGAATAACAGCGGCATGACCAGGAGAATGATGCACGTACCTATCAGCATGCCCCCCACAATGACGATAGCAAGAGGTTTCTGAATCTGGCTTCCAACACCGTGAGCTAATGAAGCAGGGAGCAGTCCGAGAGAGGCTATGAGACCCCCCATCAGTACCGGTCTGAACTTGGCACGGACTGTTTCAAGCGTTGCCTCTTCTTTCTGTTTTTTCTCCTTGTAGACCTCGATGTAGTGGGTGATCCATATGACCGTGTTGAAGATAGAAATGCCTATTACCGACACAAATCCGACTATCGCGGATATACTGAGCGACTGCCCCGTCACTAATAGACTGATGAGCCCGCCGAACACCGTACAGAGTGGAGCAACTATGGTGAGAAGCACGTTCCTCATATTGCCGTAGAACACGTAAAGTAGAATCACGATGAGAAAAATCGCCAAAGGAATCGAGATATAGAATCGCAGGAAGGCTTCTTTCATCTCATTGAATATGCCGCTCCATCGCATGTAATAGCCTTCCGGCAGCTTGACCGTCCCCGCTTCCCGCTGGGCCTTTGCCACGGTTCCGCCCAGATCTTTTGAGACGACGCCGAATTTTATGGGGATATACCGTCTATAGTTTTCCCGATAGATAAACGAGGCCCCCGTCTCGTACCGTATTGTGGCCACCCTCGAGAGCGGCACGATGCCTCCGGAGGGCAGAACTATGGGGATGGTCCCTATCCTTTCCGGCGCCCGTCGGTAATCGTAGGGGAAGCTCACCTGAAGGGCAAATCTTTTCTCCCCTTCGATAATCTGGCTCGCTACCTTCCCGCCCAGAGCCGCGGAGACCATATCCAGAACCTCCTGGACACTCAGACCCACCGCTGATGCATTTTCCCTGTTCACCTCGATCAGTAGATTTGGCTGGCCCAGTTCCCTGAAAACACCTACCTCCTCAACACCAGGCACTCTTTGTATCTTTTCTTTGACCTCTCTGGCCAGCCTGTCAAGTTCGGAGAGGTCCTCGCCGAAGATTTTAACCGCATTTTCGCCTTTCACCCCGCTTGTCATCTCTTCAAGGTTGTCCTGCATGTATTGGGAGACCGTGATCGTGGCATTGGGGAAGAGCCTGGTGATCTTTTGCCTCATCTCACCTTCAACCTCCTCTTTTATTCCACCCCTCTTCCACTCACCATAAGGACGGAGGCCCACATAATATTCACTGTTGAAGGGGCCTGTCGCGTCCGTGCCATCTTCCGGCCTTCCCACGCGCACGGCAACTGTCTTCACCTCCTGGAAGCCCATGAGTACATCTCTCACTTTTTGGGCATTTTCATGGGTCTTGCTGAGCGCTATGGAATAGGGAAAGGTAACCCTGACGTATATGTTCCCTTCATCCATCTTGGGCAGGAACTGGGTGCCGATCACCTTGAAACCGACCAGAAATCCTGCGAGGATCACAATAGACACAACCAGAAGTACGAGACGCGCCCTCTTAAAAAGCGATCTGACGAATCCGACGTAGTAATGCTGCATCACCTCGAAGAATCTGAACTCCTTTCCCTCGTGACCCTCCAAAAAGGTGTGGATGGCAGCCACCAGGTAAGTGAACGTCAGCAGAAGCGTGAAGAAGAGGGCGTACGCATAGGTCTTCGCCATGGGTGAGAATATTTGCTTTTCGGCACCCTTCATAGTGAAGATGGGAATAAGAGCAAGCACGATAATGAGCACCAGAAGAATGATCGGCGTACCAACCTCTCCCGTGGCCTTGATCATAGCCCGTTCTTTGGTAGCTCTCGTCTGAGTTTCCTTATGCTGTCGCGAAACCCTCACGTAATTCTCCGTGAGAACAAGGCTGATATCCGCAATAATACCAAAGTCGATGGCTCCGATTGAAAGCAGGTTTGCCGAGTCACCCATTGCCGTCATTACCGCGAGGGTAACGGCAAGGGAGATAGGTATAACCAGAGCGGTGATGAGTGCCGCCCGCAGGTTCCCAAGGAAGAGAAAAAGCGCAACCGCCACCAGAAAGACCCCTAAAGAGGCCGATTCGAGTACGCGTTTGATCACGGAAGTAATCAGGCCCCACCGTTCATAGTAGGGCACTATCTTTATGCCTTTCGGGAGTATCGTGTTATTCAGTTCAGCGACCTTTTCGTTGACTGCCTTAATGGAAGGGATGCTCTTCTCGCCCCTCCTCAGGATTACGTTTCCCATCACCACGTCGTCATGGTAGTTGTGTATGACGATGCCGGTCCTCGGGATGTTCCCGAAGCTCACCTGGGCTATGTGCTTGATGAGGACAGCCTTCCCGTTCTTGTAGGAGACAACATTATTCTCCACGTCTTGCAGGCTCTTGATCAGTCCAAGGCCCCGCACCATGTAATACTGGTCCCCCAGCTCGACGGTTCTGCCTCCTACATTGACGTTCGATTTGGAAAGGGCATCAATCACCTGCGAGAGCGTGATGCCGTATTTTATAAGGTCTTGAGGGATCACCTTGACCACGTAAGCCTTGATGAACCCGCCGTAGCTCGCCACATCTTCAACGCCCTGGGCGGTTTTTAGGTACCGCGCCACGGTCCAGTCCTGAAGCGTTCTCAGCTCCATCAGGTTATTGGAGCCATAGAGCACGTACTGCATCACTTCGCCCATGGGACTCGGGATAAGGTTGGGCTGTACGCCGTCGGGCAGAGACGTATCCGACAGCCGGTTGATTACTTCCTGACGCGCTGCGAGGTAAGGGATGTCGTAGGAGAATTTACATTTCACATCAGAAAGACCGTAAAGAGAGACAGAGCTGATCCTCTCCAGGCCCCTCATGCCGGCAAGGCCGATCTCCACAAGAATGGTGATCTGTCTTTCCACTTCTTCGGCGGATTTACCTTCGTAAATCGAGACGATCTCGACTGTAGGAGGCGAAGGATCGGGAAAAGCCTCGACATTCAAGTCTCTGATAACAAAGAGAGAAAGAAAAAAGAGCGTGAGCGAAAGCATGAGGAACAAGCCGCTATTCGTACTCACAAAAACGATCCAGCGTCTCATATGCGCTCCAATGCTTTTCTTCGCTTGATCATCCTCATGGCTTCTCCAGGTCTATGGCGGTGAGAACGATCTCCTGTCCGTCCTTGAGGCCTTCTACCGCCATGAGACTATCGGAGACTTCACGGACCGGTGTTATCTCGTTGAGCTCGCATTTCTGGGTCTTCGTGGAAGTTGGGCAGTATACATAGAATTTCCCGTCTTTGTAAACGATGGCTGACTTCGGGATTAAAGGGAGCACCCGTTTCTCCCCTTCTATTTTGAGTTTCAGGAACATGTTCTGCTTGAAGAGGAGCTCTTTACCGCTGTCCTGGATCTTGATAAAGGTTTTCACGGTCTTAGAATCCGTGTCGGACACGTCGCTGACATAGCTGATCACGCCTTTGAAGGCCACGTTGGGGAAAACATCCACGTAAAAGGTAACGTTATCTCCCTTCTTTACCTTTTGTATGTCGGTATCGTAGATGTTGGCCACGATCATGCTCTTCTGGGGATCCGCTATCGTCATGAGCGGCGTGGTAGTATCCACCCTGTCTCCTATGTGGGTCTGGATATCGGCGACATAGCCGGTGAGCGGGGCCTTGATCAGAATCGTATCGGGACGGCTTTTCGTGAGGACCTCTTCGTCAGTGGACGAGCCGTAGATGCGCAACTTATCTTTCATGCCCTCTGCCACGGCATTCAACTGTTTATAGGTTGCTTCCGCATTGAGAAGGTCGTTCCTGGTAACGGCGCCGATCTCGAAGAGCTGCTTGTTCAGATTGTAGATGCGCTCTGCCTGCTTCAACTGTGTAAGGGTCGAGAGGTAGCTTGAGTAAGTGTCCGTTACCTCCGGGCTTGTTATGGCAACGAGGGGGTCTCCCTTTTGCACCCTGTCCCCGACCGGAACAAATATTTTATTGACCGCGCCTGGAAGGTACGAGAGTATCTTTGCCGTTCCCTCAAGACCCGGCTGGACGCTTCCCGTTGCTTCGATATAGGTCTGCACTTCCTGTGAAGTGACCTTGTAGGTTTTGAGTTCCTCTTGCTCGTTCTTTGTTGCCTCACCGGACCGGTTGCAGCCCAGACTTGCAAGGAGGAGCAACAGAACGAATGATGCGATCATTCGTTTGGTCATTTGGTGTCTCTCATTAGCTATGTGTAAGTCCATGCCCAGCATCTATCTTATATGTCTGGAGCCGCCCCTTCGTGCTGCTCTGTCTATTGCTTGGTATTGCTTGCGGTTGCTGCGACCCAGAGAAGGTGTTTCGTGCGAAAAACACTTCTCCGATACGGTAGATGTCAGGCAGGAGGCGCTCTGTAGTCGTTGGGCGAAACGATTGATGGACTGAAGTCAGGCGCCCTCTCAAGCAGGTGAAGGTACGCGACGATATGGTGCACACCCATCGTGGGGCCGAGTTGTGCATCTATGGCGAAATGAATATTATTGTCCACACAGGTTGGACAGCGGGAAGTCACCGAGCCACGCTCATTCGCGTGCGACTCGACGGTCAGGATACAAGTCAAGAATATGGTAAGTAAGGCAAAGGCAGTTAGTCTGAGGATACGCTTTGAAGGGGTCATCCGCTCTTGCTTCTTGGCCGGTCCATATTGATAGCATAAAACGGGCTGAAAGTAAATGGAAATGGGCCTATTAGATGACTACTACCCTGTCCGCATCCGGCAGCTGCAGCACAAAATCCATTACCTCCTGAAAGTCGCCAACGGGCAGATCTACGCCCTTCGTGAGCCGGATGTGGCCTGGAGCGCCCTCTCTGTCCGCGGGGAGAGCGAACGAAAAATCGATATGGTCTGCCCCTATGGTCACATAAGCCAGATTATCCAGATTGATGATATAGCTCTTGATCCTTATGAATGACTTCACTGGCCACCTCCCCTATTTTCTTAATGTACCATAACACGTTAAGGGCACCGAAGGCACGGGCACGATTTCTCCGTTTCCGGACGTACATTCCTCATGGCTTCTCCAGGTCTATGGCGGTGAGAACGATCTCCTGTCCGTCCTTGAGGCCTTCTACCGCCATGAGACTATCGGAGACTTCACGGACCGGTGTTATCTCGTTGAGCTCGCATTTCTGGGTCTTCGTGGAAGTTGGGCAGTATACATAGAATTTCCCGTCTTTGTAAACGATGGCTGACTTCGGGATTAAAGGGAGCACCCGTTTCTCCCCTTCTATTTTGAGTTTCAGGAACATGTTCTGCTTGAAGAGGAGCTCTTTACCGCTGTCCTGGATCTTGATAAAGGTTTTCACGGTCTTAGAATCCGTGTCGGACACGTCGCTGACATAGCTGATCACGCCTTTGAAGGCCACGTTGGGGAAAACATCCACGTAAAAGGTAACGTTATCTCCCTTCTTTACCTTTTGTATGTCGGTATCGTAGATGTTGGCCACGATCATGCTCTTCTGGGGATCCGCTATCGTCATGAGCGGCGTGGTAGTATCCACCCTGTCTCCTATGTGGGTCTGGATATCGGCGACATAGCCGGTGAGCGGGGCCTTGATCAGAATCGTATCGGGACGGCTTTTCGTGAGGACCTCTTCGTCAGTGGACGAGCCGTAGATGCGCAACTTATCTTTCATGCCCTCTGCCACGGCATTCAACTGTTTATAGGTTGCTTCCGCATTGAGAAGGTCGTTCCTGGTAACGGCGCCGATCTCGAAGAGCTGCTTGTTCAGATTGTAGATGCGCTCTGCCTGCTTCAACTGTGTAAGGGTCGAGAGGTAGCTTGAGTAAGTGTCCGTTACCTCCGGGCTTGTTATGGCAACGAGGGGGTCTCCCTTTTGCACCCTGTCCCCGACCGGAACAAATATTTTATTGACCGCGCCTGGAAGGTACGAGAGTATCTTTGCCGTTCCCTCAAGACCCGGCTGGACGCTTCCCGTTGCTTCGATATAGGTCTGCACTTCCTGTGAAGTGACCTTGTAGGTTTTGAGTTCCTCTTGCTCGTTCTTTGTTGCCTCACCGGACCGGTTGCAGCCCAGACTTGCAAGGAGGAGCAACAGAACGAATGATGCGATCATTCGTTTGGTCATTTGGTGTCTCTCACCTTTGCTTGTCCTGTAGCTTGTCCTGTAATCTGTCCTGCAATTTGTCCCGTGTAAATGGTCAGCAGATCCTTGTTGAGGGCTGACTGAGTGAGCGTTTGGTTATATCTTGAAATAAAATCTCTATAGGTCTTCCGCGTGTCAAGCAGCTCCAGAACCGTTATACCACCAAAAGCAAACGCTTGCTCACTCTTTTGTAGAAGCTCTTCCATTTCTGTCTTTCTTTTCCGATACGCGTCGAATATCGTCAGGCTTGACGAGTAATTGTTGAGCGCCTGTCTTATATCTGCCTGAATTTGCCGCCTTACCTTCTCGATCTGAACCTTTATCTGACTATATTCCGCATCTCGCTTTAAGATCTCGCCCTGGTTTCTATAGAATAGAGGGATGCTCATGCTAAGGCCAGCACCGCGCCCGGGGTCCAGCTTGGTCCCAAGACCCTCATACTCCACACCGACAGAGAGGTCAGGTATCCGCTGTGCCCTGGCAAGTTTCTGGCTGAATTCTATTGACTGCATCTGTCGCTGTAGAGCGAGAAGATCAAACCTGTTGCCGTATGCGGTCTCAAGGAGGCTATCCTCCCTGTATTCGGGGAAGTCTTCTTTGACCTGGTCCTTCAACGGTTTGTATGCGCCTCCGCCGCCCAACAGGAGATTGAAAAGTTCGAGGTCGTTCCGGTACTGGCTACTAAACGTCGTAAGACCATTCTCCAGGTCTATTCTGGCAAGTTTCAGCTTTGTGTAATCGATGAGCGAAAGGAAGCCGGCGTTATGTCTCTTTTCCCCTATGTCAAGCACCCTGTCAAATCTTTTCAGCTCATCAGTGGCCAAATCTATGTTCAGCCCATCTAAGACCAGATTGTAATAGTTCGTGTAAAAGCCGATCAGCAAGATCCGGATGGTATCTTTGTGGCTCAGCCTTGAAGCCTCCAGGCCTTCGGTCGCCGATTTTATCCGGTAACCTCTCTTGCCTCCGAGCTCGATGAGCTCATCGAGCCGGTAAACCTGCTGGGTATTGTCCGTCCTCGCATAGCCCGTGGTGTAGCCGGTATAGTTGACTGAAACATTGGGATTGGGGATGATTTTCGCTGCTGCCAGGTCGCCGTAAGCTTTATCTATTTCGTATCTGTTTATCAGGATGTCATAGTTGTTCTTATAGAATAGATCGAGGGCTTGTTCGAGCGTCACCTCTTGGGCGCCCGCGTGAGCGGCGGAACAAAAAAGCATCGCCGCGAAAAAAAGTATTCTACGAACCTTTTGACTGTTGACAGGAAAGTAGGGATCTTGGAGGGCAGTGGTGATGAGCCGCCCGAGCCGCATGATGATTGTTCTCATCTTATAACTTTCTCTCCGTTTGCTTACCATGTTAGGGGACATGCAAGCACCATGCTCAGAAGCCGTAAAGGTGAGTTGGACGCACTGAAGAGATAAAGCAATTCTGATGGTGACCTTCTGGACCCATTGCCTTTATTGGTGCTCTCACCGCGAACCCGCTGACTATTTGCGCAAATCTTACCACACGTTTTCTGATAGTTACAATAGAAACGGGCCTCTCTACCACAGCCGGTCAGTCACCATCCTGATGCCCATGCCGTAATATGTGGACAGGTGGGGGTTCCCCCAGAGCCCTGTGCCCCTGGTCATGTCGAGCTGGAGGTTGTCGCTGAAGATATATCGAAACCCTGTTTGGAAGGCGCCTCCGAGTATCGCCTGCATAAGGGTCATTCTGGAAGACTTCGAAAATAGCATTCCAGCCGCCCTTCACCCGCACCTGCGTACCGATCCCCCAATAAGCTACGGTGTGAGAATTCGTGGAGGTAGCTCCCAGGTTCCCATGGATCTAGCACGCGATCCGCGTCCCCGAGCGATTCCGTCATTGCAATATAGAAGAACTCCCTCGACGCGTCAGGCTTGAATGTCTGGGAACCCCAAGGCGGAAAGCCACCGACAACGGCTGCCAGCCCCGGCGTTGCATTCGGCTTCACCGCAAAAAACAGGTATTTGGCCTGCAGAAGTGGTCCCTGCACCGAGAAGACGCGTGGCTCTCCTCTCCCGTGCGGAAAACCATCCACCCACCCCGCTGTCAACTCCAGGTTCTCCGTTGGGCCAAAAGCGAAAAGGTTCAGATTCGCGACAACGTTCTTGTCGGCCTTCACGGAGCCTTCGAACTGCCCCACATGGTAGCCCACCACCCGTGCATCGTCCGTTACAAAGGGACGCACCGCCAAGGCCGGGCGGGCGGGCACGAAGGCCAGAAGGACAAGCGCCAGGAGACCAAGGAGGGTTGAAGATGACAGCATCAGATTCATTACACGCTTCGAACTTTTTTCTTCTTCAGATCTCCATCTTAACAAAGTACTAAACCCAACCCGCAGGCTCTTTTTGGCGATTGAGATGCAGCGAGATGGGACCTCAACGTAAATTGGGAAAAAATTATTGGCATTTCTTGCTCAATACCGGACAGCGGGGTACCATCGTGGGCAGTGCTTTCATAGCTGGTGCCGGTTGCTATTGCGGCGGCTGTATGGGAGCTTGTAGCCCCGTATCAGGAGGTTCAGCGGAGCGCTCACCAAAGGGCGTCATAACCCTTGCCGGTTCAGGATTCTGCTGGGCAGGTTGTTGAGGCTGGGCGGGCGGTGCAGGCTGAGGTGCGCTGGTACCCGAGCCTTCCGTAGGCGGGCTCATCGCTCCGGGCGGAGGGAAGGGCACCGGAGGAGCAACGCCTGCAGCAGAAGATGATCCACCCTGACCTGCGGCCATACCCGGAGGTAGTGCGCCCGGGCCCATTGGCATGCCGGGAAGCGGTGGGATAGGGCTGGCTGCTGGTCCGGGACCAGGAAGGATGGGCTGGGAGTCAGGTCTTTGTGGACCGGCCTGCCCGGTTCCGCCTGGCCCGACTACCGGGGAGGACGTCTCCTGTCCCTGTCTGGATGGGGCCGGCTGGATGCCTGGCCGTGTGCGGCCTCCTTGGGCAGGCGCAGCTGCAGGGATACCGACTGGGACAGCAACGGGGCCGCCAGGGGTGGGTGCGACGGAAGCCGGTTCGGTCTGGATGGTGCGGTCAATCTTGTTCATAACGACCAGTAAAGCTTTCGCTGATTCGTCAGGCCGCACGAGCACGTAATTATAACCTCGCATGATCCTGCTGAGGGCTTCCTCCAAGGTCAAATTAGAAAACTGTACGGTGATGCGCTCCTGAGAAGCGACAGTTCCTCTGATCTCCATGGGGACGTTTTTCGCCAGGATTGTCAGCACTTCATTGAGCGGCACGTCCACCACCTGCAAGCTGACCGCCCTCTCGTTATTGACTTTGATGTCATGAAGCTCGCTGCCGTCGCTCGCCCCGGGCATAAGGCCGCAAAGGATGATGATTGGAAAAAAACTTACTGCGTTGAAGAAGGCAGGCGCGCGCATCGGATTCCTGTATGATTATCGTAAACTGAGCACCTGGAGATGTCAAGAAAGCCCCGTGATTCCTTGAACGGGCGTCTCCGTTGGTATAAGATAGAGGATGCTTTCCATCGTCATCGTAGCCCGCAACACAGAGGAACTGCTCGCGGGCCTTCTCACATCGATACGGAAAGATGCATCCCTGCGGCCGCTTCTCAGAGAGATAATCGTTGTCGATAACGCATCAAGCGATGGCACGGGCCGATTGGTCAATGAAAGCTTTCCCGAGGTTCATTACCTGAAGAATGCTGAGAACAGGGGCTTTGCGGCGGCCGCGAATCAGGGCAGTGCAATCGCAACGGGCGATTTCCTTCTTTTTCTTAACTCTGATACGCGCCTTCTTCCCGGGGAGGTGGAGAAAGTGCTCTCTCTTATGAAGGACGAAACAACCATAGGTATTGCAGGCCCACAGCTCGTTTATGAGGATATGAGGCCACAGCGTTCCTTTGCGGGCGCGCCATCGCTCCTCCTTGAGGTGGTGCCTTTCTTCGTGCTGGGGCTTATGTTCCCGGTGAAATATGGAACGGGCCGAGCAGACTCTTCTCCGCCGAGAGATGTCGAATCCGTCATCGGGGCAGCCATGTTCGTGAGGGCGCACGTGATGCGCATCCTTGGAGGTTTTGACGAAAGATTTTTCTTTTTTCTTGAAGAGACCGACCTATGCGTGCGCGCTAAACAGAATGGCTACAGGGTATTCTTTTCCCCGTCTACCAGGGTGATTCACTTACAGGGGAAAACGGTCAGACAGACATGGGTCAAGGGTCGGATTGAATACGCCATCTCTTTGTACAAGTTCATAAAGAAATACCACTCTGCCCCTTACTACAGGGCGTTCATCCTGGTGCGGGTCATGAAGAGTCTTCTTTTTCTGCTTGTAGCCACACTTCTCCCGTTTCTACTCCTTAGCCAATCAACAAGAAGGAAGTATGATTACTATAGCCAGCTGATAGTCTGGCACGCAAAAGGGCTTCCTGACGATGCCGGGCTGCGGTCTAGTTCTCTAAAATAAAGAGTACGTCGAGCGTTACCCTGTACTCTACAATTTTTCCGTCCTCAACCTTGGCACGCATATCTTTCACCTTGAGGCCGGTGATCCCCCGCAACGTTTTTGCTGCTCTTCTGAAACCGACTGTGATCGCATCGTCAAAGCTTTTTGGCGAGCCGGCAATAATCTCAGTAACTCGTGCCACTCTTGTCTCAGACATGTTTCCTCCCTGACTGCGTTTTTTACACAGTAGCAGCTTGCGGGCCGGCGTGTCAACTCTTCCGGTTTTCTTCACGCCGCCCCGGACGGGTGCGGCAGCATGGAACCGAGTGCGCCCGCGGCCCGGCTGGATAAAGCGTTGACCTGGACGCCAGTCGAGGCTGCCAGGTCGCCCGTTCAAAGATCAGACCGACAGAGATTCGTCCGGACACAAGGGGACCTTCTGCGCCACGCACTGCCCGTTAGCCGTCTGCGTCCATTCCCTGAGCCGCACAGAATGAGTACCGGCAGCGGTGTCAAACTCCGTCTCCACAAAGGTGCAACGGGGCGTGTCGTTGACCCAGGCACCGGTGTTGGCGTAGATAGGGTTCGTCCCGGAAGCCACCGGTGTGTCGGTAATTATACCGCGTGTGTCGAAGTCGCCCAGGGCAGAGGTGCACTCAGGCTTGTGGGTGTGGCCGCATATGACTATTTTTGCTTCCTCATGATAGAAGAATACCGACAGTGCGGCCGGATCCAGGTTTCCGGCATCGCACCATATGGCATAATAGGGATTCACGTCATCAGCGTGACTGTTTTCCCATTCGCTGAAGATGTGGCCATAGCGTTTTTCGACGTCCTGCCAGGTCACTATACCCGGAATTCCGTCAAGCCCGTTCAACAGGGCACCACCCTTCGGGTCCGCCGCATAATCCGAAACGAGGATGTCAAAGAGTTCCATGAGTATATGGTCCACCGTCTGCTGAAATATCTTATCCCTTGCCTTTGCCAGATTTTCCGCATCCGGTACCTTACTAAGGATGTGTCCAATCCACTCCTTGAAGACTTCGGTAGGGGTAGGGCTAAGCGAGTTGCCCGTCTTGAGCGCTTCATCGGCAGTGATACGGGAAATGAAAAACCCCAAAGGCAGTATGCTCGCGTTGAATCCCCCACCCGATCCCGCGAGGTAGGGCGCGTTGAAAAGGCCGTACCAGTGGCCGTGTTCAGCCCAGATGCCGTCTGCAGTGTGGTAGACGCTGTGTCCGTCAGCATCGTCCACGTACCCTATGCCCGGGAAGATTTGCGCGATTACAGCCTTATCCGCCAACATATCATGATTGCCGGTCAAATACGTGAGTCTGTTTTGAGCGGCAAGCCTCTGGAACCCCTCAATCACTGATCGATTTTGCGGTGCGTCGGCGATGTTTGTGAACTGCTGACCCTGGGGAGGTATAGGATGGGCGGGGTCTGTCGGGTCGAACTGGGTGGGACAGATCCACTCGTCGAAAAGGTCCCCGAGGATCACCACTTCATCTACCGCTCCGTCAGCGATGCAATATTGTTCGAGGAAAAGAGCGAGCATCCCGGGCCGGCCACCGTCAAACCAGCAGTAAGGGTGGAGCGTTCCGCCCGGCGTTACGCTACGCCCGTCGCCCATGTGGATATCACTGAGAAAGATCCGTTTGATCGTCTTCCCGGAATTCATGGTACACCCCCTTTTTGCCATGTGCCCGCTTTCCGGATTCTTAATTTCTTCGCGTACTCATCCCCTTGCCTCAACGGATCCCTTCGTATGTTTTCCGTGTGGCACATTTGTGTCATTGTCGCACAAACCCCTTGCTCAATCAATAATCCAGGTGGTTCGCATGACATCCCACCGTTTGCTCTCCGGCGGGTCATGCGGCGTAATCGTACTTCAGTTTTACTATAGTTTTGATGTATACTGTTCCATAGGTTGCGCCCGTAGCTCAGATGGATAGAGCGTTGGCCTCCGGAGCCAAAGGCCCCGCGTTCGAATCGCGGCGGGCGCGCTTAAAATTCCCAGTAAAATCGGTGGGATTTGAAGCGCGGGATATTGAAGTCATTTACTTCACCAGGGCGATTGTGCCTAAATTGTGCCCGTCCTCAATTTTTTGTGCCTTTTCGGTCAGTTCTTCATGGGCACGGGCAAGACGTTCGCTGGCCGTTCTCAGATCATCTTCACTTACGATGTTGTACCGTTCGAAAATTGTTCTCGTTTTGTGGCCGGAGATCTTCATAGCCACACCTTCCGGAGTTCCGGTCCTGACGAGGTTACGAACAGCCGTCCTCCGGTTGTCATGAAAAACCCGACTGTTTCTCTTGAATCGGCTACCCTTGCAGTGGGCACACGCCATCTCTTCCCACGGCTTCTCCCTATCCTCTCTGATAAAGACTTTCGAACCTTCCTTCTTCCATTTAAGGCGCAGTTCAAGCTGTACGACAGCTCCGCAATCCCGGCACTTGAAAGCTAGGCTTGTAGCCGCATTCCCGTAAGGGCTATGTCCCTGGCTTTCCGAAATCTCCTATCTGGCACCCGTCTTTGTGGAAGACATAAGGGCAATCGGGTGTGCTCGGTCCCCAACGCTTTTGTGTACTGCTCGCTTAAGCGTCTCGTAGAGTTCCCCTGCAAGGAACACTAACACGGGCTTCATCATTCTTGGTGGTGCCTGCCGATAAGGTGATCTTCCGTTCGAACAGGTTCACTTGTCCCAAGTCAAGGAAAGTAGTTCACCCTTCCTGAACCCGTGAAGTATGCCGTGATAAAGAGCGGTCTCAGATAATCAGGCAACGCATCTTTCATTTTCAGATAATCCTGTTGCTCGAAATAGCCAGTCCTGACGTTGTTCTCCTTGAGCTTCGAAATATGCGGGGTATGGAGCACTTTCGGCGGCGTACACTTTGCCGCTAGCGTGAACATCCGCTTCAATGCCACCAGTTCACGATTTATGGTTGCGTTCTCGGCCCCGCTCTCGCGCCTCTTGGCTATGTAAGCTTTTACGACCGGCGTATCGATTTGGCTCGCCTTCATTTCTCCGAAGAATTCTTTGAGATGTCTCACCCTGATCTCAGCATGCACCATCGATTTCCGCCCGTTCACCTTGTAGTCAAGCAGGTAATCTTTTGCGAGATCGACAAATTTCGTCTTCTCAACCGTTAGGCCGGGAAAAAGACCTGCAGCAACCTGACCCTCCCGCATCTGCAAGAACTTCTCTGCTTTTTTTTCAGTTTTCAGATGCGTGCTCTCGCGGTAAGGTTTGCCATTCTGTAGTACTTGACCCAGTAGATGCCACCACGCAGATAGATGCTACCCATGAGCTTTAACCTCCTTTCTTGTTTTCTTTTTCTTACTTTGCCCCTTGTCGTCTGCTCACCTCCTCTTTGTTCCAACGCCTCAAGGGCAAGATGCAGGAACGGGGGGATCTCACGGACACCACGCTCCCATCGACTAACGGTGAGAGGGATAACACCTAAGGCAAGCGCAAGGTCCACCTGCGTATAGCCGTTGTCGTCACGCCATGCTTTAAGGTGTGCGGGTGTCACTGACAAGAGGATATACTGATCCATTGGATTATTCAACAAGATCCTCAATAGGAAAATCGTGTTTTGTTTCCCTCGATCCATCTATCCATATCCCGGATATCGATGAGGTTCCGTTTACCGTCTTTGATATAATCGATCTTACCGGCCCATATCATTTCGTAGATCGCGTCGGATGTCCGGCCAAGGTAGAAGGCGGCTTCCGTAATTGTGTAAAGTCTCTTGATCGGTCCTTTGGGTATTTTCAGTTGTTTGACTCGCGCTTTCCGCTCCTCCTTTGTCATGATCATCCCTTGGCTAACCTTTCCAGTGTGACACCAGCCAGGATCTCCCGCATACCATGGAGATTACCGACCGCCACTTTATCACTTCCAACCGACATTTGTTGTCCTCCTTTCGGGTCTATCACCCATTAAAAACTTTTTTCCCCTCAAAGAGGACCGGGGGAAAAAAGGAAGCTAAAGAGAGAAGAACAATAGCGCCGGCATGCAGGGCCGCATGACAGCCGGTAAGGGATGGCAGGTGACTTGCGGTGACGGCTACCTTAAGGAGCGGTGGGGATGGTGCGGAGTGTTCAGAAGGTCGGCACTACGTTCCACAAAATTGCAAAAACTTTTCTTGACAAACTAGAACATCTGTTCTAACATAACTATATGTCCTTGGGCGTCAGTTTGGTCTCTGATTTTTCCCGGACAGCATTGGTCCCCCGAGCTCAACCGTCTCCTTACAAGGGACCTCTACAGAAAGCTTTTTCGTCTATCCCCTGTGTCTGGCAACGCAACATCCAAAGCAGTTCCGTCGTTAACGAGCTAGCACGTTAGGTGTGGTTATGGTGCTACCGAGCGCAGCGAGGCACTACCGAACGAAGGTGAGGGCGCACTTATACGTTGCCGGGCAACGGGTCGCGAATAATCCATGGCGAGCTACCACCTCTCGGCAAAGATCGTTGCAAGATCTACAGGCAGGAGTGCCGTCGCCGCGGCAGCCTACCGTTCACGTTCGAGCATCTATGATAAGAGCCAGGGACTTACCTTCGACTATACCCGGAAGAAGGACCTCGCCCATTCCGAGATCCTCCTTCCTGAGAACGCACCTGACCGTTTGAAAGATCGGCCAGCTCTCTGGAACGAAGTCGAGAAGGTCGAGCGGCGCAGCGACGCCCAGCTCGCCCGAGAAATTGAACTCGCCCTCCCCTCTGAACTCACCCTTGAGCAGAACATGGACTCGTCAGGGAATTCGTGCAGACCAACTTCGTCGATCACGGGATGATCGCGGATATCAACATCCACACGAAGAAGGACAACCCCCACGCCCACATCCTGCTCACGACCAGGGAGGTTTCAGAGAACGGCTTCGGCAAAAAGGTCCGGTCCTGGAACGCGACCTCCAAGCTCCTCACCTGGCGGGAGGAGTGGGCCAAGATCCAGAACCAGAAACTGCTCATCCATGGTCACGACATCCAGGTGGACCACCGGAGCTTCGAGGACCGGGGCATCGATCTTATCCCCCAGATGCACCTCGGGTTGTCCATAAGTTCCTCCCCTCGGATTACCTTCCCCTGAAGGCAGAGGAGTATGACCGGTTGAGTGAGTACCTGAACATACGAAGGGTGAATGGCCATCTGATCCTCTCGAATCCGGACAGGGCCCTTAAGTACCTCTCCCACCACGATGTCGTCTTCAGGGAAAAGGATATCGACAACTTCGCGAGCATGCACACCATCGATAAGAAACAGTTCGGCCTGGTCAAGGACGCCCTCATGCGATCGCCGGAGCTCATAGCCATCGGCGAGGACGACAAAGGGGAGAAACTCTATAGCACCCAGAGCATGCTCCAGAACGAGAAGCGGATGCTCATCCGTGCGCAACTCCTGAACGGCTCATCCACCCACGACGTGGATGCCGCCATCATCGACCAGACCATCACCACCCACACGATGACCCGCGAGCAGGAAGAGGGTTTCCGCCACCTCACCCTGGGAGGGGATATCGCGGTCCTGATCGGGAGGGCGGGAACGGGCAAGAGCTACACGCTGGCGGCAGTCAGGGAAGCCTACGAGGCGCAAGGGTACACCGTACGGGGCATGGCACTCTCCGGCATTGCCGCAGAATCCTTACAGCAGCAGAGCGGTATCGAGAGCTCGACCATCTACAGCCAGCTCAAGAACTGGGAGAACGGACG
The DNA here is from genome assembly GCA_963835605.1 of uncultured delta proteobacterium. Classification (GTDB taxonomy): domain Bacteria; phylum Desulfobacterota; class Syntrophorhabdia; order Syntrophorhabdales; family WCHB1-27; genus JADGQN01. Next base: position 5,305 of record CAWIHO010000042.1, on the reverse strand, counting down.
AGACCTCCTCACGGAAACGACATCCTGGTGGTCGATGAGGCGGGTATCGTCGGGACCCGCCAGATGCACGCGATCATCGACCACGTGAGCGAGGTGGGGGCCAAAGTAATCCTGGTCGGCGACAACGAGCAGCTTCCCCCCATCGAGGCAGGGGGTGCGTTCAGGGGCATCATCGAGCGGACCGGGTACTTCGAACTCTCGACCATCCAGAGACAGAACCAGGAGTGGCAGAAAGAGGCAACCGCATCCTTGTCAGGGGACAGCCACAAGGTAGCCGAGGCCCTCCAAACATACGGCGATAACGGAAGGATCGTGAGCCAGGAAACCCTGGATGCGGCCAAGGCCGCACTCGTCTCCGCGTGGGCGCAGCATACGACCCAGGACCCGGAGAAGTCCACCCTGATCCTTGCGTACACCAATAAGGACGTGTTCGAACTCAACGTGAAAGCACGGGACTATCTGAAGGCCACCGGCAGGGTATCGGCCACCGAGCACCCTATCCAGACGGAGAGAGGACCCCGGCAATTCGCGGAAGGTGACCGGGTCATGTTCCTGAGGAACGAACAGTCTATGGGCGTGAAGAACGGCTCTCTGGGCACCGTCTTGAAGATGAACGACCACGCCATGACCGTGAGGCTCGATACCGGCCCGGTCGTCGCCTTCGACACGAATAAATACCGCGATCTCGATTACGGGTACGCTGCGACCATCCACAAGACCCAGGGCATAACGGTCGACCGCTCCTTCGTCCTTGCGACGGAGCACTTCGACAAACACACGACCTACGTTGCAATGTCACGCCACCGTGACGACGCGATTCTCTATTACAGCAAGGATACGTTCACAGAATTCAAGGATCTCCAGGATTGCTGCGGGAGAGAACGCCCGAAGCACCTGGTCGCTGACTTCGCCGCCAGCAGGGGCCTTGGATCTGAACCCCACCTGCCCCCTGCCCGAGAAACCTCGTGTCATCGAGGGCATCTACACCCGTGACGTTGAGATCGATGGGGAAGTACGCTGCTCTCGACGACTTCGAGCATAAGAAGAGGCACCTGATCCCCTATAGGGAAGAATACGGAGAGTTCAGAAAGTTTGGGGTTATGCAGTACGACGATATTAGCCTCCAGTACGCCTCGCAAAAAAGTCCACCTGAGAAGACTATGGGAGACCGAACCAAGGAATTAGATAGAGAGCGATGAGGCATGATGGCAAAAGGGCAAAGCTGTTACTCATTGTCTCTGGCAAGGAACGCCTTTTTTCGAAGAGTACAGGCGTCTCTTTCACCTAGAAGTGGTGAGCCCGAGGGTGACCTGATTTATGAAGAATGCCGCTGCAATGCTTGAAGCGCAAATCAATGAGGCCCCGAGGTGGTTTCAGTTACTTTCCGTGCAGTACATCCATCCAGCGCACAGCTTCAGCCTCGCTTATCTTGCCGAGGTACATTTGGGTGGTCTTGAGATCCTGGTGGCGCAGCAGCACTTTGGAGATGACCTCCAGAGGAACCCCATTCCGACTCGCATAGGTAGCCGAGTGCCGCCTCAGGTCGTGAGGCCGTACCTTGAGGTGCATGTCCTCCCCCAGCTTCTTGATACAGGAACGGGCGGTCGAGTAAGAAATCGGGAAGAGCCTCTCGTCCCCGTGGAGGTTCTGGGCTTCGAGGTATGCTCGTACCCTCTCGGCCAGTGTTTCGGGCATGAAGGCGCTCTCCTCTTCACGACCTGATTTCGGACGCCGTATCGTCAGTCTTCTTCCGCTGACATCCGATGCTTTGAGACGCAGTACTTCCCCTATTCTCATGCCGCAGCGTGCCTGGAGCTCGAGAATGAGCCGGTCTCTCGCCGAGTGGCAGCGGTAGATGATTTCGTCGATCACTTCCCGGCCGATGATCTCCCGTTGCTTCATTCTCGGAGCCCGGAAGGTTTTCGCAAGAAGGGGATCGTCGCAAGGGTTCTTCAGCGAGGCATGCGTCCTCTCGATGAAGAAAGTAAAGAATGCCTTGAGCTGGGCGTAGCGGAGACGCGCGGTGTTTTTGGCACGACCTTCCGTAAGAGTGATAAGGAATTGGTAGAGGTCTTGTGATCCTATACTGTCAAGGACACGGTCGCCGAGCAGGACTTCAAGGTTTCGGAGCAGGTGGCCATAGCTCTCCCGGGTCTTGTCTCGAGCACTGTTCTTCTGATGGTCTCTAAACAGCGCAATTGCCTAATAATGTACCTGTCATGATTATGCGGGGCCTCATGTTGTAATGTAGTGGCCCTCGGCAGAGAAGGAGAATATTAGAACTTCCTGGAATGATGATTTTGAAAATCCATCCCCCTGTTCAATATTTCAAGCAATCCTCAAAAAGATAATTTTCGTAATCTTACTGTCCTTGCATCAATCATATTTGACAGGGGGCCTCACGGTCTGGTAGAATTTGACACGCCACGAAGGCGAAAACCGGGTTAGAAGACCCGGAACGGCTTCGTGGCTTTTTTACTGGGGAAGATAAGGATGACCCATGCACATCCCTGACGGATACTTGAGCCCGCAGACCTACGTCCCTTTCTACGGCGTGTCGCTCGTTTTCTGGGGCATTGCCCTGAAAAAGGTGAAGCGGGAGTCTCGGCGAAACAGGTACCGTACGTAGCAATGGCTGCGGCGTTCTCGTTCCTCATCCAGATGTTTAACATTCCCATTCCGGGTGGACAACGGGTCATGCGGTCGGGGCGTCCATTGTCGCGTTGCTTCTGGGGCCCTGGACAGCGGTGATCGCCGTTTCCGTCGTGCTTGTTTCGCAGGCATTCATTTTCGGGGATGGGGGCATAACCGCCATTGGTGCCAACTGCTTCAATATGGCCGTTGTCATGCCCTTTGTCTCGTACGGGCTCTTCAAGGCTGTGAAGGGACGTTCGGCCGCCGCAAAAGGATCAGCGCTGCGTCATTTCTTGCAGGCTATGCCGGGCTCAGCATGGCCGCCCTTTGCGCAGGCACGGAATTGGGCGTCCAGCCGCTCATGGCGCATGGCGCGGACGGAAGACCACTCTACGCGCCCTATCCTCTGTCGATGGCCGTTCCTGCAATGGCGCTGGAGCATCTCCTCTTATTCGGCATAGTCGAGGGCGTGATGACCGCTCTTCTGCTCAACTACTTCCTGAAGCAGGAGCCCGGCCTTATTTACGCCATGAAGGGGGTGTGATATGGACCGGCTTCAGAGGAGACTCTGGATCGTCCTGCTCGTGATGACACTGTTCTCCCCCCTTGGCATCATCCTCCCCCGCCTCTTTCGTGCGGAGGGTGCGTGGGGGGAATGGGCTCCCGGTACGCTTGCGCAACTGCTTGGCTATCTGCCGGAAGGCTTGAGGCGCACGGCCGAGATCTGGAAAGCCCCGATGGCACAGTATAGTCTCAATGCGGAGAACCAGTCCCTGCTCTTCCAGATATGCTGTTATGTCCTGTCCGGTCTCTTGGGCTTGGTCCTGGTGGGGCTCCTCATTTACGTACTTTCCAGGCTCCTGTTCAGACATGCGCGATAGAATACCATCCTTTTTGCTCAGCCGGGCGGCTGCGTCTCCGCCTGTTCCCGAAGAGCGCCCGGGCCATCTGGGCACCGCCTTTCTCGACAAGGGTATGAACGGCCTGGCGCGCTTTATCAGGACAAGCTATGTCCAAGGGGAGCTTTCCATCAAGAACGGTCTGTTTCAGAAGCTGGATGCGCGGGTAAAACTTTCTTTTTTGCTCTTGTTCGTTGCGATCATTAGCCTGAAGACAACCCTGCCGGCCGAGCTTGCGATCGTCCTGTTCTTGCTCGCGCTTGTCGTCGGTTCACGGCTTCCTCTCCTCCATTTTTACAGGCGGGTTCTGCTTCTCGGGCTTCTATTTGGTTGCCTCCTCAGTCTGCCTTCCGCCTTCAACATCGTGGTCCCCGGCCATGTCATAATGCCGCTCATAACCCTTCGGGAGCCGCACCGGTTCTCTGTTTACCACATACCGCAGACAATAGGGATTACACGTGAAGGGATCATGCTGGTATCCATGCTGACGCTACGCGTCATCAACTCCGTATCGGCATCCTTCCTCGTGCTCTACACGACCCCGTTCTCTGAGGTTATCAGGGCTCTCAAAGTTCTTCGGGTCCCCGACGTGCTCCTGATGATCATCACCTTGTTTTACAAGTATACCTTCGTCTTCGCCGACACGGTGGAAGAGATGTACCTCGCCAAAAAGAGCAGAATGCCGGTTGCCATCACCACACGGAGGCGAGGGCGTGGGTCGCAGGCGATGGCGCTGCTCTTCAGGAGGACACAGCTCAAATGTGAGGAGGTCTTCAAAGCGATGCTGGCGCGAGGCTTTACGGGAGAAGTGACCATTTACGGAAAGAAGAGTCTGCATAGGATCGATTGGGCAGCAGGAGCGTGCCTCCTGGCCGTGGGGCTACTGTCTTCTGGATGAGGCATGGTGAAGAAATGGATATTCTGAGCGTCGACAACATAACCTACAATTACTACGACAGAATTGCCGCCCTCTCCGACGTAAGCCTTTCTGTCGGGGAGGGGGAGACCCTTGCGATTATAGGCTCCAACGGCTGCGGAAAATCGACGCTGCTCCACATCATGAACGGGCTTATCTACCCGTCTTCAGGCACGGTTCAATTCAGGGGAGAGCCGGTGAGCGAAAAAAACCTGAAGGAAGGCCGGTTTCTGAGGTTCTTCCGGGAAAGGGTCGGCTACCTGTTTCAGGATTCGGACGCGCAGCTCTTTTGTCCGACCGTTCTGGACGAACTCCTCTTCGGGCCGGTCCGCGTGGGCGTTCCCGAGCACGAAGCCCTGAAGCGGACTTTGGAGATCATGGAAATGCTGCAGATTGACAACCTGAAAGACCGGCCCTCTCACATGCTCTCCGGCGGAGAGAAAAAAGGGTGGCCCTAGGGTCCATTCTGACCATGAATCCTGAGCTCCTCCTTCTCGACGAACCGGCCAACGGACTCGACCCGAGGACACAGTCCTTTCTCCTTGAACTCCTATTCGTCCTTTCAGAAGCGGGAAAGACGATCGTCATCGCCACGCACGATCTGGCTCCGTGAGCGAATTGCGGTGCCGTGTCGCCGTGCTTTCGGGAGGAGCACCGCATCGAAAGGGTCGGCGGGTCAGACGATATCCTGGCAGACGAGGAGCTGCTGCTCAAGGTAAACTTGATCCACGAGCACATCCATTACCACGAGCAGACCGTCCACCGCCATATCCACTCACATTACCTGTTCCATAAGCACGGAAACGGAAATGGGTAGCAGGCGCAGTCTTACCTGATACTTCCTGCAAAAGAGTAG
>CAWIHO010000041.1:0-108245 GCA_963835605.1 uncultured delta proteobacterium | reverse complement strand
CATGAACAGCACCCGCTGCCACCACACGACCCTTTTCCAAGATAACCCTCAATTCCGATAGCTACCGCGTAAAGGCCTATGGCTGTTGCCGCCGCACGATAATTGCTTAATAATCGTGCCATTCAGGATCAAGGCAGGGTTATAGACGAACGCAAACGGTACAACAAAAAATCCCGCGCCGAACCGAACAGCGTGAAGCCCCGTTTTGACCGGTGAGCATTTGGCAATGGCCGACGCCACATAGGCAGCTACGCATACCGGAGGAGTGATAAATGCTGACATTGCGGTCCAGAAGACGAACAGATGGGCAGCAGAAATGGGAACCCCTATCTTTGTCAGGGCTGGGGCAACTGTGATGGCAACAAATATATAACTCGGGATAGAGCCGATCCCCATACCAAATACGAAACAGGCTGCTGCCGCGAGAAAAGCAAATAAACAGGTTCTGGCTGGACAGCTCTACGATGAAGCTGGAAATAGACGTTGCCAGCCCGTTATCGAGACCGAAGCCATCATGATCCCTGCCATGGCGCAGGCGAGCCCCACTACAACGGCACTCTCCGCGGCGCTTTCCAACGCGTCACCCAGCTGTTTCCAGGAGAGGCGCGTTGTTTTTCTGAAGAGCGTAATAATCACCATGCTGATGCCCCACCCAGAGGCCTGACACGGCCGGGGGATAGCCGCGGCCCGAAAAGCAGGAAGAGGAGTATCGGAATCGGGATCAGCTTCCACCAGCCCCCCTGTCTGAGGGTGCGCCAGAAGGTCGGCATTTCTGCAACGGGTATCCTGAGAATTTTCTCACGTGCGGAATGGAGATCTACTTGAACAAAGCAGGAAGTAGTAGTAGAGGAAGGCAGGGAGAAAAGAGATCAGAGCAACGCGTGCGTACGGAATGCCCAGCCACTCTGCCATGATGAATGCGACTGCGCCCATGACGGGAGGCATGATCGTGGCGCCGCTCGATGCTGTTGCCTCTATGCCCGCGGCGACCTCCGAACTGTAACCGGTCGATTTCATGAGCGGTATGGTAAAGGAGCCTGTTACGGCGACGTCGGATGCAGGGCTGCCGGAGAGCATGCCGTACAGGCCGCTTGCTATGACGGCCGATTTTGCGCCGCCTCCCCTGACGCGTCCCGCCATGGAGAGGGCCATGTTGATCAGTACCCGGCCGCTTCCGGTGGTGATGAGTAGCTGTCCAAAGAGCAAGAAGCCTATGATGATGGTGGCCGCTATGTTCAAGGGCAGGCTGAAGACGCCTTCCGGCTGCATGTAAGCCATCGCGCCGACCCTCTCCAGAGAATAGCCCCTGCCAAAGAGAATGCTCGGCAAGTAAGCGCTGAGGAGTGGGTGGAGAATAAAGAAGAGTGTAAGGCACGTAACGATCAGGCCCATGCTTCTGCGCAAACCTTCGAGAAGCGAAACCACGATGGCAGCGGCCAGCACCAGCTCATATGATTGTATTTCACTTGCGCTATGGAGCAGCCAATCCTTATAGAAAAAGAGGACGTATGCGCAGGGTACGACGCCGAGAAGCATCAGCATCCAGTCGTACCACCTCACGCCTGGCTTTTTCTTGTCCGCAGGATGGGTAAGATAGGTGAGTATGAAAAGGAGCCCCATGAATATGCCCTGGTGCTGGTTGGGCGCTATGTCCAGGCCAAGATAGTCCGTCCCGTGGGATATGTACAGGGCCGACCACGCGGATAGCAGGATCCCGACTATTCTGACGACTCTTTTCATATACGTGCTCCCCACATGACCCCTGTGAGGCGCCTGTACGGCCCCGTGCGGCCGCTACATGCCCCCGAGTTCCTTTAATAGTTTTTGTTGTGTCTTCTCCAATTCCGGAGTCCAGAACTTTTTTTCCTTGTAGTACTTGATCGCGCCGGGGTGGAAGGGAAGCACGGCTGTCTTTAAGGGATTGGCCAGATACGGCTTTGCCTCATAATGGAATGCGTAAAGCTCGTCCAGGTGACCAAAGAATGTCTTCATGACATCGTAGACAAAGTCATCCGGCAAATCGGTGCGCGTAAGAAAGTTATGCGGGATACCTACGGTGCGTAGGTCCCTATTGTCGACCATCTTCCCATAGTACTCAGCATAGAGGACTGTCTCCTGAGCATACGGTATCTTGGCAAGAACCGACGGATACGTTTTTGGATCGCCTGCTATAAGACGTATGGGTACCGCGATGTTCAGTTCCTCTGCCCAGGCTGTTTTTCCTACGCTCGGGAAAAGCACGATAAATGCATCGATCTTGTTTTCCGGAAGTGAGTCCTGGGCCACTTTGGGACCGGAAAAGGTAATATCCTTGATATCCTTCGTGGTCATACCGGCTGCCTGTAAAAGAATCTCACCGCACGCAGTGAACGTCATGTTTGACGGCATAGTGAACATGACTCTTTTGCCCTTCAGGTCTGTCGTACTCTTTATGCCTGAGTCAGCGCGGACGACAAAGGCAGCCGGCGGCGTGGAACCGGAGAAAAGCAGGCGCAGCTTATTTTTCCCAAACTGCTTGTAATTGCCCAGGCCTCGCGCCGCGTCGTACGTCAGGTCAGCCTGTGCCATGGCCAGTTCAACATCGCCCTTAGCGAGGAGCGTGAGGTTTTTACCGAAAAGACCGCTTTCAGCGACCGATTTTATCTTCAAGTACTTCGTCAACACGGTTGCCATGCCTGTTGCCACAGCATGCATGCCGCCGCCGGGAGAGCCACCGGCAATGGAAATAGTCTTGGGCCAGTTTTGCGGCACCTGGGCTGAGACGAGCGTGACGCCGAAACTAAGTGAAAAGAGTATCACGAAACAGACCACTCTTGAGTCCAACGTTCTCATCATTGTGAACCCCCTTGTTGTGAGTTTGTCTTACAAGAATTACCCTATCTTTGCAAGCTTTTGCAAGCCTTAATTTTCCGGCTCGGCCAAGGTCCTCAAAACGGTTGACAAACAAAGCCTGCACCGACTTGAAAGAGCGGTTGCTGTCGCGTTCTAATCTTGAAGCCAAGAAAGGAGATGTCCATGGCTATAGATGAATTAGTCCAAGAGCGTTGCACTGGCTGCGGGATCTGTTTTTCTGCCTGTCCGCAGGATTTTTCGCCTAAACCCCAACACCGGTAAGGCAGTAATCACCTATCCCGCTGACTGCGTCGCCTGTTGGAGTTGCGAGATGTTTTGCCCTGTTCATTGCATAAAGGTATCTGAACCCCGGCCTTCTCTTCAGGGTGGGGCACAGGATTGAGCTGGTGATTAAGGGTCAGGATGCACCTTCTGAAGATCCCATCTGGTTTCACCTGTGCAACATCAAAGAAACCAACCATACGATTTGCCACAGTGCTGAGCATGCGTCCTATCTGCTGCTCCCGGTGATACCGGAATAATGAATATGCGTCTCACGCGATGTTCCGGTTAGCCCACCTTATGGTTTGCGAGCTTCTCGAGCGCGGTGATGATGACGGAATGGTCGAGGTCCGCGCCACCATCAGCGCTGACGGCATTGAGAAGCTCCTGGGCCGTCGCAGTGCTGGGGAGGCTTACGCCGAGTTCCCGCGCAGTCTGTAAGGCAAGGTTGAGGTCTTTCTGGTGAAGACGGACGCGAAAGCCGGGAGCAAAGGTCCGCTTGAGCATGCGCTCGCCGTGCACTTCGAGGATCTTGCTCTGAGCGAAGCCGCCGAGAAGGGCTTGCCTTACCTTCGCAGGGTCGGCGCCCGCCTTTGAGGCAAGGACCAGGGCTTCACTTATGCCTTCGAGCGTGAGTGCAACGACGATCTGATTTGCTACTTTGCAAACCTGGCCATCACCATTGCCGCCGATATGAACGATATTCTTCCCCATGATGTCGAAATAGGGTTTCATCGCGGAGAAGACTGCTTCTTTACCACCGACCATGATCGAGAGGGTGCCATTCTCGGCGCCTATTTGACCGCCTGAGACAGGCGCATCAAGCATCTCCACATTGGCGGCGAGGAGGCGTTCTGCGAACCGGCGTGTCGCGATGGGGGAGATGGAGCTCATGTCGATGACCGTGGAGCCAGGTCTGATTCCTTCAGCAACGCCATCCTTCCCGAAAAGCACCTCCTCTACGTCCGGTGTGTCGGGAAGCATGAGGAAGATGATGGTCGCTTTGGCTGCTACCTCTCGGGCGTTTGCGCACGGGATAGCACCTTCGGCCGCAAGGGGCTTGACACTTGACGCCACCTTATCATGGACGTAGACCCTATTGCCTGCTTTGACCAGGTGTGCTGCCATGGGTTTTCCCATGATACCTAAACCGATAAAGCCGAGATCAGGCATGAAGATACCTCCTTTGAGAACAGATTTTTCTTACCCATACTATTATATCGGTCGCATTCAAAAATAGAGCAAGGCGACCAGGAGGATAGCGACGGAGGCGTACTAATAGTACGTCGGAGTCGTGCCGACGCAGGCAACGCAGCTATATGAATGAAGGCAACCTGTAACAAAGATACGGTTTGATCCAGCCTAACCCCTCCTCTGTTGTCGTAAGGGGCTTGTATTCGCAGCCAATATACCCGGTGTAACCCACCTCGTCGATGAAGCGGAAAAGGTTTGTGTAGTTGATCTCACCGGTACCCGGTTCGTGCCTTCCCGGGTTGTCGGCGACTTGCATATGGGCGATCGTCTTGATGTTGTTCCGGATGGTCATCGTGACGTCACCCTCCATCACCTGCATATGGTAGATGTCGTACTGATAGTAAAGGTTTAAATGGTTTACTTCACGAATGAGCGCGAGCACTTCGGCCGTCCGGGACAAGTAAAAGCCGGGTATGTCCCGAATGTTCACGGACTCGATTAAAAGACGGATGCCCTCTTTCGCTAGTGCCCCGGCCGCAAACCGGAGGTTTGCTACGAGCACTTCGCGCGCCTTCTCCTTGGGAACGTCGGGAGGTGTCAGCCCGACCAGACAGTTGATGAGGGAACAATCGAGCGCCTTTGCATATTGGATGGCCGTACCGACGCCATCCTCGAACTCGCTCTTACGCTCTGCCAGGAGAGCGATGCCCCGTTCACCCGCCTCCCATTTTCCGGCAGGCAAGTTGAAGAGCGCCTGCTTCAGGTTACAGGTTTTGAGCGTTTCCGCGGTGCGGTTTGCATCGTAGGGGTAGGGGAACATATATTCGACGGCCTTGAAGCCCGCTCGGGCGGCCCGTTCGAAGCGCTCCATGAAATCGACTTCCGTGAAGAGCATGCTCAGGTTTGCACTGAATTTCGGCATACATATCTCCCTTTTCGATGAGGCTTGGGCGGATGCCTAATTATAGCAGCTCGATTCCACGTCGACAACAAGGATGACGAAACAATGCAACTACTGTTTAATTGGTCTAATTGGTTTTATTGGTTGAATTGGTTGTTGCGAGCCTTGATGGGCCCGTTTGTTCGATGGTGTTAAACTAGTCAAACCAATTCAACCAATCGAACCAATAGAACATCCTTAACATAGGAAGACCTGTGGTATGATAACTTCCAATGGTCAATGCGTTAGGGCGGGAGATCCCTGAGTACATAGACGGCTACGGAAGGACTATTCCCTTCAGCGGTGCGTTTGCTGTGCGGCCCGAAATATGGAGGCATGGGCCGGCAGTTAAGGCCGTGCGGCCCGGTGAAAGCAAGTTGATAAAATGCTTGGAGGAAGTATTCAAACGCATACCGATCAGGGACGGCATGACCTTATCGTTCCATCATCACTTCCGTAACGGCGACGAGGTAGTAAATATGGTGCTTGCCACCGCCGCGAAGCTGGGGATTAAGGGGCTGAACGTTGCTCTCAGCGCGGTCTTTCCGGTGCACGCTCCGCTCATGGACCATATCAAAACCGGCGTGGTAAGTGCTCTCGATACGAACTACATGTCCGGGCCGGTGGCCCGGGCTGTCTCCGCAGGGCTATTCGCCCGGCCTGTTATACTGCGCACGCACGGCGGGCGGGCCCGTGCCATAGAATGCGGCCAGCTCAAGATTGACGTGGCTTTTATTGCCGCCCCGGCAGCCGACGATTATGGCAATATTAACGGCGTTGCAGGCCCGGCTGCATGTGGCTCGCTGGGGTATGCTTTTCCTGATGCCGAGTATGCGGACGTTGTGGTCGCTGTGACCGATCACCTTGAAGAATATCCCCTTGCTCCTATTTCTATTCCTCAGACGAGGGTCGATTACGTTGTCACCGTAGATAGGGTCGGCAACCCGAAGGGCATTGTCTCAGGCACCACGCGGATCACCGAAGACCCGGCGCAGCTGAAAATTGCGGAGCGGCCGCAAAGGTCATCCAGGCCGCGGGCTTGATCAAAGACGGGTTCTCCTTCCAAACGGGGGCCGGGGGCGCTTCTTTAGCCACGGCCCATTTTGTCCGTCAGATGATGGAACAGGCTGGTGTAACGGGGAGCTTTATCTTGGGCGGTATTACCGGCCATATGGTGGAAATGCTGGAACAGGGACTCTTCAAGAAAATTATCGACGTACAGGGATTTGACCTTGAGGCGGTGCGGTCGATCGCCACGAACCCCAACCATGTTGAAGTCGGTTCCAGTTTTTACGCTAATCCTTTTAACGCGGGCTGCGCTGTCAACAGGCTCGACTGCGTGATCCTGGGAGCCACCGAAATCGACACCGACTTTAATGTGAACGTGGTAACCGGTTCAAATGGCATTATCATGGGCGGCTCAGGCGGCCACAGTGATACGGCAGCCGGGGCCAAGCTGACCATCATTGTTGCCAACCTGGTGCGCGGCCGATTGCCCATCGTTAGTAGACAGAGTGCTTACGGCCACAACGCCGGGTGAGACGGTTGATGTCCTGGTGACCGACCAGGGTGTGGCTGTCAACCCGCGCCGCAGTGATCTCACGGGTCTGTTAAAGGCAGCCGGGCTGCCGGTGAAAAACATTCACGACCTTAAGCTGCTTGCTGAACGCATCGCCGGCAACCGCGCAAAGGCGACGATGCACGAAAAGATCGTGGCAATAGTGGAATACCGCGACGGCACCATCATCGATGTAGTGCGACAGACGATGATATAGTCGGTTCCCGCCGCGATGCTCAGGCCTTAGCCCTTACCCTTTCCGCTTCTTATCAAACGCGGCGATCTCTTCCATGGTCTTCAGGATCGTCCGGGCGTTGTCGTATACCGGGGTGTCGACCATCTTGCCCTTGTAAGAAACGGCCGCCATACCCTTGGCGATGCCCTCTTTCTCGAAGACCTCCACCACGCCTTTGGCCCATTCCACATCCTCGGGGGAAGGCGAATAGATCCTGTTGGAGGGCTCGATCTGGTTGGGATGGATCAGCATCCTTCCCTCGTAGCCCATCTGCCGGCCCTCGCGGGTGCTCTTCTCGTAGCCCTCGACATCCTGGAACGCCACGAAGGGGCAGTCGATGGCGATGCAGCCGGCTGCGCGCGCCGCGACGGCAACGTGGCTGCGGGCGTAGAACTGCTCCACACCCTCGCTCGTGAGCTTCACCCGCATGTCCTTCGTGTAGTCGACTGCGCCGAAGATCAGCGAGTTCACCCGCTTGCTTGCGATGGCGGAAGGATAGGCGTTTATCACGCCTTTGGCGGTCTCGCAGAGGATCTGAATGGCGACGCTGCCAACGGGCATCCCACGCCTGCGCTCCAGCTCATCCAGCTTCCAGTCGAGGCGCTTCACGTCGTCCGGGTGGCCGCACTTTGCGAGGCATATGCCTGAGAGCCCCGGATAGACAACGGCTTCCAGGTCGTCGTTGGTCATCAGGGTTTCCCAGTTGTTGACGCGCACGTAAACGCTGGAGCCGCCCGATCCGGCCAGCTTCAGGTTCTCCCGGGTCATTTCCCGGGCCTTTGCCTTCTCAGCGGGCGGCACTGAGTCTTCCAGATCAAGGGTGATGATGTCGGCCGGCAAGCTCGGTGACTTCTGGATAAAACTCTCGTTGTTTCCCGGAACATAAAACACAGATCTCATTACTGGCATATTTGTACCTCCTATGATTAAGATTCTATTAACCGCTTGATGGTCGGAGCGATCTGATCCGGCCGATCCACCACGTGAACGCCTGCTTCTTTGAGTGATTCGATTTTGCTCTTCGCCGAACCACTCCCTCTTTCAATGATGCTGCTCGCATGGGAGAAACGCATACCTTCGGGCGCCCATGCCCCGGCGACAAAGATCACGAGGGGCTTGGTAAATTCCTTCCTTCGCACGCAGTCAGCCGCCTCCTCTTCGTGGGGGCCGCCGATCTCGCCGAAGACAGCCACTCCCTTCGTGTCCGGGTCCTTCTCGAAGAGGGGCAGGATCTCAGCCATGGATGTACCCGTCACCGGCTCGGTTCCGACGTGAATCACCGTAGTCATGCCGAGTCCCGCCAGCTTGAGCGCCCAGGGGACCGTGGCCGACTGGCCGCCGCTTCTGGAGATGACACCGACGGACCCGGGCACAAATACCCTTCTCGCAAACTCGGGGGTGCCGCCGAGCCAGCCCGCAGCCGCTATCCCGGGGCTGATGATGCCGATGGAGCCCGGACCCAAAAGCTGCACGCCCTTCTGCTTCGTATAGGCCACCATCTCGAGGATATCATAGAGCGGGACACGTTCGACCGGGCTCACGATAAATTTGATCCCTGAATCGACCGCCTCCAGGACAGCATCTTTGAGGCCCGGTCCCGGGACAAAGGTGACGCTCGCATCGATGGGCCCCTTCGCCTTGACCGCTTCAGCCACGGTGTTGAAGACGGGGATGCCCGAAACCTCTTCTCCGCCCCTTCCGGGCGTGACCCCGGCTACGACCTTTGTGCCGTAGCCTTTCATGAAGGCAGCCCGCGCAGAGCCTTCCCTCCCGGTTATCCCTTGAACCAAGACTGTTGTATCTTTTGTCAGTAGAATCGCCATATCGTCACCTCATTAGAGTATTCTCAAATTTCCTAGTTTCCAAATTCTCGTTAATCATCTCGAATTAACCAGAAAAACGCATTGATGCCAATCTGGTAATTAGATATTGTTTGGAATTTGAGAAATTGTGATTTGAAATTTGTCATTAAACTACTCCATGTTTTTTCCTATACTCATCCAGGCCAGGGATCGGTGCTTCGATGGTGATCGCACTATTGCCCCGGAACCAGCACTCATACTCACAGGCGAGGCACTCCGTGCCCCGCTGTTTCCCGAATTCCGCATCTCCTCCGAGGGCGGGCTTGCCATCTTTCAGCACCAGGATGCCCCGAGCGAATTTCTTGCAAGCGTCCACACAGACATGGGTCTTACACCCAAGACATTTTTCTTCATCGATAATGACCTTGATAGTTCGCTCTTCAAAGTGCATGGTCTACGCCTCCTTTATCCCGCGTTCCTTGCGATATTCCATGATCAGGGCCTTCACGCGTTTCGCCAGGAATTCCGTTTCGTAGACTTTGTCACCTCCGTAGATCTCAATCCGTCCCGGCAGCCCCTTCGTCCCTTCGTGCAGGATCTTCAGGGATTCCTCCTCTGTATTGCCACAGAGCAAGAGCACACAGGGAAAGCCGGGTCTTTTCGGCATTTCCTCGCGCAGGGCCTTTACGATGCCGTGGGCATGGTGCCACTGTTCCTGGTTTGCGTACATGAAGCCCCCGAGGAAATAGGCTTCGATGCCGGGCTGGGAGAAGATCACTTTTGCCGCCCGGTATACCTTGGCCGCCGTCGGGTTGCCGCTGGTATCGGCGTAGTTGGCAATCTTGAGTCCCTCACGGTTAAGGGCATCCACTCCCAGGATGGCGCCGCCGCCGCCGAGCCCGTGGTAGCCCACATAATTCGATCCTTTGATTTCCTGGACCATCTGGGCAATATAACAGGTCCCCCTGAGGTCTCCCTCCTCGATCCACCAGGCGATCTTGTCCAGTTCCGTGGGAGGCGTGGGCGCCTCGCGGGCCACGTCAATGCCAAATTCGGGATGGCGAAAAACCGAGGAATCATCGATAGCGATGCGGCAATCCCCGGCCACTATCTTGCCGTCCTTCGTCAGAACGAGAGGATTGATCTCGGCGATCCGGCAGTTGTAGTTCTTAAAGGTTTGATAGAGGCCCATGATGGCCTGACCGATGGCCGGCAGAACCTTGGTCGGCACCTTGAGCTGGACGGCGAGATTGAGCGCATCGTAGAGGCGGAAGCCGCGAAGGACATCAACGTTCATCTGCGCAATCTTCTCCTGGGGCACTGCTTCGATATCCATGCCGCCTTCGGTACTGAACATGATGACCGGGCACCGGGCTTTCATAGAGGGATCGATGATCACGCCCACATAGTATTCCTTCTCGATATCGAGCTTCTCTTCCACCAGCACCTTTTCTACTTTCAGCGCCTTTATTTCCGATCCCAGGAGGCTTTCGGCAACCGATTGTGCGTCCAGGGGATGTTCGGCAAATTTAATGCCTCCCGCTTTTCCTCTTCCCCCTGCCCAGATCTGGACTTTGACCGCAACCGGCTTCCCTATCTTTTCTGCGATCTTGGCGGCCTCTTGAGGGGTGGTGGCAACCTCACCCTTGGGAATGGCCACCTTTGCTTCCTTGAGTATCTGTTTTCCCTGGTACTCGTACAATCGAGCCATGCTTACCTCCTCGATGCTGACTCTTCTTCCCGGCCTCTTCCGCCGGAAGAAGTAAGAATTATCGTTTTCTTCGTTTCTATGGACGTTCCCACGAAAGGATTGAGCACCTCCCTTCGGGACTTTGATGTTGCTGATGCACTGACTATTGTAACGATTATTTTAGACTTGTCAAATACTTTGTCTTTGAGGAGGGCAAAAGATTTCAGTTGACAGGTTAAAGCACTTTGGAGAAGAATAGGAAGAGTGTGCGAATCGAAATCGGCTTTATGCCATATTAAGGAGGAGGAGAAATGAGGCGGATTTCTATGGTGTTATCAGGGTTAACCTTTTTTGCTGTTGGCTTCCTGCGGGCCACTGACGGATTTGCCGCAGAGATGTACCATCAGAATTACAATCCTGCAGGCAACGTTTTCCTTTCCACCCTCATAGCAGCGATCCCGATTCTGGCCCTCTTGTACTTTATCGCCCTGCACCCGCACAGGGACAAGCAGGGCCACCGCCACCTCGGCATCAGCGCACCCTACGCGGCCTTCTTCGGCGTTCTGGCCGCCTTCCTCGTCTCTTGCCTGGTCTTCGGTATGCCCTTCAAGTCGGCGTTTTCGGCCTTTGCATACGGTTCACTTTCAGGCTTTCTGGGGATCATCTGGATCGTGCTCGCGGCCATGTACCTCTACACGATGACAGTCACCACGGGCAAGTTTGAGATCGTCAAGGAGTCGATCATCCACATCTCTTTCGACCGGCGCCTGCAGGTGCTATTGATCGCCTTCTCCTTCGGGGCTATCATCGAGGGCACCTCGGGCTTCGGGACTCCTGTGGCCATAGCCGGCGCGATCATGGTCGGCCTCGGCTTCTCGCCCTTCGACGCAGCCGTGCTGAACCTGTTGGCCAACACCGCTCCCGTGGCCTATGGCGCCATTGGCACCCCCATCGTGACGCTAGCTGCGGTCAGTGGGCTTGATCAACTCACACTCTCCCAGATGGCCGGCCGCCAACTCCCCTTCGTCTCGGTCATAGTCCCCTTCTGGCTGGTTACCACCTTTGTATTTATGCAGGGGGGAAAATGGAGAGACGCCTGGGAGGTGTGGCCCGCAACGCTCTGTTCCGGGCTCTCCTTCGCCCTTATGCAGTTTTTTGCGTCACAAACGAACGCCTTTCACCTGATGACCGATGTGGTCTCCGGTGTCTTCTCCGTAATCTGCACGGCCCTCTTCCTGCGCTTTGTCTGGCACCCGAAATCACGCTTCCTGCTGAAGTCGGAGCGTGCCGCGGCTGGTGGAGCAGTGGAAGTGCCGATCAAAATGGAAGAATGGAAGTACCCCTACAGCGTGGGACAGACGGCGTACGCCTGGGTTCCCTGGGCGATCCTGATCTGCTGCTGCGCCCTCTGGGGCATGCCGGCCTGGAAGGCCTACCTGAACGACCTCTTTGCGGCCATCAAGATCAAGACGACCTTGCTCGGCTCGGCCTTTGGCGGAACCCTCTCTTTACCGACCTGGGACATGCCGGCCCTCCATAACCTGGTGCAGCGCGTCCCCCCTGTTGCCCCGCTGAACGCTAAACCCGAAGGCGCCAGGTTTGCTATCAACTGGCTCTCTGCCGCGGGAACCGGCGTCTTTGTTGCTGCGCTCCTGACGGGCCTCGTACTGAAGCTGAACGCCCGCCAATGGGGCGAAGCGACTATACGCACCTTGCGGCGCATGAAGACCCCTGTCCTGGTCATCGGGCAGGTGCTCGGACTTGGTGCCCTGACGCGCTACTGCGGCACGGATGCGGTCCTCGGTCTGGCCTTCACCAGCGCGGGCGCACTCTATCCGTTCTTCGCTGCCTACCTGGGATGGCTGGGTGTCTTCCTCACGGGCTCTGACACGGCTTCCAATGCTCTCTTCGGCAGCCTGCAGCGGATTACGGCTCAGCAGTTACATTTGAATGAAATCCTGATCGTGGCCACCAACTCGACAGGCGGCGTCATGGGGAAGATGATCGATGCCCAGTCGATCATGGTTGCCTGTGCCGCCTGCTATGATGATCCGCACGAGCGTTCCCACGCGCTTGGCCCGATCTTCCGCAAGGTCTTCTGGCACTCCATCGCGCTGGCAGCGGTCATCGGCGTGATCGTCATGCTCCAGGCCTACGTCTTCCCGGGCATGATCCCGGTACCACCGCCGAAGTAGGCAGGCAATGGAGAGACGACAGGCTCATGGTAAGGGCTCAAGGCAAACGGCTAACGGCGAAGGGAAAGACTCCCTATACGTGTGACCGTTTTACAGGTGCCTTGAGCCCTTAGCCTTTTTCTGTCAGCCAAGGTGAGAGAGGGTGCCCAGTGAAAGTGACGTTAAAATATTCTACGGAAGGCGTCCCGATAGAGATTGAGGCTACACCCGGTTTTGTGGGCGTTCTTGAGCCATCGGAGCCCGAGCCTGTCCAGAATCCTTTAGGCGCCATTGCTGAAAGTCTCCGCACGGCCTATCCAATCGAAACCTCTTAGCGACATAAGCAGGGGAAGGAAGAACGCCTGTATCGTGATCAGCGACAGCACGCGACCCGCTCCCAATCGACTGATCCTTCCTCCCATCCTTGAGACCATCGAAACCGCCGGAATACCACGTTCCGCTGTCACCATCCTTATTGCCACGGGCATACACCGGCCCTCTACCGAGGAGGAACGTGTCCGGCTTGTGGGACCGGAGATTGCGGGCGCCTACAGGATCGTGGACCACCTTTCGAAGAAAAGTGAAGATATGGTGGAGGTGGGCAAGATTGCCGGAGAGGTCCCTGCTCTGGTGAATCGGCTTTATGTTGAGGCCGATCTGAAAATCCTGACAGGCTTCATCGAGCCTCACATGTGGGCCGGCTATTCCGGGGGACGAAAATCGATTCTGCCGGGTATCTCTTCCGTCGAGACCCTCCAGTTCATGCATGGTCCTGAAATGATCGCGCATCCGATGACCGAATATGGGCAGCTGGAAGGGAATCTTTTCCATGAGGCGGGCCTCCGGGTCATGGAAAAGGCAGGGGCCGATTTTGTGGTGAATGTGACGCTCAACAAGAAAAGGGAGATTACCGGAATTTTCTCGGGCCATCCGGTAAAAGCCCATCTGGAGGGCTGTGCGTTTCTTGCCAAACATTGCGTGCGCGAGCTCGATGCACCCCTTGATTTCATCGTTACCACCAATTCCGGCGCGCCTCTCGACTGCAATCTTTATCAGAGCGTCAAGGGCATGACCGGCGCCGCCACGGTTGTGAAGCCGAAAGGGGACATCCTTATCGCCACCCGCTGCGCCGAGGGCGCGGGCAGTCCGGAATACAAGGAAGTCCTTGAAATGGTCGATTCCCCCAGCTCCTTTGTCTGCCGGATCCTGCAGAAGGAATTTTTTATTCCGGACCAGTGGTGCGCTCAGGAAATGTATCAGGTTCTGATGGAGAAGGATGTCTGGATCTACACGGAAGGTTTTTCTTCCGAAGAGCTGAGGCGCTATCACCTGCGTCCCGTGGACTCTATCGAAGGATGTATCCGCGCCCTGCTTGAGAAGCACGGAGAGAATGCGCGTTGGGCTGTCGTGCCGGACGGTCCGATGGTAATCCTGAAGCTGAAAGAAGTAACAGCAGGCAGTGGGCAGTAGGGAGTAGGAGTCAAGCATAGCAGTTTGAAACAGAGAAACTGAGGTTCGTCCGGAAGGGTAGACCATGAAAGAAAAGATAGAGCAGCTCATCGCGCAATGCCGGAAATTCCTCGAAGGAGGAGCAGATAGTCACGGACAAGGAAGGAATGTCTCATTACTGCTACGACGCCACGGAGATGCGGTTCATGCCCGACGTCGTATTTCTGCCGTACTCGACGGAAGAAGTATCGAAGATCATGAAACTGGCCTACGACAATGACATACCTCTGACCCCGCAGGGAGGCAGAACAGGCCTCTCGGGCGGCGCCCTGCCTGTCGAGGGGGGAGTGATCCTCTCCCTGCTCAGGATGAACAAGATACTGGAGATCGATGAGAAGAACATGCAGGTCGTCGTCGAGCCGGGTGTCGTCTCGGCAGACCTGCAGGAGACGCTGAAAAAGTACAATCTCTTCTTCCCTCCGGACCCATCGAGCACGATAGAGAGCACGTTGGGCGGCAACGTGGCGGAGAATGCGGGCTACACGAGGGCAGTGAAGTACGGTGTCACCAGGGACTACATCATAGGACTGGAGGCCGTCCTGCCGAATGGCGACGTAATCAACGTGGGCGGCAGAACGGTGAAAAATGTCACGGGATATGATCTTGTCGCCCTTCTCATCGGCTCCGAGGGTACCCTTGCCGTCGTGACAAAGATCATTGCAAAGCTACTCCCGAAACCGGTCCTTCGCCGGACGTGTATCTTCTACCTGGATGACCTTGTCGCGGCGGCAGACCTGGTGGTTTCGGTCTTCGGCAGCGGCATCATCCCCTGCGCCATCGAATTCATGGACAACACGAGCATCAAATGCGTCGCCGATTACCTGTCGGCCGATTTGCGGAGGGATGCGGCCGCGATGGTCCTTGATAGAAGTGGACGGGAGCAATCAGTCCGCCGTGGACGAAGAGGTCAGGCTGGTGATGGAGACGGCCGGTAAGGCGAAGGGCGTGATCGAGTCGAAACTGGCCGGAAGTGATGAGGAGGCGGATCGCCTGTGGCGGATACGGAGAGAAACCCTCCCCGCTCTAAAAGCCCTGGGGAAGGACCATCTGGAGGCGGACGTGGTGGTGCCCC
The DNA here is from genome assembly GCA_963835605.1 of uncultured delta proteobacterium. Lineage (GTDB taxonomy): Bacteria > Desulfobacterota > Syntrophorhabdia > Syntrophorhabdales > WCHB1-27 > JADGQN01. The sequence goes on along the minus strand of CAWIHO010000041.1, from coordinate 92,957 downwards.
GCTACCAGCTTCCCTTGCTCGCCCGGTCAATACAGGAGAGCGGGGTAGGTAAGAAGGTGAACATAGCGACGTACGGTCATTCAGGGGATGGCAATCTCCACGTGACGATCCAGTACAGGAAGAGGAATTTTGCGGAGACGGAGGAGGCCTACGAGCTGTTGGGGGAGATATACAGAAGAACTATAAAGATGGGCGGAAAACTGACGGGTGAGCACGGGGTGGGGCTTACGGCAAAGAACTACATGTCCATCCAGATGGGCCCGACGGAAATAGCCCTCATGAAACGCATCAAACAGGCCTTTGATCCTAAGGGCCTGCTCAATCCCAAAAAGATATTCCCTGACGAGGGACAGGAAGAAACGGCATGATGCCGGCGCGGTCCCAAACCTGTTGCTTGACATCAGGGTCGGTTGCCCCATACAATTGGACGAAGTAAGGCGTGGAGGCCCATTCAGAACGTAGACTGATTCCACGGCAACGGAAAATAGAAAGGAAAAGAAGCATGAGAAAGGGATTGCAGCAAGACGTGATCAAAAAGCTGGAGGATATCGTCGGCGAGAATCATGTCCTGAAAACTGACGACATGCTCGAAAAATACAGCAAGGATGAAACCATAGGGCTGCAGGCATGGCCTGATGCGGCAGTGCGGGTCCGTTCTGCCGATGAGGTTTCCAGGGTCTTGCGCCTGGCAAATGAATATTCGATACCCGTTACCCCCCGGGGCCTGGGCACTTCCTTAAGCGGAGGGTCTGTTCCCATTAATGGGGGGATTGTACTTTCCATGGAGCGGATGGACCAGCTTCTCGAAATCGATCAGGAGAACCTGATGGCGGTGACCGAACCGGGCATCATCACGGCAGAGCTTCACCGGCTCGTTGAGGAGCAGGGGTGCTTTTACCCGCCGGACCCGGCCAGCAAGGACAGCTGCAGCATCGGCGGAAACGTTGCGGAGGGATCAGGCGGGCCCCGCGCCGTCCGTTACGGAACCACCAAAGATTATGTCTGCGGGCTGGAGGCGGTTTTGCCCGCGGAGAGATGATGACCATCGGCGGGAAGGTGGTGAAAGATGTTACCGGGTATAACCTTGCCAGCTCCTGGTCGGTTCGGAGGGCACCCTGGCCGTTGTCACCAGGATCATTCTCCGGCTGATTCCGAAGCCGAAGATGAAGGTAGATCTGCTTGCGCCCTTCAACGCTCTGGGGCCCGCAGCAGAAGCGGTTTCCGCCATCATCGGGGAGAAGATCGTCCCCACGGCCATCGAATTCATGGATAATCCTGCGATTCGGCTGGCCGAGAGATACCTGAATAAAAAGGTCGTCTTCAACACTGCCGCAGCCCATCTTCTGGTCCAGCTTGACGGGAATCGGCAGGAGGATTTCGAGCACTCCATGGACATGGTGGAACAGATTTTCGAGAAATACGGCGCCTGGGATCTTCTGGTTGCAAAAGAACCGGAAGCGCAGAACAGATTGTGGGAAGCGAGGAAATGCATTTTCGAGGCGGCCAACAAGATGGGCGTGATCTATGAGACGATGGATGTGGTGGCGCCGCGGTGCTGCGTTGCGGACCTGGTCAAAGGTGCCGAGGAAATAGCCGAACAATTTCGCCTGGACCCGCTGTGCGTGGGACATGCGGGAGACGGGAACGTCCACGTTCTCTACTTCAAAAAGGATGACATGGACAAAGAGGAATGGGATCGAACACTTCCCAAAGCCAGCAAACTTCTCTACGAGAAGACCCTTGGGATGGGCGGAAAGATCACGGCCGAGCACGGCATCGGCCTCACCAGAAAAAAATATCTAAAAATGGATTATACCGAAAGGCAGATCGACCTTTTGAGAGGCATCAAAAAGACGTTCGATCCCAAAGGAATATTGAATCCGGGCAAGATTTTCGACGCGTAATTGAACATTGGGCGGACCGGATCGCACCGTTTTCTCCGCTCTCTGGCGCTCCCGGTCTGACCCGTTGGACATTCCGCCTCGCTCGATGCTCTTTGCGAAATCTTGCACCCGCGACGTGGCAGCTTGCAAAGCGGTGCTTGGGTATTGCTATGCCTCGGGGGCAGTCGCTTCGCTTGCGCCCGCTCGGCTCCGTTCACGGGTCCCCAGACTTCCGACGATGTTCGCTCCGAGAAGGTCCTCCCGGCCTCTATTCTCTGCGGCATGAATGAGATGCTGCAGGCACACGCTCGTCTTTGCCTTTCAGCGTGTAGATATAGGCCCTACCGACCCTCCGCGATGTTGCGAGCTCTCGAGAACTCCTTCTCGGCTGAAATCTGCTCGAGGAGGCGAACCGAATTGTCTGAGCGCTAACGCCACGTGTCGATCGGCGCGAGTACGAGCGGGAGGAATAGCAGTGAACGGCCCACCCTGCGGCGATTTGTTCACAGGTTCTTAAGGGAATCAATCAAGAGCTTGACACGTTGACTTATGGTATGATAAATTTCACCGGATCATAAGTCGCTCTCCATTCAGGGCAAGCCCGTTGAAATCTATCGAGCGAGCAGACGGCGAGCCCCAATCATAGAACGGCTGATAATAAGGAGGCACGAAAAATGGCGTTTAGCGGCGCGGAACGGACAAGAAGAGATAAGGCGATACACCGGGTGATGGAGGCTAAGGGACTCAAGGCCCTCATCCTGATCGGTGATACGAACGTGGGCAGCGAATATCTCGGCGATTTTCGGTACTACGTAGATAACCGGATCATCGCGGGTCAGCAGGTGGCGGTGCTTTTTCCACAGGCGGAGCCTGTGCTCTTTATGGGAACCGCCATCCAGCAGCAGGCAGCGTCCCGCAGGTCTTCCGTACGGGATTGCCGCGTAAGCGACGATCTGCTGGCCGACACGGTCGGGCTGCTCAAAGAACGGAATATCCTGGCGGGCAAGGTCGGCGTCAGCTTCGCGATGCTTTCCGTACCCTGGCATAACTATCTCAAGAAGGAGCTTTCCGGGATCGAGTGGGTTGAGACACATCCGGATATTTTCGACATCCGGATTCACCATGCCCCCGAGGAAGCGGAGCTCTTCCGAAAATGCGGCCTGATTGGCGCCGGCGAATTCGACGCCGCAGTCAAGATGATCAAGCCGGGCGTTTCCGAATACGAGATCGCCGCGGCCATCGAAGAGTATGGGCGCGTCCGGGGTGCAGAGCAGCATTTTACCCTTGTCGGCTCGGGTAAGTATGTCCCCGGCGAACGGAACGGCCTTCCCCTCCCTTATTCACCTTCGCAACGCCGCGTGGAAGCGGGTGACAGCGTGGTGATGGAGATCACGCCACGGGTGGAAGGGTACTGGACGCAGATCGTCCGCACGGTGAACGTGAGCACGCCGAATGGCGAGCTCGAAAAACTCTACCGGGTCTGCCGCGATGCGATCAAGAAAGGCTTGGAGGTCTTTAAACCCGGGAAGACGATCAGGGATGTTGTGCTGGCCATGGATGCGTATGTGAAAGATTGCGGATATCTCTTCAGGCCCCCGACAGGCCATGTCTGCGGTGTGGACCTGATCGAGGGACGCGTGTCTTCGCAAAACACGCGGGTGCTTGAGCCGGGGACGGCTGTTATCATCCACCCCACGGTCGGCACGCCCGACGGCAAGAACACTTTTTTCTGGGGAGAGACATACCTGGTGACTGACGATGGATATGAACGGCTCAATCCGGTGACTGATGAGCTGCTTACCGTCGGCACCTGAAATGAAATCATCCGAGACTACTAAGGAAAGGAGAATATCTATGGCACACGATCCGAAAGAGACGCTGACTCTGGCCGCCTCTGATCAGGAGCTCCAGAGACGATGGAAGGCCGTCCGGGCACGCATGGAGGCTGAGAAAATCGACGCGCTGGTAATGCAGAACTCGAACCAGTGGCTGGGCGGGTACGTCCAGTGGTTTGCGGAATTCCCCGCGCGGAACGGTTACCCCGTGACGGTGATCTTTCCGCTCAGGGAGGAGATGACAACGATCACGTCCGGCGGCAGGCCCCCGTTCGATTTCGGTCCACCTGCCTGGATGCTGCGGGGCGTGAAGAACAGGCTCTCCGCACCCTATTTTCCCGAGTATGCATTACAGCAACCGGTATGACGCGGAGCTGGCTGTCCAGGCGTTGCAGCCCTGGAAGGACGGCACAATCGGCCTCGTCAATACGGCGACCATGGGCGGGATGCTCGTGGAGTACTTGCGGAAGAATCTTCCAAACACGCGATTCGTGGATGCAACGGACCTGGTGGATGAGATCAAGGCGATCAAGAGCGAGGAAGAGATCGGCTTTCTGAAACGGACGACGGCGCTCCAGGATGAGGCCATGGCGTATGCGCGGACCATAATAAAAGCGGGCAGAAAGGATTTCGAGATCATCGCCGACGTTATCCAGAAGGTCACGTACTTAGGCAGCGAAGAGCAGCTCGTGCTCGGCGGCTCAGCCCCTTTCGGCATACCCAACCCTCCGTCCAAACGCCATTACCAGAACCGCACGGTGCGAGAGGGTGATCAGTTCACCCTGATGATCGAGGTGAACGGCCCGGGCGGCATGTATGGAGAGGCCGGTCGTTGTTTCTTCGTAGGCGACAAGGTGCCTGCCGAGCTTTACGATGCGCACGAGCTCTGCAAAGAGGCGCAGGCCTATACCGTTAAGATGCTGAAACCGGGTGCGAACCCTGCCGACATCTGGAACGCTTACAACGAGTTCCTGAAGGGCAAGGGACAGCTGCCGGAATCGAGGCTCTACGCGCACGGTCAAGGTTATGACCTCGTCGAGCGGCCTGCGATCCGGGACGACGAGCCGATGAAGCTCGCCGCCAATATGAATATCACGGTCCACCCGACGGTCACCAACGGTAAGATCTGGGTTTCGATATGGGACAACTGGCTGATCACGAAAGATGGGCCGAGCGAACGTCTCCATAAGACGCCGCAGCAGATCTTTTCCGTATAAAAGGCACGCTACGGAAATAAACGGAAAGGGAGAACGCGCAATGAAGATCACTATAGTTGGAGGCGCCGGCTGCGTTGGTTCGTGCGCAGCATACCGGCTGGCACAGGATGGATTCGTGTCTGAAATTGTCCTGGTCGATTCCCGCCGCAATGTGGCCGAAGCTCACGCCCTCGATATTGAACAGGCAGTGGTCCACCGGACAAAAACTCAGGTGCGCGCGGGGGAAATAAAGGACACCACCGGCTCGGATGTGATTATCGTGGCAATCGGCGTCTGGGGTCGTCCTCCTACCGCCTCGCGAGCAATGAATCTGGAGCAAAATCTGAGGCCGGTGATGGATCTGGTGGGACCTCTCAGCGCAGAGTCCCCATCCGCCTTCTGGATAATCGTAACAACGCCGGTAGATGCGCTCGTGCATCTGATCCATCGGATCTTTTCAATCCCTCGCGAAAAGGTGATCGGCATTAATCGAAACGACACCTCGCGCCTGCGATGGTCTATCGGGAAGGTCATGTCCGTTCCGGCCACGGATGTTGAGGCCTTTGTGTTGGGGGAACATGGAGACACCCAGGTGCACGTGCTGAGCCGTGTCTATATCCGTGGAGAAAAAGTTTCTCTGGATGCCGAGCAGAAGGGAGAGGTAAGAAAGAGAATCGTCGGTTTTTTATCCCAATGGAATCAACTGCAGTCCGGCCGAACCGCCGGATGGGCAACCGCTGAATCGATCGGTGACATCATTGCGAGCAAGGCTTCAGGCGATGGACGGATATGGGCGTGCTCCACTCCCCTTGAAGGCGAGTACGGATTACGTGACGTAAGCCTGGGTGTACCCGTCAGAATGGGCCCCACGGGGGTGAAGGAAATCATAGAATTTGACCTGGATCCTGGTGAAAGAAAAAGCTTGGAAGCGTCCGCCAACGCAATCAGAGAGCAGATCAAACGAGGAGAGGCTTTACTCATCGAGTCCGCGGGAGCACTGAATGAACTCCTTACGTCATTAAAAAAAGGGAGGTAAGAGATCATGAAGGCGAGATCCATTTTCTTTCTTGCTGTTCTGACAGTGCTGGTGCTTGCCACTTTTACGCCATCCGTCTCCCTGCCGCAGGGTATCCGGATCACAACATCCAGCTCATCATTCCTTACGTGCCGGGCGCTACCGGGGATATCACAGCCAGAATGTTGTCGGAGGAACTGGAGAAAATTCTCGGAACAAAGATCATTCCGAACAACAAGCCCGGGGCCTCGGCCGTCCTCGGCACTGTTGCAGCGGTCAGGGCAAAGAAGGATGGCTATACCTTGCTCTATGTGGGTGCATCAGCCCTGGTTTACGCGCCTGTTTCCAATCCGGAGATCGTTCACTACGACCCGTTCAAAGACCTTGAGCCGTTGGGGTTTCATTATTATTTTCCTCAGACGATTGCGGTCAGATCGGATGCTCCCTGGAAAACCTTTCCCGAATTGATCGACTACGCGAAACATAATCCCCGCAAGCTCCGTGTCAGCACAATCGGTGTGGGATCCACCCCTCACTTCATGCTGGAAATGATACAGGGTATCACAGGAGCGCAGTTCACCCACGTGCCTTTTGAAGGGGGAGAATCCGTCATGACCGCGCTTTTGGGGGGCCATGTGGAAGTCACCTGCGACGGGCTGGCCAAGGTGAAACCCCATATGGATGCGGGAAAGATGAGGGTTCTCCTGATCACGAATAAGATGGCCGCTTATCCAGAATTCCCGACGATCACCGAATTGGGCTATAAACAGAGACTCTTTGCGACCTGGTTCGCCCTTTATGCCCCAGTCCGGAATCCCCGAAGAGGCAAGGAAGATCCTGATTCCTGCCATCGAAAAAGCGGTAAAGATCACAAAGCCCAGGGTTGATAGAATGGGAAGCATCACTGAGTACAAATCCCCGGCGGAGCTGAAGAAGATGACGGATGAGGAATATAAGGTCGCCCTTGAGGTTGCAAAAAGCATGGGCTTACGGAAATAGTTGAGCGGATGAGCATTCCTACAGGATCAGAGGCCCGCATGGTCGAGATGCACAAAGGTCCGGACGTGCCACTTTCGTCAGGGACCAACATGTGGTATTTTAGTCAATTACGGTAGGAAGGAGGACACAGATATGACCCCGGAACAGAAAGAGGTGGTAACCCTCGCGGTCTCCGACCAGGAGCTGGAGCGCCGGTGGAATGCGGTGCGGACGCGGATGAAAGAGGAGAAGATTGACGCTTTAGTGATGCAGGATACAAACGAGTGGCTTGGCGGCTATGTCAAGTGGTTCACCGATATCCCCGCCAGGAATGGCTACCCGATGACCGTCATTTTTTTCGTGGATGACCTGATGACAACGATTACGTGCGGCGGTAAGCCGCCGGGAGACCTCGGTCCCCCTGCCTGGACTATGAGAGGCGTGAATAACAGACTTACGGCCCCTTATTTCCCGAGCCTCAATTACAGCAACACGTACGATGCCGAGCTGACCGTGCAGACATTGAAAAACAAGAAGAAGAGCAGAATCGGCATCGCGGGCAAGGGCAGGATATCGATCGCGTTTTATGAGCATCTTGTCAAGGGCATGCCGGGGGCAACCTTTGTCGACGCAACAGACCTTGTTGACGAGATAAAGGCAGTAAAGAGCGCTGAGGAGATCGGGCTGATCAAGAAGACCTGTGCTCTCCAGGATGAGGCGATGGAGTGGGCGAAGACGATCATCAAGCCCGGGAGAAAGGACTTTGAGATCGTCGCCGACGTCGTCCATAAGGTGACTCTGCTCGGCAGCGAAGAGCAGCTCGTCATTGCCGGCTCGGGGCCGCTGGGGAAGCCCACCCCCATGCAGAAGCGCCATTTCCAGGGACGGACACTGAAAGAAAACGAATCCTTTACGCTCATGATCGAGGTGAATGGCCCGGGCGGTATGTACGCGGAATTGGGGCGGATCTTCTTCACGGGAAAGGTGCCTTCAGAGCTTTCCGATGCCTACGAGCTCTGCAGGGAGGCGCAGCAGGTTACCTTGAAGCTTCTCAAGCCCGGGGCAAATCCCAAAGACATCTGGGATGCGAACAACGAATTCCTGGTCAAACACGGCATGCTTCCTGAAACGCGCCTCTATGCCCACGGCCAAGGGTGTGACCTGGTTGAAAGGCCCGCGATCCGGGATGATGAACCCATGAAACTGAAAGCGAACATGAATATCACTGTACACCCTACCATAGGTTCCGATCGCCTCTGGGTATGGGTCTGTGACAACTACCTGATTACGGAGAGCGGGGCCAGCCCGTGTCTCCACAAGGTTCCTCAGAAGATTTTTTCCGTATAGCCTCGCAGCGTGCCAGGGGTGACCGGGAGAAGGTCACCCCTGCTGTCTGCACTACTTGAGATGAAGGAGAGAGCTCATGAATCAAGTAAAAGTACTTATCTTTACCCGGGAAGCGATGGAGGAGAAGCTTCTCGCCATGCTCCGTCAGGTATCACCGCGGCTCGTAATTGAGGCACACACGGACAAGGAAGCGGAGAAGCTTGGCGCGGGTATCTGGCGCGATGTGGAGGTGCTCTTCACGACCGACCCCCTTCCTCCCGAAGGTGGGGCTCCCAGCCTTCGCTGGATCCAGGGCTACTACGCGGGGGTGGATCGATGGGGTCAGCTCCCGTTCACGCTTCCGTACATTTTTACCACCACGAGCGGCATCCACGTCCATGTGGCTGAGCTCGCCGTGGCGTTGATGCTGGCGTTCGCCCGGAAACTTCGGCTGATATTTGAGAACCAGCAGAAGGCGGCGTGGCCGGCAGACCGCTTCACTACCTTCGAGCCGTATGAGCTGCGGGATTCGACCGTGGGTATCATAGGATACGGTGTCATCGGTCGCCAGGTGGGGACGATCTGCCGCGCGTTCGGTATGCGTGTGCTCGCCGCTGACCGCCCGGAAGTGCTCACCGTTGAGCCCCCATGGAGGCTCCCGGGATCCGGCATGGCGGTGCCTGACCATTTGTATGACCCCTCCGACATCAAATCACTCCTGAAAGAGAGCGACTATGTGGTACTTTGCGTGCCCTACACCCCCCAGACTCACGGATTGATCAATGCCGATACACTCGCTGTCATGAAGCCCACGGCAGTATTGATCAACGTGGCGCGGGGTAACGTTGTTGATGAGCCGGCACTCATCGAGGTGCTCAAAGCAGGGAAGATCAGGGGCGCAGGGCTCGATGTTTACTCGGAGGAGCCGCTTCCTCCGACCAGTCCCTTCTGGAAGCTCCCCAATGTGATTGCCTGTCCCCATGTTGCGGGCTTCAGCCCCCATTATCTTGCGCGCGCCATGACCCTCTTTGCCGAGAACCTTCGGCGCTACCTGGCGGGTGAGCCGCTCCTCAACGTGGTGCAGAAGGAGAGAGGGTATTGAGCAGTTACGACGTGAATTATGGAGCCCTATATGGTATGATTGTGAAAAGACAAACAAACTGCTTTTAACAATAATACCGGAGGTAGAGTATCATGAAGGTGAGATTCTTTTTTGCCGCACTGTTGATGCTGGGACTATTTGCACTGGCACCCTCAGTCTCTTTTGCTGCAGGGTACCCTGATCACAACATTCAGCTTATCATTCCTTATGTGGCGGGCGCTACCGGGGACATCACGGCCAGGATGCTTGTGGAAGAGCTGGAAAAAAACCTCGGTGGTGCGAAAATTATCCCGAACAACAAGCCCGGCGCCGGGACCGTCCTGGGCGCTGAGACGGCTATCAGAGCAAAGAAGGATGGTTATACGCTTTTCTATGGCGGCGCTTCGCCTTTCGTTTACGCTCCCATAGCCAACCCGGACGTTGTCCACTACGACCCGGCCAAGGATGTGGAGCCTCTGGGGTTTCATTACTTTTTCCCGACGGTGGTCGGAGTCAGAGCAGATGCCCCGTGGAAAAACTTTAAGGAGTTCGTTGATTATGCGAAGAAAAACCCCGGGAAGATCCGCATCACTTCCATCGGCGTCGGTTCTTCTACCCACTTCGCGATAGAGATGCTTCAGTCGATCACGGGCATTCAATTGACCCACGTGCCGTTTGAGGGCGGGGAATCGGTCATCACCGCGGTTCTGGGGGGCCACGTCGAGGCGACCCTGGATGGGTACGGAAAACTGAAACCCCACGTGGAAGCTGGACGAATGAGGATTCTCCTGATCGATCCCAAGAAGCCTGATCAACCTCAAATACCGACGCTAAAGGAATTGGGTTACAAACAGGGTATACCTGCCACCTGGTTCGCGGTCTGGGCCCCGGCAGGCATTCCCGAAGAGGCGCGAAAGGTCCTGGTGCCCGCGGTCGAGAAGGCAGTGAAGGCTACGAGACCAAGGATTGACGCACTCGGAAGTATTTGCGAATACAAGTCTCCCGCTGAAACCAAAAAATTAAGGGACGACGAATATAAGCAGATGTATGAGATCGCCGTCAGAATAGGCCTTCGCAAGTAGCTGGATGAAAGGAGCGAGGTCGGCTACATGAGAGTGAGACATCTATTCCTTTTTGCAATGCTGATCATGCTAGGGCTCGGCTCACTCGCACCCTCCGCATCTTTTGCCGCAGGCTATCCCGACCGCAACATCCAGCTTATCATCCCGAACGTCGCGGGCGCCCAGATGGATATCACGGCCAGGCTGCTGGCGGCCGAGCTGGAGAAAATCCTGGGCGCGAAGATTATCCCGAACAACAAGCCCGGCGCAGGGACTGTTCTCGGTACTGAGGCCGCTATCAGGGCGAAGAAGGACGGCTACACCCTGCTCTATGGCAGCAACGCAGCGTTTGTCACCGCTCCTGCCTGCACCCCGGAGATTGTGCACTATGATCCGATCAGGGATGCAGAGCCTTTAGGGCTGCACTATTTTTTTCCTCAGACCATTACGGTCAGGTCGGACGCCCCCTGGAAAACGTTTCCTGAACTTGTCGATTATGCGAAGAAGAATCCGGGCAAAATCCGTGTGAGCACAACGGGTGTCGGGACCGGTCCTCACCTCATAGTGGAGACGATTCAGTCCATCACAGACATCAGGTGGACCCATGTGCCTTTTGAGGGGGGAGAATCGGTCATTACCGCCGTGTTAGGAGGCCATGTGGAGGCTACCTGCGATACGTTGGCCAAGGTGAAACCACACGTAGACGCGGGAAAGATGAGGATTCTCTTGATCACGAGAAAAATGCCCGGCTATCCGGATGTTCCTACGATCACAGAACTGGGTTACAAGCAGCCCCTGTTCGGTGGCTGGTTCGGAATGTATGCCCCGGTGGGCATCCCGGAAGAGGTGAAGAACCTTCTGGTACCGGCCGTGGAAAAGGCAGTAAGAATTACAAAACCAAAGATTGATGCGCTCGGAAGTATCTGCGAATACAGGTCTCCTTCTGAGCAGAGGAAGATGACGGAGGAGGAATACAAGAAAGCGGTAGAAATTGCAATCAGGATAGGCATGCGCAAGCCGTAAGAATGAAAAGGGTCAGGGGTCAAAAATACAAAACAGATTGGAAAGAGGTAGGACATGATGAAACCGACACATCTATGTTTTCTTGCTATGCTTTGCGTGCTGGGGCTTGGCATGCTTGCACCTTCCGCGTCGTGTGCCGCAGGGTATCCCGATCACAACATCCAGCTCATCATTCCGAATGTCGCGGGCGCCCAGATGGATATCACGGGCCAGATCGCTGGCGGCGAGCTGGAGAAAATCCTGGGCGCAAAAATTATCCCGAACAACAAGCCCGGCGCCGGAGGTGTCCTGGGTACCGACGCTGCCCTCAGGTCGAAAAAGGACGGCTACACTCTCCTCTACGGCACGGCTTCAGCCATGGTCTATGCCCCTGTCGCCAACCCGGAGGTTGTGCACTACGATCCGATCAAGGATGCCGAGCCTCTGGGAATGCATTATTTCTTTCCTCAGACCATCACCGTCAGATCGGATGCTCCCTGGAAAACATTTCGAGGAATTTGTTGACTATGCGAAGAAGAATCCCGGGAAAATCCGCGTCAGCACGATGGGTCTCGGGTCTCAGCCGCACTTTGTGCTTGAGATGCTCCAGTCCATCGCGGGCATTCAGTTGACCCATGTACCCTTTGAGGGCGGGGAATCGGTCATTACCGCTGTTCTGGGAGGACATGTGGAAGCCACCTGCGACACGCTGGCCAAGGTGAAAGGCCAGGTAGAAGGCGGGAAGATGAGGATCCTTTTAATCACCAATAAAATGCCCGGCTATCCTGATGTCCCGACAATCACCGAATTGGGCTACAAGCAGAGCCTGCCCGGTGGCTGGTTCGCTATGTATGCGCCGGCCGGCATTCCCGAAGATGTGAAGAAGGTCCTGGTGCCTGCGGTGGAAAAGGCGGTCAAAGCGACAAAACCCAAGATTGATGCGCTCGGGAATCTTTGTGAATACAGGCCTCCTGCGGAAGTGAGGAAGATCACCGAGGAGGAGTATAAGAGGGCCCTTGAAATCGCGAAGAAAATGGGCCTGCGCAAATAGTAAAATGTGAGGGCGGGGTAGATGGGCAAATCCGATCGAGTAAGCGGATCTTTCTGGTTTCTTTTTTGCCTATTCATCATCTATGAATCGTACAGGCTGGGTTTGGGCAACCTGTATCAACCCGGTCCCGGCTTCCTTTTCTTCTGGGCGGGCATTGTCGTCGCGATTCTGGCGCTCATCGTCGTTCTGCAGTCTTTCAGGGCGCAGCCGGCGGAAGAGGTGAAAGAAGCCCCGACCGGAAGGCGGACTGCGACCAAGGTTGTCCTTGTGCTGATCTCGCTCTTCCTTTATGCCGTTCTCATGGAATATCTTGGTTTTTTCATCGTAACCCTGCTCCTTTTCATGTTCCTTTTAGCGGTGATCGAGAAAAAGAAGTGGTGGTTTGCGGTCCTGGTGAGCGCTGCGGTCACCCTGTTTGCGTATCTGGTCTTCGAGACGGCCTTGCAGTCCCAGCTTCCGAAAGGGATTCTGGAATTTCTGAGATTTTGAGGTGGGATAGACAAATGATAGAGATTCTTCACAATGTTGGTTACGGGTTCCAGGTTGCGTGTCAGCCTTACAACCTGATGTACTGCTTCTTCGGAGTGCTTATCGGCACGCTGGTCGGCGTTTTGCCCGGCCTCGGGCCCGCTGCCGCGATTGCCCTGCTTCTGCCGACAACCTTCCATGTCGCCCCTGTTTCGGCAACGATCATGCTGGCCGGCATATTTTACGGAGCCATGTACGGGGGCTCCACCACCTCGATCCTGGTCAATATCCCCGGGGAGGCTGCCTCGGTGGTCACCTGTATCGACGGGTATCAGATGGCGCGAAAAGGAAGAGCAGGTCCGGCTCTGGGCATCTCGGCCTTTGGCTCTTTTATCGCCGGGACCTTTTCCGTTATTGCCCTTACCTTCGTGGGGCCATTTTTGGCGAATATAGCGCTCGCCTTCGGACCCCCGGAATATTTTTCGCTCATGATCGTCGGCATCACCGTCCTCACCTACTTGAGCAGCGGGTCGATGATCAAGTCCCTGATGATGGCAGGGATCGGCCTCATTCTCTCCGGCGTGGGCATGGATACCATCGCGGGGAAATACCGGTTTACGTTCGACATCCCGGCCTTGCTGGACGGTGTTGGCGTTGTGCCCGTTGCCATGGGTCTTTTCGGGATCTCCGAGGTCCTCCTGAATCTGGAGACTGAAATTAAAAGGGATCTCCTTACGACGAAGGTGAAGAACCTTTTCCCTTCCCTCAAGGACTGGGGCCTATCCATATGGCCGATTATCCGGGGCTCGATCCTCGGTTTCTTCCTCGGTATCATCCCCGGCGGCGGGGCCGTTATTGCCTCATTCGCCTCATACGCTATAGAGAAGAAGATTGCAAAACATCCGGAGGAGTTCGGCAAGGGGGCCATCCAGGGGGTGGCGGGCCCGGAATCGGCGAATAACGCCGGCGCCGGCGGTTCCTTTATTCCTCTTTTGACTCTGGGGATACCCGCAAACCCTGTCACCGCCATCTTGCTCGGCGCCTTGATGATCCACGGGTTGACCCCGGGTCCTCTCCTGATAAAAGATGCCCCTGATCTCTTCTGGGGCACCATCGTCAGCATGTACATCGGGAACGGGATGCTGCTTGTGCTCAACCTTCCTCTCATTCCTCTGTGGGTGAAGGTGCTCAAGGTTCCGTATTACCTCCTCTATCCCCTGATCCTGCTCTTCTGCCTGATCGGGGCGTACAGTCTCGACAACAATGTCTCTGACGTCATTATCATGCTCCTTTTCGGTATCCTGGGATTCTTGATGAAGAAGTATCGTTACGACGGCGCACCGCTGATCCTCGCCCTGGTTCTTGGGCAAAAACTGGAGACATCCCTTCGTCGCTCGCTGATCATGTCCCATGGCGACTTCTCCACGTTCGTCGACCCGGCCCATCTCCCTGGCGTTCCTGATTACTGCTGTCCTGCTCTTGATTGTTCCCATCGTGACGGGGCGGAAGAAGCTGTCCGACTTTGCCGGACGAATGATAGAAGCAGGGTAGTTCATGGGCTGACTCGACGTACCGTTACGACCCGTGAGTTTGATTAGTTTTATCTGAGTTGGATTGCGTTAATCGTGCGAGGATTCGACCGAGCGAATGCCGAACCAATAAAACCAATTCTAACCAATAAAACCAGCGTTCTATTTCAGCACTTTCGCAGAGCCGTGAGCAGGCTGGCAACGTTCTCCTTTCTTGACGTATAGCCCATTAACCCGATGCGCCAGACTTTTCCCGCGAGAAGTCCCAAGCCGCCGCCAATCTCGATTTTGAATTCGTTACGCAAGCGCCGTCGGACAGACAGTTCGTCTATCCCCTCAGGCACGGAGACGGCATTCAGCATGGGCAGGCGGTAAGGGGCTTCCACCAGCATTTTCATGCCTAACTCTTCCAATCCCTTGACCAGCGCCAGCTGGTTTTCTCTGTGGCGCTGAAACACCTTTTCCGGCCCTTCCTCAAGGATCAGAAACAGAGCCTGGTACAGACCGTACACCATGTTTGCGGGCGTCGTGTGGTGGTAAACCCGATTCTTACCCCAATAGTTGCCAATGAGCGTAAGGTCCAGGTACCAGTTAGGCACTTTCGTTTTGCGCCCGGTCAGCTTGGCCATCGCTTTCTCGGAAAACGAAATGGGCGAGAGTCCGGGAGGGCAGCAGAGGCACTTCTGGGTGCAGCTGTAAAGTGCATCGATGTTCCAGTCATCCATCCTCATCTCGATCCCACCCAGAGTGGTGACGGCGTCCACCACATAAATGGTGTCGCTCCCCTTGAGGAGCGCGCCGACATCAGCAATAGGATTCGTCACGCCCGTCGAGGTCTCGCCATGGATCATGCCGACTATTTTATAGGATCCCTGCCTGATCTTTTTTTGCACCGCGTCCGTCACAACCGGCGTTCCCCACGGGAACTCCAGCACATCGACGTTAGCGCCAAGTCTGCTGGCCACCTCCTGCATCCTCGCGCCAAAGAAGCCGTTTACCAGGATCAGGACCCGGTCACCCGGTTCCACCAGATTCACGAAGGCTGCTTCCATGCCGGCGGAACCCGTTCCCGATAAGGTGATCGTAAGCTCATTCCTGGTCTTCATGATCTGTCGGAGCATCTCTTTCAGGTCGTCCATGATGCTCAATAGGTAGGAATCGAGATATCCCAGGGTTTTGCGGCTCAGGGCCGTATAGACCTGGGGGGGCACACAGGAAGGGCCGGGGCCCATCAGCAGGACTTCATCAATGCCTTCCAATAAATTTTTCATGGCAATCTTCTCCTTCTTCAGTAGCAAATTTCGCTAAGTCTTCTGGTATTAAGTATTTGGATGAGTTTCATGCATTCGCATTTCAAGAATGTTCGGTAATAGGCAGTTATTGAAAATCAGAGTCAAACAAATAAAACATTATCGGAGAAAATCTGCAACAATAATTTGCAACCGAAGAAGCGGCTCAGTTTCATTAGTTTAATTGGTTTCATTTGTTTTATTGGTTGCGGTAACGAATTAAACCAATTAGACCAATTCAACTAATGTAACCAATGGAACCATCTTTGGGTTGATTTATCTGCTCCGGTCGAGTAAATTAAGACTGTGACAGGGCCAGGGAAAATACCGCTGCTCGTCAATGCTCCGTATCATTTGATCAAGGAGAATATGGAGAGGCTTGTGCGCCTTGGCGTGGGCGTGGAAGTCTTTTTCGGTAACAATATCATCGATGACGTGGATCCACACGAGGTGAAGGAACTGGGACGGCAGTTCAGGGAACGCAGTGTGCGCTGCACGGTGCACGCCCCGTTTATGGATCTCTCACCGGGCGGCTTTGACAAAAAGATAGTTGCCATTTCCAGGGAGAGGCTAAAAAAGGCTGTAGAGCTGGCGCAGCTTCTCTCCGCGCTCGGCGCCGTCTGTCATCCCGGTTTCGATAAATGGCGTTTCCAGGGGAGCGAGCAGCTCTGGCTTGATACCAGCATCGAAACGTGGTCAGAAGTGCTTAAGGAAGCGGACAAAAGTTTTCCCATCATGCTTGAAAACATCTTTGAGGACGAGCCGGCTACCCTCGTCACGCTCTTCGGCTATTTCAAGGATAAGAACCTCTGGTTCTGTTTCGATACGGGCCATTTCAACCTGTTTTCACGGGTGTCGGTGGAAGAGTGGTTACTCCCGCTCGCGGACCGGCTCAGGGAGTTTCATCTCCACGACAATCATGGGAAATCGGATGAGCATCTGCCCATAGGCACCGGCACATTTCCCTTCCGCAGCCTGAAACAGTTGATAAAAAAGGTGGACAATCCGATCTTCGTGCTGGAGCCGCACGGTGAATCGGTTCTGGGAGAGAGCATACAAAGCGCAAAGGAGTTTCTATCATAATGGCTATCAGGATTGAAATCGCATATAAAGAAGGCGTGCGCGACGTACCGGCGGAGAAGCTGAAGAAAAGGATCGAGCTCGATCTGGGTAAGCGTGTGGACGCCCACGTGGTCGATGTTTACACCGTGGATAGTTGCCTTGCGGAAAGCGTCGTTCAGCTCCTCGTATCGGACGTTTTCATCGATCCCGTTCTTCAGAAGGCGTACGTGGATCAGGCTGCCATGTTTGATGCCGACTGGGTCGTTGAGGTGGGGTTCAAGCCGGGCGTCACGGACAACGTGGGACGTACGGCCAGAGAAGTGATCGAGGCGCTCTCGGGCCTCCGCTTCGGAGAGGAGGAAGGAGTCTACACGTCGAGACTCTATTTTTTTAAAGGCGCCCTCGACGAGGCCGGTGTCAAAGAGATTACCGAAGGTCTGCTCGCGAATACGCTCATCAACCGATATGTCTATAAGCCCATCGCTGATTACACGAGAGAGAAGGGCATGGGTACGTACGTGCCGAAGGCAACAACCAGGCACGAGCCGCAGGTTGAATACTTCGATATCGGCATGGATGTGGAAGCATTCCTTGCCATCAACAGGCAGCGCACGTGGGCACTGTCCAAAGAAGAGCTCCTCACAATCAAGGAGTACTTCTCGAGGCCGGAGGTAGTGGCGGAAAGGAAGGCTGCAGGCCTGCTTGGCGGGGCGACCGGGGCCACGGATGTGGAGATCGAAGCGCTTGCTCAGACCTGGTCCGAACACTGCAAACACAAGATCTTCAACGCGGCCATTGAATACAACGAGGACGGTCGTGTCGAGGTGATAGATAGTCTCTTCAAGACCTATGTCGTGGGATCGACGAGCAAGATCCGCCAATCCCTCGGGAAGCGCGACTTCTGCTTGTCCGTCTTCAAGGATAATGCGGGGATTATCAAGTTTAATAACAGGTATAGTCTGGCTTATAAGGTCGAAACACACAATACTCCATCAGCGCTCGACCCTTACGGCGGGGCTCTAACCGGCATTGTCGGCGTCAACAGGGATCCCTTCGGATCGGGCAAGGGAGCCCGGCTCCTCTTCAACATCGACATCTTCTGCTTTGCTCCTCCTGACTACAAAGGCGTGATCCCTCCGAGACTGCTCCACCCGAAACGGGTGCTGGAAGGCGTGAGGGAAGGCGTGGAGCACGGAGGCAACAAGAGCGGCATTCCGACGGTGAATGGTTCCCTTGTTTTTGACAAGGATTTTCTGGGGAAGCCACTTGTCTATTGCGGGACGTGCGGTATCATGCCTGCCCGGATAAATGGCGAGCCAAGTTACGTGAAGCGGGCGCAAAAGGGTGATCTTATCGTGATGGTAGGCGGAAGGATCGGAAAAGACGGCATTCACGGAGCAACCTTTTCTTCCGAAGAGCTTTCAGAAGCCTCTCCGACAAGTGCTGTGCAGATCGGCGACCCGATCACGCAAAAACGGATGACCGATTTTCTGCTTTTGGCGAGGGACCAGGGTCTCTATAATTCCATAACCGATAATGGCGCCGGAGGGCTTTCCTCTTCCGTGGGAGAGATGGCCGAAGATACCAACGGCTGCATACTTCACCTGGAGCGCGCCCCACTCAAGTATCACGGTCTCGATCCGTGGGAAATATTGCTCTCCGAGGCGCAGGAGCGCATGACCGTGGCTGTGAGCCCTGATAAGATTGATCGATTTCTCGCGCTCTCCGAGAAGATGAATGTGCTCTCCACCGTACTCGGTGAGTTTACCGATTCCGGAAAGTTTCACGTGATGTTCCAGGGGAAAACGGTGTCATACCTTGACATGGATTTCCTGCACAACGGTTATCCCAGGATGCAGCTCCGCGCGACATGGACAAGGAAGATCAGAGATGAGGCGCCGCCTGCTGAGCCGCGCGACTGTGGTGCCGCGCTCCTTGCAATGCTGGGTCGATGGAATATCTGCAGTAAAGAGTATGTCGTCCGCCAGTATGACCATGAGGTGCAGGCAGGCACCGTCGTGAAGCCCCTTGTCGGCAGAGAGAATGAAGGCCCGAGCGATGGGGGAGTGATCAGGCCGGACCCTGCCAGTCTCGAAGGCATCGTTGTGAGCCACGGTATCTGCCCCAAGTATAGTCAGTTCGATACCTACCATATGACTGCTCTGGCCATCGACGAGGCAATACGGAACAATGTGGCAACAGGCGGCAGCCTCGACCGCATGGCACTTCTTGACAACTTCTGCTGGTGCGACCCGGTGGCCTCCGAGAGGAATCCCGATGGAGAATACAAGCTCGCGCAGCTCGTTCGGGCGAATAAGGCGCTCTACGATTATACGGTGCGTTTTGGCACCCCATGCATCTCGGGCAAGGACAGCATGAAGAACGATTACATGCACGGGGACCTGAAAATCTCTATCCCGCCCACGCTGCTCATATCGGCCATCTCGCGCATCCCGGACGTGACGAAGAGTGTGACTATGGATTTCAAAGAGGCTGACGACCTGGTTCTTGTCGTCGGCACAACCCACGCTGAACTGGCCGGCTCCGAGTACTTTGCGCACCTGGGTCTTACGGGCAATATACCTCCGAAGGTGGATGGTAAGAAAGCGCGCCAGACCTACCGCGCGTTAGAGCGGGCGATCCGCTCGGGCATGATCAGATCTGCCCATGATGTATCGGATGGCGGGATCGGTGTGACGCTTGCTGAGTCTGCTTTTGCAGGCGGTCTTGGTGCCTCCGTTGACCTGAGTCACGTGCCGCGGGCAGGCATATACAGGGACGATTTTCTGCTCTTTTCCGAATCGGCGAGCAGGTTCATCGTTTCTATCAGCGAGGCTGACCTTCCGAAGTTCAAGCTGCTCTTCCGCTCCGTGCCCTATGCCGTCATCGGAAAAGTGACCACGGATGCACGGCTGGTCGTGAAAGGGTTGGATGGGTCTGTGTTGATTGATATTGAGAATAAGGCCCTGAAGGAGGCCTGGCAGGCCCCCTTCAAGACTCTGTTCGGTTAGTTCAGTCGCATCACGCGGTTTTTCTCATCCACATATATCCGCTTTGGCTTAAAAGAAGCCAGCTCCGTCTCTGAAAACTGGCCGTAAGTTACGATGATGACAACGTCGCCTTTTTTGGCCTTGTGGGCTGCCGCGCCGTTGACGCACATGACGCCGGAATCCCTGCCGCCCCGTATCGCGTAAGTGGTGAAGCGCTCGCCGTTCGTCACGTTGTAGATCTGCACCTGCTCGTATTCCTGGATATCTGCCTTTTCGAGCAGGCCTTCATCAATCGTGATGCTTCCCTCATACTCCAGGTTGCTTTCGGTGATGCGCGCGCGGTGGATTTTTGATTTCATCATGCTCCGAATCATGTTACCCCTCCCCCAGCATAGCATTGTCTATGAGCCTGGTTTTCCCGATTCGCACAGCGACCGCATAAACGGCTCTATCTTTTACGGAGTCGACTTCAGCGAGCGTTTCAGGATCGGATATACTGACGTATTCAATGTTGACGCCATTGTCGGACGCGAGCAGACGGCGTGCCTCTTCCTTGAGCACGAGGCTACCTCTCTGGCCTGCCTTGACGAGCTCCTGCAGCCGCTTGATTGATGCGTAGATAAGCAGTGCTTTCTGCCGCTCAGCGGAAGAGAGGTAGGTATTCCGGGAGCTCATGGCGAGCCCGCCCTCTTCCCTGACGGTCGGGTGCGGGACGATCCGGACGTCCATGTTGAGGTCCTTCACCATCCGCTCTATGATTGTGAGCTGCTGATAATCCTTCTGCCCGAAAACGGCGATGTGAGGCTTTACCATGTTGAAGAGTTTCGCCACAACCGTGGCTACACCGACAAAATGGCCCTTCCTCGTCTGCCCGCACAGGTAATCTTCGAGCCCGCGCACCTGAATGTACGTGGTATACCCTTTCGGGTACATCTGGTCGTAGGGCGGATAGAAAAGAATGTCGGTCTTTTCCTGTTCGAGCAGTTTCATGTCGCGGTCAAGGTCTCTGGGATACTTGGCCAGGTCCTCGGTCGGTCCAAACTGTATGGGGTTGACGAAGATGCTTACGACGGTCACATCGGCCAGCTCGCGCGCCTTCCTGACAAGCGCAAGGTGCCCCTCGTGCAGATACCCCATGGTCGGAACAAAGCCTATCCGCTTCTCCTTTCGGAGTTTATCGGCTGTTTCCTGCATCTCCTTGACTGTGTCTATGACTCTCATGCCTTACTGCCTGTTCCGGTTCCGGTTCGATTCGAGCTATCTGGTCTGATCTCGTAACCCGGAACTGTAACATTTTCTTTAATGAAATGAATGGGTGTCGTCGGGGAAGGCCCCGCTCTTCACCTCTTCAATATACTGCTTGATCCCTTTTTCAGCCTCAGCCCGGATATTCACATAGCTCTTGACGAATTTTGGCCTGAACTGGCCGAGCAAGCCCAACAGGTCGTGAAGCACGAGCACCTGGCCGTCACAGTCAGGCCCCGCGCCGATGCCTATGGTCGGGATGGTGAGCATCTCGGTGATCTTCTTCGCAGCGTTACGCGGCACGCCCTCAAGAACGACCGAGAATGCGCCTGCCTCTTCCACGGCCTTTGCATCCTCCAAAAGTATCTCTTCGGCAGCGCCTTTGCCCTGGACCTTGTAGCCACCCATGCGGTGGACCGATTGAGGAGTGAGCCCGATGTGAGCCATCACGGGGATCTCGATATCGACCATGGCCCTGATCACTTCTTTCATCCTGGCCCCGCCTTCGACCTTCACCACTTCCGCTCCGCTCTCCTTGATCATCCTGCCCGCGTTCCGCCGCGCCTGCTCGATACTCTCCTGGTACGACATGAAGGGCATGTCGATCACAACGAGGGCCCTTTTTGTCGCCCTCACAACGGCCTTAGTATGGTGGATCATCTCATCGACGGTCACGGGAAGGGTATTGGGATAGCCGAGCATCACATTGCCCAGGGAATCACCCACGAGGACGATGTCGATACCCGCGTCATCAACGATTCCGCCAAAGACATAGTCGTACGCCGTCAGCATGGTGATCTTCTCGCCGCCTTTGCGCTGCCGGATCGCGGGTACCGTTAGCTTCTCCATCAAGCCCCCCTGAAACCGCCCGAAAAAAAAGCCTTCTGAACTGTGTTCAGAAGGCTTGCGTGGATTCTGCGTTTCCTTCCGTCTCAGTCCAACTAAGGGATCCAAGCGGTTGATGAGAATAGTATAGCTGATCCGTACTATTAGTCAAGGATTATTTTTGGGATGGCGTTTCACATGGTGAAATGTGGGATAGGGGCGGCCGGGCGACTTTTGCGTCTGACTTCGTCGCCCTTCAGCCTGCGCTATCCTCGACGTACCACCAAGGTACGCCTGCGTAGCCCAAGCCTCGGAGCGGCTGGTTATCCATCAAAATCCGCCTCGGCCGAGAGCTGCCCTAGGTATGTGGGAGAAAGAGGTCACGGTGAAGTCGGCCAGCCGACATTAATCAGAGCGAGAAAGTGGGCAAGTTAACTTAGTTGCCTACGTCCTACCGTCCAAGCCGTTTTTCATCCACTATTCTTCACGTTTGATAGGAGCGAGGGGCTAACGATTACGGATACAAAGCGAGTCTTTGACAATGGGAGTAGGGTTAGCATAAAATGTGCAGATATCTATTCAACTTGCCTTATTGGATCTCAAAAATATGATCCTAAAGAGAAAGGAGCCCCATGAAAAAGAGCACCATTAAAATCAGACTCATGAAGGTTGACGATTTTGGCGCTGTTGTTCGGATTGACGAGAAAGTACTCAAGGCTTCCCGGTCGGAGTACTATAAACTGAAGTTTGAAACGGCTGTGCAATCTTCAGATCATTTACCCACGTCGCTTGTGGCAGAGGCAAAAGATGGAACGGTGGTAGGGTTTGTAATAGGGGAACTCTATATAGGAGAATATGGTATTACCCATGAAAAAGCAACCCTGGATACCATCGGCGTTGATCCCGATTACCAGCATAAGGGTATCGGTGAACAGTTGATTAATGAATTTATGGATCATGTGAGAGCACTCGGCGTTCGAAAAATAAACACCTTGGTCGACGAGAATGATTCCAAACTGACACATTTCTTTAGCGCGAACCAATTTATCCCCTCCAAAACCGTTAACCTGGAACGAAGCCTTTGATGTCGGTGAGGGACATAGGAGTAATTAATTTAGCTCAAGCAGCGGTGGGTTTGAAAAGCATTTCTCACACCTACTATTCGTGTATGGCTCAAGTGCTCAGAAAGCGAAGATTACTGATGGAAAGATTTTTTCGTTGTCCTTAGATATATCCTTTCCATGTAGGCCGCCTCTCCAATTCTTTGCTCCGATAGTATTGGTCCCACCATTTCTGGATGAGCGCGCTAACGTCGAATAGCCATGGTCTTTTCCCCCTTTCCGGTTTTGTGTTGACGAATGTAGGTAATCTGTTAATGTTAAACCCTCTCGTCCGGCGAGAACATAAAGGAGGGCCCAAGGCAATTTAGACCCCTTGGAGCCTATCGTATGGGCACCTTCTGCAAATCCCACTTCATAACCTCCTCCACAAGGTGAGGCTGAAAAGTTTAGGTTCTTGTACGTTCTGGTTTGAGAGGCGAATGACCCACCCCTCCTTGTTTTAGGTTCCATTCGTTTTTCTCTCAGGCCGCCCCTCTTCAAAGCAGGGCCGGTGTCTGACCCTGTCTTTGTTTCCCTTTCCTCATACGAACTCAGAGAGTGGCCATGACCGTATCAAAGGCACCACCTTGAAACAAGGTGGGGACCTGGCTTTCTCTTTGCCGGAATTCTTGGTCTGCCATAACCTGTTGCATCCTCTTTTCCACGGCCGCCAAATTCTCGAAATCCTCAAACCAGCGTATAGTTCCTACTTCGCCGAAACAGTCCATGTAAACGCTCACCTGACTGCCGTGTTTCTTTCTCAGAAAATCAGTCATCTCCTTTGCCCACTGTATCGCCTGTGGCTCTTTCCCTGGAGCAACCCGTGCACTTCTTGTCCATCGAACCATGTTCGTACCCTCCTTTTTTGATCTTCCTGATTTTTGTCGTTTTCTGCTTGCCCGGGCAATGTGCTCAGGCCAAAATCGAGCGAAGGACCTCAGAAAGGGCACGGGGACCCTTCCGGAGGCCTTGCATCGGCACTTGCCGGAAACTCCTTTTCACGACTCTCTCCGGTATGGACACCTTGTAGAACAAAAGTAGAGCGCTCAGGTCGCCCATGTTCATCCTAAGGCAGCGTGTATTTGATAGTTCCTTTCATATAGGCTTGCCCGGTTCCTTCTACAGCCGAACGCAGCCCGTACCGGGTAAAGGTCACAGTGCCCTTAATACCAGCGCATTTTCCCGTGCCGCCCGTGAAGGTTTCGATTCCCTTCGCCCCACCTCCTGCTCCTCCTGGCTTCATTTCACCGGCACTTGTAGCCGTGAAAAACACCTTGTCTCCGTTTTGGAGATTGTAAACACCCCAAATCTGCTCGTCATTGAACTTACCTTTTTCCGAAGTTCTTCCCCCGAGAGCTTGGGATGTTGCCCCATGAAATAACCCGCTCCCTGTGTCACTGAGGACTATACCAATAGCGTCGATATTCATTCGAACACGTCCCTCATCCAAGGGCAGTATTTTTCCTGTCCCGTAATACGGTGTGGGTGACTACTTCGGTCATCTCCGTGGGCTGGGCTTGGACATGCATCCCAAAGGGCATCAGTAGAACGAAGCTCAACGTTGCAAGCCACATAAACCTTTTCATGGTAATCTCCTTTTTTACGGTCTTTTGAAACAATCCTTGTTTCCAGGCCCGAAGTCACGTGGTGTGATCACTTCAACGCATACGCACCACCTCCTCTTTCCCTCAAAGCAGCCTGATAAGGATCCTGGAAAACCGGTGCGGTGCATGACCAACAATCAACGCCACGGGCGGCACGTCGAGCTGGGCGGCTCCGAGCAGAACAAAGAGTAAAAGCGGCTCACGAGAAACCGTCTCTTTCGTACCTCCCCCGCACCGTTCGTTCTCCTTTTCATGGCTTTCGCCCACTTCGCGTCATGGTGCTTCCTGTTCCGGGTGCCTGCTACAGCCGCTGATTCCACCCTCAAGCCTTGTACACCTTGCAAAGATAACACTTGAGTGGCTCCGCTCCCGTATCGGGATCGAAGTGATCATCGCCGTAAAGAAGGTTGGCGCAAGATTCCTTCCATCGATAATCAGGCGGCGGAGCCTCAGGGTACCACCATGCGTGCTCGGCATTGACCACATCGGGTGCAATACCATCGAAGAGCTTCGCCCTGAGCCTGGCCTTACCGTGGGGCGATTCAATACATACCCAGTCGCCGCGTGAGATACCGAGCGAGGCTGCGGCATCGGGATGAATTTCCACCATGGGGTCGGGATGCCTCCTGCGCAAAGACGCGACCTGATGCATCTCTGAATGGAAATAGTCCAATACCTTGGTGCCGGTCATCAGGATAAAGGGATACTGTTTAGCAAGCTCCGGCGTAGAAACGGGGGAAAGGGGAGGCTCTACATAGCCCGGCAGGGGTTGACTACCCTCGTGCTCCGCAGCGGTGGAATAAAACTCAAACTTGCCGGTAGGCGTGTGGAATCCTTCAGTCTCATACTTCCTGTAACGCATTTCGCCAAAGAGAATCTCTTTTTCCTTGAACTCCTCAAAGGTCATGCCGGTTTCCTCCAGAAGCCAGTTCAGGTAGGTATACCGGTCCGGCCAGGGGAATGCTTCATGAAGACCAAGTCGGTGCGCCACATCGAAGATCACATCCCTGTCGTCTCGTGTTTCGCCGACCTGCGCGAGTTTCTTGCGGGCCAGCACGCACCAGATTTTATGCATGAATACCACGTCGTCCTGTTCCAGCCAGTGAGCAGCCGGGAGCACGAGGTCGGCAAGCTGTGCTGTGGGCGTCATGAACATATCAGAGACAACCGTGTATTCCATATAGTCTCTGAGTGCCCTCTCGATAGTCAAACCCTGCGTCGCCGTGAGGAGCGGATTGGAACCGACAATCCACATGCCGCGTACGCGGTAAGGTTCACCTGTAATCACCGAGTTCCAGAACGTTGGCGGATGACAGGCAGGTGCAAAGGGATATTTGCCGGCGCCGATCATGCGAGCTTTTTTCTCCGCCGGCAAAAATTGGACCCCGGCGACGCGCATATCGATGAGCGGAGACTTGGGCTTGATCCCTTTTGGCGGTACCCAGAAGACGTTCCCACCGGGCGTATCGATGCTCCCGGTGAGCCCCATGAGTATGAGCAGTGCCCTGCCTGTCTGAAAGCTGTTAACACTCATATCAATCCCGTTGCCCCACTGCAAACACGACGGCTTGGTCGTCGCGAATGTCCTCGCGGCGGCACGTGTCTCGTCGGCTCTAACGCGGGTGATAGGCTCGGCCCACTCAGGTGTGAAGGGCGTGACGTGCGCCGCCAGACGATCGAACCCGAAGCTATACTTTTCCACAAATTGGCGGTCGTACAGCGCCTCAGTGATGATCGTGTTGATCATGGCTAAGGCCAGGGCGCACTCACTGCCGGGCCGCAGCTGCAGCCAATAATCCGCGTCCTTGGCCGGCCCGATGCGCCTCGGATCAACAACGATCACCTTCTCTGCTTTCTTAAGGGCTCGGCTGAACATCGCGCCGCACATGCCGTCGGCCGCCCCTGTCTCGGTGTGATTGCAACCCCAGTTCATGATGCAGGCAGGGGTCCTTCCCCCGAGGCCGTAAATATCGCTGATCGGAAGACCGCCAAGAGTAATCGTGCTCGAAATAACCCTTGGAAGATAACACAAATGGCCGGGGTGCGCGAAATTAGGGGTTCCAAAAGCGTTCGCGAAACGAATCGTAAATTCAGTGTAGGGTCTTCCCGTGCCCTGCATCATCCCAAAATACTCAGAACCTGATTCACGGCGGATTCCATCCAAACGCTCTGCCATTTCGGAAATCGCCTCATCCCACGAGATCCTTTCCCATTTATTCTCACCGCGGGCTCCTGCCCTGCGCAACGGATACGTGAGTCGGTCCGGGTGGTAGAGAACGTCGGGAGCGGTCACCCCTTTGGGACATACATAGCCTTGGCTCGTGGGACTCTCCGGGTCTCCGGTTACCTTTACGATCCTGTCCCCCTCAAGATGCACAAGCACCTGGCAAATGCCGTGGCAGCCGCGACACGCGGTCCTTACAACTCTTCTACTATCGCTTGTCATGATACACTCCGTTCTCGTATGTCCACCCTTACCTGTTTCTCCTTGCTTGGGTACACACGTGCCCCTTTCCTTTCACCTTTCCTCACCTCGCCGACGAGAATTTGGCATAGGCAGCCGGGACATGGACCCAATGGCACTGAACACAGCTCTCCATCCCAATTCGCTGTCTCAGTGGCTCCACTACCTTCGGATCGACGGACGGTCCGCTCAGGGTCTGACCGAGCTTGTCTATCAGAGCCTGCACGTTCTCGTCAACATAGTACTTCCTCTCTGTGTCATGACAACTCCCGCAAGACTCCTTCATCGCCTGGAACCTCGCGCTGAAACCTTGAAGCTGCCTTTGAGCGGTTTCCTTATCGCCCCTCTCGACGCTAACACTGATGCCTGCGAAGTTTGCATCGAGATACTGCATCAGCCGGCCAAAGGTGACCTGCTCCTTGCTTAAGGGATCCTTGATGCTAATCGCACCAAAATTCCCCCAGTGGTATTTCTGTTGGACCGTGGGCATGTAACTTACGTGACAGTTATGACACACCATGCCTACGTTCTCATATGCTGCCATCACTTTCCCCCGGTCCCCAGTCGCAAACGCTTTTCCAAGCTCTTCCACCGGGCCCATCGGATACTCGCTTTTTCCATTCAGGCACCAGTTTTGAGACCTCCATATACTCGGCCTTGAACCGTTCAAAATCCGCGTTGGCATGCTGGGGATCATTTTCAAACAGGTCGGCGACTATGCCCGAAAAACGTGTGCCCAATCCCAGCATGGCGAACAGGAAGATGGGTTGTTTGGCCTTGGGAGGATAAAGGGTATCGAGAGAGCTTGGAAGCGGGCCACTTACGGTCTTTGGAGTCCCCTTCGCGTGTCTTGGCTTCCCTTTTTCTTGAGCTTGGCCCACGGTGGAGCCCAGCACAATCGCCAGCGTGATGACCCCTGTCCATAAAAACCCAAATCTTCTCATGGTGAACCTCCCTTTCGCATTGGCCGAAACAGGCTCACGTACACCCTGCACTGGCGGCATAGCTTCATCTTCTCTTGCCAGTTATTCTGCACCTTGCCCCGGCAGATCGTCCCGTTAATGAACCAGCAGAGATGTCCTGCCTGAAATTCCCATGCAGGGCAATTGTGTCTCGTCTCCTCAGAGCAGCGCCTTATGACCCAACAGGGTCTGGCCTTTTTGCCCTGAGCACACTTCAGGGCAATAAGAAAAAGCACCTGCCGTTCCGTGTGTACCGGAATATTCCGCCATCCCTGCTCAAAGCTCTGTATGGCTTTGGGGGAGGTACCCAAGAGCTGGGCCATCTGCTTTTGCGTCTTGCCTAAATGCTGACGGATCTGGGAAAATTTCTTCTTATCCATGCGTCACTCCAAAAACAGGTTGCTTACACCCCAAGTCCACCTTGCAACGTAAAGTGTATTCTTTTGCAAACTTTAGTGTATTTTGTTTAAAACAGTAATACCACAAGGTGGTACCACCTTGTCAAGCAAAATTTGTTGGGGTTCTGCCGATTGACTTTTCATTGCAGCTCACTTATGACCTACCGGACACTCACGGTGCCACCCTTACGTCAAATCACCTCTCCTTCTCAGGCATCCCTGGGGACCCTGCCCATGATGGCGTCGGCGAAGGGTGGTGCGCAAAGGCAACAGCCTGAGGCTCACCAGTGGCATAGGGTCCACCACGGTTCACCATTACCAGGTGATTAATAAAGTCCGAGACCGCAGGGTGCACCGTTAAGGAATACCGCGCAACTTTTGCGGCATCCCGTACACCAACTCTTCAAAGTCCATATTATTCTCACGATTCACCGTTACGATGTGTAAGGCACAACGATCGAACGTTCGGCTGCGCCACATGCAGGCAGGCTGACTGCCATCGGGACAGAGGATTGGAATACAACCGATTTCTTGTAATCTATTGAAAATGGTACGTGAAACGAGCATCCTCGTTGAAAAACAATGCCACAGTGCTTACCTTTTTATGTAGGTGACTGCAAAATTGGCTCTGGGACTTGTGCAGAGATTACTGGGAAAGGAGAGTCATCATGTGGCTGTTCCGCACTGACCGAGATGTTGCAGCTCTTATTCTACGCATTTATCTGGCTGTATTTTTCTTTGGGTATGGTGCTCAAAAGGTGTTGGGCTTGTTCGGCGGAGCGGGTCTGGAAGGCGCCATGCATCATTACGTCAAGGATTACCATCTTGCTGTGCCGTTTGCCGTTCTGTCTATTGCAACTGAGTTTCTGGGACCCATAGCCCTCGTTGTCGGGTTACTCACCCGGGTTGTCTCATTCGCTGTGATCGTCAACATGATCGTGGCAATGTGGTATACCCATTTGAGAATCGGATTCTTCATGCCTGGGAAGCGGCCGATCGACGGGTTTGAACTGCACCTTTTCGCGATTGCCGTTGCCCTGGCCCTACTTATACGGGGAGCGGGCATCTGGTCCGTCGACCGCGCCATCGCAAAACGCGATTAAAAAGACTCTATTTGGAGCCTTTTCTTTCTGGATCTTCATCTGCAGTATACCTTGTTCATTTGTCTTGAGAGACTTACCGATTTCCTGTACTTTTCTCCGGTCAGTCCGGTCAGGAGGAGTAGCCATGAAAAAAACATTATTTTCGGGGTTCTTGGTTCTTGTGCTCTGCTTTGCCTTTGTGGGTTTCGCCGCAGCTCAAAACCCCACTGCTGAATGGCAGAAGAGCAAGCATGCGACTAAAGAGCTTGCTGTCGATGAAGCTACGTGGGAAGGTCGACAGGACGATGCCGCGTTCTGCGGGCGCTGCCACAGCGAACAAGGGTTCAAGGCGTGGGTGCCGCAGCTGTCGAAGGGTGATCCCAGCCCAATCAAGAAACCCGATGGTTCAAAGGCTGACGAAGCTTTCATAAAGAGCCTCGGGATGACAAAGGATCAGGTTAGGCCGATCACCTGCGCCGCGTGTCACACTACTGCCCCTGCGCTTCGCGTAGAGAACAATGTACCGTTACTGCCGAATGGGCTTTCCGTGCGTGCGGTCGGCAAAGGCGCCCTGTGCATGGCATGCCACAATACGCGCAACGGTCGCATTGCGTGGGACAACCCCGACCCGAAGCGCTACATGCAGCCGCATGATGCTGCCCAGACCGATGTAATACTTGGCAAGAACGTCTTTTTTTACAATGACACCGGAGATACTGCATCGCCGCATGCCGTTTTTGCGGGCAACGCCTGTGTCTCCTGTCACAAGCAGCTGGGCAAAACGGGTCATCTCTTCAAGCCGGCCGACTGCTCAGCCTGTCACGGCGAGAAGATAAAGGAAGCGTTCGTCCAGACCGGCACAGATGAGCTGCTCAAGCAACTGGCCGCCACGATCACAAAAAGACTTATGGTAGAAAAGGACAAGATCGCCTGTGTCACTTCATGGGATCCGAAGGCAGATAAGGATGCTCCGAACACGACGATCGACGGCAAGCAGATCAAGTCGATTGAAATTCCGCCCGGCATTCACGGGCAGATTTCCTTGAAGTTCATCATGCAGGATGGCAAGGAGGTCTATAGCCAGCTCGGAAATATCAAAGATGCGCTGCAGGCGATCAGGGGAAACCGGTCTACGCAACGTCCGATCCTGTGGTCCGCGCCCTCTGGAATTACTTGCTTTTTACGTACGATGGCAGCAAGGGGGTTCATAACCCGCGCTTCACGCGCAACGTTCTGCTGGCCACGCTCAACGCAGTCTCGAAATAGGATCTGACGGCCGAGGCGCCTTTGGTATCACAGGGCGGCGATGATTGCGTTGCCGACGTCTTCAGTTGTTGCGGAGCCTCCGAGATCGGGCGTTTTGACACCCTGGTCGCCGGTGACGATCTCAATGGCCCTCTCAATGGCCCGTGCCGCCTCGCCGTAGCCGAGATGTTGCAGCATCATGGCGCCTGACCATATCTGACCGATAGGGTTTGCAATGCCTTTCCCGGCGATGTCCGGGGCGGACCCGTGAACCGGTTCGAACATGGAGGGAAACGCTTTTTCCGGGTTAAGGTTGGCAGAGGGCGCGATCCCGAGGCTTCCCGCGATAGCCGGCCCGAGGTCGGAGAGGATGTCACCGAAGAGGTTGCTGCCTACCACTACGTCGAATCGCTCGGGATGCAGCACGAACTGGGCGCACAGGTTGTCGATATGGTACTGGTCAGCCTGTACCTCCGGATATTCTCCTGCCAGAGACCAGAAGATTTCATCCCAAAAGGGCATCGTGTAAATGATCCCGTTCGATTTCGTTGCCGACGTCACATGCTTTTTCCTTTGCATACCCAGTTCAAACGCAAATCGTGTTATGCTTTCGACGCCCTTCCGTGTGAAGACGGACTGTTGCATAGCCATTTCCAGCTCAGTTCCCACGTACATTCTGCCGCCTACATTGGAATATTCACCCTCGTTGTTCTCGCGCACCACGCAGATATCGATATCTCCCGGATTCAGGTTTCGAAGGGGGCTTGTTATGCCCTTGAGAAGCCTCACGGGTCTCAGGTTCACATATTGCCTGAATGTCTGCCGGATAGGGATGAGCAGGCCCCAGAGCGAGACAGCGTCAGGGACGCCGGGTGTCCCCACAGCCCCGAGGTATATGGCGTCATACCCTTTGAGGATCTCGAGACCATCTTCCGGCATCATGGAGCCTTTAGCAAGGTAGTATTCGCAGCTCCAGGGGAAGACCTCCCACTTCAGCGTAAAACCAAACTTTTCTCCGGTGGCATCGATAACACGCATCCCCGCGGGCATTACTTCCTTACCGATGCCATCTCCTGGAATCACTGCGATCCTTCTCCATGTGTCTCCTCCAGATGATGATCGAACTCGTAACTCGTAACGGAGTAGTCAGATGTAATTTTCGAGCAGCAGCGACAGCTGCTTTTCGACGCTTCCGGGCTCTTTTTCTTCAATCTCCCGGATTGCTTTGCCGAGGCGTGCGAAGGTAACTTCATCGTTGAGATCGTCGAGGCTTCGGTACATTCCGGCCCTCCGCCCCATCCTGTAAACGAGCCTCTGCTCGCTGGTGAGGGCGAAATAGCGCTCGATGACATCGAGCATCTTTTGTTTGTCTTCAGGGAGTTTACCGTCGATCTCTTCGAGGAGATTGAGCACGTGGTCGCTCTTCACGTAGCTGGTGATGCCGTCGAGGTGCTCGATGAGGAGCCTTAACTCTTTGAGGATCTCTTCATCATGGGCGAGTAAGAAATCGCCGGTTTCCATTTTCTTATAAAGTAGCATGTCCCTCAAAACCTTTAATGTCCTGAACCGGATGAAATCGGGATTGATTTTGTTCAGCGCGTCCGCTGTTTCGAGGGCATGCTCGCGCCACCATTTCCGGCCTCCGAGGCCGGGCACAACGTACTCGGAGAGCTCTATACCTGCTTCCTTTACCATTCTCCCGGCTAAGATGTGCTGCTCCTTGGTCACCCCTTTGCGCATGTACCTGAGCAGAAAATCAGAGCCGGTTTCCATACCCAGATGAAGCCTCGTCAGCCCAGCCTCCTTGAGCCGCTTCAGGTTCTCTACGGACCATATCTGGGCCAGAGTCTGCGAACGCGCATAGGAGGTAATTCTGTCGATCGTGGGGAAGGTTTTCTTCAGGTGCTGAAGCGCTGCGATCAGGTCATCAGTCTTCATCACGAGGGAGTTCGCATCCTGGATGAAGACGTTCTTCGCGCCGAAGTACATCCAGACCGCAACGCTCCTGAAGCATTCATTGAACGTCTGGCTGGAAAATATGCGCTCTACAAATCCCTCGGCAATCTCGCCGCCGTAACCCTCTTTCCAGGAGAGTGCAACAATTTCGTCCGAGATCGCCTTGACCGTGTCTATGTCTCTGGCGATTTCCGCGAGGGGCCTCTTCTCGAACTTTCTTCCTTTGTAAATGTGGCAGAACTCGCACTTATTCCAGGGGCAGTTCCGTGTGAAGCGCACAAGAAGACTGTACGCCTCGCTCGGCGGCCTGATCGGCCCTATTTCGTACCTCAGACTGCTGCTCATTCCTTGTCTACATGGACTGCGAAGGCCGGGGTCGAGTTCTTCGACATCTGTTTCTTGCGTTTCTTCCCGTGATTCGCCTTTTTCCTCTTCCGCTTCAGCTCTGTCATTTTCGTATTCGATGGCATAATTCCTCCTTTAATCGAGGCTTTAAACTATCATAAAATGACGCTTGCCTCAATAGGGGCCACAAGCGAGCCAGGTATTGGGTCGGTATGGGCTGCCTTGAGGTTAGCATGGGTCGTTTCATTGGTTTGCCAGACAATCCCTTCGATTCCAGGTTGCTCGTGCCATTAAAACAGAAGCATCAACAAACGCCTATATTGGCTGTAACCAATCAAACGAATAAGACTAATCGAACAGGAGTCCCGAAACCGGTCATTATCCTTGGGCCACTTTTCTGTTGCATATTGCAGGTTTATGCTATAAACTACTTTCCTATAGTTAAAACCATTCTGCACGTCTTTCAATTGGCAGCAGGGTGCACTTTCGTGTCTGCTCTCAAAATGCGAAAGGCGGAAGAAATAACCCGGAGGTCTTGATGTCCAATCTCACCATTAAGCAGTTGCTAGAAGCCGGTGTCCATTTCGGCCACCAAACGAAACGGTGGAATCCGAAGATGAAGCCTTACATCTTCGGGGCCAGAAACGGCATCTATATTATTGACCTGCAGAAGACGCTCAAGATGTTCAAGGAGGCGTTCAACTTCGTTAAAGAGGTTGCCTCCCGTAACGAGTATGTCCTTTTTGTGGGTACGAAAAAGCAGGCCCAGGAAGGAATCGTCGAAGAGGCCAAGCGGTGCGGCGCGTATTGCGTCAATGTGCGCTGGCTCGGAGGCACACTCACCAACTTCCAGACCATCGAGAAGAGCATCGACAGGCTTCGCAAGTACGAGGAACTGAAGGGCAGTGACATCTTCAAAGTCCTGCCTAAGAAGGAGGCTATCAGCGTCGACAAGGAAATAGAGAAGCTGCAAAAGAACCTGGGTGGCATAAAGGGCATGGATCGACTGCCCGGCGCCCTCTACATCGTCGATCCGAAAAAAGAGTACATTGCCGTGAACGAGGCCAAGAAGCTCGGCATACCGACAGTAGGCATCGTTGATACCAACTGCGATCCTGACGATATCGACTACATTATCCCGGGAAATGATGACGCTATCAGGGCGATCAAATTGATCACCAGCAAGATTGCCGATGCAGTCCTGGAAGGGCGCGCCTTGTATGTTGAGGAGTTTGAAGGCAAGGAGGAAGAAAAGGAAGGTGGTCCGAAGCCGTTCATCGACGAGAGCGTGCTTGAAGAGAAATACGAACCCGAGTCTGATGATGAAGAAGGGAGTGTCTGATGGAAATATCCGCGGAACAGGTTAAAAAACTGCGCGAAAAAACGGGAGTAGGGCTCATGGATTGCAAAGAAGCTCTGCGGTCCGCAAACGGGGACATGGAGAAGGCGGTTGATTATCTGCGTGAGAAGGGCCTGGCAAAGCTGGCGAAACGGACGGGGAGGGCAGCCACCGAAGGTTCAATATCGGCGTACATCCACACCGGCGGCAAGATAGGTGCGATGGTAGAGGTGAATTGCGAGACTGACTTTGTTGCCAAAACCGGCGAGTTTCAGGCGTTTGTCAAGGATGTTGTGATGCAGATTACCGCGTCCAACCCGCTCTATGTGCGAAGGGAAGAGGTCCCGCAATGAGGTCCTCGAAAGAGAAAAGACGATCTACCGGAACCAGGCGCGCGAGTCGGGCAAGCCTGAAAAGATCCTCGAGAAGATAGCCGAGGGAAAGCTGGAAAAGTTCTACCAGGAGGTCTGCCTGATGGAGCAGCCCTTCATAAAGAATGCCGACATTACGATGAAAGAATTACTTGAGGAGCTGGTCACCAAGCTCGGGGAAAACATCCTGGTCAGAAGGTTCGTGAGATTCCAGCTTGGAGAGACCGTAGAAGGCTAATGGCCGCCTACAACAGTATTCTTCTGAAACTGAGTGGCGAAGCCCTCATGGGCGATGAGGGCTATGGCATCGATCCTAAGGTGATGAAGCATATCGCCTTCCAGGTCAAGGACGTCAAAGACCTGGGCGTGACAATTGCGATCGTGGTGGGGGGCGGCAACATCTATAGGGGTATCAGGGCAGAAGAGCAAGGCCTGGACCGTGCGACGGGCGATTACATGGGCATGATCGCTACGGTCATGAATGCAGTGGCGTTGCAGGACTGCCTGGAGACCCTGGGTCTGGACACCAGGGTGCAGACCGCCATTCAGATGGCCCAGGTTGCAGAGCCTTATATACGGCGAAGGGCCATGCGCCACCTTGAAAAAGGGCGGATCGTCATTTTCGCCGGGGGCACGGGGAACCCCTATTTCACCACCGACACGACAGCCGCGCTCCGGGCCATGGAGATAGGCGCCGAGGTTATCCTGAAGGCAACGAAAGTTAAAGGGGTCTATGACAAGGACCCCGAACGTTTTCCTGACGCCAGCTTCTTTCCGGAGATTACGTACCTGGAGGTGCTCAACCGGAACCTCAGGGTCATGGATGCGACGGCCATATCACTCTGCATGGAAAACAAGCTGCCGATAATTGTCTTCAACCTGAAGGAACAGGGCAATATGAAAAAGATTGTCACAGGAGAACGGGTCGGCACAGTGGTCAGGGGGTAACGATGCACAATGAGTCACTTGGAGAGTTTGAAGAGAAACTGAAAAAGTCGGTCAACGCGCTTAAAAAAGACCTGTCGAGACTCCGCACCGGTGTGGCATCCCCCAGCCTTCTTGAGGATATAAGGATCATCTATTATGATCAGCCAACGCCCCTTAACCAAGTGGCGTCCATCTCTTCACCCGATAGCCGGACCATTGCGATTCAGCCCTGGGATGCCTCTGCCATCGGAGAGATCGAGAAGGCGATCCAGAAGTCGGATCTTGGGGTCAACCCGCTCAACGATGGGAAAATCATCCGGCTCGTCTTTCCGAAACTCACGGAGGAAAGAAGAAAGGAACTGGTCAAGCAGGGGAGTAAGATGGTTGAGGCCACCAGAGTGGCCATCCGGAACATCAGAAGAGATATGAACGAGAAGCTGAAAAAGATGGAAAAAGATAAAACCCTTTCCAAGGACGATCTTTTCAAGCTCCAGGAAGATGTCCAGAAGATGACCGATAGGTACATCAGTCTTTCAGAGAGCATTTACTCCGAGAAAGAGAAAGAGATCCTTCAATTCTGACAGCCAACATTATGGACTTCAAACAGGAGAAACTGCCTCTTCATGTGGCCATTATCATGGACGGCAACGGCAGGTGGGCAATACAGCGGAATCTGCCGCGGCTCGAAGGGCACATGGCGGGCATCGAATCGGTTAGGGAGACCGTAACTGCAACGAGGGAGATCGGTATCCCCTATCTGACCCTCTATGCATTCTCAAAAGAAAACTGGTCAAGGCCCAAAGAAGAGGTTCATGGGCTCTTGCAGCTCCTGGAACTCTATCTGCAGAAAGAGCTGCCCATGATGATGGAACATGAGATACGCTTCCGGGCCATCGGCGATTTAGACGATCTACCGAAAAAGCTCCAGGCCATGCTTAACGACGTCATGCAGAAGACAGAAAAGCACGAGGCGCTGACTCTTAACATAGCGCTCTCCTACAGCGGACGGGAGGAGATAGTTCAGGCCGTTAGGTCGGTGGTACAGGACATGAAAGCAGGGCGCATTAAGCGCATCAACGAAAGAGTCTTTGCGCGGTACCTTTACACGGCCGCTATGCCTGACCCTGACCTCCTCATCCGGACCAGCGGCGAAATGAGGCTCTCCAACTTTTTGCTCTGGCAAATGGCCTACACCGAAATCTATGTGACCGAAACCCTCTGGCCCGACTTCAGGAGGGAAGCTTACGAAGAGGCCTTGCTCGAATTTACGAGAAGGGAACGCAGGTTCGGAAGCCTGAAGGAATACTGAGTGCAAGAACTTACAAAGCGGATTTTATCCGGCGCATGTATAGGCCCCGTTGTTCTCCTGCTTTTCTTTTTCCTGCCGACGCGCTGGCTCTTCTTCTTTTTATTCATCGTAGCATGCCTGGCTACCCATGAATTGATCTCGATTTCAGGCACAAAGGACAAGTTCCTTGTCGGAGCCCTTGCGGTTCTTTCTGTTATTCCCTTATACGGAGCCCCTCTATCCGCGTTCATTATCTGGCTCATGTTCTCGCCGCTGGTCTTTCTCATCTACCGTATGATCGCATCCGGCGAGGAATCGCAAGGCGTAAACGAGGGGATCGCGGGGCGAGTGACAGTGCTGGTCGTATCGCAGATTTTTATTGTCCTGCCCCTCTTTTACCTCTATCGGCTGAGGGAGGCAAATTTGTACTTCCCTATTATCTTAATTCTCACGATCTGGGCAAGTGACACGGGTGCGTACTTCATCGGGAAGACGTTTGGAAAGAAACTGCTTGCACCTCTGATCAGTCCCAAGAAAACATACGCAGGATTGCTCGGGGCGCTTTTTGGCGGTGCTGTGCTGACGCTTGCGTTCGGGAAGATGCTGGGCATGGACATGCTTGAGTCGATCGTTGTGGGAGCCATGATCGGTTTTCTCGGCCAGCTCGGCGACATATTCGAATCGATTGCGAAGAGGGTCTACCACGTGAAAGATTCCTCCGCGTTAATTCCGGGTCATGGCGGCATGCTCGACAGGATAGACAGCTTTCTTTTTTCGACACCCTTCCTTTACCACTACCTCGTGGGTTTTGCGAAATGAAAAAACGGATCGTAATACTCGGTTCAACAGGCTCCATAGGAAGAGCAACACTCGAGGTGATAGAGAAGCATAAGGATAGTATGGAGGTCTACGGGCTTGCCTGCAAAGAGAATGCTGAGCTTTTCAGCGCTCAGATGGTAAAGTGGAAGCCCAAGTATGCCTGTCTCTTCGATGCGTCCCGGGAGCATGAGGTTCCCTTCGGTGATGCCGAAAAACTGGGAGGCCTCGCCGGTATGAAAGAAATGGTACGAACCGATGCCGATATCATCGTGAATGCCCTACCGGGAAGCGTTGGGCTCGAGCCCACCCTGGAGGCACTCAAGAACGGCAAGACCGTGGCGCTGGCTAACAAAGAGAGCCTCGTCATGGCAGGCAGGCTCATATCAAAACTTGTCAGGGAGACACCTGCGAAGTTGATTCCCGTTGACAGCGAGCATTCGGCTCTCTATCAGCTTCTCGCCTGCACCGAGAGCGCGGAGATCGAGACACTCGTCATTACCGCCTCGGGCGGCCCGTTCAGGAAAGCTACCAAGGAAGAACTGCGAAAAGTGCGCCCTGATGAGGCGATGAAACATCCCACCTGGAAGATGGGTAAGAAGATTACCCTTGACTCAGCCACGCTTACCAATAAGGGGCTGGAGGTAATCGAAGCCCATTGGCTCTTTGACCTGGATCACCAGCGGATAAAGGTGCTGATACATCCTGAAAGTGTTGTACACGGGATGCTGGAGCTGAGAGATGGCTCCGTGCTTGCCTACCTTGCCCATCCTGACATGAGAATCCCCATCTCCTATGCCCTCAATGAAGGTGTGCGTACAAAACTTTCCTTCGGCAAAGTGAAGCTGGCAACCCTCCGGAAGCTTACCTTTTCTGCTCCGGATGTAGACCGGTTCCCGGCGCTGAAACTTGCCTATGACGCACTCGATACAGGGGACAGTGCTCCCATCGTTTTCAATGCGGCGAATGAGGTTGCAGCGGCTGCTTTCATGGAAGGGCGTATCAGGTTCACCGACATAGCCCGTCTGATTGATGAAGCGTTAACCCATCATACGTGCATACCGAAGATAGAAGACGAGCATATTATATGGGAGGTGCACAGGTGGGCGATGCACTATGTCATGGAGCGCCTGAGGAGGTCGATTGACTAGCGTAATCTACGCAATAATTGCTTTGGGTGTGCTCATATTTGCGCATGAGCTGGGCCATTTTCTCGTTGCGCGCCTTGCCAACGTGAAGATCCTCGCATTTTCGCTCGGTTTTGGAAAGAAGCTCTTGAGTTTCAAGAGAGGGGAAACGGAGTATGCCTTGTCTGCAGTGCCGCTCGGCGGGTATGTGAAGCTCCTCGGCGAATCGCCGGACGAGGAGGTACCGGAAGCCGAGATACCCCGATCTTATACGCACAAACCGCCCATCATAAAGATTTTAATCGGTTTTGCAGGTCCGTTCTTCAATATTCTCCTTGCTTGCCTCCTCTTCTTTTTCATTTTCCTCTCCGGCTCGTCCGTGCTCTCGACCAAAGTGGGCAGCGTGGAGAAGGGCTTCCCTGCCGACGTGGCGGGAATCAAGACCGGAGACGTGATAACGAGCATCAACGGGAAGCCTATAGAAGAGTGGGGAGAGCTGATGGACATCATGGCCAAGAGCGATCTGAAGCCCATGAAGTTCGGTGTGAGAAGGGATGGGCAATCTCTCGAGACCATGATAACTCCGCGTGAGATGGAGACAACAAATATATTCGGTGAGAAGGTAAAGCGGAAGGTCATCGGCATTGTCGCCTCAAACGATTTCCTTCAAAGGAAAGAGACGTTAGGCGGCGCCGCGTCAAAAGCCGTGGTACAGACTTACACGCTCTCTGAACTGACTGTCGTCGGCATAGTCAAACTCATCAAAGGAAGCATCTCTCCAAAAAATATCGGGGGCCCGCTTCTCATCCTTGAGGCGGCAGGGAAACAGGCTAAAGAGGGCAAGAGGAGTTTTGTTTATTTCATCGCTATCATCAGTATCAACCTTGCCGTCGTGAATCTGCTGCCCATCCCGATACTCGACGGGGGTCACATTCTGTTCTACCTGATTGAAATGGTGATACGCAGGAGGATCTCGCAGCGTATTATCGAGATTTCCCAGAAGGTCGGGATTACCATTCTGATACTGATCATGGTTCTTGCTTTTTCGAATGACCTTTGCCGGCTCTTCCCCAACAATCAGCGTCTGCAAGCTCATTTATTCCAAGAGGCTCGATGGTGGCGGGTAAGGTCC
Organism: uncultured delta proteobacterium; assembly: GCA_963835605.1. Taxonomy (GTDB): domain Bacteria; phylum Desulfobacterota; class Syntrophorhabdia; order Syntrophorhabdales; family WCHB1-27; genus JADGQN01. The sequence goes on along the minus strand of CAWIHO010000041.1, from coordinate 52,965 downwards.
TGCTTGCGCTGGATAATTCGCTCGGCTTCTTGAACCTCGCATTGGGTACTGACGAAAAATTCCTCGAAGAGAGACATGGCACCTTTGAGAAGCCGACCTCTGAGCTTCTATCGGTGAAAGTCAGGCAGCTCGTAGCCGATCACGGTTACAAGATCAATGATGTAGGTCTGCTTGTGGTCACGCTGGGGCCCGGATCATTTACGGGGATCAGAGTGGCTCTTGCCTTTGCCAAGGGGCTCTCTTCCGGGCTCGGTATAGATCTGGTGGGCGTACCTACCCTCGATGCCCTCGCTTATCCATTCCGGTATCTGGAAGGATATTATGTTTGTCCCCTCATTGATGCAAAAAAGGGTGAAGTATTCCTGACACTTTACCGCATCTCAGGCGGCAGGTTCGAGAGATGTGGAGAATATCAATCTATTCGGCCGGCTGCAGTGGCCGACATAGTGAGAACGCCATGTGTCTGTTTTGGCTCAGGCTTGAGACTCTGCGAGGAGAAGCTCGCCCTCATTCAGGGTATCACTCTTATCAGGGATGACTTTCAGAGGGTGAGAGGCGAAGCCTTGCTGAGACTGGGGATGGACACGCGTGCGGCGGGCGTACGAAGGGACGTTGTACCCATCTACGGCAGAAGGTCGGAAGCAGAGATAAAGTTTAATCTCAGAGTTTGACAGATCTTTCCGGAAGATATAGATTTGAATCTGTGGTCCCTCTGGAACCCGCTTGCTAAATATCCCGACAAAATAAGACGAAGGAGGCAACTATGGACGCTTTTGAGGCATTCGAATCACGAACGAGTCGGAGAGCTTTCCTTCCAAAACAGGTTGATCAAGGCACGCTGGAAAAAATAGTGAACGTCGCCAACAGAAGCCCATCGTACATGAACACTCAGCCATGGGAACTATATGTCCTAACGGGCGAAGAAAAGGATAAACTGGCTGGAAAACTATCTTCGGATGTCTCAAAAGGAGTTCCCCTGCTGCCGGACTTGCCCTTTCCTACCGCGTGGCCGGCGCCCCATGAAGAACGATTTATGCGTCATCGCCTGCGGCGATTTAAGGCGCTGGGGATTGATCCCGAGAAGCAGCAGGATGAAGTCGTTGCGGCCTACAGGAATAACTTCAAGTTTTTCGACGCACCCTGCGTCATGTTCGTGGCCATGGACAAAACATTAACGTCCTGGTCGATCTTCGACTGCGGTGCTTTCGTGCACGGATTCCTGCTTGCGGCTCACGCCGAGGGTTTGGGTGCCTGTCCTCAGGCCGTGCCCACGGGTTATGCTGGTGCGATCCGGTCGCAGTTGGCTGTCCCCGACCATTTGATGATCGTGATCTGCATATCAGTTGGTTACCCGGACCTGGCTTCGCCGGTTAATCAATATCGCTCTCAGCGGCGCGAGCTGGGCGAATTTATGCACTGGCATGGATTTCCGAAAAAGTAAATTTCGCAAAAACGGTTTCTGAGAGATAGGCTTTAGCAACCTAAATATTTTATACAGGTCGGAGAACGATGTGCTGGATCGGATGTTATACCGATTCGCATTCAAGATGCACGACCCAGCCTTCGGCCGGGTACCCCGGGCGAGCCGAGGCCTGGGCTGCGTTTTACCAACTGCTCTAGCCGGGTACCCGCGACCTGCCAAACTCTTCATTCGCGGGTGGCAGGAGTAAGAACAGGCCGAAGGGCAACGAAGGTATACGCTTGAAGGCGAATCGGTATTACTCAAAATGCATTTTCAGCGATCTCCAGAGCCGCCCTGTCCATCCTCATTATTGCCTGGGCCTTCGCAGTCGCCTGGCTCAGCTACCGTGCTCGCAAAATACCGGGCAGAGGCCAGTTTGCCGCTGTAAAAGGCCGCAGAGGAATCCTCAGCCACCAGTTTTTCTAATCCATCTGCATCCGGCTCAACCCCGTTTTCCTTAGCCAGTGCGGTCAAGCGGTCCCGGGCAATAACTGCCTGCCACATAAGCAGCCAGCCGACGGTTACGTCACCGAAAAGCTCCAGATAGGGGGTAGCGTAAAGGGCGAGACCAGGGAAATCCTTCTTATGCATGGTGACAAGAAACCTGGACACATCAGACAGCGCATCTTTGGCCGTCTCCAGGATCTCAACGTATTTCGCCAGCGTCTGGTGGTTTTTGTTGCTCTTACAGAATTTGTCCATGTCTTCGAGGTGTCCTTTGAAGAGACTCTCGCTATCCTGGCCCAGATTGCGGCCTGCCAGAGTCAGAGCCTGGATCCCATTCGTGCCCTCAAAGATCGAGTGGACTTTCTCGTCTCTTAAGAATTGCTCAATGGGGTAATCCTTCATGTAGCCGTAACCACCGTAGACCTGCATGGCTGTTTCGGTTACCCGGAAACTCATGTCCGATCCATAGGCCTTTGCAACCGGTGTGAGAAATGCGGTCCGCCTTTCCCACTCCTGTCTCTCTTCCTTGCTGCGGGACATTCTCTCCCGGTCTATACAGTAAGAGGCATACAATATGAGAACGCGTACGCCTTCGGTATACGCTTTCATCTGAAGCAGCATGCGGCGGACATCCGGGTGCTTGATGATCGGCACCTGGCCCGAATCCTTGGGGGCCCCGATCTCTGTTCCCTGGAGCCTCTCTCTGGCATAGGCCAGGGCATGGAGGTAGGCTGTGCTGGCTACCGCAGCTCCATGACGCGCCGCAATCAACCTCGACTCATTCATCATCGTAAAAAAGATCGGTAAACCCTGGTTCTCTTTACTCACGAGTTCACCTATGCAGTTCCCCTCTTCGCCGAAATTCAAATGGCAGGTGGGAGAACCTTTGATGCCCATTTTCTTTTCGATGGAGATGGTCTTCACGTCGTTTGGCTCTCCCAGTGATCCGTCAGGGTTGACCTTGATCTTCGGAACGAGGAACAGGGAGAGGCCCTGGGTTCCGGCCGGAGCGCCTTTGACCCTGGCCAATACAAGATGAATGATATTCTCGGTCAGATCGGTGTCGCCTCCGGTGATCAGCATCTTGCTCCCCGCAATGGAATAGGTTCCATCCTGCTTACGTTCCGCCCTGGTCTTAACGGCGGCTAAATCGCTCCCTGCCTCGGCCTCCGTGAGAACCATCGTGCCGGTCCATGTACCGGAAAGGATCTTTTCCATATATTTCTTTCTCTGCTCTTCCGTGCCGTGCGTGGCTATCAGCAAAGCTGCGCCCCGGGTCATGGCGGCCAGTGTTTGAAAGGCCAGATTGCCGGCCTCAAAGTATTCATTTGCGGCCATACCGACTACCATAGGCATGCCAAGCCCCCCCATTTCCTGAGGAAGATCAAGCCCCCGCCATCCTCCGTCATTCCACTTGCGCCAGAGATCATGGAATGATTTGGGCACGCTTACGTTGCCATCTTTAAAAAGGCACCCGTCCGTGTCACCCGCAGCATTGGTCGGCATCATCACGTTTGTCGCAAGCTTTTTGGCCTGGCTGAGGACCTGTTTATAGGTTTCCGCGTCGAACTCAGCGTAAAGGTCCGATTCTGAGAACTTGTGAATCTCAAATTGCTCAAAGAGGATCAGCTTTTGATCCCTTTCGTCCACTAACCTGTCAGCCATCATCGTACTCCTTTCTTGTTTCCTGTAGCCCCGACGCCGGGAAAGCCTCTGCCAAAGACCACGGGCATATGCGCATCAAGGAGTCCCGGGTACTTACTGCACCATTGTGGTGGGAGACTCGACCGCCCTGATCTCTCCAAAAAGTTGCTCATATTTAAAGAGGTTTTCTTCAAGCGCCTTTACGATGCGCTTCATATGCCCCGGTGTTACTATGATCCGTGACACAAGGTGGGCCCCATTATGTGACTGGAGTAACCAGTCGATGATGAACTCTTCCGGCCCGTGTCCTACAAGCATGCTATTGCTGTACCGGCCTCTTGACATCTCGTCACTCGTGCTGATCTGCATCGGTTGCGGTTCGCCTTTCGTGATGTCCATGTATTCCTCCTCCTCTTTCTCGTGCCGAGCTAAGCAGCTAACATCCATACACGGCAAATAGATTCGGATGTTTGCTCCTTTATGATCCTATCGTCGATTATGACATAATGCTCTCACGAACATCAAGTAAGGCCTTATGCTCCTACGCCACTTTCACACCAGACTATGTCAATCAGGGGTAGTATGTATTCGAGTGTTTGGCTCCCAGCAATGGGACGCTGAGTGTGGTGATGTTTGCAGCCCAATACTTCTTCTAAAAGTTCAAGGCCATAGGTACTGTAGAAAAGAGGCCACGCTCCACCTTACGGCACGGAGCGTGGCCTCTTACATTACCCGACCCGGATGCTGCCGGAATAGCTCCTTAGTACTCGTAAACGCTCGGTATCTTCCTTGCCTTTTCCTGGGCCTTCCAGTACTCGGTGCGCTCCTTGATGAAGTTGATCCACGTATCGACTTCCTGTTCCTTGTACCCTTTGGCAACGAGGTCTTTCTTGTAGTCGGCGATCACGGGCTGAACGGCCTTTACCCACTTGGCCGCTTCCGTATCGGAGAGATTGATAACCTGTCCGCCATTCTTCTTCAGGTACTCTATCCCCCCGAAGTCGATGCTGTTAAAGGCGATGCCCCACTTATCTTTATACTCGTTCGAAACGTCCGTAAAGAGTTTCTGCATGTCCGGGGGCAGCCCGTCCCATTTATGCTTGCTCATCATTACATAGAAGCCGAAACAGCCGCCGGTTTTCCACGACGCGGTCACGTACTTGAGCAGCTCGCCTATCTTGAAACCTTCGAGCTGCTCGGCCGATCCCAGGTTGCCATCGAGCACGCCCCTTCGTAAAGCCTCATACAGGTCGACCATCTCGATCGGCATCGGTGTCGCCCCGAGGGCCTTCACGATGTCGCCGATCCGTCCCGTGCCCCTGATCTTCAGGCCCTTAAGGTCCTCCAGTGTTCTCACCGGCTTGGTGAGGGTCCCTATGACGTTCGGGGTCGAAGCACAGAAGGCCAGCGGGTGAAACTGGTCCAATTCCTTCGGCCTGAACTTGTCGTAAAACTCATTTGCCACACCGGCCCCCACCCAGGCACTGGGGAACCCCAAGGGAAGCTCTATCGCCTCCATCACGGGGAAGCGTCCCCGGGAGTAGGCGAAGTGAGCGAGCCCGATATCGGCGATGCCGGTAACCACACCGGCCGCCATCTTCGGTGCGGAAAGCAGCGTGCCGCCCGGGTAGTAGGAGATCTCGACCTTGCCGCCGGACTTCTTGTTGATCTCCTGGCTGAATTCACCGAAAAGGGTTGAATTCTTGTGGGTCGGCGGGAAATAGTTGGCAAATTTGAGCTTGATCGGCGTGTCGGCGGCACCGGAAAGCGAATAGACCGAAAGCACGAGCAGAACAACAGCAACGACCAGTACTTTGCGTAGCATACTACCCCCTTGTTTTATGTGGTTTTGGGAATGCCTCCGCTACCCGACGCTCTTTTTAGCATGCCTCTTGCCCTTACCGGAACCTCTGAGGTCTCGATCGTCCGGGGTTGGCGCTCTCCTGGCGTACTGCTGCTCAAAAAGCAAGGTGCAGGGGGACCCTCTCACCGATGTTATGCCATAAAGGTCCGGCTGTCAAGGTTTTTGTGGATTTTTCTGGGGGTTCATAGTGGGTCGGGAAAATATACGACCTAGCTAAGCGGCGAAAGGGGCCTTCGATGCATTGCCTCGCGGCCCCTTTCCCTTAAGCTGCGGGAGTGCCACTTTTCTCACCGCTGTCCCGTCAGCTATCCCTTGATCTCTTTCTCCGCCTTGCTTACTTCTTCTTTGCAGGAGCTTTTTTCTTCGGTGCTGCTTTTTTCTTTGCGGGCATCATCCATCCCCCCTTTCCTTTAGAGTTTTTGCTCCCTGTCGTCCAGCTCTATCCTACCCTTGCGTATGAGCAATCTCAGGAACGTAGAGACATTCATCCCGAGACCGGAAGCCCTTTTCTCTATCATCTCGTACTCTGTCTTGCTGAGACGAACCACCACGGGGACCGATTTTTTGTCTTTGTCTGCCTTTCTCTTTCTCATTATCTATCCCACTAATATATACTAATAGTCCGATAATGCTTAAATGTCAACAAAAAAATTTATTAAGGTGATAGCTATAAATTTAATGGATCACTACACGACAATTAATGTAATACAATATATCTCTCTTTGGGTTATTGTGGTGTTGGAGCCGCGAGGAGGTCCTTATATCAATTTGCATTCAAGATGGACGACCCAGCCTTCGGCCGGGTGCCCCGGGCGGCAGCGAGGAGCCCCACCCGCAAGCGAGGTACCCGGGCAGTACCTGAGCAGTAAGTTCGCGGGTGGCGGAGGAGAGCGACGCAGCACACCCACCGGCGGTGGGTACCCGGAAGGTATACAGTTGAAGGCGAATTGGTATTACCGGTTCAGCACAATCAATGCATCAACGGCAACTGGCCCGCGTCCGGAAAGTATGATAGGGTTAATGTCGATTTCCTTAATGGCAGCCTGCTCCACTCCAATGCCACCCACTTTGACCACGATGTCAGCGAGCTGATCAATGTCTGCGGCGGGCATACCACGAAATGCTTGCAGGATTTTTTTGGCTTTGATCTCGCCTATCATCTCCAGCGCTTCTGCTCTCTCTATCGGCGCCACACGAAACGCGATATCCCGGAGCACCTCCGTGAAGATGCCTCCCAGACCGAACATCACGCACGGGCCGAACTGGGCATCTCTTGTGAGACCCACGACCAGCTCTCTACTTCCCCTGATCATCTCCTGAACCAATACGCATAGGCCGTCCTTGTTCACTTCGGTCATGATTCTCCTGAACGCGGCCACAGCTTCCTGCTCATTGCGGATATCCGTGTAGACCAGGCCTCGCTCCGTCTTGTGGCTTACGTTGGAGCCGCTGGCTTTGATGACCAGGGGGAACCTGATCTGGGCGAGGGCTTCACTGAATCCCCGCTCATCATATACCTCCTTTTCCCTCGTAACCGGAATGTTGTAGGCGCGCAAGACCTCCTTCGACTCATGCTCAGAAAGGATTGTCCTGCCTTGCTTTAACGCCGTCTCTATAACACCCGATCTATTCGGCCGCCGCCTAGTGGGTTTCGCCGTGCACTCTTCTCCGGCTCCGGCTGACCTGGCTGCCCGGCTGCGCGCATATTCGGATAGCCTGGCCAGGGCTTTGGCTGCCCTTGCGGCATCGGAGTAAACAGGGATGCCGCTCGTGAGAAGCAACGGGAAGTCCTGGGCCACTGACTGCGCGGTGCCCGCCATTACGGTCACCGCAACCGGTTTCTTATGTCTGATCTCAGCCAGCGCCTCCAGCATGAGGTCGCGGAGCAATTCCCCTCCTACGACGGAGATGACGAGCAGCATGTCGATGTTCTCATCTTCCGCCGCAATAATAAGTGCATCTCTACAGATGCGAGGCGTTACCATCGAAGCGAGGCTCAGGTCGACCGGATTGTTGATGCTCCCCCCGACCGCTGGCATTGCCCTGCGGAGCCTCTCGATCGTATCCTGTGAAAACTGCGGTACCTCCAGCCCGAGCTCAAAACACCTGTCGGTGGTGCCCACCGCTGTCCCGCCCGGTCCGCTGATGATCCCGACCCGCTTCCCCCTTGGCAGCGGCTGCAGATGAAAGGCATAGAGGCAGTCGAGGGCCTCTTCGAAGCTTGCAACACTGATGACGCCTGATTGCCTTAGTGCTCCTTCCCAGATCCGGCGTGAACCGGCCAAAGCACCTGTGTGAGATACGGCTGCTCTGGCTCCGGTCTCCGTGATGCCGCCCTTCCAGAGGATGATCGGCTTCTTTTTCGATATCTCTTTTGCGACGCGGTAGAATCGCCTGCCGTCTGCAGTACCTTCGAAGTAAGCGACGATCGTCTCTGTCTCAGGGTCTTCCCCCAGGTACTCCAGAAAGTCTGTTGCGTTGAGGTCGGACGCATTGCCGCAACTGATCGCTTTGCTGAACTTGATGCCGTTGCCGGTGGCTGTCAAAGTCAGATAATCAGCGAAAAAGCCGCTCTGGGAAACGACGCCCACTGAGCCGGTAGCCATGCCAGCCCCTAAGAGATAGGGCAGCTTTGATGCGGGGCAGTAGATACCCACGCAGTTCGGCCCTATGATCCGGGCGCCGCTCTGCCGGGCCACGCGGACCATCTCCTGCTGCACTGCTTTCCCTTTTTCTCCTGCCTCTGCAAAACCGGAAGTGGTGATCACGATCGTCTTTACGCCCTTGGCAGCGCAACCCTTTACGGCTGCTGGCGCCGAATCTGTAGGCGTAACAACGATGGCCATGTCTACCGGATCGGGGATTTCTTCGACGCTCCGGTAAGCTTTTACTCCCAGGATCTCACTTTCTCCGGGGTTCACGGGATACAATTTTTGAAACCCCGCTTCCAGGAAGCGATCCATGAGCACGCGGCCGATTTTCCCCGGTTTGCCTGATGCGCCGATGAGCGCGACCGACCTCGGATGGAAGATCGGGTCCAATTCTGCAAAGATGTTTCTCTCGGACATCGTCACAGACTACCTATACCAATTCCTGATGGCTTACGCAAGCATTATGTAGCCGCGTTGCTGGGGGATTCATGGTGGGGGGAAGACCCATCTTTGCGCTCTATCCTGATTTTGAGAAGAGGTATTGGGCCATTCAATTTTCAGACTGCCCGCATATCTTTCCGCCAGCTCCACAATGACCACATCGGGTTTTTCCTTGTCTATGATCGAAAAGTCTATCGTAAGCGGCGAGGCGAGGAAGAGCCCTCTGGAAAAGCTTTCGGATAGATAGGGTATCATATATTTCAAAAAAGAATCCCCGAATGCCACCACGTGCGGACCCTTAGAGTCTCTTATCTCACTTCTGAATGCAGTGCTAAAAGCGTAGGAGGCGCTTGAAAGTGTAGCAGCAGAGGGCCTTAGAGGTTCGAGAGTTACTTCGGTATCGGACAGAAGGGTAGCCATGTTGATCATCCGTGCCAGATCACGACCTGAGACCCGGGTCGAAGAAAGGCTGAAATCAGCAAGAGTGAGCACCTTCACCTTGGGATACCCTATTCTCACTTCTTTCATGATCTTGCTATAAACGAGGAAAGCGCCGAGATTGTTCCAATGGGTATCGGTTTTGTAATAAAGCGGATAGTTCACTTCCTTTTTTGCTGTTGTCAGGAAGTTGCGCGCATCGATGAAGGATGCGTGAGCATCATCCTTGCCCCACGCGCTGCAAAGCTGGTCAACCCGCGATGGAGCGCCTTTCATCATGGCCACTCTGGTCGGAAGATACTCCTCATACACGGTATGTTTGCTCGGGGCGATAGCAACAATGAGCAGGATATTCCTGGAGGCCGCTTCCCTTCTCAGCTTTACCATATTCTGCTTTATTGCTGACAGCTGATTGGAAGTGAATCCGGCTAAACCGTAATAGTCTTCAAGGCTCGAACCATCATTAAGGACATTGTAAAAGAGCCATCCTTCTTTCCCCACGATAACATCAGGGAGCGGCGTCGGAGAAACGCCCAGGATCTTCAAATTGACAAAACTATTGATTCGAATAAGAATATTTCTGAAGCCAAAATTATCGTTAAAGTAGTTTTGATAATCCTGCATATATTTCCAGGGATCGGAGAGAGTTACCGGTTTGAGTTCAGGCCTTGCGGCGAGGATTCTATTTTCCTGACTTTTCAGGTCAGGGAACATGCGAAAGCTCATCTGAAAAAAGGGCAGGCACAAGATCGTTATCAGTAAGCAAACTGTAGCGAGAGAGAATATCCGATTGATCCTCATCCTCTTATCGGTGTTTCCCATAGACTATTGCCTAAAATTTAAAGTATATGAATGCTTTATAAACATCGTAAGAGGTGGCGGATAAGGACATAATAAAGATGCTGAACAGTACCGCAGTGGCTATCAGTTGCCGGACAGCCATTAAAGACAACCTTTCTTCAGTATGAGAGATAATACGTCTGATTAAGTCTCTCATTGCAGGCGTACTGCCGATAGTCGCGATGATGAGCAACGTTATTACTTTGGCATCGATCAATGCCGCGAGAGGTTGCGCAACCGTTTTTCCGTTGAGACCGAACATGGCTTTCAGGTAATTGACCGCCTGTGCCATGTCGGCGGACCTGAAAAAAACCCAGCCCAAGACGAAGACAAGGCAGGTGTAAAGGTGGCTGAGAGATACCGAGCCGGGAGAGCCTTAAGCCGGGCTTTGTCCTCTCGAAGGCAAGAAAAAGGCCGTGCCACAGCCCCCAGACGATGAAGGTCCAGCTTGCTCCGTGCCAGAGACCGCAGAGCAGGAAGACGACCAGAAGATTGGAATAGGTTCTGTATGAACTTCCCCTGTTTCCTCCGAGAGGGATATAGAGATAATCTCTGAACCATTCCGACAGGGTAATGTGCCATCTTCTCCAGAACTCCCGCACAGACCGTGCAATGTAAGGATAGTTAAAGTTTTCCGGCGTATTGAAGCCGAACATTTTGCCGAGACCGATAGCCATGTCGGAGTAACCCGAGAAATCGAAATAAATCTGAAAGGTGTAGCAGATTATCCCAAGCCATGCCGCCGGGATACGACAACCGGGTCAAAGGCAAACTGAAGGCCTGATCGACAACCGGGCCGAGTTGATTGGCGATGAGGACTTTCTTACCCAATCCCATGATGAACCTTTCCGCTCCGGCCCTGAACATCTCCAGCGTCATTCTGCGCCCGATCATCTGAGATGCCATGTCACGATAGCGGGCGATCGGACCGGCCAACACTTGTGGAAAAAATGAGTGGTACAACGAATAATCGATGATATTCTTTTGAGCTCCCACGTCCTTGCGGTACACATCGATCACATATGAAAGGCCCTTGAAGGTAAAAAATGAAATACCGATGGGCAAGTATATGTTAGGGACGGCGAAGACAAAGCCTGTGAACATCCCGAGAAAAGCAAACTGCCCGAGCGCAAAGTTCAGGTACTTGAAGCATACAAGAAAGGCAATGTTGAAGACTATGGCGATGGAAAGCGCAATTTTTCTTTTTCCGCTGCTTCCCTGCCTTCCATATTTTTCTATGAGAAGGGCGAAACCATAATTGGCGCACATGGATGTGATCAAAACGAGAACATAATTTTTTTCAGTCCAGTAATAGAAAAGAAGGCTCATAACTAAAAGCGACAGATTCTTGAAGCGTTGTGGAGTGAGGAAATAGACCCCGAGGGTAAGAGGCAGAAAGAAAAAGATGAATATTATCGAGCTAAAAAGCACTATGCACCTTGTTAATGATCTTTGGGCCGGGTGGCAGGTATCAAGTTTATGTTAGGCACAGGGTATTGTCAATCATGGATGACGCACTATTTGGTTGTCTTTTGGCGGAATACGATATATATAATCGAAGGCAGGCGGGTTTCCGGCCGGATAAACTGAGCCTTTTATGCGTGCCAGTCTGCGAAAGGCGTGGGAATGAAGGGAACCGGGTATTGAATTTTGCAGACTCCGAGATGGATGAACTCGTTTCTGTCGTTATTCTAAACTTTAACGGCAAGACCTGGATTGAACGCTGCCTGGGGAGCGTTTTAGCGCAAGACTATGCTCCTCTTGAGATCATCGTTGTTGATAACGGCTCGGTCGACGGATCCCCCGCGCTTATCAGGGACAAATACAAGGAGGTTTTGCTCGTTGAAACCGGCAAAAACCTTGGCTATGCGGCAGCGAACAATATTGGTATACGCTACGCGCAGGGTGACTATATCGTCATTATGAACAACGATACAGAACTGGACCCCAGGTGCATCGCTATGATGAAGAAAGCCATAGACAAAGACCCGAGGTACGGGGCCTCTGCTTCCAAGATATACCTGGAGTCAGAAGACGACGTACTCGATGCGGCAGGGATTGTTGTTTTTCGAGATGGGTTGTCGATAGGGCGTGGAAGGTTGGAGCGGGGGGATTTCTATGACCGGGAGGAGGAGGTCTTTTTTGCTTCCGGATGCTGCTTCATGGCCCGGAAGAGTATGCTGGAAGACGTAAAGCTGGGGAACGAATATTTCGACGAAGACTTTTTCATGTATGCTGATGATACGGATCTTGGCTGGCGGGCGCGGCTACGCGGTTGGAAGACGGTCTATACCCCGCAGGCACGACTCTATCACGCCCATTCGGCGGCCTCCGGAAGCTATTCGGCGCTAAAGGCGTTTCACGTGGAAAGGAACAGGATCTGGATTGCCGTAAAATATTTTCCTCTCGACCTTCTTATCTACGGCCAACTCTATACGCTGCTGAGGTATTTCTTCCAGGCTTACGGAGCATTGGCGGGAAAAGGCGCATCAGGCGCATTCACAACAGAGCATTCAAGGATCCGGCTTCTGCGGGTATTGGGCAAGGTTTACGTGGCTGCCATCAAAGGCCTGCCAAAGATGCTGGCGAAGAGAAAGGAGATCCAGAAGAGGCGCCTCATCTCCTGTCACGATATACACATGCTGATGACCTTGTACGGCATCGGTGTAAGGGAGATGGCACTGAAAGCTTGAGGCTGCTGCTCACATGGGCGCGTGCGGGTTGACAAGGCCCAGTCGGTTCTTTATGTTTATGTAATACAAAGTAGGCCGATGGTCAAAGGAGTTGACGTATGAGCTCTGACGGTGTAATCGTTCGCTGTCCCCGATGTGGGGCGAGAAATCGCGTTCCCAGACAACGATGGGGTGAAAGGGCTGTCTGCGGCAAGTGTAAAACGCCGATGGACCTGTCGCGTCTTTTTCCTGACCGTCCAATCGAAGTCTCCGATGCGAGTTTTGCGAAAGAGGTCCTCGATTTCCCCGGCGCGGTGCTCCTGGAGTTTTATTCTCCCCGGTGACCACATTGCCAGAGGTTGTCGCCGGTTCTGGATGAACTGGCTTTTGCGTACGCGGGCAGGATAAAATTCGCACAACTAAACACAGATACGTACCATGCCACCGCATCTCAGTTCAGAGTGAATGGTGTTCCGGCACTTTTCTTTTACAAGAGCGGAAGGCTTGCAGACCAGGTCTCCGGGGCCCTGCCCAAGGCTGAGATCGAAAAACGCCTGCAGATGCTGCTACAATAAACTGCGGGAGTAGTTCTGAGGGCGGAGGAGAGCTTGCGTGGCCTGTGTTGCGAAGAGTTATAGCGGGATTGACTTGTCGAGATTGCGTGATGTATAAATATCCAACGAATCCCGAGGGTCCTCTATTCTTGTCAGGATGAGCTCTTCCGAACGAACCTTCCTATTTGCCGGACTTTGCGTAGGCTGTGCCCTTCGCCTTCTCACCCTGTGGAATTCTTCCGCGATTGAAATGGACGGGATCTATTATGCGCGAATGGGAGAGCTTTTTTCCCAGGGCGCTTTTAGAGAGGCTCTCAAGGGCGTTTTTCCCCCTTTCTATCCGGCGTTGATCGGATTGTTTCGCCTGTTTGTGCCTGATCTTGAGCTCGCTGGGAGGCTGGTTTCGCTCTTTGCGGGATTCGGACTTATCGGGGTCTCTTACCTGTTTTTCAGGGAATTGGTTGACCCGAGAAAGGCACTCTGGGGTTCTTTTTTCGTGGCGATCCACCCTTACCTCATCGCATGCTCGGGACTGGTTCTCACGGAGTCTGTGGCGGCCCTCCTCTTTACCTGCGTGGTTTTTTTCTTCTATTTGGGCTGGACGCGCACCAGGGGCTGGGAAATAGCGTTATCCGGGTTGCTTCTATCCTTTACGTACTTGACCCGGCCCGAGTATGTAATCTATGCGGTTCCTCTGCTCGTGATTCTCGTGGCGCAGAAGAGGTATTCTCACGGTCTGCTGTTTCTCCTTGCCTTCTCTTTCTTGGTGATGTGCTACGTGGGCTACATGAGAATGGAGACCGGCATGATCGTGGTCAGCAAGAAGGCGCTGCTGATGAAGGGGCAAAGCTCAGACGGGACATCTGTCTACCTCATACCGATGCCCGGCCTTTTCACGACCTTCAGGAACGCCCTCGTCGGGGTCTATCGTGTAACGGAGGCGATCTTCTTTCCCTTTGTGGCGCTCGGGCTTCTCGGCCTGAAAGGGATAGAGAGAAGGTTCAAAATGCTGACGGTTTTCCTGGTGCTTACCCATGTGCTGAGCTTGGCTCTTCTCACGTCGTCCATCAGGCGGTTCTCAGTTCCGCTTGCTGCGTTCACTATGGTTTTTGTTGCGGAAGGCTTCGCGTGGGCCCGGGCCTGGGCAAGTGGGTTTCGCCACGGGCCAGCCATTTTGTGCGGGTTTTTTGCCGTGTTGCTCGGTCTTTCCGTGTATCAAGGTATCGACCGTCCTAATCCCGGCAGAGCGCTGGACAAAGAGGCCGGTCTATTCCTGCTGAAGGCGGATCCTGGTAGTCGAATCCTTTCGAGGCTCCCACTTGTCTCATTCTATTCACGGGGTGAGTGGATAGCCCTTGAGGGCGAGCCGGCAAGCCTCACCGATTGCGGGAAGCTCGGAAGTCTGATGAGAGAGAAGGGGATCAAGTACCTGGTCCTCGATGAGAGGACGGTTCACGAACATCCTGCCCTTAATTCGTGTCTTTCCATGTTCAGCGAACGTGGGAATTTCGAGAAGGGGCGGGGGTTTGTGAGAATATACCGATTGAATGAATGATCTCGTATCCGTCGCTAAAAGGAGTTTTGTTACGTTGAGCATTGGGATCAGGTGCCCGTGGATCGGCCAAAATGTGGGTGTGAGGACACCGGGGAGAGGAGACGATCGTGGGATGGAAGTGTCCGTAGGGGCCGCAACGGCTCGGGAAAAGGGCGAGGCGCCATGAAGATCGCTATAGTCTGCTCTTCTGGTGGGCATCTGGTTCAGGCCCTTCGCTGTCTTGAGGCTTTTGCTCCCCACGAGGTCATCCTCATCACCTACGATACGCTTACCCTGGTTGGTTTTCGTCACGAGCAGATAAAGAGGGTATACTATGTCAAATATCTCGGTGATACACGACTCAAGGTGGCACTGATGCTCTTTTTAGCCCTTGCGACCATGTTCAAGATATTTCTCAAAGAAAGGCCCCGTTTTCTCTTTTCTACGGGATCTGAAATCGCGGTGCCTGCATTTGTCCTCGCCAAACTGCTTTTCAGGACCAAGCTCATTTTTCTGGAAAGCTTGACCAGGGTAAAGGTGCCTTCTTTGACCGGGAGAATCGTCTATTATATAGCGGATTGTTTCCTTGTGCAGTCGCAACCCTTGCTGAAACATTTCGGCAGGAAAGCCATGTTTAAGGGAAATCTGCTGTGATATACGTGACCGTTGGCGGCAAGTCCTCTTATGGTTTCTACAGATTGATAAAGAAGATGGATGATTTGGCTCCGTGCCTGAATGCCCCGATCCTGATGCAGATTGGTGACACAAAGTACGCACCTGTTCATGCGGATTCCTTCGCCTACAACAGTTTTGCCGACTCCATGAAGCTCTTCAGCGACGCGGACTTGGTCGTAAGCCATTGCTCAACGGGAACAATCCTCAATGCGAAGAGCTTAAGGCCCTTTAAGCCTACTGTTGTTGTCCCAAGGCTGAAAAAGTATAATGAACATGTTGATGATCATCAGTTGGAACTTGCTGAACTGATCGACAAGAATAGGGATCCTGCTCCCATCTTTGTCATCTACGACGTTGAGCTTCTCGAGGACCGGATAAGGGAAGTCATCGGTCGAACGTACAAGGGCAGCGACGAGAGTGACCGTGCGGAGAACCCACTAATAGCCTATCTTAAGGAATACATCGCGGGGAGGTCACAATGAGGGTACTCGGTGTCCATGACGGACACAATGCGTCCGCGTGCCTGATCGAAGACGGACATATTAGACAGTGCATCCAGGAAGAACGACTGACAAACAGAAAAAACTACTTTGGATTCCCTTCCAAAAGCGTGGAAAAGATCCTCGAACTGGAGAAAATAGGCGTGGAGGAGCTGGATTTCGTTGCAATGGCTTCATACCATACACCGAGGCTGGTGGAGAGAACTACGGATTCTTACAAGAAGCAGGGCTCCATTTTGCGGTCGATACTGATCGAGACAGCCATAAAATCTCCGTTCTATTCGCTTTACAGAAATCGATTGAAGAAAGAGAGATTAGGAAATCTTCAAGCCCTCGGCGTGAGGGAACATTCCATAATTTTTGTGGATCATCATCTGTGTCACGCGGCAAGCGCGTACTTTGGCTCACCATGGCGGGATGAAAAGGTCCTGGTGCTCACAAGTGACGGTTCGGGCGACGGCCTTTGTGCAACGGTCTACCTGGGGGAACGGGGGGAATTGACTAAGATTGCGGAAACGGCGAGAGGCAATTCGATCGGCGACATATATTCGCGTGTCACGTTTATGCTGGGGCTTGTCCCATTGGAACATGAATGGAAGGTGATGGGATTGGCTCCTTACGCACCGGCCAACGGTGCGGAAAGGAGCTATGCTATTTTGCGAAGGCTCCTCGATGTGAGCGATAAAGGGCTCACGTTTATTCGGCGCACTCTGGAACCAACTCAGTTGTTATACCCGAGACTGCGCAGGGAACTGGAGCACCACAGGTTTGACTGGATCTCCGCCGGCGCTCAAAAGCTTACAGAGGAATTGCTCTGCGAATGGGTCAGGAAGGCGGTTGAGAGCACGGGGGTCCATAGACTAGCTCTGGGAGGGGGCGTTTTCATGAACGTGAAGGCGAACAAGGTCATCATGGAAATGGATGAAGTCGATGACCTATTCATCTTCCCGTCCTGCGGCGACGAATCGAGTTCCATTGGGGCGGCTTACATGGTTTATGCGCAGAAGCGCAGCGAAGCGAACCTTGAGGTCGATCTTTCCCCGCTAAAGGACCTCTACTTAGGCCCTGCGTTTACCGATCAGGATGTGGAAAGAAGCCTGTCCAAGCTGTCCGCGAGAGGTGTAGGTTTCACCGCCACGCGGGTCCCGGATATTGAGGCGCGCGTAGCCGAACTGCTGGCGCAAGGGAAGGTTGTCGCCCGGTGCAAAGGCAGGATGGAGTTTGGTGCTCGGGCTCTGGGAAACAGGTCCATTCTGGCCGACCCTTCGAATTACGGATGCGTGAGGACCATCAATGTCATGGTGAAGAACAGGGATTTCTGGATGCCCTTCGCGCCGGTTATGACGGAACGAAGGGAGAGCGATTACATCGTCAATCCGAAGAAGGTGCGTGCTCCCTACATGATGCTGTCATTTGACACCACGGAGAAACGAAGGGAGCTCATTGCCGCGGTGCACCAGGCTGACCTGACCGCAAGGCCACAGGTATTGGAACGCGAATGGAATCCCGACTATTACAGGATTCTGGAGGAGTTCGAAAGACGGACGGGAAGAGGGGTCCTCTTGAATACGTCGTTCAATCTGCATGGATATCCTATAGTGTACGGACCAGATGAAGCGCTATGGGTTTTTGAGAATTCCGGCCTCGAGCATCTTGCTCTGGGAGATTATCTGGTTACCAAGAGGGGCAGCGCATCGGCTGCATAGATCTTTACGGGGTGGATTTATGAACGGCGAAAAATGTTTGATGGAATCGTTGACGACCGCCGGATGGAATTCGCCTCGGTAATCAAAAAAAAGATCGGCCATATGCCGATCTTTGTGGTTTACGACACCGACTCTATAAGAGACAGGATCGTTGAGCTTTTGAACTCGGATTATGTGCAGGCAACTAGCCGAGAAGAATCATTTCCTCCAGCGCTGAACTATCTGATGGAGCACATCAATGATCCGCGGCAAGACCGATCGCGCCGCGAGGGAATAAAGAAGGCGGATTGATCAAGATGTTCTCCGGCCTTCGTAGACGCCTTTGGTGATGCCCGCCAGGCGTTTGGGATCGTGCCACCTGTTGATATAATCAAGCCCCGCGTCCCTGTATTCTTTGAGAAGAGAAGGGTTCTCCACGATAGTACAGAGCGTGTCAAAGACCGTGTGGGGTGTTACATTGATAATTGCCTCCATGCATTCTCTGGCCATCTCGTCGGGGATAAACCGCAGGTCTTCCTGGCAGACGTAGGCCATGACCGGGATCCCCATCTTCATGACTTCTACCGCAAGCCCTCCGTACCATCCGATCAGGATCTGGTCGATCACGAGATCTGCTTTTTGATAAACAGCGATTGCCTGGCTGTGGCTCATATTCTCGACGAGGATCGCCTCAATTCTTGTCGGGTACTTTTCTCTTAAGCGGGAAAGGGCATCGAGAATTATTTCCGAACCTTTCGCCCCCCGGTTGGTCGGGGCATGGACAATAGTCAGCTTCTTGTCAACTGGCGTGAAAGGCCGGGTTTCAATCTCGTCCCAGTCCGCTATCGCAACGGGAAGAACCTGGGCTCTTTGAGGGAGAAAGTTTTTCAGATCCGGGCTTATTGCAAAGATGGCATGGGCATATCTATCCCACTTCTTGATCTTTGCTCTGTTTACATTGTCATGGCGTCCGCTCATGCACACGCCGCGGTAACAGGTTGGGTCCTGGCATGCAGAAAAGTTCCTGGTTTTGATAACTTCATATTTTTGGCGAGCATCACAGCCGTTGAAGAGGACGACAATCTTGCCTTTGTACAGAGGCAGATCCAGGAGGGGCAGCCCCACCATCCACACGTCGAGAGGTGAGGTCCCGAAATTGAAGTGGAAGACGTCATACTTGTTGCGAATTTTGTTGATTTCATACAGGATCCTCGGAAGGTAGAAGATACCGCTCGCCAGGTTCTTCGGCGCCTTTCGGAAAAGAATCCGGTCCGCGGGGTAGTGAAGATAATTATCGAATACGACGAGGACCTCGGACGAGAGTCCAAGCTGTCTCTCAGCCCGCGACAAGCCCCACGGTGTTCCTCCGGTGAATGTGGGTAAATGGAGGACTCTCATGCTTCTGATACCTTTCCGATCCCGCGTCGATCAAGCCAAAGGGAGGTGAGGAAAGGCAAGGCAGAGTTCCTCTCAGAAAGAATATACCCACTCTTCATGACATTGACTCTTCAACGTTCTCCACAGCTTGCTGCGGAGAGGTTCATTGTCCGCCCTAAACTTTCGTACGCCGCTTTGGTGATGCTTGCAAGATACGCAGGGTTATGCCACCTGTGCACGTAATCAAGACCCGCTTCCCTGTATCTCTTCAGCAGTGAGGGGTTCTCCACTACGGTCGCCAGTGTATTATAAAGGTTGTCAGGATTGGCGTTGATGATGGCGCCTTGCAGGTCGTGCGCCATCTGTTCAGGTATGAACCTCAGATCCTCCTCGCAGATGTAGGCAACCACAGGTATTCCCATTTTCATCGCCTCTACCGCAAAACCTCCGTACCATCCAACGAGGATTTGATCTATAATGAGATCGGCTTGCCGGTACGCCTTCATCGCTTCCGCATGAGACATACCCTCCACCAGGACCATCTCCACGAGACCGAGGTACCGCGATTTCAGTCTTGAACAGACCTCGATGTATCTTTTCCAGCAGCTTTCGCTCCCCTGTCTGTGGGGGCGTGGAGAATGGTCAGCTTTCCTTTCGGTTCCGTTTTTGGTACCGGCTCGATTTCGTTCCAGTTGGGGATACAGACGGGCAAGACGCTCGCCCTGTCCGGGAGGAAATGCTTGAGATCGGGGCTGATGGCAAATATGTGGCTCGCGTGCCGGTCGAATATCTTGATCTTCTTCCGGTTCATCGCGTCGTGAAGGCCGCCGACGCAAACGCCCCAGTAGCACTCGTCGTTATGACAAGGGGAAAAGGCAAGACGCTCCTTGTTTACATACTTCTGTCGAGCGTCACAACCGTTATAGGTCACCACTATCTTCCCCTTGTAGAACGGCAGATCGAGCAGAGGTAGACCCCTCGTCCATAGGTCGAGAGGGGACGTTCCGTAATTGAAGTGGAACACGTCGTAACGCTTGCGGATGCGCGCTACTTCCCAGAGTATCTTCGACAAGTAGTACAGGGCAGGCTAGCCGACGCGGAATAGACGGAAGAGTTCGGTCCGCGGGGTAGTGAAGATAGTTATCGAATACGACGAGGACCTCGGACGAGAGTCCAAGCTGTCTCTCAGCCCGTGACAAGCCCCACGGTGTTCCTCCGATGAATGTGGGTAAATGGAGGACTCTCATGCTTCTGATATCCACCCCCATGTCGCGTCGTTCAAGCCAGTGAGAGGTGAGGAAAGAGTCTCCACCAGAAGCGATCGCCGTCGTATGGTATTCCGGTGTTTCCTCACGAAGGAGACGAAGGGGTTCTCTCCATCCATAAGCCAGTTCTTCTCAGGCGTGGTGAAGCCCAGCTTATCCTTCCTCCAGCGGATCGTTTCAGGGAGGATGTCCTTCATGGCGAGGCGGAATATCCACTTGGACCATCCGTTGTGTATCTTATAGACAGCAGGTATGGCCATCACGTAGTCCACGAGCCTGTAATCGAGGTAGGGGACTCTCGATTCGATACTGAAGGCCATGGCACTGCGGTCTTCATAATGAAGCAGTTGCGGGATGGAATACCTGGTCACCTCCTGCCAGAGCCTGAGGTTAAGATTCGGCGCGACCACGTTTTCGATGGTACTTCCGAGGACGGAGCGGACATTTATCCCATCTGTAAGGCCGGGGAGCACTTTTTGGAAGAACGACAGGTGCTTCCTTCTCATCATCCGGACAAGCGGCTGCTTCAATGCGGCAGGGATGACCTTCAGGCCTGCCGCAACGTACAACTCCCTTAAAGCACTGCTCCCGTACAATTTCAACCTATGACGGAAGAGCCCCCAGTCTCCCTGCGACATGACAAAGGCCGGATGGTCACCGTATCCCCCAAAAAGCTCATCGCCGCCCTGGCCGTCAAGCACGACCTTGACGTGCCTGCTCGAGAGCTGCATCACCTTCCACTGCGCAAAAACAGCAGTGGCGCCAAAAGGTTCCTCCTGGTGATACATGAGTTCATCCAACTCGCGCCAGAGGTCTGCGCCCTTCGGAAATGTGAACTTCCCATCCACATCGGCTTTAGCGATAATCTCCCGCGCGTAAGCACCTTCATCAATAGCGTCGTTGGGGTAAGAAGCAGTGAATGTCTTCTGGTGGTCGCCTATGTTCTCAATCGAAATGCCATGTTCCTTGATCAGGGTGTTGATGAGCATCACGATGCTGCTGGAATCAAGACCGCCCGAGAGGCAGCTCCCAACCGGCACGTCGGCCCTCAGACGTATGCGCACGGAATCGGTAAGAATTTCCCTTATTCGGTCTGCAAAACGGGAAGACTCCTTGTCATTGTAATCTCCCAGCTCCGGGTTGACCGTCAGCTCATAGTATGGGTAGATGTGGAGGTTCTTCGCAGCGAGGTCGAAGACCATGTTGTGTCCCGGCTTCAACTGCCGTATTGCTCGATATGACGTCTCTTCCCCGTAATCGAAGAGGCCGAGAACCACGAAGTTGCAAAGCTGTTCCTGGTTGATGCCGGCGTTTATACCGGACAGGGCAAGAAGACCTCTTATTTCCGATGCAAAGGCGAAGATGGAGTCGTCCATGTAGTAATAGAAGAAGTGAACGCCACAGCGGTCGCGGGAGGCGAAGAGTCTCGTCTTCCCCCTGTCGTAGATGCAGAAGGACCAGTCCCCGTTGAAATGCGTGACACAGTCGGTTCCCCACTCCTTGTAAGAGGCGAGGATCACCTCTGTGTCGGAGCGTGTGGCAAACGTGTGACCTCTCTCTTTCAGCTCATCCCTGACCTCGATGTAGTTGAAGATCTCCCCGTTAAAGACGATCCAGTAGTTCCCGTTATCATAGCTCATGGGCTGGTGGCCAAGGGAAGAGAGGTCGATGATCGAGAGCCTGCGGTGCGCGAGGGCGAGGTCATAGTTTTGGCCTTCTGTCTTGTCGATGGGCGTGAGGCTGGCCTTCAACCGCTGTACGGTATCCTTCCCGCTTGTCTGGTACTGTGCTCCGTCCAACGTATTGAAGAACGTGTAACCCTCGTCGTCCGGCCCCCTGTGCCTGAGCGTGTCCGCCATCCGGCGGATCTGTAAGGGATCGATGCCCCCTTTAGAAGTATGGATGCCTGCTATGCCACACATCTTCTCAGGCGCAAACCATGCGCAACAAGCACTGAGTCTGCATTGCGCATATGCTCACGTTATCCCTTTTCCTCGGTCGTTTCCCGGCTCAACTCGTCAATACCTCCTCGACAAGTTGGCCGAGTCGCTCCATGTTTGGCTGAGATGACAACGGATAGGCTGCCTTGTGCGACTGTTTCTTGTAGTATTCCAGTTTGTCCCTGGTTAACCCACTCAAGGTTTTTGCCATGCTCCGGGGCGCGAAATCGGGAGCAATCACACCGCAGTCAGAGCGACGAACAATGTCGGCCATCTCTATGGAAGGGCCGATGGCGACGGCCAGGCGTGCCTGGATGAATTCGAAGAGTTTGTTAGGCAGGGCGTGTCTAAAATTGAAGGTAGTCGGCTCAAGGATGTAAATACCGACATCGTAAGCATTGATCGTCTTCACGATCTGCTGCATGGTGACAGGTTCTTGTATTCGTACGTTAGCCACTCTCTGAGCCCTGTGTTTTAGTTCTTGAAGATAGCGTCGGTCCATGGGCATGAGCATAAGGTCGAGGCTGAATCTTCCGTCAAGATCGGCCATCATCTCGATCATAGACTCTATTTTTCTCGGACGGGTCGCATTGCCATGATGGATGAGCCGCACAGTCCCGTCTTTGACCGGGGATGGATCGATGTTCCTATGCTCCGCGGCGTTAGTAATCACAACAGGTTTGATTTTGAAATTCTTTTCGTATTCCCGGGCAATCCCTTCTGACACCGTCATTACCGCTTCACAACGGTTCATATATTTCCTGCACAGGTATTCACGAAAGCCGCGTACGAAAAAACGCCAGAAAAAACTATCCTCGTGCTCTCGCGGGGAATACTCGTGAGCGTCGAGGATTACCTTTGTTCCGGCCAGAACCAATCGACGAACGGCAGCAGGTCGACCTCGTTCGCAACGATCAGGTCAAAACGTTTTTCCCGAAGATCGGCCTGGGAAGCTCCAGACGTCCTGCTGGTAAGAGGCAGGCGCGATCAAAAGATTTTGTTTTACTGCTTATTGCCCATTTCGCCTTTAAGAAAATTGACGGGAGGTTATGAGTAATCGGATAGTAGGCGACATCCTCTACATCCGGATTCCCCAAGCCGGCGGCCGTCACGTGATAGTGGTCCTTCAAGAACCTTATCTGTCTGTAGACCCTCGGATCATTCTTTAGATCCGAGAAGGAGAGTATAAGGATCTGCTTTTTGTCCGCGCTCGCGATTCATAGATCTTCTGTTTTCGTCTGATAATCTATGACTTACTGCAAACCCACCCACTCATAGCTAGTCCGCAATGTTTCCGAAGAGCCGGACGTGCATAAGCCGCCGGAGTTGATCCAGCGTAAGCATACGAAGAAGAACGGCGGCCGGTAAAAGGGTGAGCGAGAAGGAGGAGTTTGCCTCCAATCCCTATCCAGAGATTCTGAACTTCCCATCGGTCTGCGGCTAGAGCGATACCCAAGGAAAAAAGAAAGATGCCGATAGCGGGGCCAAACCTGTAAGGGATAAAGTAGAGTCTCTGCGAGCGATAGAAGAGATACAAAGTAATGAGGGCGTAAGAAAGCAAGGTCGAAATTGCGGCCCCATCCTTGCCCATGGCGGGCACAAGCCAGAGGTTGAGTCCAGCATTCAGCAGGGCAGCCAGGATGAATGCGAGGCCGATGGGGGCTGTAGTTTTGGCCAGTGAAGGGCCCAGAGCACCGATATAGTAAAGCCCTGACAGCACGTACCCAAACGCCAGATACGGTACTGCAGTGTGTGCGCCCACGTACCGCTCGGTAGCTACCAGTCGTATGATCTCTGGTGCAAAAATGGAGATACCGGTACCAAAAAAGCACGCAATCCATGTGTAGAAAAGCAGTACGTTCGCATACACCATGCCTGCCTCTGGCTGTTTGTGTATGGAAAAAGCAAAGGGCCCCCAGGCTTGCTGGAAAGATGAGGCAGCCAGTCCCACTACCATGGCTATGGAACTGGATATCTGATAGAGACCGACTTCCCCGGTAGTCCTGAACCACTGGATGAAATACCTGTCGGAGACGTCCACCACCCAGAACGCCAGAGCCGTGGGAATCAGAGGAAGGGCATACCGCAACATCTCCACGAGTCGGGCGGATACAGCCCAACGCAGATTTATCCAATCTTTGAGAAACCATACTGACATCAGTGTTCCGCATCCCGCGCTGATTAGTTGTGCCACGTACAGTCCGGTCAAGCCCCGACGTAGAACCACGACCCAGACCACCGTGAGAAGAATATTCAAAAGATTGATGCCGAGAGAGAAACCCACCGTTGCCCAAGGGCGTCTCTGAAAGCGTAACAAGTTTGTTGTTACTGTCGAGAGCACCGAAAGTGGGAGGGCAAGTGCGGTCAGGCGGAAATATATACCGGCCTCGGTTCGTCCCGTGACCACGAAGCCTATCCGGTCAGCCACAAGGAAGATGGGCAAGGCAAGAAGCGATGAGACGAGGATCTGGCACCAAGCCCAGCTCGCCATAGTCTGCTTCCTATCCCCTGTCTCATCAGAGTCATAAAACCAGCGACCGGCAGCGCTGTCCAGGGCCAGAACCGCGAATATGGCGACAAGGGCCATGGTCGTGTTAATCAGGCTCATCACCCCATAGTCGGAAGGGGCGAAAATTCTGGTATAGATCGGCACAAGAAGAAAGCCCATGAACCGGGAAACGACGCCGGACAGGCCGTAAACCAGGCTTTCAGAAGCAAGTTTTCGCAGATGTCTGATGATCATAACGTTCCGCGGCCGAAGCAGAGTTCTTCATAAAGCTGTGCCAATTGGCGAGCCACTTTTTGGGCATCGTGGTACTGCTCCGCATAGGCTCTGCTTCTTAACCCAAGCTCATGTCTGGTTTGGCCGTTTCTGATCAGTGCAGCAAGAATATCCGCCAGATTATCCTGAGTCGCCTGGACGACCGGCAGGTCCGGCGGAAACAACGCGGCCATGGCCGGAGAAATGTAACAGACGGTTGGCTTGCCCATAGCCATTGCCTCAACGGCAGCTACGCCGTATCCGCCTAAGAGAAACTGGTCAAGAAAGATATCGGCGGATCCGATGTAGTTGAGTGCCTCTTCATGGGGCATGTTCTGGACCAGGGTAAACTCGAAATCGAGATGGCTCGTCTCCTTGAGGGTGGCGATGGCGCGTAAGACGGCCGGTGTTCCTTTTGCTATGGGCGCAGAGGGACTATGAACAACGAGAGGTCTCCTGGTATAGGCATGAGGATACCGAGGCTGGATACTGTTCGTGTCCACGCAACTCCTTATCAGGTGAAAGTGGGGGAACAGATCCTTTAGGATATAGGGTGAGACGGTTTCACTGCCCACAACGCACGTGAACCCACGGCGGGCGTAATACGATTGGGTTGCACGGGAGTGCGCATAGTTTTCGGATGCCTCGTACTCGTAAGAGGGTCCTCGACGGGCAAAGTAAGGATTATGCGCGGACTCGATTTCCGGGATACGTACATCGGATCCCCAGAAAGTGATCACCTTGGGTTTTCTGAGAGCCCGCAGGTATTTGATATCAAGTTTGTAAGGGAGCACGTAAGCACCACCATAGTGGTAGTGGACCACGTCGGCCCATGTGATCGCGCCAAACATTTTCGCCATGGTCCGGGCGTGACCCTTGAGCCAGGGCCAGGTATGGCGAGGTCTGTCGGTTGTCCAATCATATCTCTCCATGTCTACGCCTGACTGGCCCCGGACCGGTTTTCCGACAAGTCCGCGCGCATCAACCCCTATGGCACGCAAAGCGTGTACCAGTGTCTGCGTCTGAGAAGCAATATTGACGGGTAGATGGAGTACCTTCACCGGACTTAGTTACTATCTCAAATGGAACCAGGTTGAAAGGATCGAAGTCGGTCGATTGAATCCGTCATCAATCGATGAACAATCTCAGCCAGAGTTCGGTATTGACCACCCGCCAAAGGTGGGCGCTGGCGTTCCTGTGTCCGTTCACATGGGAATGAAACAGCTCTTTCGTCTCTACCGAATCGAAGTAGGGGCGGCCCAGAAAACTTTCCGAGGACAGAACATTTTCGACGTAAGGTCTCAGAGTTGTGCGGAACCATGTATCCTCAGGGGTGGAGAAACCTATCTTGTCCGTCCTGTTTCTAATAGACTCCGGGAGAACGCCGGCCATGGCGTCCCTGAGTATGCGCTTCGTCATACCGTTATGTATCTTTTCCTCATCAGGGGTGCTAAAAAGGAACTCTGCCATCCGGTAGTCGAGGAAAGGTACCCTCGACTCAATGGAATGGGCCATGGAGTTCCTGTCTTCAAACCTGAGCAGGCTCGGGACACTCGTTGCAAACAGAGTCAAATAGAGGAAATTGTCCAGAAGGTTCTTACCTGATTGGACTTCAGGGGCCTGCATCTCTCCGAAACGGGACGCGAAAGCCTTATTCAACCAGATATGTCGATCTTTCAGAAACGGCTTGATCACGCCCCCGACAACGGATCTCATGGTTCGAGGCAAAGAAAGATATACAGGGCTCCAAACGGCCATCATGTTTGAATTTCCGTGTATCCTCTCAAAGCTCCGGAATTCGGATAGGGCTCTCAGCCAGTGGAACGACTTGACAAGTTGAGCAAAAAGCGTCCCAAAATAACTCATGTATCCGGCAAGAAGTTCGTCGGCCCCTGTCCGTCCAACACTACCTTGACTTTGACGCCTGAGCCAACTTAAAAACGTTCCACTGGGCGTAGATGCTTGTGGAACCAAATGGTTCGTCCTGAAAATAGACCAGTTTTTCAATGTCTTGAAGAAGGCCTTCACTTGTGGGATACAATGGAGCGTGCATCAACACCCGTTTTTTTCACCACCTCGTTGATGAAAGCGCCTTCGTCGTGGCGGGAATCTTCGTAGCGAGCCGAAAAGGTCTTTTGTATGTCGGTGCCGGGGATTTTCGTGCCTTCTTCCCGCATCAGCTTATCTACAAGACACACAATGGTCGATGAATCCAGGCCCCCGCTGAGACACGTCCCGACGGGAACATCACTGATCAGGCGCAGTCTTACTGAATCCTGCAGCAGATGGTAGAACCTCTCAGTGAGCTCCTCATGGGAAATGCCATGGTCTTTTCTGGAGAGATCTAAATCCCAGTAGCGCCCCGCGGTGAGCCCGCCCGATGCCATGTCCACGTGGAGGTATTCACCGCCGTTCAGTCTTTTGACCCCTTCAAAGAACGTCTCACTCGTGTGATCCACAATGCTCGAGGCGAGGAAGTCATACAGCCTTCCATCGTTTGGTTTTCGTGGAATACCTGTCTTTAGCAAGGCCTTAATCTCGGAAGAAAAAATAAACCTTTTTTCGTCCACATAGTAGTGGAACGGCTTCACGCCGAACCTATCCCTGGCGCAGAAGAGTTTTCTGTTTCCCATATCAAGGATGCAGAAGGCCCACATGCCGTTGAATCTCGGCAGAGCTTCAACGCCCCATTCCTCATAGGCGTGCAGTATGACTTCCGTATCGGTTTGGGACACGAAGCGGTGCCCCAGGGCCTTGAGCTGGTCCCTTAAATCGTGGAAATTGTAAATCTCGCCGTTATAGATGATCCAGATGGTGCCATCTTCATTACACATGGGCTGATGGCCCGAGGGCGAGAGGTCTATGATCGAAAGTCTTCTGTGGGCGAAGGCCAGATTGTATCCGCTCTCCTCCGGGATCTTTTCGACGTTCTTACGAGGACTATAGGCGTAAGGAGACGAGTAGACCGCTTTCGGCGTATCGTATCCGCCGGCAAGGGTATGATCACCTGCATCAGTATCAAAAAATAGGTACCCCTCATCATCAGGACCCCTGTGGTGGAGAAGCGTTGCGGCCCGATGGACCGACGCGGGACTTACGCTCTTATGCCTGTTCCAGACTCCAAAGATACCGCACATTACAGTTGCCCGAAGAGGTTTTTATAGACAGTTACCAGTTTATCCATTTCTCTGTCTGCGTTGAGAGTCTTCTTCGCCTCCAGAGCCTTTCGCTTCATTTCATCAATCTCTCGGGGGCTCAATCCGTTCAGAACTTTAGCCGCCTCTCGTGGATCGAATGAGGGAGTAACCACCCCGAAACCGTATTGCCGCGTGAGACGGGCCATTTCGATAGAAGGCCCCGTACAGACGGCTAGACCTGCGGCGACGAAGTCGAAGAACTTATTCGGAAGAGCTACGTTATTGTTAAAGTTGGCCGCGGGTAGGAGATAAAAGCCCATATCATATTCACTGAGCACCCCTACAATCTTTTTTGGCGGGACAGGCTCATGAAAGAAGACCCTATCCGGAGCTAACTCCTGGGCCAGTTTCCTTAGTTTTACAACGTAAGGCGAACTGGATGGGATCAGCATAAGATGCAAGCTGTAACGGTGATCCGTGTACGCCATGGTGCGGATCATTAGCTCAAGTTTGCGACTCTCACTCGCAGATCCATGGTGGACTAACCTGATCCGATCGGGTCTGGTAGGAACGAAATTTACTTCGTCAGCATCAGTCGGAATATTCATCACCACCTCAGGCACAAATCCGTACTCTTCACCGTACCTGTCGGCGATCGCCTGATTGACGGTGATACTACGGGAGACATAAGACGAGTATGTCCTCAAAGAGTAATCAATCGCCGGATTATGAAAGGTCCTCCAGTGCCAGACATCCCCCCTTTCGAGAGGCGCATACTCGTGCAGGTCCAGTACGACCTTTGCCCCGGTGATCTGCGCCGCCCTGGTTGCAAGGGGCAACGTAACCCAGTCATTGGCATGGATTGCATCAGGCTTGCAGTCGACGAGAAGATCAAAGGCGCGGCGGTGTTCATCTCTTCCCCAGTACCAGGCTTCATAAGGCCAGCCCCGGTGAAGCTTCCCTAAAACAAAAAAAAGCTCCGTATGAAGCAGTTGCGCCAGGACCTTATATCCTTTAGAGGCCGGTATCGGCAACATGCGGACGGGACGGGGCAGGTCCTGACCTAAGTGTCCGTAGCCTACCACGTCAACTGTGAAGTGTCTCGACAGAAACTCGATCTGCCTGAGCACCCGGGCATCCTGATGGATGAAAGAAAAGGAAAGAATGACAATGCGTTTTTTCTCAGTCATAGTAATGTAAGCCAAAAATCAGAAGACGCCCCAGAGCAATCCTTAGGCCCCCTCAACGAGCTGCTGATTTTGCCGTGAAGGTCCTCAGGCTGCCACTCGCGGTATAATACCAAGCTAAGCTGCTATCTCAAGCGCCGTAATGGCGCAGCCAGCACTCGACGTTAAGAAGCGACCATATGAGAAGGCGGCGGTTTTGTTTTCCTTCGAGGTGTTCGCTGACAAGAGACGAAACGGTGTGGTAATCGAGGTATTGGTAGAGTCTCGCCTGGGGATTGAGGATCTCCCTTTTTACGTAATTCATGCTGTCCCCTTTGAACCAGCTTGCATCGGGGGCGGAAAAACCCTGTTTCACCGCCTGGGTAATCTCCGTTGGAATATACCGCTCCATGACGTGGCGTAGCAGGAGTTTGCCATCCCTGGTTTTTTCGAAGTATCTGTTTGGCTTGGGACCCGGGTCGTTCTCGTTGAGTTGTACGACAGCGGTGAGGTTTTTCAGCTTGAGACTCACCGGTACTTGCATGGCAAAGTCAACCAGGTCATTGTCAAGGAAGGGTACTCTCGTCTCTAACCCATGCGCCATGCTGAGCTTATCGTCCACTACCAGGAGGCCATGGAGAAACGTCTTTGCCTCAAAGTAAAAGGAGTGGTTGATGTAGTCTTCGGGCCTGGTGAGATTCTCCATGTGTCGTTTTGAAAACATTTCGGAAAATATCCCTTGTCAGTACATGGTTTACGTGGGGCCAAACCGGACGGAATACTGCTTTCATGTTCTCATCCGGAATAAGACGCTGCCAGTAATGATAATACTTGTCGATGTATTGCTCAAAACTGTCGTTTACCACGGCCCTGTAATAGCGCCAGGGATAACCGCCGAACAGTTCGTCGCCGCCTGTGCCCGTCAGCACCACCTTGACGAACTTGCTGGCGAGTTGAGCTGCGTAGAAATTCGGATAGCTCTGTCCCGTCCGGGGCGTCTCGAGATGCCATGCGAGCTTCGGTAATACGCGCTCCATATCCCCGGACTTCAAGACCATTTCGTAATGCTCGGTCTTAAAAAGGTATGACATCAATTCGGATGGCTCCCGTTCGTCGAATCCCTGTTCGAGGCCTGAGGCAGAATGGAGGTCTGACCCGCACGTGAAGGTCTTTATGTACGGCAGCTGACTTGCCGCCACTGCAGTGATCGATCCGGAATCCATCCCTCCGCTCAGATAACATCCCAATTCTACATCACTCACGAGCTGACGAATCACAGCCTGGCGGAAAAGGCGGTCCAGCTCGTTCGCGTATTCCTGCTCACTGGCCGGGCTCTCCGGCTCCCTGAAATCGAAATCCCAGTAACGAGAGAATGAAAGCTCCCGACCGGTTGAGCCTGCCTTCAGGGAGGCATGGGAACCGGCTGGGAAGAGTTTGATGCCTTTGAGAAAAGTCTTATCGGTGAAAATGTTCTGGAACGTGAAATACTCCAAGAGTGCTTCGAGGTCGATCTCTTTCTTTACTGTACCCACTTTCAGCAAAGCCTTCTGTTCAGACGCAAAGACGAACGAATCTCCAGCGAAGGTATAGTAAAGGGGCTTGATGCCGTAACGGTCCCTGGCAAGAAAGAGTTCTTGCAGATGCTTGTCCCAGAGGGCGAAGGCGAACATGCCGTTAAGCCGATCGACGCAGCCAGGCCCCCACTGGGCGTAAGAGTTGAGAATTACTTCAGTGTCGCTTCTCGATTTGAAACCGTGGCCGAGACCCTCCAGCTCTGTTCTCAGTTCCTGAAAATTGTAGACCTCGCCGTTATATGAAATAGTATATCTTTCATCTCCAGTGCTCATTGGCTGATGTCCCGAAGAAGAAAGATCTATGACGGCGAGCCGGCGATGGCCAAGCGCGATGGGGCCGTCCAGATAGTATCCTTCCCCATCCGGGCCTCTATGGGCGATCGTGTCGGTCATCGCCTTCAAGACAGCCGGCGATACGGGTGCGCCGTCTGTATTAAAAATCCCTGTTATGCCGCACATACCTTCTTCCCTCTTACCATGCCCGCGTGTCTCCCTGAGCTCGTTGGGCGTTGCGCCGCATCACAGCAGGTTTTCGATGGCGTCATCAAGCCGTTGGACAAATCTCTTGTAGCTGTATTCGTCATTCACGATGATCTCATCGAAAGCGGATTCTGTAATTCTTTTTCTTTCTTCCCTGTCCATAAAACGGTTGATTACGTCGTCGAGATTGCCCAAATCTCTTTGCAGCGGAAGATAGTGGCGATAAGGCTGAAAGATGCCGGAATATTCGCCTTCGTAAAGTATCTGAAGGGTACGGCACGCGGCTGCTTCGAAATGGCGGGGAGAAATCTGATTGTAGTATACATTGCCTTCGTAAGGGGCCAGTATTTCTGCGTAGACCTCCTCAAAGTCAGCCTCGGGGTGTGCCTTCAAATACTCTTGGCAGTCTTTTTCGATCCGGCCGGTAAAATCAAAGACACTCGCGCCCGATTCGACCCCCGGTGTCGCCTTGCATCTCCCAAGGAAGTCGAACCAGTCCTGCCCAAAAAAACGATCCTCCCACCGGCTTGAGATATCCGCCCTTAGACCCTTTTTTGCGCAGACCCTCCGGAATACCTCGCCGATTTCATACTTTTCGTAGCTGAGCCTGCCGAACCACCAGGGTTGGGGAGACCCTCTGTACCCGATGTCGATAGGTCGATCTTCATCCTGGCCATATTTGAAAGCCTTCATACTATCCGATACATACCCGGTAAGCGCATAAAATAGCCTGAGGTTAGGAAGCTTTTCCTTTGGGTAGACTTTTTCGGTCTCTTGGGGTGGGACACAGGTGCAGAGGAGTTGGAACTGATTCTTCTGAAGATAGCTCACTACTTCATCTGTCTTGTGGTGCTCGTCCTGCTTCATCATGATTTTCAACCCGGGAAACTCTTCAATTTTTCTTGGGTGTCCCCGGTCCAGGTTAACGAGGTTCTCTGCGTCGTAGGACATGGTAGGATGGATCATTATGGCGGTATAAGAGTAATAGTCGACTTCAGCAGGTATCTCAAGAGGCCCGTTCCAGGCCAGATTCAAAACATCGTAGTTGAAACGAGACCACTGAGTGATCTGACTTATATAGTCCACAATAGTACCGAGGCCGTTGGGGCTGTAGTACGCAACAAGCAGTATCTTCACCGGAGAAGCCTTCGGCTTAGAAGGTACTACCACCGGCTTGGCCGTTCTGCCTCGCCAGCCAGCAAGAATTCTTCCTATCAAGCCCATTCCTTTCATATTCTTGGCCGGTTCGGTATTGTCAACGGGATAGCGTCGGATCGAAGGGACTAGGCGTGTCAGATCCGCCAGGCATGTTTGGCGATGCACTCCTGAATATAATCTATGTTTTTGCGGGTCCAGTCGACCGTTCTTACGAGACCCTCCCTTAGCGAAACCCCGGCTGAAAACCCCAGGTCGTTGAAGCTTTTTTCCGTGCTGCCGAAGCGTCTTCCGGAATGATCCCACGGCCTTTTAGGAAGATATTCCATGCCGGCGCGGTTTCCCGTAAGCTCATTGATCAGCGTGGCAAGTTCCAGGATTGTAGTCTCCTTGCCGCTCGCGATGTTATATACATCACCCGCCTTGCCTTTTAAGGCGCACGCCATAAGACCACGAGATATGTCCTCGACGTAGATAAAGTCTCGAGTCGCAATCCCTTGGTTTTCGACCGGTAGCGCTATACCCCTTATTGCCTTATATATGAACGTGGGCGTCACATTACGCCATACGGTCGCCGGCGTGCCCCGCCACTGGCCTGCCCCCAGTATCTCTCCGGGACCATAGACATTCTGAAAACGGGCACGCACAGTAGGAAGGCTGTGCTGATGATAGAAGTAGACCGAGTAGAACTCACCAATAATTTTCGAGATGGAATAGGGACTGTCCTGTATTAGTGAGATGGGACTGTCCTCCGCGCAGGCATGAGCATCATCAAAGGTCTTTTCAGCCACGGCACAACCTGCCGATGAATAGATGACCCTCCTCAATCTCTTGAAATCCTTCACGTGGTTCATCAGCTTCAACGTGGTCAACGTGTTGTTCTCGTGATCTGCAAGGGGATTATGTATCGAGCTCTGATTCCCGTGATACGTGGCAAGATGAAAGATGTAATCGAATCTATCCTCAATGCCGGCTAGGGCCGCGTCGCTCGCAATAGAATCTTGTATAAAGGTGACAGCGGGGTGATCAGGGACGTTGAAGCGCTCCGAGGAGAGGAGATTGTCGACGACGGTGATAGCGACACTTTCCGTCGACGAAAGGAGCATCCTCACAAGATTGCTGCCCACGAATCCTGCTCCGCCGACAACGAGAATCTTGGCGCCGTTAAATTCCGGATAGCCGGAACTCATTTCTTCGCTTCCTGCCGGAGATGGGTATATGTTTGCGTAATGCCGTATTCCTTATACCATTCGATCGTGGCCTTTATGCCGGGCACAAGGGGTGTAGTGACCTTCCATTGAAAATCCCTTTCCGTGATGGAGGGATCGAGAAGAATTGTGAAGACGTCGTCGATCCCCCTTGGGCGCACCTCCACATCCTTTTCAAGGGTAATACCGAGGGCGCTAACCGCCGCATCAAAAAGTTGTTTGATTGAATAATCTGTGCCGCTCGACACGTGGTAATAACCTCTCTTCCCCATTCCCTTCAGCGCCTTCATTGTCACGTCGATCAGGTCCCGGACATAGATGAAGTCCCGCCGCGTATCCATGACGAAACAGGGAAGGCTGTTTGTGAGCCGGTGATAGAAGGTCGGCAGCGGTCCGCTGAGGTTCCTCGGTCCGTAAGCATTCGCGAGCCTGAAGGAGATGAAGTCGAGACCTGACAGCTCGATATACTGCTCGCCACCTGTCTTGCTGATGGCGTAACTGCTGCCGCCTGAATATGAGCCGGAGAAAAGGGGATGTTTCAGCGTGATGGGTTCTTCTAGCGGCTTGAGACCATAGCAGAGAGACGTCTGAAAATAAAGAATTCTTCGCACATTGGTAGCCTTTGCGGCCTTCACCACGTTGACTGTTCCGAGCACGTTCGTTAGAGCGTCCTCGGTCCAGTTGTCCGGGTCCTTGTATGCCGCAGCCGCATGGACCACCTGTTCGGGCTTGAACTCCTTAAAGGCACGTTCCACGATATTCCCGTCGGCTATCGTGGCCTCGGCAACAGTCAGATTCTTGTGCTGAGTCAAGTTGTCGTGCCGTCCCGTCGCGTAGTTGTCGATGACGAAAACCTCGTGACCTTCCCCCAGCAACCTGTCCGCCAGGTGAGAACCGATAAAGCCCGCTCCTCCGGTAATAAGAACCCGCATCGTTTTTTCAATCCTCCTTTTGTAGCAACTTTTTGTACTCTTGCTCCCTGTCGTGAAATTCCTGGTGCCAGATTTCGAGGGACAGGAGCCCCCAGATCTTGCGCCCGAAGGTCGGCTCGTTGTCAAGGCTGTCCAGGATGCTTTTTTGGTTGAAATAAGGTCTGTCTTTGGTTGCCTCCGAACTAAAAATGTCGTAGACAAATTCCCTCAACTCCCCTTTCATCCACTCATTAAGGGGGACGGGAAAACCCATCTTGTCCTTCCTGTTCGCTATAATATTCGGTAGCTCGTGTCGCATGGCATTGACGAGTGCCATCTTCAGCGTGCCGTCCTTGAACTTTACGTCCGCAGGTATGGTCGCAGCGAACTCGACAAGGGGGTGGTCCAGGAAGGGCACGCGCGATTCGAGCCCGTGTGCCATACTCATCCTGTCCTCCACCTGTAACAATGCCGGCAGAAGCGTCTTAAAATCGAAGTGGGTCATTTTGTCAAAGTAGGACTCTTTGCCCACGTTGGAGCCATTGAAGATGGACCTGAAGGTCTCGAAGGGTGAGTATTGGCCGAGACTCTCCCACCGTATCTCTTTCTGAAGATTGGGTGCCCGGTCGATCAGGCGATAATAGCGTTTGTCAAGGTCCTCGAAGAGTCCCTCCCGCCAGAATTCCTGCAGCAGTGGTTCGTAATTTTGCAGGG
Organism: uncultured delta proteobacterium; assembly: GCA_963835605.1. Taxonomy (GTDB): domain Bacteria; phylum Desulfobacterota; class Syntrophorhabdia; order Syntrophorhabdales; family WCHB1-27; genus JADGQN01. The sequence continues at coordinate 17,870 of CAWIHO010000041.1, read as the reverse complement.
CCACGAGATTCGGGATGATGGACTCGTAAGTGACAATGAAGTTTCCTTTGTGAAGGGTGTTCTGGACCGCGCCCTTTATACATTGCTCAAAATAAGCAATTAAATAACGCACGTATCCCCCGAAGATTTCGTCCCCTCCCTGACCTCCCAGGACGACCTTTCTGTGCTGGGCTGCCAGTTTCGAAACATGATACTGGGGGAAAGAGCCTGGCCCGGCCACCGGGTAATCGAGGTGGTAGATGACCTTTCGAATGGTGTCGATGAAGTCGATGGCACTGATATCGATCTCGTGGAGCTTCATGCCCCGTGACTCTGCAAGGGCCCTCGCGTACATGCTTTCGTCGTACAGCGCTCCATACGAGAATTTTCCTGTAAACGCTCTGAAGTCCGTGTCAGAGAGTATCCTCGATGCCACCGATGCGACGATGCTCGAATCGGCCCCGCCGCTGAGGTAGGCTCCTACGGGTACGTCCGCTCTCGTGTGGACGTTGACGGAATCTTCGATGAGCGCCCGCAAACGTTCGTGGAAGTACTTGGCCGTGTGATCAAAGTCCCCGTGGTAGAAGACCTCCCAGTACTTTTCTATCCGGGGAGTGCCATCCTTGACTGTCATCCGGCAGCCGCCCGGCAGTTCCTGAATATTTTTGAAGAGGGTCCGTCCGTTCAGGCAGAACTGGAAGTGGAGATACTCTTTCAACGCCTCAAAGTCCGTCTGTATCGCCTTCACGAAGGGGAGAAGGGCTTTAGCCTCTGACGCGAAGTAAAGGACCTCATCCACGACGGTATAGTAGAAGGGCTTTATGCCGAAGCGATCCCGGGCGCAAAACAGGATGTTCTCCGCGTTGTCCCAGATGGCGAAGGCAAACATGCCACGCAAATGGTTGACGCAATCAGGGCCCCATTTTCTGTACGAATAGAGTATTACCTCCGTATCCGATGTTGTGCGAAAAGGATAATCTTTTTTTAGTTCATCGCGAAGCTCAATGTAGTTGTAGATCTCGCCGTTGAAAACAATGACGTTGCCACCCTCGTCGGTCATGGGCTGATCCCCGGTCTTGAGATCGATGATGCTGAGCCGGCGGTGACCGAGACCAATCCGGTTGCTGGGGTGGACCCATATACCGTCTCCATCCGGTCCCCGATGAGCTTGAAGGGTGCTCATGACCCTCAAATGCTGCTGTAAGTGGGAGTAAATGCGTCCTCTCAGCTCATGTATGCCGGCTATTCCACACATTCGTCTGCTTCCTGACCTCGTATCTTGTTCATTTTCACTTCTTTGATACGGGAGACAGAGTGACGCCGCTTATAGAAATGTCCATGATCAACAACTGAGAAGTTATGTTGTGGCCAATAAATTGTCGTAGATATTCCGAAGAATAACTCCTTCGTGTTGGGAGTTAAATTCGCTTTCCGCTGCATGCAAGGCATTCCTCTTGTATTCCTGTAATAGATTCGTGTCGTCGGCGACTGCATTTACACAATTGGCTATTGAGCGCAAATCGTTAGAGTTATATGAGAGCCCGCACGAATACTTGTTGAGAACGAATTTGACGTACGGAAGATCATTGGAGAGTACTGCTAAACCTGCATGCATGTACTGGGACAATTTATTGGGACAGCAAAATGTATACCCCTTGATTATTGGTTTGTAAGGGATTACTCCCACATCAAATGTGATGGCACCATCCACCAACATATCTTCGTTAACAGGATCCAGAAAAAAAATGCTTTTGTTCAGAAGTCGGTTTTTGTCTGCGAGTTCACTACTCATCTTTCGATATACATTATCGGCGCCTCTCAGGAATAATGCGGCTTTATCCCCGTCTACATACTGCCACGCTTCCAATAACTCCTCGATTCCTCGCTGTGGCGCAAAATTACCCTGGTACAACAATCTCATCCTTCCGTTCGCGACCTCTTCCACATATCTACTCGTAAATGCTGTGCGGTTTTTTTTCCACGGCTCGCAATTCAAAACGGACTCTATGCCGCTCAATTCGTATTCTTTCTCAATTTCTTTTGCCATCAGCGGATTTACGGTAATTACGACATCCGCACGTTTTATGAGCCATTTTTCGTAGATCTTCGCCAACTTTACTTTGCACCAAGACGCGTTCACGTCAGAATACGGCCAAAATTCGTGGGCGTCGTACACCAATGAACTATGGAAAGCTCTCTTTGCAAGTACGCCGACTACGAGTGTGTCCAGGTCATTGCAATGGACCAAAGCTGGCTTTCGCGGCCCTGCCGCCACTTCATGCCAAAGCCTGGCAGCGTTGCGAAGAAAAAATCGTGGTATCTCATAAAAAAGAAGACTATTTGGATGAAGAGAACCAAGGAAAGACCTTCGATTGGGAGGGAAAAGCCACTTTGTATACCTGCACATTCGTGCATTAGAGACGAAAAAGTAAGCAAGATAGAAGAAACCGTGAATCACAAAGAATATCGAAAAGAGTGTTAGAGCCGCAAAAGCAGCGATTGGCAGAAAATACCTGTTTACCCCGGACGCCAGAAATGCTCTCAGAAAATGGATGATCTTCCGGGAAGAGCAAGCGCCGGACCGTAACACCGAATAGCTGTCCTTATAATCTGCGGGAGCCTTTTGTCTAGCTGGATCCTCGAGGCCTATCACAGTCACATCATAATTGCGCGCAGCTTCATAGGCTTCCCAATGAATCCTGGGGTCAAGGTCAGGGTCGTGCGCCGCTAACATAAGGAGGACTTTCTTGTGTGCGTTCACTTGGGCAGACCGTAGAGGAGACGCCAGATTATTGGAACGAGAAGAGTCATAAAGGTACCTCCTATAATCTCCGCAGCTTGTAAACGCCGCCGATGCCGGCATACTTGCCTTCATACATAGGATGGCCCTTGTTGTCGTACGTCAACTCCCGCACAAACGACCTATGTTCCTGAGCGAGACGGTCGTCGTCTAGAGCCAAATCCCTATACTTTTTTAATAGCATAAGTTCATGAAGAGATAGATAGCCTCCTACAAATTCGGCACGAAAATCTTGTTTTTCGCATATGGCGATAAACTCTTCCGGCCTGTAACATCGGGCCAAAGGGCAATTCTCGCCGTCGGTATTTCTTGAAAAAGCCTCATCTATACTTAAATCAGCAAATGCGTTTTCCACGACCGTTCGCACATAGGCGGTGTACAAATGGAACCATAGGCTGTTACGATTGTAGACCATGATACAGGCATTGGCCTTTGGCTTCAGAATCCGATGAAACTCCTTGATGATGGCCTCAGGGCCGCTTGTATGATGTAGAACTCCTTCGCAATATACGTAGTCGACCGACTCTGTCACAAGTGGAATAACAGAGCTTGAATCCTTCGTTTCGATCAATTGCACTCTTCCGGGATCGATCCGATGCAGTCTTAATTTGGACGCGGCAAGCTCTAATGCTTTCCTTGAGATGTCAATACCAATCACCTTCCTTGCCTTTGAATAGAGCAAGAAGCCCACTACGTCATTTCCAGGACCACAGCCGTAATCCAGAACTGTTTCGTTCTCATGGTCACCGTAGAGTTCCATAAACTCCTTAAATAATGGATATTGCTGAAATCGCCATCGCAGATATTTTACCGATTCTCGTTTGGACGAAAACGGAGTTGAATTCACGGTGTGGTCTGCCCAATAGCGGTCGGTAGGAGTTAGAGAAGTTTCATTGATGATCTCTATCGGTATGGGAAGAGCTTTCCGACCAATCAGTCGGTTTTTTAGAAGTTGTAATAGCATGTCGGCAAGTGAACTTGGCTTAAACTACTCGATTTGAAAGGAGGGCAGAATATATTTGGTCAAATCTTTTGGCGCCTGCTTCTCCCGAGTGCCATTTTACTGCAAATTCCCTGCTTCGCCGCCCGATCTCCTGTCTCTCTTCTGCGTTTCCGATAAGGTGCTTCAGCACTTCGTATACTGTTTCTGGCGTCGCACTAATAACGGGCAGTTCGTCGATATATTCGGGGATCTCCTTGTGCATGCTGTCGAGCCATTCCTGGCGCAGGAAGCAAATCGATGGTTTACCCATCATCATGGCTTCCCTGACATTTGCGCCAAACCACCCCAAGGTGAGCATGTCAACCACGATATCCGCCTGTGCAAGATAGTAAAGGAGAGTTTTGTTGGGAACATCCTTGAAGAAAATAAGCTCTACCTTAACCCCTTCTTTTTTCAACGTTTCGACAAGCGGCACGTAGATATGGGTACACTTAATGTTCTTTTGACTCTGTGCGTCTGTTCGAGAGTCGAAATTACCGACCGAGTGGTAAATCTTCACAACCTCTGTTCCAAAGGGGAGTAGATAGTTGGAAGGGATTAGAGGATCTGGTTTCCAGAAATTGGGGTCGAGGCAGTAGAACTGCGGCACCTCGTGAACGCGCGGATCATCATTGTAATCTTTCCTGTTCCCCCCCAGCGTGACTTGGTAATCGGCGAGGCTATTCCTCAATTTTCCCCATGCCAGGTTGCGTTCATCGCTGCATACCTGAGGTACATGTTTCCATACACAAATGTCACATACCGGCTCCGGAGGCCACAGGCTGAAGGAAGACTGAGAAACACCGTCAAGACAGCCGTTATTCGAATAGATTATCTTCTTCCCAAGCCTTTTCAGAAGTTTCACGTCCCATCTTTCGGGGAGGTAATTTCGGCATAAATAGAGTATCCGTGCAAGATTCTTTGCGCCAATTAGGCTCGCAACTCGAAACACACGATACGGCTTCCAGTTGCAGACTGAGCCGAGAAGACACAAGGTGAAGGCCTTTAGGATTCTCTGAAGAAGCGGGCTCACCCGGCCCGTACCTTTTAGGTCGAAATCATCGAGAAAATAGAGTCCATGTGCATTGCTGAAATGATAAATATCGTAATTAACAAGGGCGTCTATATAGAACTTGACATGTTCATACATGTCCTTCGGACCGTTATACAGAAATTTTACATCTTCTCCGTGATAGTACAGGTCGTTTTCTTTGTTCCTGTCGAAGTTGAGCAGGTCTGCAGTCCAACCTATTTTGCGCAACTCCCGAGACAGGTACCAGGTATTGTAATAAGCCTGGCCAACATAGAGAACCGCACCTTTCACTTTATCAGCCACGACCGTCTTCCCACTTCGGTCGGATCCTGAACATTCCGGCCACGATATCTTCCTCTTCGCTCTGGACTTCAAACTTGTAACAGTTAATGAACGCTAACAGCTGGTTATTTATTGACCTCTCGGCCAGAATGACATCTATAGAATACATGCCGCGCGTAAGGGGTAAACTGTCATAGGCCACTTTGATCGTGGTCAACCCCTCGCGAATGCACAATTCCTTATGGTCAACAGAGGAAAGTGTAAAAAACAGGTTTTGCTTGTTAATGTTGAAAAAGGAGAGGCCTAAAATCGGTGCGTGTATATCGCGCTTAGCTCTAAGAGTTATGTCTATGGGAAAAGCATCTCCACTCTTAATAAAAGCTGGGTATCCAAAACCTTCAATTTGTATCGAGTCGTCGTTGTATATCTGCTGGCCTCCGCTCGTATCCGATTGGGCGACGAACAGCTCGTAAGCATTGCATATCTCACTCGAATTCCCCGCTCGCTGGATTGCTCCGTGCTCAATCCAGATAGCTCGCTCGCAGTTTGTTCGAATTGAGTAAGGGCTGTGACTCACCATGATGATCGAACCGCCCTGGCTGCGGAACTCCGAAATCTTTCGATAGCACTTTATGGCAAAATTTAGGTCGCCGACGGCAAGTATTTCATCGACAAGAAGAATATCGGGTAGAGTGTGAATGGCAACGGAAAAACCGAGACGGGCAGCATGCCGCTGCTGTAAGAGTGTATAGGCGTGTCGATAAATTCGCCGATTTCACTAAAAGCGACAATTTCATCAAATCTTTCTTTTGTTTCCTGATCAGTATATCCCAACACCGCGCAGGCAATTCGCACGTTTTCTCTCCCCGTAAGAACGGGATTAAATCCTGTTCCGAGGCGTAAGCGCACGAACTGTTCCGTTGACGACTATTCTACCTTTTGTCGGTTTGATCAGACCGCTAATCAGCTTCAACAGCGTAGTTTTGCCGGCCCCGTTGTGCCCCATAATTCCAATTGATTCCCCCATTTTGGCGGTAAAGGAGACATCCTTCGTGCCCAGAACTCATCTTGTCTAAGGCTACCCGTCGCTGTGCTTTGTCCCGTCATTGACCTACTGGGACCGCCAGCCCGTACCACAACGAACGCTTCAAAGTTCGGCAGTACTTCTTGGATAGGTTGTCGACTTGGATCAGATAATGGTCTTCTTTCATGCATCCATTCTTTCTACTAAAAAAGGAAGAGCTATCCTGAGACTGCCCATGCGAGCACGCTCATTATCCCGACACAGACAGTTATAAGGCCGAGCAGTATAACATCATCTGACCGAACGTTCCCGTGCAAAAACTCCCGTACGGTTGAAAAGACAGGGGTCAAGGGGTTGATCTTAATGAGTGCGGAAAAGATGCTTGAGCGGGTACGGGATAGATGACCGGGGTTATGAACATAAGCGGTGTGACTACAACAGAGATGATATGCTGCACATCGCCGTGAAGACCGCCCAGCGGTACCAGTAACACAGCCGCGAGCGTCCCAGCAGCAGGAGTGTGATGACCGGGAAGACCAGAAAGAGACAGGTAGGCCGGATGGGAGCATGGAATGCGAGAAGAACGCCGCAGAGGACACACATCTTTATAAGAAAGCCGAACATGACCTGTCCTAATCCTGACATGATTAAAGCTTCTTTTGGAAAGTTCACCCTTACAAGCATGTTGCGATTCGCTCCAAGCTGAGCGAACGGTGCATTGAGGGCATCCACAAAGAGTTGCCAGAAGACAATTCCTGTCATGGCGTAAACGGGGTAAGGGACCCCCGTGTTCTGTACGCGCATGATTTGCGAATAGTTGAGAAAGGTCCCGATGCTGGCGGTGGCGACAGTAGGTAGGATTGCCCAGAGATATCCGAACGCTGACTGCCTGTATGCGCGGCAATATCTCGAAGGATCATCTGCCGCGCCAGTCGGACTGAGGCCTTGAAGTCTCTCATCATTTCATGCAACATCAGAGACGGATTTCGCAAAGGCGACTCTGGAGAATAGATTACTGTTTGTCTTGTGACCATTTTCGTGGGAGGCTGTGCCTTCTACACGCTCGCTTGCTCGCCGGATTCCGCAGTTGAAGAGATAATCGATAACAGACAACCCCGCGACAAATTCGCTGGTGTTGGCCTGTTCATAAATGGGGTGCTCAAAGTTCTGGTAGATGAGTTCGATGCCTTGGTCGCCAAAAGTTTGATCCTCCTGGTAGCCGGAGGCTCCTCCTCCGGCAAGATAAGCACTACCGCCGATCTGCTTTGTTATGTCGATGAGTCTTTGAGTGACGATGAGTCCGTGTTGAGGGTAGAAGCGAAGACTATCTTATCGCTGATGTCAATGTTAAGGAGCGTGCAGATTACCGATATGGCGTTGAAATTGTATTCAACTAGGTCATTCGAGGGTGTCTACCAGCTCGAAGATAGCCTCTTTCAGTTCACTGAAGTATCTAGCCCTTGCATAATTAGTCTGCAAGTTGTGGAGTATTTCTTTCGCCATGGACTGTTCTGAAACTCAGTCTCATTTATGTTCCATACGCCGTGCTTCCGTACTATGGGTGCAGTGATCCAGCTTCTTTTTCCGTCGTTATCGACCACGGCGACTCTATTTGACCACGTTCCACTACCTGTTTTCGGATACTGAACATTGTCGAGAACCACAAACTTGTGGCTGCGCCTTATCTTGTCGAAATAGCCTAACCGAGGGAAGAAGTTAGGCTGATGTATAGCACATATCTTCACATTACTCGCCCTTGAGGATGGACATGATCAACAGGTCTTTGTAACGCCCGCCAATAAAACAGTGCTGTTTCAGCGTGCCCTCAAGCTTGAAACCCACTTCTTCATACACACGAATGGCCTGATGATTGTCTGATAGAACGTGCAGGTAGACTCTCCTGAGATTAAGATCCTGAAAGGCATACGAAAGGAGGAGCCTCGTGGCGTCTGTTCCAAAGCCTTTCCTCCGATCCTCAACTCCGCGATTCTTATCTGCAATTCCGCTGTGCGATGGACCGGGGAAATCAATGTAGCTGACAGCTACCTATAAGCTTGTCGTCTCTCGCGGTCCTTATCGCAAAGATTGACACATCCTTCTTCTTTCTTATATCCTCATACCATTCCTGGTGTGTCTTATAGTCTATGGGTTTGTACGGCGCGTTATACTGGACAAGCTCCCTGTCATTGATCCATCGAAATAGCGTTGCTATATCTCGTCTATAAAGAGGAGTCAGCTTTACCTTCTCGGTTCGATACATGTCTGACCTCCACGACTTTGTCGTTGATGTGGATTAATCCGAGCCAATATTTTTTCTGCCAGCCTCCTTCAGCCAGAGGTCATACTGCCGATGTATCTTTGCAGCCCTCCCGTCAATACATCGGGATACGCGAGCACGGGTGATAACGCTTCCGGTACCCGCCATTCAGGATGGGTGAGAACGTGCAGCTTCTCGTCCTTTCCCTCCCTGAGCACGTCCTCGAGCCGCCTGAAGCGCCAGTACCCGTTCGAGTCCGAACAGTAACCAACCTCCTGCCGAAAGTACCCTGCGTAAGCGTTTATCAGTCCACCGTACTCCCACCCGGTACAGGAAAGAGCCAGGGAGGTCGTGTTGTGAAAGGAGAAAACGGGAACATCCTTCTCAAACGTCTCCTCCAAAATTCGCTTTTCTCGCACAAGATGGCTAATGAGCTCATCCTCGTTCTGTACGGGATAATATCCGCAATCGAAATGAAGCCCCAGGTCATGCCCCATCCCGATGATGTCTCTTATCAATCCTGTGACCTCGGCTTCGAGGAGATTGTAAAGGATGGAGTGGAGCGAAAAGAAGTAGGTAGCTTTCACTTGTTCTTCCATCTCGATTAGGGCAAGTCTTCTTGCGCTGTGTACGGAAGCGTCTACATCATGCCTCCACAGCACGAATTTTTCGTCTCTAGCAAAGCTGGTGAAGGAGCGGAAAACGTACTTTTCCTTCGCCATCCTGACCAACCTTCGGTAATTTTTGCGGGTAAAGTCATCAAAATGATAATCAGAACTATTCACGGAGAAGCTTTCCCTTTACCCTTCGGCTTCGATCCAGGTTTCCTGGAAATACCTGATGGCGAATCCTGGTTTGATACTTTTCGGCGTTTCCGGTCTCTTACGGAGCACAAAGTAGTCGAAGCCATGTCAATTTCGTTCCACCCTGAAAGGGCGCGGAAAACGGTGGAGGATGAGCACCGGACATTGAACTCGTGCACCACGGGTACGCCTTTATGGTATCGCAGCTGCACGTTCACCGACCCCCGGGGTTTCAGGGCCTCCACAGCCTGACGGCAAACGCCTTCCCCCTGAAGTTTCTTCATATTTTCCCCGCCATGTCAACCCGTACCTAAGCAAGCGGGACATACAGTAACTGTCAATAACCCCGTGCTCCGGGGTGTAGAACACCCACCGTGTACTCCTTTGTTTCCTCCTCGCTACCCAGAAATTCCTGGATGACTGCATCGGTGTAATCGCGGTACTGGTAAGCAAGATCATCTTGATTTCGCAAAATAAAGGGCATCCGGCGCGTCTCCCCTTCACCACGCACGGGTATCCGATCTCTTCGGCAAAATCAAGGATGTCTGGCCACTCCCCCGAAAGTTCCTGCTTCTCGATTACGGAAGGCCTGCGTCTCGACCAGCTCGCTGTTTTCAGCTTGTCTGTTCCGATCTCCAGAGCCGTCTTACCGCTGAGAGCAATACGGGATCCTGTCCTTGCCTCTATTTCTGATTGCAGCGTTGCGACGCCCAGCATCTCCCGTTCCGCCCCCAGTTACAGGAGGTCAACTCCTCGTCCCTTAGTATCCTCGAGATCCTCCTGGTATGTAGGAGAACTGATATGGCTCGATTTCCTGTAGGACAGGTCGGGAAAGATAGCGCTCTCCTCATCCGAGATATCCATAGCAATCAGGCGGTACCGCCTTAAACTGGCCAGGCCGGCCCTGATTATGCTTTGTCCTCCCCGTATGCGTCCCCACTCCCGTTACAGCAACTGTTACCCTGTCAGATTTCATCGTAAGAAATTCCTTAAGTCGAGGAGGACGTTTCGTATCTCCCTTACCCTGTGGGCATTTGAACCAAACGAGACGATTGGATTTACTTCGTGGAGAATTTTCATAAATCTGGCGGGATTTCTCAGGTAACTACCGTTCAATTCTATGGCCGTCTCCGTTTCCACTGCAGCACGAAAGACAGTTCTCACGGCTTCGTCCGGCATCTCCCCGTAGTACTGCTCGAACAACCATCCCGGATGAGCGAGGATGGCTATCCTCCCGTTGCGGCAGATCCCGATTGATTTTTCCACCTCATACTTCAGTGCGTCTTCCCGTGACAGAGAGCCGCCCGGTATTTTGTTCCGAAGTGTCGTCATCGTAGTATCCATGCACGGCGCCCAGAACGATCTCTGCATCCCGCCACATGTCGTCGGTAGCGTCCACTGTTCCTGTCGCGCCTATGGCGTTTACTTCCATTCCCAGGAGTACCTCCGTGTTTGTCTTCCCCTGGACCGCCCGTACGGCGCTCACATAGTCAGCCCACCACGGGGCTGAGGTGGAGCGAACATGTTCAGTGATTGCAATCACTTCAAAACCCTTTGCTTCTGCCGCCTCGACCATTTCGGGCACTGAATTCTCGCCGTCGGAGAAAACCGTGTGACAGTGCAGGTCCCAGAGGAAGGTCCAGGCCGCAAGGCCGATGCGCGGGGAAATGTTACTGGCCTAGGAGGCATGGCGCACGATACTCGAAATCCCCTCGGTGAGCGAGATGGTCGGCACAAATCCGAGAATCCTCCGCGCCCTACCGGTATCTATTTTCTGAAGGGCGTGTAAATACGGATCGGGATGGGTCGTGTATTATTCTCGACCCACTCCCGGTTACATTGACAACAGTTTCGGCGATCTCGAGTAACGTAGTGGAGTCCGCGATGCAATGTTGTAGATACCTGAAGCCCATTCCAGCACGCATCGACGAATTGCCGATGCTACATCTTGGATGTGTAGGTAATTCCTTCGCTCCGCACCCGAGCCCCATACGACAAGGTCCTCACCTCTGATGGCTTTCTCTATCCAGTCGTAAAGAAGACGTTGATGAATACGGGCCTCCCAGTGAGAGTCATAGAAGCTCGTCAGCCGGAATACGGCTGTCTGCAGTCCGGAATGGAGCACAGTCCTTTCTCCATACAGTTTTGACAGGCCATAGAATGTCTCGGGAAGGGCTGGAGAGTTTTCATGCCGGACACCCGACCCCGGTTTGTAGACAGAAAGCGTGGAGGTAAATATGAGCCGGGCCTGAGGAGACCGGCGCAGAAGAAACTTTACGAGCTGGAAGGTGCCACAAATGTTAATTCGAGATACAGCTCTCCTGATCATCTGGGCTCTCAGAGGCAGGAATTGCAGCAGCCGTATGAATGCATACGTCGAACCGCTCTGGAAGGGAATCATAAGTCTCTTTCCTCTCGATGTCTCCATAAGCACAAGAGACAACGTTGCTCTCACGGTGCTTCTCCCGATCTATCCCGTAGATACTGCAACCCCTTATGGCGGACAGTTCTTTTACGACATAGCTTCCAAGAAGTCCCGTTGCGCCAGTAACCAGTATCTTCATTCCTTCTGTGCTCTCGGCACATGTCTACCCCTTGTCAACGAAAGGTTTCACGGCGATGAGGGGCGTAGCAGTTCTCGGAACCGATGACCTCTGTTGAAAGCCAGCCCGACAGCCCGTAGCGCCTAGAGGCCCAGGTTTCAAAATGAACTATCGAAAGACCAGCCATCTCTATGAGCGAATGATATCGACGTGATCCATCTCTCCTGAATGCTGATGGTATTCCGCGATCGTGTCATCAGGAAATTCCTGAGAATCTGATTTCAACCTGTCTGCGCGCCATCGGTAAATTGCTTCATCGATTCTTCCCACAATGCGGTGGAGTCGGTAGACGACCTGAGACTTGGGGGTTCCTGACTAGGGGGGGATGCATAGCGAAGAAAAAGCCACCCGGCTTCAGTCTTTCGACGAAGCTTTTCATCACTCCTTGGAAGTCAAAAAGGTGGTGCAGGACCGATCCAAAACAGACTCCGTCAAATTCCGGCATTTCGCGTAGTGCGCTTTCGACGTCGGCACAACGGATCGTGCAGCGGCTTCTTTCGTCTACAGGAACCTTCTTATCGAGAATTTGCATCATTTCTCTCGATATATCGATGCTCAACGTCCGGCATCCCCTACCCAAGTACTTGAGGGTGAGGTTACCCGTACCGGCTCCCACATCCACAATCAAGGGTTTATGATTGCCGTTATTGATACGCTTCAGGGTTTCGTCTACCAGCCGCTCACACCGTCTCTGTTCATACCAGTTCCAGATCTCAGGGTGCAGAACATCGTACAGGGGGGCTTCCGCTCTGTAGACCTTGATGTTCTCCTCCCTTACCAGGTCGTGCGTTATCCTTTTGTTTCTCTGATCCACATTGTTACCCGGCATTTTGTCTCAAAATGTTAAAGGGCAGGACATAGAAATAGGGGTAGTTCTCGATAATTTCTTCTTTTGTCAGGTTTCGCAGGCTCTCTGCTCCCTCATGCTCAGAGATGTAGTAGTAATAGGGCCTGTCCTCGGTCCCCCACCGGCTCTTGAAGAAATATACCCCGTCCTGGGTGAGCCACGTACCCCCCCAGTTCCAATATCGGCAACCGCGACGGGCGGCCTCCTGCATTGCCTCGTAAATGAGCAGACTCATGGGCTGGTAGACACGATAACTGTCGAGAGATGCCGGTGTGAAGTACTCGGCAACCTTTCCGTAATAGAAGACGAGCAGGCGTGCGATTACGAGACCGTCCTTCTCGGCCATGTACACGCGGTAGTGCTTGTCATAGGTGAATATGTCTCGAATAGCTTCAAAGACAGACCATGATTTTGCAAGCCCACCCATTGCTTCCATGTTTTGTCGGTGCAGGTCGCTCAATCCCCTGATGCTTTCGATCGATCCGGAATGGTAGACGCTAAGCTCACTTTCTGCGCCTTTCGGATAGAGTTCCTTGTCTTGACATTAAATCTCGTCATTAGCTGGTCTTCCACTTTTGTCCGGCCATCGAACAGGGGCAGCGGTGTTACCTGGCCTACCCGTACGTCCTTCAAGCTGTGGTTGTAATGACGTTCATAGAAATCCATATTACGGTCGAGGGGGTTCGTGATCAAAGTTACGACGGATGCCTTCCGCTCTAGGGCCAACTCATACAGGCCTTTAAGGAGTAGTTCTTTACCACCGGGAGCTTCTCCCGGCCCCGGCATCCGATTGAATGATTCCCCCGTTGCTTCCGTAGAAGGGCAGGGAATTTATCACATTACCGTATCGGGTGTTCGTTTTTATAAATGCGGGGAGAGCGCCGACCATCACGCCGTCCTGACGTGCTATGATGTAGAGGGGTTCACTATCGTTCAGTATCTTCTGTAGAAAACGGCGGTAGTGGGAATGATGCGTAAAGAAGGCTTGTTGGCTGAACCGAGTAGGTTCTCATACTCCTCTTCTTGTCCGTCACTCAATATGTCTAATGCGATGCTCATGCTCTGAACACGCTGCGAGATGCTTCCACAATCTGCTCCACCTCCCCATCAGTCAGCGCGGGGTATATGGGTAGGCACAACGTTTCCTTAAGGTCGTCGGCTTGAGGGAAGGAGCTGTGGACCGACGGATCGTAAGTGTGAAGCAGACTGTCGACGCCCTGTCGGTACTTTACCCCGGTCTCGCTGAACACCTTTTTGTAAAAGGGAACCTCTCTTTTGGTTCTCAATGGGAAAACTCAAAAAATATGCTCTCTTCCCTGATACTGTGAGGAAATGAGCGGATGTATCGGCGAGTGCATCGAAATACCATTGGCTGATGCGGGCGCCTCTCTTCAGAAAATCCTCATAGCGACTCAACTGGGACAATCCCAAAGCTGCCTGGATGTCACTGAAGGGTGCGGTTATCCTACCGGCAAGCTAACGTGCCGTCTCCGAGCAATCGCATCCTCTCGGAAAGCACCCGACTGTTCGTTACGGCGAGACCTCCTTCGCCCGTTGTCAGGCACTTCGTCCCATGAAACGAAAAAATGCCGACGGCACCCGCCGTACCCACCTTCCGATGTCTCGATTCGGCCCCGAAAGCCTGACAGGCATCTTCTATCACGGGGAGTCCGAAAGTCGTGACAAAGGTTTCGGCATCGACAGGTATGCCAAAGATATCAACCAGGACAATGGCGCCTGTCTCGCTCGTTATCTTCTCCGCTACGGTTTCCACGGTCATGTTCCAGCTCGGCCCGCTGTCACAAAGGACAGGCCTAAGGCCAGCCGTTAAGACCGCTTCGCCTTAACACTCTTACAGACATACGTTGGTACAACTACCTCCGCTCCTTTCTCCAGCTCAAGCGCGCGCAAGGCCAGAACCAAAGCCGCAGTTCCACTTGCGGTCGCAACGGCATGTGCCGAGCCCAGGTACTGCGCACACATGCGTTCAAATCGCTTTACTTCTTCACCCTGACTGATCATACCGGTCTTAAGAACGATTTCAATCGCCTTTCGATCGTCATCAGTTATCCATGGTTTCGAGTGGGGGATCATTTTGTCGATAAAATTCCTCAGCCACCACTCGAAATTGAGCAGGGACCAAATAAACAATCTCCTGTTTTGCCGTCCTTCCATGTGATCTCTCACGAGGGTGCGGACGGTCAGTCGATCGAACAGAATCATAAATGCGTGCTCGCCCATCAAGAATCTCGCGGTTGACATAGTCTATACTTTGTCCTTTGAACCAGCTTGCATCAGGGGCCGAAAAACCTTGCTTCATCCCGGCGCTATTCCTCCGGGATATATTTTGTCATGACGTTCCGCAATATCAGCTTCCCATCCCTGGTCTTCTGAAAATATTTCGAGGTCTTCAGGCCCGGCTCGTTTTCGTTCAGTCTTATCACCTCACTCAGATTCCTCAGCTTCAGGTGCATGGGCAGTCGCATCGCAAAATCGACAAGATCGTTGTCGAGGAAAGGCACCCTGGTCTCCAAGCCATGGGCCATGCTCAGTTTGTCTTCTATTACAAGCAGCCCGTGCAGAAAAGTCCTTGCTTCAAAATAAAGAGAGGCATTCACATAATCTTCGGGGCGAATGAGCTCCGGCATCTTCTTGATGAATACATCCCGAAAAATGTCCCTCGTCCATATATGTTTGACCTCCGGCCAGACCGGCTCGAACAACTGTTGTATCACGGTATTCGGGACGAGTCTTTGCCAGTACGTATAATATTTGTCGATATAGTGCTCGAAGTCGTCATTAACCACAGCCCGGTAGTAGCGCCAGGGATAACCGCCGAATAGCTCATCGCCTCCTGCCCCGGACAGCACGACCTTGACGAATTTTCCTGCCAGTTGAGCCGCATAAAAATTGGGATAACTCTGCCCGACCCGGGGCTCCTCTATATGCCACGCCAACGCAGGCAGAATCCGTTCCATGTCTCCTGCCTTGAGCACCATTTCGTAGTGCTCTGTCTTGAACAGGTACGACATAAGCTCGGCCTTCTCCCGTTCGTCAAAAGCTAGTTCAAGGCCTGACGCCGAGTGGAGATCGAAGCCACAGGTAAAGCTTTTGATATAGGGGAGCTGAGCAGCGGCCACAGCAGTGATGGAACCGGAGTCCATTCCGCCGCTGAGGTAAGAGCCGAGCTCGACATCGCTGACAAGTTGCCGGTTGACTGCCTGGCGGAAGAGTCTGTCCAGTTCCTCGACATATTCTCGCTCATCGATCGCCTTCTCCGGCTCCTGAAAATCGAAATCCCAGTATCGCACGACGTTGAAAGCCTCGCCATCGCTACCTAGGGGAATCTTCGCCCAACACCCGGCGGGCAGTATCTTTATCCTTTTCAGCAGTGTTCTATCCGTAAAGATGTTCTGAAAGGTGAAATATTCAAGCAGCGCTTCGAGGTCGATCTGGCGGCTGATGGCCGGATGGGTGATGATGGCTTTCTGCTCCGAGCTGAAGAGGAAAGTCTTTCCTGCATAGGTATAGTAAAGAGGTTTTACTCCATACCTGTCGCGAGCCAGAAACAGTTCCTGCCGGGTCCTATCCCAGATTGCAAAAGCAAACATCCCGTTAAAACGCTCGAGGCATTCCGCTCCCCATTGTGCATAGGAATGAAGAACGACTTCGGTGTCGGTTTTTGATCTGAACTGGTGACCGAGGCTTTCGAGCTCCACCCTCAACTCCTGGAAGTTGTAAACTTCGCCGTTGTAACTGATCGCAAAATTTCCATCCGGTGTGATCATTGGCTGGTGGCCGGCGGGTGAAAGGTCGATAATGGCGAGTCTCCTGTGACCGAGACCAATAAAGCTATCCACATAGAAACCTTCGCCATCGGGGCCGCGATGGGCGATGGCGTCGGTCATCTTCCTCAGAAAAACAGACGAGACGGGCTCACCGTTCAAATTGAATATTCCGGCTATTCCACACATGGTCTCTTACTCTGCATAATTCAGAAGTTTCTCTGTGACGTAATCCTGCTCAGACTCTGTCATCTCGTGATAAAGAGGAAGGGTCAGACAGTGATCAAAGGCGTACCGGCTCTCTGTCATATCACGGGAGATGCGACAGGTGTCGCAGGGAACAAACGCAGGATGCATGTGGAGGGCATACGTCCCGATCTGCACTTCCACCCCGTCATTGATCATGGCCCGCATAACTTCATCGCGGTTGTCCACGTAAACGCAGTAAGATTGGTAGGAATGTCTCCCGCCTCGGGTCGTTTTAGGCAGAATGATATTGGGCTGACCCTTAAGCCTGCTGGTGTATCTTTCTGCCAGTGCAATCCGCTTTTTCAATAGAACGTCTATCTCTTTCATCTGAGCCAGCCCAACCGCTGCAAGAAGGTTGCTCAGCTTGTAATTCGTTCCTACTCTTTCGAAAGACGTCTTCGATCGCGAGTTGTTCGCACCCATACCGAAATGCTTGTAAGACTCCATCCATTCCACCCACTCTTCGCTATTAGTGACGACCATCCCCCCTTCACCCGTGGTGATGAACTTTCGCGGGTGCAGGCTGAACACTGCAATGTCCGCCTGGCCTCCTACCCTTTTTCCTTCGAACTCTGCCCCGACCGCGCAGGCCGCATCTTCCAGTATATATACCCCATGTTCTTTTTTTATTTTACCCAACCTGTTGTAATCGAGAGGGTTCCCGAAAAGAGAGACGGGGATAATGGCTTTGGTCTTCGCGGTTATGGCTCGTTCTATAGCCGCGTAGTCAACGAGCATGGTATCCCGGGAGATGTCGACAATCACGGTCGTTGCACCGACGATTGAGACCACATCCGCTGTTGCCGGTACGTATAATCTGGAGAACGCCTCGACTCCGGGTCCAACCCGTAAGACGCGCAGAGCCAGCTCCAGCCCGGTCGTACAGGAAGTCACCGCTATCGCATGCCTGCATCCTATGTAATTCTTGAAGGTCTCCTCGAACTCGTGGGTCACAGGCCCTTCAGTCAGGTACCGGCTCTCCAGGACTTCGAGCACTTTCTCTTTAACCCTGTTGTTGATGTAGGGTTTTATCAAGGGGATTTTAATCATGGGAGGCTTTTCCATTTGCGCTTAGATTGTCGCGTTGGTTCTGGCCCGTCGCAATCACATGAGCGAAAGACTACCGACAGCGGGCTACTATATCGCGGCCCTTCTTGCCGCCACCAGTTCCTTATGACTGTTACGCCACTCTATCAGCCTTTGCAGCCCGTCCCTGAGCTTGACCT
>CAWIHO010000040.1:0-27590 GCA_963835605.1 uncultured delta proteobacterium | reverse complement strand
CCTTTCTTACGATTTGATCTTTGGCCTATAATTCTGTACTGGCCACACGACTCTGTCAAGCGATATTTTGAAAAAGGGGGGAACGTGGATGGGGCCAAGTCCGGCCTGCGTATCCCGGCCCTCGGAGCGCCTCGTTATCCGTCAAAATCCGCCTCGTCCCAAAGGCTGATGCGCGGATGCTCGGGCCCCCCAACCCCCCCCTGGCTATTTGAACTTCTCATCCATCAGTTGGAGGCGTGTCTTCTTCTGCGGTTTTTCACTGCGGGATTTGTCAAAATAGTTAGTCAGATCCCAGGGGTCTTCGCCTTCAGCAAGGCTCTTACGTTCGGCAACGGAGACCCCCTGTTCAGTGAGTCTGAGGCCTTGGAACTTCAGGTCAAATGCATCTGCCGTGAGAGGCAGTTTTGTCATCAGGTTCTCCAGGCTGGGTGAATACTCAACCCTCCGTCTGGCCAGCTGTCCTTTTTGTGTCAGCTCATACTCCACGGTCCGTTGTGTCAGATTTATGGAAAGGGCACGGAGTACGTCCGTTTCCTGGCTCGAACGGTAGCCAAGAACCTCGTCGGTCTCGAAGATGAGGGTAAAAACCGAACGCTGAAACATCTCTATGATAAACTCGCGCGATGTCTTCATGCTTCTCGCCACTTTTTTATAACCTTGCCTGATTATTAGTATATACCTTTTTTGTAACAGGCGCAGGCGCAATGCAAATCAACTCCTGTCCGTCGGCCGTCCTAAGCGAGGCAGGTTGCGGCCGAGCCTTCTCTCGTTTCTGTTGCAGCCAGATTTCTTCTTATAAAATCAAGCACGGTTTTGGCATAATCTTCCGGCCGCTGCTCGTACGTATTGTGCCCGCATTTCGGAAAAACTGCGAGCTCGCCTTTGGGGAGATGGCGATAGAATGCGATCGACTGTTCCACATCGAAGATCGCGCTGCGATCCGGATAGAGAACCAGGGTAGGGCAGGGTACGCCAGACAGGACAGGTCGCAGGTCAAAATAGTTTACGCCGTATGCCCCTCCGAATTTGGCGAATTGATCGTATCTCGTCTGCGCTTGTTCTCCATGCCATTCGATCATCTTGAGCTGCAGTTTGCTTTCCAGTAACGAAAACTTGCGAACGAGTTTCTTCGCGTTCAGTTCGATCATGCTCGTGCCGCTGTAGCACTGCGTGCTTGCTATGGTCAAGGTCTTTACGTCGTCGGGATATTTCAAGATGTAGTCAATACCGATGACGCCCCCTTCGCATTGCCCCACGAGGTGACATTTCCCAATACCCAGATGCTCTTTTAGCGCCCTGAGTTCGACCATACTTTCCGGCCGGTAGCGGTCTTCACTTTCGTAGAACTCCTGAAAATCCTCCCCTTCCTCGGATCGCCCGTAACCCCGCCGATCAAACATAAGTACTTTGAATCCTTCAGCAACAAACCGCGGGTAGATGCCTTTCCAGATTCTCATACCCCCAAAACCATGGTGCATGAGTATGATCGACTCTTCACCCTCCCCATGGATCTCGTAATACACCCGAAGGGAGTTTATCTTTTCAAATGGCATATGCGCTCCTCTGCTTCTTACTTTGGACATGTGAACGGTTTTTTTTTTTTTTTTTTTTTTTTTTTTTTTTTTTTTTTTTTTTTTTTTTTTTTTTTTTTTTTTTTTTTTTTTTTTTTTTTTTTTTTTTTTTTTTTTTTTTTTTTTTTTTTTTTTTTTTTTTTTTTTTTTTTTTTTTTTTTTTTTTTTTTTTTTTTTTTTTTCTCACTTTGGACAGGTGAACGGATTACTATTTTGGAGCATTTTCAGCCTATGTGCAACTCAATTCGACTTGCCGATGCGCTTAAACCAGGTAGGCCGGCACCCCTGCTTTAGCCGGGTACCCGCGACGAACCATAGGAATAGGACGAGATCCAACAATTACGCGGGTGGCAAATCCATCAAAATCCGCCTCGGCCCAACAAGCTGGTATTTTTGTCCGGGCTGGACGGAACTGCCCTAACGCCTCCGATTGAGGTGATGCTCAAGGAGCTTAACCAATAGAAGATTACGCGTGGCAACTGTGGTCGGTTGCGGGGGAAATGCATCGTTTCCTCATGGCTGTCGTTGAACCTCCGATGCGCCATCCGTAGAAGAAGATGTTCTTAGAGTGATACAAACACTGTGGTACCTTGGCACCGATATTGCAGAAAAGCCGTAATGTGCTTTCTATCAGTGTCGCTCTGTCCGGAGAGATGTTGAGCGAAAGGGATAAGGTGCTACCGTGAAAAACGGTGACAAGCCCATAGCCAACCCTGTGGTCATGCTCCGCGAGGAGTTTGACGACTGGGCCGTTCTCTTCAACCCCGATACCGGTCGTGGTTTTGGCCTGAACCCCACGGGCGTCTACCTGTGGAAGCTCCTTGATGGGGAGCACGCCCTGGATGCCTTGGTTGAGAAGCTCCACGACCATGCCGACAATCTGCCCGAGGACCTCAGAGACCATATCGGGGCATTTGTTGATGCAGTGGTTGCACAGGGGCTCGCTGGATTTGACAGCAATGAGTTTGGCCTTCTTGAAAACGCGGATAGGCACGCACTGAACCAGGGAAAATGTTCCCACGCTTCCCCTGAAGCAGTGGGCGAGGTAAAACCATGTACCTATGAACCCCCGCAACTGGTCAATTTAAACAGCGAGAAAGCAGCCCACGGGGACTGCACGATAGGGTCAGAGGCCAGCGGTTGCTCAACTAATGGCAACTTGGCGGGTACGTGCTGTGATGCCGTTGGGAACAGCGGTACTCCGGATAATTACCAGCAACAGATGTGCTGTACCGGGTTCTGCCCATGGTGGGGTGCGACGGGTAATTGCGTAGCAGTGGGGGGCGTCCCATCCAATTGTTGCTACGACGGTGGTACCCCGCATCCGTCGTATTGAACGCGTGGAGGGGCATCGGGGCCTAGGACGACATGTTTGACATATTGGCATTTGGCCAGGCGCGTGCAATGATACGTGACACCCGCAAAGCACGCGTCGATATCCCGCATACGACCCCTGACTCCATACAAAACGATTGAGCTCATACAATCATAAGATACTTCTTGTCTTCTCCTTCCGTTGGCAGGCTCCGCGCAATTCACGAGGAAGCTCCTTACTCTTTTTCCATCTACGGCGCACTCCCAACTCGCATTACTTCCGCCGTTCTTTTTTGCAAGGTCAAGCCCCAGCGGTTCATCTCTTTCGTAGTCGGTAATAAGGGGCTGAACGCCACCCATCTTCCCAGCCGATTGAATCCGTGTACACTCTGCCGCAGCTTTCCATCGGTAATCTGTAACCCCCTTTGGTATTCCTGAATACCGCATTGGTAGGTGTACATCAGCATTTTTTCGGTGTCAGCCCGTGCTGAAAAATTTATCTAAGGAAATTTTATCAATGTCTTCCTGAAAGAAATGAATGGAGCAATCCGGAAAACATGCGCTCTTTCACTTGGCAATTGTGACCAGTTCTAAAGAACTTGCATCACTCCCTCGTGGCTCCCGCTGAATTTCGCATACAACAAGCCGTAGTAGCAGATGTTTTTAGAGTGATACAGAACACCGCCGTACCTTGGCACACAGATTGCAGCAAACAGTTCTGCATCCTCTATGGGCATTACTTTACTTGGGGAGATGAAGTGCTGTCGTGAAGAAAGACGGTGAAAAACCCTTAGCCAACCCTTGGGTCGTGCTCCGTGAAGAATTTGACGACTGGGCCGTTCTCTTTGACCCCGATTCCGGTACCGGTCTTGGCCTCAACCCCACCGGCGTCTACGTGTGGAAACTCCTTGACGGGGAGCATTCGATCGATGACCTACTCAAGGCCTTGCGTCGGGATGCCAAAGATATGCCTCAAGAAGCCGCTGAAGATCTCTACGCCTTCGTTGCGGAACTCACGGCACGAGGACTGACGGGATACGAAGGAGAACAGGTTCACGAGTACGGGGGGCGCATAGCACCCTGGCCCACCAGCGTGTCTGACTCAGAACCAGCCGATGAGAAAGAAAAGCCGAACGGACTGGCCTCTCCCGAGAGATTCGTCTATGCCAAGCCGTGTTTGGTTTCCTTCTCCGAGTATAAGGAGGCGCAAGGGAAGTGCACCTCGGTTGGACATGGAGACACGCATCAGTGCAACTCTGGAAGCATGGCGCAGGGGCAATGCACTAATGGTTTTGGAGCCGCACCCACGTGCTCTACTGGGTACGGTACGTAATTCCTCGTGAGTCATTTCTGGCCCCTCGTCCATCGGGCTTTTCATACCGAGAACGCGATACTTTATTTCTACCTGTAATTCTCAGAATCTCGATTAAGCGAAATCATTTAGTAGTACAGGTCCAAGTAACCTATCGAGTGCTGGAAGCGTGATTTTAAGATTTCGGTTGAAACGCACGGTTACAGACGGTAATGGATGGGCAGACAGTCGGCGCCTGTCATCATGCGTCTCCTTGTAACGCCAACAAGTCCAAGCAGCCCAAGTCCGAGAAGCAGCAGCGTGCCCGGCTCGGGAACAGTAGGAGGAAGTCCCGTACCATCACCGGACGCGTACCCAGTAGCTGGATTATCGTCACACGCGTTTCCGGTCGAAACGTAGATGTGCGCCGCGGCGAGGTTGCCGTCGTCGTTGGCCTTGAGCACACTGGCCGGACTCGACCACGTGCCGCTGGTGTCTGTAAGTAGAAAAGATATCTCCTCAGCAGAATGAGTGTTCCCGTCAAAATCCTTGATTGTCTGGTTGAAAGTGCCCCAACCATCTACTTGTTTCGACCCTGTGTCCGAGAATGACCCAGGAGTAAAGCCACTGTTTAGCGCGGTGCCGGTGATGGTGCCAAGGGTCCAGCTAGTAGCGTTGACATTCACGTCAACCGCGCTGGCGCCCCCTAAAAGGTACCATTGGCCGCTACCATTTTGTAATGCGTCAAACGTCACGGTTGCGGTAGTGGACGACGTTAGGTCAATTGTCACTGTCGCATACGGGCCTGTGTACCCTGAAACGTTAAAATTGGTGAGGGTAAATTCCGTGCTCTCTGCCAACGCATTCCCCGCCCCCAGCAAGCCCAAAACCAAACAACATACGAATAGCACCCTCTTCACTGCTGTCTGATCATTCATTATCCTCTCCTTCACCGAATGAGATGTTTGCACACGTAAGCCTCGTATATGAAGGTTACCTTGGAAGCAGCCTCGAAACAATCGCCCAACGGTTCATTTCTCGTCGGTAGAACGGCTTAATGCTTTTGGTTAGATGAAGTAACTGAACAGGTTGTGTCCTCCACCTACCACGCGAGGTTGGGGGAACCTTCCTTTCAGTTCGTAATGTTGAGTTTCTTTCATCTCGGCTGATGCAGCAGTCGTAGGTGCTTAACGTAACAAAACCTGCTTTGTCTTGTTATATCAGTTAGTTACGTAGCATTCTCCATTATCTCTTTTCGGTGTATTCCTGTCAAGAGAATTCTTTGTTTTTGTCTTTGCTTTTGGGGCCGTCGCTCTCAGATAGAGTGTAGTCAGCACCGCCGCATTTTTGTGACTCAGTGTTCCTGATGGCAAAAACCAATCATTGCTCATACCAGGGCTCCCCATTGCGCACGTCATCAATGATACCTCGTACACCCTGGTTGTCTGCCGGGTTGAGCCAGAGCATGCGGGTAAACACCGCATCGGCTTCTTTGAACCGGCCGAGCCGCCAGAGGCAGAGTCCATAGCCGTTGAGGCAGCGAAGGAACGGGCGGTTGTTGATATGCCCCCAGGGAAGGAGCCCGTCAAAGTTTTCTCCGAGGGAGAGCTCACCGATCCGTACGCCCACCTCGTAGTGACGGATGGCTTTCTCGGATTCGTGATCGAAGGCAAGATTGCCGAGGTGCGCGTGCGCATCGAGACAGCGGAGATCTGCAAGAAGGAGGTTCATGAGCGTGCGGCGCGCTTCACCATAGTCGCCTGACTCTTTCAACTCGACTGATTCGAGTATGGGATCCGTATCCGGATCATCAGGATCTTCGCCGGGGATCACCTGTTCCATTTCATACGCAGGTCGGGGACCGCGTTTGATGATCTGCTTCTCCCAGCCTTCGAGGGGTTTGTCCGGTTCTCCCCGGTGCTCTTCGTTCGGGAGCCACATACCCTCATCTTCGAGCGTAAAGGGTGTGAGGCCTAACGCGGCCACATCGAGGCGCCAGCTCTTGATCTCTCCGGAGAGATACGGATGGCCCGCGTAGCGCCACTTCTTATGCGGCGTGACCGTGATCAACTCACCCGGCACCACATCCCAGGAGCGCGTTGAGCGCAAGGTGACGTGACCCTTTCCCGGGATGCGGCAGGAGATGGCGTTTCCCTTCACGGCGAGGGCGATCAGTTCCATGTCGCGAGTAAGATCAAGATCATCCTGCGTCACTTTTTTGGGTTTGTGTTTCGTGGGTATGTTGCCTTTTGGATAGGGCTCGATGCCGAGCCACTTACGGTATGCAGCCACGTAGCGGGCAGCGGTTGTGCCTCCCGGGAAGTGGAGATCACAAGCGGCTACCTGATACTCCATGCCGTCTTCACGCCGGCAGCGCGCGGTTATTCCCCGTCGCTCATTCTCATAGTCAAGCGTAAGGACCGTTACCGGCTCTCCAATGACGAAGGCTTCTTTGGGCAGCTCGAGTTCGTCTTCAAGCACTTGCCGGAAGGCCCACGATTGTTCGTCGTCGCCGTAGGCATCGACAATAATCTCATCGATCAATACGTCCAGTTCATCGTTCGCCTTTTTGTTTTTCATGGAGCGCCTCTTTCTCCGCGATTCCTTCCCTCGGTGATGGGGAGCACCCGCGCTGTTTCTTCACGACGTGATCTCACGCTGCGATGATAGCGAGGATCCTCATCTTCCTCGAGCGCCTGCATGCGTTGCATAACCACCTCCATAGCCCGGTGGTAGTCCCGCTGCACCTTGAGGTTCGCCACCCGACAGTAGCGCTGCGTCGTGGTGATGTGGCTATGTCCCAGGAGGTCCTGGATGGAGGAGAGCGGAGCGTCTGCATTGAGTAACTGTGTGGCCATGGTATGACGCAGCGAATGACACGACGCCGCGACGCCGCTCTTGCGCGCATAGTATTCGATTCTCTTCTGGATACCCCGGACGGAGATCGGTTGCCCTTTCATGGGTCCTTTCTCCACCACGAAGAGTGCCCGCGTCTTCGATGACCGCTTTTCAAGATACGTCACCAGTGCAGCCAACGCGTCGTCACTCACGTACACCATACGGTCCTTGGCGCCTTTGCCGTTGGCGACAAAGAGCTGGCGTCGCTGGTACTCTACCGCATCGATGGTAAGGCGGGCAACTTCTTCAACGCGAAGGCCGCAGCGGAGCATCACCATGAACATCGCCCGGTCTCGGACTTTTTTGATGACGGCAAGAAGGCTCGCAACCTGGTCATCCTTCAGGTGACGGGGCAAGGGTTTGGGCAGACGGATGGCGATTTTGGTGACCGGGTTCTGCATCACTATTCCTTCTTCGTTGATGCAATAGTCGAAGAAGAGCCTGACGGTCTGCAGGTAGTTCGTGATCGTCTTCGGGGCCAGATGCCGCCTCTGGAGGTGATCCACGTACGCACCGATCGCATCGCGGGTCACGGAAGCAAGCGGGACCGCAAGCCATTGGATGAAGTGCGTCACGATATGCATGTAGGTCTTCATCGTCTGCGAAGAATAGTTCTTTCTCTTTAACGACCTTCGGAAGCTATCGGTAATTACCATCGATCTCTCCTTTCTCGATTTTCGCCATGGCCCGGAAGTATTCTTCTCGTCGCGTGGTATCGGTGAGCCGGGCATATCTGCGGGTTACCTCGATATCCTGATGGCCCAAGAGTTGCTGGAGCACTTCGAGACGCATGCCGGCATTTAATAACTCGGAGGCCATGGTGTGGCGAAGACAATGCACCGTGTAGCCCTTCTCCGTGAGTTTTGCTCTCGTGAGGTATTTATGGAAGCGCGAGAGCGCCGCACTGTAGCAGAGAGGCCTGTCTTTCAGGCCATAGAAGAGGAACTGCTTTTCGGGATCCCGTCGTTTGAGCCAGCGCCTGAGTGCGAAGAGTGCGTCATCGGAAACGTAGACCACTCTTCCCTGGCTATTCTTTTCTCCCTGGTAGAGGTGCACCTTCCGGTCACGAAGGTCGAGGTCGTTGAGCGTGAGGCCGAGCGCTTCACCGATCCTGATACCCGTCCTTAAGAGCAGCAGGGTGAGAGCACGGTCCCGGGTGTTGTGGATCACGGAGAGGAGCCTTCGCACATCCTTGGGGGCTATCGCGCGGGGAAGCGTGTCGGGGAGCTTGAGCCTGATCGTTTTTTTCAGGGAGCTCCCGGGGATGAGATCCTGCTCGATGAGGAAGTGGAGAAAGGCAACGATGAAGGCCATCCGGGTTTTGACGGTCGTGATGTGCATACCGCGATCTTGTTCGTGTTCGATGAAGGCTTCCAGGTCAGCACGCTCGAGATCCTTAAGATCACGCTTCGATCTT
This sequence comes from uncultured delta proteobacterium, assembly GCA_963835605.1. Lineage (GTDB taxonomy): Bacteria > Desulfobacterota > Syntrophorhabdia > Syntrophorhabdales > WCHB1-27 > JADGQN01. The sequence continues at coordinate 19,099 of CAWIHO010000040.1, read as the reverse complement.
CCGTAGAAGCTCAAGAAGAGCATGACAGAGGTGAAAGAACTTTCGAGCGTGCTCCGCTTGTGGTTCAGGCGTGACTTATGCTTGAGGTAGCGCTCGAACGCTTCCTTTGCGGGAACCTCGATAGGGGAGAGCCGCTCAAGGATATGGTCAATGGTCGTGTGCGCACGATGCTGCTCAGTTGCTCCTGCGTGTTCACTTCTTAATGCTTGGCGAGTGCTCGGCTGTGTCTCGGTCATCTCTGTTCCTCCTTTTCTTTTTTCAAGAAAAAGCAGGTTAGATAATGACCCTCAGCCGTCCTAAAGGTCAATCCATTTTGTTACGTTGGGGTAGGTGTTCTCGTTAACCGGCGGATCTCACCTATTGAAAGCGTTGGGGTGCCTTTTCCCTTTTCTATACACAGTTACTCGTGGCAACTATCCGGTGACACTTAACGTCGTACCTTTTTATAGTCGGGGGCGAAGAGAACGTAAGACCTGGTCCGTCCATAACTGTTTTGCCGTCCCAGGTCCAGAGATGGTCAAAGGAAACGCATTCGTTGCTCAAGTCTTTTTTGCTTACAGCCGATAATGTATCGACCCTGATAAGGGCAAACCACCCGAAAGGGTGGGACGCAAAGCCACTGGCCTAACCCCTCTCTTCTTAGTGAGGGCATGGTCGCAGGGCTGCCGGGTAATAGGGGCGTCTTGTGCGCCACAAAGTACTCGTGCAGCCAGAACGCCCCGGCACTTCCCGGTCACGGCACGCAGCGAGGCTATGTTCAGGGAGGTGCTCCCATCCATAGGACAAGCGGTTTATCTTCTTCGATTCCCCTAACTGCAGCACGCAGCCCTATCCTCCATCGCGCGCCCTGCCTCCCCGAGAACCGGCAACCAACTGCAGGGGTGCCGCGAGCGGCAGCACAACCCGGAGGTGAGGCACCATGAGCTGGAAGTGCCCCCACTGTGGTTTCGACACGGGGCTGGCCCCGCTCACCTTCAAGGACCGCGAGGGAGTTGCTACCTGCCCGAGGTGCGATCGCGTGCTGCCTACGGGTGCCACAGAAGACCCGGTTGCTAAGGGTCTGCGGTGGATAGAACAGGAGAACCCTGGCTCTTTGATCACCTTATGGAGAAAATGGACCGTAGAGCGGCCCGGCGCAGAACCGTTCGTCGGGTCGGCATTTTGGTAGCTGTGGTGTTACTGGCACTTCTTGTTTACCTCATGGTTTCGTAGCCTGCTTTGGAGAAATACCGTGCGTTTGGCCGGTCGCCACCTGTACTCCCTCCGGCTCAGGTATAGGTCAGACAGGAGAGGAAGATGACTATAGCTATTCATCTTGGTAGCCAGCTGCTGTCGGAAGCCATCCAACAGCTTCTGGCGCGCAGCGGGTACGATACCGTGGTGGTGAACGGGAAGTCCTCCTGCCAAGGGGTTGACCCCTGACGTGCTCCTTGTCGATAGTACGACGCTCAGGCAGGATCTCCTCGCCCGGTACCCCGATGCAAAGGTCCTCCTCATCGATACCGGCATGGAACCGGAGCAGCTATGCGCCACGCTCCTCTCGTACCGGATACACGGGGTACTCTCGCCCGATACGGAACTCCACCTGTTCAAGAAGGCCCTTACGGCAATCAGCGAGGGACAGGTATGGATCGACAACAGGACGGTCAAGGCTTTGCTCCACGATGCCGGGAACATCTCACAGAAGGGGAAGATCAGCCACATTACGAGCAGGGAACAGGAGATCATCGAGTGCATCTGCCAGGGGTTGAGCAATAAGGAGATCGCCAAGACCCTTTCTCTCTCAGAACATACGGTGAAGGCACACCTCAGCACCATCTTCAAGAAGTTCAACGTCACCAGCCGGTCAAAGCTGGTGAGCCTGGCCATGAGTAGCCGGCGTTAAACCCCTGCTTGACCAGACTTCTTCATAACGTTTGTTTCTTCATCGTCGACGGCCCGCATACCGTCACGCCGCCGCTGCTGAGCTGTGCAACACCATCGTTCACACCGTAGGCGAGAACAGTCCCCGTCATCGTCGTACGACCGTTTGGCTTAATACGAAAGATATTTTCTTTAGTACCAACGGGCGATGGAGGTTTCGGTCAAAGGGTATATACTCTTAGCAGATGTATGAGATACCCTTATGGCGTAGCCCGATTGGCAGACTGCTGAGGGCGACCTGGAGGAAGACGATGAGAAAGCTGGCGACCCTCGCTGCAACCTGTTTAGGGAACGGGCGCGTCGAACCCGGCTTTACCGGTCAAGCATATGCTACGAAAGGAGGAGGACCGCTTGTCCCTTCAGAACGTGGACGATCCTTGCGGCCCCAAGTCCCTATGAACCTTAGAGAAAAAAAGAGCGTTCTTGTGATCGACGACGAGGAGCGTTTCTGCACCTTTGTCGGCAGTGCACTCGGGAAAACGGGCCGGTATAAGGTGACCTCCGCCACAGAGCCGGTCTGGGGGATCACGGTGGCCCGGACCTTGAGGCCCGACCTCATCCTCCTTGATGTCACCATGCCACACATGGACGGCCCGCAGGTAGCGGAGAGGCTCCTGGAGGGCGCAAAGACGAAGTCTATCCCGATTGTGTTCGTTACCGGGCTCGTTACGAATAAGGAGACAAAGCACCGAGAGATGATGGTGGCGGGGCGGACCTTTATCGCGAAGCCGGTCACCGGGGACGAGCTGCTCCAGGCGGTGGGCAGGATTCTGAACTAGACTGACCTGAAGCGCGTGCGAAAGGGCAGTGATGCCATACTCCGCGTGGCAATTTTTGCCTTTAGCAAACATCCTCAATACAAGGTTAGTAGGTGTACACGTTCATCTCTATCGGCGTTCATCCTGACTTCAGGTCCGATCGGTATGAAGAGGCATAGAGAAGATTTTCTACACCGAATGCTTCTTCTGCAGAGCCACCGTTGCGAAAACCAGTGCCACGCCCACCAACACTGCCGAGGCGCTGATGAATGAGAACGGATACCCGAGGCTACCCGCGACGACGCCCGCAACAAGGGGCCCCGTGGTGTGGCCGATGTCCATGATCGACCCGAGAATTCCCATCGCGGAACCGCGTGCGGTGCGGCTCAGGTCTGCGATGAAGGCGGATGTGGCCGAGGTCAGCGTGGACATGCAGATGCCAAAGAGGACGCTCAGCACGAGAAAAGGCACAAAAGAGACGAACAGGGCAAAGCCTCCTATAGACACCGCGCCGAGCAAGGCACCGGCGAAGATCTGCGGCGGTCTGCCGTGCCGGTCGGAGAGCCGCCCCATTATCGGTTTTGTGAGGGCGAGGCTGATGACCTGTGCAGAAAGACATATGCCTACCTCATAGGCGTTGAGGCCCCGCCCGAGCGCGTAAAGCGGCAGGAAGGTCTCGAAGGTACCGTACGCAAAAAGAATTGCCGCCTCGGCACTGCTCGTAACAAGAATAGTCGGGTTCGACACAACAGACCGAAAAGCCTGGAATCCCTCAGCCCAGCTCTGGTGCCGCTGAGCACTCTTCTCGGGCTCATGTACCTTGAGGATGAAAACAAGCGCAAGAAGCCCTGCCAGGCCGGAAAGCATATAGACGGCTTTGTAGCTCAGTGACGGGTTGAAGGCCAAAAGCCCGATGAGTGCCCCACCCGCCAGGGGCGCCACGAAGCGGCCGAGGAGGGTTGCCGTTGAGAACCACCCCATTCTCTCTCCCCGCTCCTCGTGGAAGAGGTCGGCCACGTGGGCCATCGCCACCGGCACAAAAGCGGCGGTCGCAAGGCCATGGTAAAATCGGACGAGGGCCAGCTGCCAGAGCTTTGTGACGAAAGGATAGAAAAAGGGCGCGGTGGCAAAGACCAGGGCGGAGCAAATCAGCATCTTTCGTCTGCCCAGCCTGTCGGAGAGCACGCCTACGGGTATGCTGAAGAGGACCCCGGTGAAAGCTGAGACAGCGGCAATGCTGCCCACGGCTGCAGGGTTTGCGCCGAGATGCGACGCGAAGAGCGGAAGAACAGGGCTCTTGGCAATAGTGGAGCTGAATATCGCAGACAGGCCGGCGGCGCAAAGGAGGAGAAACGGGCTCATGGACTTGGAGCTTTTATGGTAGCACGTACTCGCCAGAAGTTGAAAGACCCACTATTCTCAAATCCGCATGTCTACCGATTTTCGCGTTTTTCCGGAATGACCCCGCGCAAAATCAAGACGGGTATTTTGGGGTGAGAACATGCCTACAGGTGTCGAAGCCGGGTCTCTCTTTCTTAAGGTTTTAGATGTTTATTCCGATAAACAAGGAGACACATAGGATTATCAAAGCCAAGCTAAGGAGGTCCACGATGACTAGTCCTGTAACGAGCGCACCCCAAACCCAACCTGCGGCCCAGTCCACGCCAGTGAATCAAAAGTCGGTTCAATCGAAGCCAGTGAATCAAAAGTCGACTCAATCGAAGCCACAGCCCACCACGGACACCGTCAAGATAAGTAATGCCGCTCTGGCGTTTGCGCAGGAAGCTACAGAGACTCCCACTCAAACGCTCAAAGAAGCCATGAGTGGCGATACTCAGGCTCAGAGACTACTCGCGAAAGAGGCTGCTGCAAAAACGACAGCGACGTGAGCCATTCGGCATAAGGTCGTGTCGAGTTTTTCTTGAAGTATTTCTGTCCGCAGCCGTTAAATCTCAGACACTTATGGGGTAGGGGGCATCCTGACCCCACCCCCGACCATTCGGTAACGTTCCGCAGCTCGTGGCGGCAAGAGAGATGACGGTCACTGCCACCGCTGCTGCGAAAGGGCTACCATACAAGACGTACACCGTTTTGAAGAACCCCCTTACCTTACGAGCGTGATTGCTAGCCCTGCCGTACCCGGGGCAAGAAGCGGCGTAATGAAGATGCCGGTCTCTTTTTTATTTGCTTTCCGTCTTTTCTCGTTGAAATGGACGATAGCCATACCGACCGCGGTGCCGATAAGGGCCCCTGCCAGCGCATCCGAGGTCCAGTGGGCATTCTCGTAAATGCGGGCCATGCCGACCAGGCTGGCAATGCCGTAAGAGGAGACTTTTACCCAGAGCTCATCATAGTGCGCGGCGATCACCGACGCCACGGCAAAGGCCTGGGTCGTCTCGCCGGACGGAAACGACGCGTTGCTGCTCGAGAAAGGCGTGAAGTACTGCGTTCCCTGCCCCGCGTTCGGTCGGCTGCGACCGACGGCATACTTTAATACCGGGGTAATAATGCCTGACGCGACAAGCGACGCGGCGGCACCGTCGATGGTGACCGCTTTCGCCTCTTCATCGTGGAGGAGTGCGCCTCCCGCATAAAAGAGTCCCAGCGCCACGAAGGAGCAGGTTCCCCCGAGGCACCGGATATCGTCTGCTATATTATTCGTGGCGTTGTTTTGGTTGCGCTGTGTCTGTGTCTGGACGGGTTTGTCGAGGAAGGCAACCGCTCCTACGCCGAGGGTCGCCACGGAGAAGGTGAGCCAGTCGTGTGCGTCCCAGCGAACCGGGGAACTCAGAACGTACCAGGTATCTTTCAGAAGGAGTTTCGGAAAATCGAGTGAGAAGAGGCTCTCTGTTTGGCCTTTTTGTTCCGGTTGGTCCTTTCCTTCAGCGGCTGTTGGGATCCCGACCGGCGACTGCTCAAAGGCAGCCATATCCTCCTTAAGGAGGAGGCTATAGGTTGCTTTGCCATTGTAGGTAGGGGTCAGTGTTGCGTCGTTGCGGCTGAGGTCAGCGGCGAGGACGTTGTTACTCAGCGAGATGGTGACGACGAGGAGAACGGTTAACGCGATTCTCTTACACAAACTCTCCCCTTTGCCGGAACAGTAGCATAGGGAAGCATTTCTGTCAACCGGACAACCACCTCTATTCCGCGGTTTATGCCGTGCCGGCTACAGGTAAGACACTGGGTAAAAATTGCTGCGGTACTCGTAACATAGAGACTTCGCTCAGAACCATCACAGGAAACAATGCACAAGAACTGTAGGAAAAGTGCTGGACGAACAGAGTTCTGGTGCAGCTTTCGAGTGGTAATGGGGCAAGCGGGAAGCTAAGCCCGCATTCACCAGTAGTAGGTGCACTCGTTCTTGCTATCCTGCGCCCTAAGACACCGTATAATGATCACACGCTGTGCAGAATACAGCATGGTAGGGCGGTTCCGGCGTATAGACGTGGCCTATCTCCCTTGTAGCCAATGTGTACGTGCGTCAGAGGAATTGGTGCTGATTATAATCAGAACCCGAAAGTATTTCCTCTTATCGTCTTCCAGACGTGAGTCGGTCCATCAGGGCGACAAGGGAAAACTGCACCAAGACTGTAAGGAAAATAGCCCTTGAGCCCGGAAAGGAGGTCAGCGCCGGAAGGTATCTGATCTTCCGTGCGAAGTCTGCCTACAAAATGTCGTGGGCTTTCTGGCGATATTACGTACATTTCAAGGGCGGGCTGATGGTGGGCTGTTATCGCCATAGCAATCGCCTCGTTTATATGTGGGTCTCGAAACCCGTACCCAATAACGAGGAGTCTTTTCGCCCTTAACAGGGCCTCCTTAAAGATTTCAGCGTATGCTTCAAGGACAGGCTCTTTGGTGATCTGGTTTTCCTTTTCATAACCAATTACCATCATTGGTTCTCCATAGTGGCTCAGCCAGTTTAAAGAGCCATGTAGCTTGACATACATAAGTCTTTCTGTGGTTAACGGAATATTGGCTTTACGTTGTTGAAGCTCATCCTGCGTTGGCAAGTGAACATAATCGTTCTGTTCAAGCGCCCGAACATTAGGGGGTTGTGGAGCCTTCCTTACCCACGGTGGCGCGAGTGGAACCTCGCCCAGGAAATGCCTCTCCACAAAAATGTCCTGATTTAAGGTGAAGAAGAAACCAACCTGCCCTGGCCTACCAGCGACGAGCGAGATCATTCTATTAACGTCATTCAGGTTAATATAAGTCTCGTATGGGTAAACTCTGGTTATCTCGTCGAGCTTCTCGTATGCTTCCGAAATGGCTCCCTTGACCGCCCCCTTCTCCGCGTCTGCGCAATCTCCTCCCACAACCGCATGGTACACAGACTCATAGTCAAAATCATTCAGCATCATTTCCGCGACCTTGGGGCAAGACCGTATGCCAGGGTGATTAAAAATTTGTGACCACATCTCTTCAGCCAGAAACCCGCCAAAATTGTGAGTAAACCCCGCACCTGTTAACAGGACATTGTCCGCTATCTGGACATTCTCTAGCATTGCCGTACTCCTGTCTATAACAAAAGGCTGATAACAAAAAAACTTAGATCATTTCAATTATAGCGAGACCATGTGTAAAGTAAAGGCCATAGTGCGGGAGGCAGCCCGAGTCGCTGCAATGTGGCCCGAGTTCAACGTGATTCGATGAGCGGAAATAATTACCTATCTCCCCCACAGGCATGACATAATCTTAGGATATGATAAAGAAGATCATGTCTGGCGGCCAGACCGGGGCTGACCGAGCAGCATTAGACTTTGCCATCAAGCACAATATCCTTCACGGTGGATGGGTTCCTAAAGGCAGGAAGGCAGAGGACGGGCCACTCCCTGAGCGATACCAGCTCAAAGAGATGCCCACGGCGGATTATCCGAAGAGGACGGAGCAGAACGTCAGGGACTCTGATGGAACCGTTATTATCTCACGCGGCGGGCTGACAGGAGGATCGGCATTTACCATGAAGATGGCCATGAAGCACAGCCGCGCTTGCCTTCACCTGGACACGGATGAGCTGAGCGTTGAGCAAGCAGCGCGGAGATTACAGTCTTGGATTGAAGAGAATAAAATAGAAGTGCTTAACGTAGCAGGGCCGCGTCAGTCAAAGGACCCCACGATATACAACACCACGCTTGAGATCCTGCAACTCACCTTTATATAAGCCTCTGTGGTTAATCCCTTCGACCCATCAGAAATAGACGCTTGACTGATTGTTATCTGATTTAAGCATGGCTACTCTATGGTGTGGTTAAACGGATACCCATTTCACTCATCATGGTGGTGCTGATAATCTCTCTCTCCATACTTGTGAGATGGGTCCGTGAAAGGGGTCCAGAAGCGAATGGTACCCACATCGTGGCCAGTAATAGCACCGATGTTCTTCGCGGCGCTCCGGAGCATAAGATACCCGAGAAGGAACAGCAGATAAATGATTGCGACGCATGGGCGGGCATGAGTTTCAAGGAGAAGAACAGGAACTATCGGCTTGATCACGAGCGATGGGCCAGATGTCTGTGCGAAGACGAGAGCTGCGAGCTTGATCGTCTTTACCTTACGGGCAGGGTATCGAGATGAGTAGCAGCGATTGAGGGGTTTCTGTTAGATCTCTTCATCATCTGTGAGAAGGGTCATTCCAGGGAAGGGAAAAAGCATGAGCCGGATCCTCTGTGTAGTATTAGTAGGGCTTGTTTTTGTCCTCGCCGTTATTATCGGGACGGTGATATCTGCTATGTTCCTGAATGGGGTCGAGTAAACAGAACCTCGCCTGAATATACCTGAGCTTCCACGACGATAATACATGGCCAGAGGAACCTTTGATGACACCGTTGATGAGGGCGAGAAGTAGTCTAGCTTCGCAAGGTCTGCAAGAGAAGGAAGCGTTGATACTGCCTCTTTTGCTCTTCCAGTTCTTCGGGGGACAATTTCCGGCCAAAGGGGAAAGGATAGGATGTTGTCCCGTACCTCAGCGGATTTGCCCGCTCCAGGAGGGAGAGATAACTTAACAGCTTCGTTAAGGAGGGCCTGTCTTTCTCGTGTTTCATAGCTTGATAATACCTCTTCTAGTATAGCACCGTCATCTCTGCCTGTCAGCTTACCCTACCTCCGTGTTCACCACACCTCAAAACATTACTTGCCATGCAGCACGTGAGCGACTACACTTCTGTAAGGGTCCTGGCTCAAGCAGCGCCGTTGAAATGCTTTATAAGGAGGCAGATATGGTACGTCGTGTCAGGATAGCCATGCTCTGTGCAGTGCTCCTCGTTGCTCTGACAGTTACGGCCTCAGCTCAATGTACAGTGGGGGCTTACTTCAGTCCCTATGATGATATTCAAACGGTGGTCGTTAAAAGGCTCTCAGAAGCCACGACTTCGGTAAACTGTTCCCTGTATGGCATTACAAATATCTTGATAACCAACACCTTCAAAGCGCTATTAGACAAAGGTGTAACAGTGAAGCTCTGCTTGGACAAGACGCAGAGCGCAGGCAAATACGACACCCACCAGCAGTTGGCCGATGCCGGAGCTGAGGTCGTGATTAAGAAAACGGGTGTCCTGGAACACAACAAGTTTTGTGTTATCGATGGCGACCGAGTCCTGATGGGGAGCTGGAACTACTCCAACAATGCCCAAAAGCAGGACAACTCCATGATGGACCTCTCCGGATGTGATAGCATCGTAAAGCAGTTTTCCGATGCATTCCAGAGGATTCACGACAGGGATAAATAGAGATTGGCCTGAGACTTATGACCGCAGCCGATTGTTTCGCTAAAGCACTCAAGTTGCTTTATGATGGTCATTTTCAAGATGCAATAGATGCTCTGACGACTGCCATCCAACTCGACTCCGAATTTGCCGAAGCTTATGCGTACAGGGGGTTTGCTTACTATCGGCTTGACAACCATGATGCTGCAATGGAGGACTATAATAAGGCTGTGACACTGTGGCCTAACCATGCGGACGTGTATTATTTCCGCGCCATTCTTTATGGGCAGCTGAAAAAGTATGAGAAGGCTATTAACGATTACACAATGACCATCGAACTAAAACCCACCCTGGTAGAAGCATATTACTTCCGGGCATTGAATTACGGCGCATTGGGCAGATACGAAGAGGCGATCAGAGATATGAAGGTAGCTGCGGAGGCTGGCTATGAGCCAGCGAAAGAGTTCCTGGAGAGTCACAGGGTCGGGTCGGAAAGGAACTGAGCGCGATCTGAATTGTCCGTGGTCGCGGTCCAGAAAAAACTCAGATCAACGATAGAAAGACCGACTTAAACGGGGGGTAGATCACAGCCTTTCTAACACACCCTGTACGGGCACACTGGGCTCAAGGGTAGATAACTATCTTGAACTCATATTTTTGGCGGTTGCTCTTGAAGAATTGGAAACCCGCTCGATTCCTTCTCTGCTGCGTGTGGAGGAAGAGGAACCTTTTACCACGCACTGAATTTCTTTCCCCCGCTTCGTGTAGGAAGCGGTGACCCCCACTCCCTTGCTAACGTAACGTCACAGCACAGCCGTGAGCGCCTTGTCGTTGATCAGGCTTCATTCTTTCTGTAGCTTTTCCCATAGCGCTCGTAGTATAACCCTTGACGCATGATCAGGATGCATCGTTTTCGAACCGCAGGAACTGAGCAGTTCAGTATTACCACCCCACAGACCAAACTCATTCCTGATCCTTTGGCCCAATCCGAAATGAAGGCATAGGAGATTGCTTTCAGTTGACCGTTTTATCGTGTCCCTGTCCTTCGGCGATAGGAGAGCAAGGGTGCGGTCAACCGCCTCGCCAACCGTCTGCGGCCAAGAGGATACGATCCGCAGCACGTGAGTCTTCTCGTCTGAAAAGCTAATTGCCTGTTTCATGGCGGCGCCTCCGCGCATATACTTTGGAGCTCAAAAGGTAACTGCAATTATTATACCGAGCAATAGCTTTCTTTTAGAGTGGAATGCTAATCACTGATGGTCGCTTCTTTCACCTACAAGTGCGCAACTGCAGGTTGTCTGGTGATCTCAGCATTACCGATAGAAATCTTCGGCATGGCCGCTATGGCCGCAGCTGTGCTTTGAAAAAGCTCACCATATCGTCGACGAAGGCTTCAGTCTGACCGGGCTTCGTTCCCACGGTAACCGTCCCTCGCACCCCCCAGGGGCCCCTCATGTGGGCATCATCGGCGCCAAGGATCGTCTTGCCGCTATATATATCAAGAAAGGCGCCCTGATCGTTTATGTACGTGGTGGGTACGGTGTAGAATTTCATCGCATTTGGCATCTCAGCCACGGGCTCGTAATGACCAAATGCGTGATATGCCCCCTTAAAGAGTCGGATGGATACCTCTGGGTTGTTAGCCTGCATAGCCGAAGCCTGACCCTGGCACTGCGCCGGCGAAGTCCAATTATCTGAATCGCCCACCAGGAAGCGCACAACTTTGGGAGCCGTAATCGCATGTGCGAATTGATAATCGCACGTGGGCCATGCAGCCAGCACTGCTTTAAGAGATACCTTATCGCCGAGAACAGCGCTGGTCATCTGGTGATAGGAGGCCAACAGTACCGCTGCGCCTCCACGGCTGTAGCCCATGGCCCCGATGCGTTGTCTGTCTATGCTGGGTTGGGTTACCAGCATGCGCGCGGCAGCGAGGACATCATAGGCCGACGCTGCCATACTCAAGCCGGTTTTATCGGACACGATGTCCTTTATCCCCCGTCCGGCCAACGGATCCAGCGCATAGACGGCCAGACCCACCGAGGTGAGTTCTTGTGCGTGCTTCAGGTAATCCGCGATCACCCCTCGCGATCCGGGAACGAGAATAACGACCCCGTACGGCCCTGCTCCTGCGGGAACAAAGAGTTGCCCGTCCAGTTTGACAGGGCGCAAAACTGCCTTGCCGATAATTTCCTCAAAGTTACGGGGGTTCGCGCTTTCGAAGCTGAGCGGCCTGCCTATAACCCCGTTCTCAAACTTCACGTGCCTCTCGGCAAACGGGACTGGTGGTGCCTGCTGGGCGCTACCTATTACAGCCACAAAGACCACTACGGCCAGAGCAAGTGCAGAAACAATCATCTTTTTCATGTGTTCCCCCTTATCTCTTCACTTCCGAAGTTCGCGGCAAGTAATAAAAACGCTCCACAAAGCCTACCTCTTGGCTTCATTGGTATTCAAGAGGAAAATAGCTTCTCGTATTAGGCTGGTTAATTAAGGACAGGGTAGAGAGCGCCCAGGGAAACTTCATTGCCACAGTGGCTTGCTCGTGTCAACTTATGACGAGTCAGGATTACCCCGTAACAGTGCATCGAGAAGGAAAAATAGAAATTGAATAGCAGGAAAGAGTCCGCGCTTTGCTTCCACCTGATAATCATCCAGAGGGGGGACACCTCGCCACAGCCAACATAAAGTTGTGCTATGGTTGAAAAGACGTCCAAATCTTCCCATGGAGGTGCCCCATGAAATGTTACGTCGGAATGGATCTACATGCAACAAACACATATGTCGGCGTGGTTGACGAGGAGAACAAGGTGCTTAACAAACAGCGGTTCAGAAACGAGCTCCCGTTGATCCTCGCTGGTCTCGACCCCTTCAAGAAGGATATCCAGGGTGTCGTGGTAGAATCAACCTTTAACTGGTACTGGCTTGTGGACGGGCTCATGGACCAGGGCTACCGTGTCCATCTGGCCAATGTCTCCGCCATCAAACAGTATGAAGGGCTCAAGCAGATCGATGATCAGAGGAGCGCCTTCTGGCTCGCAAACCTCCTCCGGTTAGGGATCCTTCCCACCGGCTACATCTATCCCAAAGAGGAACGGCCGACGAGAGACCTCCTCCGCAAGAGGCTCCAGCTCGTCCGTCATAGGACCTCCCACATCCTGAGCGTCAAGAACATCCTCGCCCGCAACCTGGGCTTGAGGATGAAGACCGAGGACGTCAAGAAGCTTCAGGATGCTGAGGTCAAGCGGTTCTTCCCCGACAAAGAGATGCAGACCGCGGTCCTGGCCAGCCTCGGTCTCATCCGCCATCTGGAAGAGGAGATCAGCACGATCGAGGCGATGATCCTCAAGAAACTGAAGATCAAAAAGGAGTTCGCCAAGCTCATCACGCTTCCCGGCATCGGCAAGATCCTCGCCCTCACGATCATGCTCGAGGTGGGGAATATCCGTCGCTTCCCCACTGTGGGTGACTACTCCTCGTATTGCCGCTGTGTTAAAAGTATCCGGACCTCGGCCGGCAAGGTCATCGGCTACGGGAACCGGAAGAATGGCAACAAGTATCTTTCCTGGGCTTACGTCGAGGCTGCCCAATTTGCGCGGAGGTTCCACGAGACGGTACGGAACTACTATCAGAAGAAGATGGCCAAAACGAACCGGATCGTCGCTATAAAGGCACTGAGCCATAAGCTGACCCGGGCGTCCTACTATGTGATGCGGGACCAGGTGGACTACGATCCAGCGCGTCTGTTCCAGTGAGGGCAAGAAGGGGAGAGGTGAACCAGACAGAGTTGTTGGCTTATAACCAAACACCTAATTGGCAGCCTTTCCCCACATGTTAAGAGGAGATTCACGAGACACGGGGTCATGTCTTGACACTACTATGAGCGTATAGACAACAATGAATCAGAAGGAGATCAGTGCTAAGGGGAGAGGTGAACCAGACCATGAATTGGCTCATAACCAGATCACCTGCGTGGCAGCCTCTCCCCGGAGATAAGAAACGACTCACGAGAGAACAGGGGCCATGTTTTGACACTAACCATGAACATACAGACAAAAATGAATAAGGAGCTATCCGTGCTAAAAAGGGGAGAGGTGAACCAGGTACATTTGTTGGCTTGCAACCACGTCACCTAATTGGCAACCTCTCCCCGCATGACGAGGAGAGATCCCTCCGGAAGAAGCAGCAGGGGCTCAGGACGTGAAAGAGGACGCTGGATATTGTGACAGAACAGCACGGGAGAAGAAGTCTCCCGTAATACTAAAAAGGAGACTCGATGTACTGACGTACTATCGTCTTTAGACTACAACAGCCGGCTAGACCGTTCGGCATCTCATCCGCCCCTGCCATGAGCTAAAACATGAGTGGTTCATAACCATGGGTCCTGGGAGATCGGTTAGACTGGCAGGGAACTGATAAATTTTCTGGAACCGACTAGATCGGATATCCCGATGGGTGCGTGGCGCGGAAGGGACCGCTAACCATAAAAAAGAGAAAAAACAAAAGGACGAAGAGGCCAGGACGGACGGGGTCGGCATATGGGTTCATACCTGCAAGAAAAGGCAAGTTCTTGTTCGGGGAAAAATATTCTCTTGACAGGTGCCCTCTGACGGCCTGTTGCCCAAATCGCTGAGATAAGTTTCTTCTGGGAAAGACGGCGAGAAAAAAATTGTTCATAATTGTATACAATTTACTTGCATTTATATGGGACGTATGCTATGCTTCGAAAACGCTCAGAGCAAGGAGATACGGCCTATGATGGGTCATCAGTCCCCGCCTCAGGATCCTCTCTTTTCTGTCAATGTTCAGCTTGAAACAAGGGTGCGCACTGACCACCCTCTCCGAAGCGTGAAGGAGCTGATTGATTTCGATTTTGTCTATAACGAGGTAGCCGCTACGTATGGGGAAAACGGCAACGTCTCTGTTCCTCCTCCCGTCATCCTGAAGCTCATGCTCCTGCTCATCCTGTACAATGTCCGTTCTGAACGGGAACTGATGGAAACGCTTCCCGAACGGCTCGATTGGCTCTGGTTCCTGGGCTACACCCTTGATACCGAGATTCCCGATCACAGCGTTCTCTCCAAGGCGCGCACGCGCTGGGGAAAGGAAGCCTTCAAACACTTCTTTGAACGGATCGTCCTCGCGTGTGTCAAGGCCGGGTTGGTTGACGGAATGAAGATCTTCGTAGATAGCAGCTTCATCGATGCCGATGCGTCAAACGGCGCTGTTATCGATACCCACGCACTCAGCCGCTACCTCAACGAACGATACCAGGGGTTGGAGAAGCGACTGGAGGAGAAGGAAGTCGCGGAGCCTCGCACCGACCACGTGGTGAATCGACGCTATCTCTCCACCACCGATCCCGACGCATCCATTGTGCGGCAGGGAAAAGGCGGCGCAAAACTGCAGTATAAGACCCACCGGGCCGTTGATGCAGGCTGCGAGATCATTACCGCGGTGGAGGTAACACCCGGTGCCATCAACGAAGGGCACAAGATGGCCTCTCTTATCGACGGGCACGAGGCAACGACGGACACAAAGATAGCAACAGTCGTTGCCGACAGCCAGTACGGTACCAAAGAGAATTTCCTGCTCTGCCACGATAAAGGGATAGCTGCCCACATGCCCGTGGTAAAGTACCTCAACGAAGCGTCACGGAAGGGAATATTCTCGGAGGACCAATTTGTCTACGACAGGAAGACCGATACCTTCATATGCCCTGCCGGGCAGCCCTTGAAAGGAAGAACGCTCCATGGGCAGAACCGTGAGTACCTTGCCTCACGGAGCGCCTGTCGTTCCTGCCCGCTCAAGCCACAGTGTACCAGGGCCAGGGTAAGAACCTTACAGCGCCATAGCCGCCAGGAAGCGCTTGACCATATGTTCCTTGAGGCACGAACCCCACAGGCGAAACGCGACATCGCCACCCGCCAATACCTCATGGAACGCTCGTTTGCAAGAAGTACGCGCTATGGATTTGATCGAGCGCGGTGGCGAGGTCTCTGGAGAGTGGCCATCCAGGAATACTTAGTCTGTGCACTCCAGAACATCATGACGCTCGTGAGGTTCGTACAAAGGCCCACGAGGGGGATACGCACGCTCCCGATCCGAGCAAAGCGTGTGCTGTACGCGATGACCAGCGGCGTCCTGCGTATCCGATTAATTGTTCCTTTACGACGTGCCCCACAGCGGTGTTCTTCCGTTCGAGATGACGACGAGCACCACGTGGCTATCCTGGTTTGGGCAACAGGCCGCTGATGGGTACTAATCCTTGACCTTGGCTTCTCTTGCAGAGTGAAGATTGCCATGCGAAAGTGAGACGATGTACCTCTCTAAACACAATTTTTCTTGACATGTGATGTAACCGTGCTACGATTGGATTAATCTGCTAAAGCCAAACCATCCGTGAGGATGGGACGGAAAGCCAGCGGGTCTCTGAGAGACATCTTGGTCAACGCAGCAGCCAGACAGCCGGGCCGCCAGATAAAGCGGCCCCTTCTTATTTCTGGAGGGCGGGTCAGCAGGGAGGTCAACCATGTTCAGGCCTAAGAGGTCTGCTCTTCGTCGTAGCTCTTCTTTCCGGTCTTCTCGTCACCCCGCTCCACCAAGCGAGTGCCCAGGAATCGAAGGCGCCCTCGGGCCAGGTCCAGGCCCAGCCGTCCGACGAGGTCGGTCTGGCAGCGGTTCCTGGAATGGCTGCCGAGCGCTACGGCGGCGGGTGGCGCACTGCCCGTGATAAACGAATACCGTTGCTCACCTGACCTCCGCCGGCACTCCGGCCGCAGAAGTCGATCGCCAGAGAAGCATCATCTCCCGCATGATGAACGAAAGACCGGACGGCCAGCGGATCCTTTACAACAAGGCGTACACAAGCAGCAGCCCTCAGTTCACGACGCAGCCGAATGCGCTCCTGGTAGCGACGGTCGAAGGCCGCAAACCGGGGCGCGCCCTGGACGTCGGCATGGGCCAGGGCCGCAACTCGGTGTTTCTTGCCTTGAAAGGCTGGGACGTCACCGGGTTCGACATTTCTGATGAGGGTATAGCGGTGGCCCGCAAGAACGCCGAACGTGCCGGGGTGAAGATCAACGCGGTCCGCCAGACCGATCGAGGCCTTCGACTACGGCATCTGACCAGTGGGACCTGATCGTCTTCGTGTACGAGCCGTTTCCGGTGACCTCGGCAGCGTATGTCGAGCGCCTGCGCAAGTCGCTGAAGCCAGGCGGGCTCTTCGTGTTTGAGACCCATGCCGCGGAGCCCGCAAGCCCCGTCGCCACAATTGCCATCGATGACCCTGCTTCAGGTACTGGCCGCCTTCAAGGATTTTCGGCTCCTGTACTTCGAGGATACCGTCACAAGGCCCGACTGGCCGGCACCAGAGGGTGAGAAGACGCCGTATCGTCCGCATGGTCGTAGAGAAGCGGCCGTAATTCGCGATTACCTAGTGAAAGCTGGTACCAGAGCAAGACATAGTAAGGTAACGCTTGCAGGAAGTTCTCTTGCTTCAAGGACTATGGAGAAATATCACCTGGTTTTATACTTTCACTGTACTTTTACCGCTTTAACATAATCCACAGGTGGATTGGCTACCCTGGATGTATCCTTCATCCTTTCAACTAGAATGACCTTGAAGCCTGTACTCTCCAACTTGTCACGGAGCACAGGCTGACTGAGCAAATTCGGTTTAGGCATTATTGTGCGACTTATCCTGAAGCCGGAGTAATAAGCCCGAATCACGAAAATCAGAAAATACGCCAAGTTCAATCCGGTGGTCAAATTCGCGATGATCAGGGTGCCTCCTGGCTTCAGGATTCGCTTCATTTCGGACAGGGTCGTATCAGGATTCTCCACGTGATGAAGAACCAAGCTCATAATTGCAGTATCGAACTCCATATCCGGAAAGGCGGTGCTCTGGCAGTCGGCCACCTGAAACTGAACATTCGTGAAGCCCGTTACGTTCTCTTTCGCCAGCCCTACCATGTCGTCGGATAAATCCGTCGCAATCAGACTATCCGCTTTCCCTGCAAGGACCTTGGTCATAAAGCCTGTTCCACAGCCGAACTCTGCTACCTTACCCAGACGCCCTTCCACACTAAGCTTTTCTCTTATCAGCGACAGCGTGTTCTTCCCAACATCGCATCTGCTAGAGCCTCATATTTTGGCGATACCTGCGACCAATACGCATATCCCTCTTGTGTAACAGTCATATTCTATCTCCTCTTCGCTGATTTGTGGGCGCCTGCGCGCCGGCTTCATGCGCGGTTCCGGAGCTGCATCTATCGTCTACCGCTGCGCCACCGCATAGACTATTGCAACGGATAGATGCAGGCCATCGTGACCGACCATGGGACGCAACTTGGCAAGGTATTCCTCCTTGAACCGCGCACGTGTCTTCTGATCCATACGCAGGATCGTCGGGCGCGGCCCAATGGTCAGCTGAAACGCCCACCAATCTTCAAGGCTCTCATAGACGATGTCGTTCGGCTCACTCCGTAGCCCGATGGACCGGAAACCGGATGACTCAGCAGGTCCTCCACTTCCTCCGGCGCATAGGCTAGAGGTTGCGGCACGCGGACCCAGCCTTCATACGCGTCAAACTGTTGGATCAGGATCGGCCAGCCCGGGTTGAAGGGTGGGGGTGTCTTGGCGAACATGGATATGCCGATAGAACCGCCGGGCTTGGCGACCCGGTACATCTCGCGCAGCGCGGCCTCCATATCCGGACAAAGAAAGAGTGAAAGAGCGCAGGTAACGGCATCGAAGGTCTGGTCGGGGAAATCGAGATGCTCGGCATCCATCTTGCGCAAGGAACGTTGGTCAGTCCCTCTGCGGCAGCAGCGCGTTCGGCTTCCCTGAGTATGCCACCGGACAGGTCAATGCCGGTCACCTGCCCCTCTTGTCCGACCCGCCGCGCGGCAGCAAGGAGCACGCGCCCGTGCCTGTGGCAACATCGAGCACGCGCGCGCCTTGCTTAAGCGGCATCTGTTCAACCAGGCGCCTGCCGAACTGCGTAAAGACGCCCGGCCCGGTGCGGTTATACGACGTGGCCGCATCGTCGAAGAGTTGCTCAATCACCTGTTTCGTGGCAACCGTTGGCATTGTCTCCATCCGCCACCTCTCTTTGCTTTTTTGTTAAGATCGAAAAAATCAATCGCACCGAACGTAACCTCCCGGGCGATGCGCACACCTCAAGTTTCTATCCAGGAGATCATTGAACGTAGCCTTGCCGTGGGAAATAAACTGCTCGAAGTCAACTACCTTGGGCGACTCTTCCATGGGGATAACCGCCCCTGATGTGAAGAACAAGAAACGGTCAGCGCTGCGGGGATGCTTTCATGGGAGCAGGGGTCTCATCCAGTTGTCAATCAGAAAAAGAACAGCAGCTCGAGTGGGCAACGACAACGGCCCCGGATGGAGGTATCAGGATACACAGCCAAATGCGACACCTAGATTACAATCTCACAGTTGTCGTTTCAAAGCTTCAATCTATCAGCGCGTCCATCGTGTAAATGTTTCAGGAAGGAACAAATAGAGCTCAACTGATCCCGAACCATTCACGCAACCTCTTCTGTATGTGCCCGAAGGTTTCCTCGAGCAGGAAGATATCATTGTGCAATGCCCGGTGTATCTCCACAACAGGAGCGCCGGTTGCTGCAAGCTCTTTGCACGTAGCCACAATCTCGGGAACGTCTCGGGATCCAAACAGTAGTAGTGACCGTG
>CAWIHO010000039.1:0-197262 GCA_963835605.1 uncultured delta proteobacterium | reverse complement strand
TCGTCCTCGGCGGAGTGAGTGAGATCATAGGGGAGTTCACGTTCAAAGATCCGGTCGACATCGGGCGGCTCCTCAACAACGAAAATTTCAGGCGCCTCAACCTCATGCTGAAGAACGAGTTGGTTATCAACTACCAGAGCCGGATCTTGCGCTGCACCGAGCGTTTCGACGAACCGAGATGGTTCAGGCTATGAGGCGAGAGACCATACGGGAACATATGCGGCACAGCAGGTATACAGGACATGGCAGGACACATAGAATAGAGAGGCGAGACGTTGAAAGGGGGTGAGGGAGGATTCACGGCCGTTAAAAAAATAAAGGGGGGTATGTATGGCAGACGATAAGAAGTTTCCATACGCTGGTGAAGTCAAGCTACCAAAAGAGCTTCAGGGCTGGGAAGAGATGTATCCGGTCGTGCGTTTGTTCAGCAAAGACAGAGAGGAATGGGAAAAAGGGCAATTCTGGTTTCAGGACAAGATTCACGCGCCGGAGCCCCTCTACCCTCTGGACGACATTTTCCAGGAGGCATGGCAGATCGCTCTGTCGCAGTATACGACAAGGGTTTTCTGCATACCGCCGGCACAGGGCATCGCACAGAGGTTGCTGGGCTGCTACATGTACATCACACCCGTGGCGCCGCCGCCGCCCGAGATAATCGCGGAAAAGGCCGAGCTGTTCGGCAAGAGGGTGTTCTACGTTTTTGAAAATTACGACAAGATGTGGGAAGTCTGGATCAACAAGTTCCAGAAGCTGGGCGCGGAGCTTGAGTCGATCAAAGTGCCGAGCGAACTGCCCAAGTATGTGCCTGATTCCGAGGTATTCCCCGAACCGCAGGGCTATACGGATGCGTATGTGCTGATAGAATCGTTCAATACCGCCATTAGCCTCATATTCAAGGCATGGCAGTTCCACTTCGAGTATCTGAACCTCGCGTACCTGGCGTACCTGATGTTCAATGACGCTGCGCGAAAGCTCTTTCCCGGCATAAAGGAGAGCGCTATAGGAAAGATGGTGGCAGGGGCCGACGTCTATATGTTCCGTCCCGAGGAAGAGCTTTGCAGATTGAGCAGGCTTGCCCATGCCCACAAATCAGTGGCTGACGTACTCAGGATGGATAGCCCGGCTGCGGAAAAAATAGAGAAGTTGCGGGCGATCGACTCAGGAAGGATATGGCTGGAAGAACTGGAGAGAGTGAAGAATCCATGGTTTTTCGTCTCCTGCGGCAGCGGCTGGTTCCATCACGAAGGCAGCTGGATCGATAAGATGGATGTACCTTTCAACTATATGAAGAGCTACATTGAGCGGCTTGACAGGGGCGAGAGCATAGAAAGGTCGCTCACCGCAATCACCGAAGAACGGGACAGGATCATCGGCGAATATCGCAGCTTCATAAAGACCGAAGAAGACAGAAAGTCTTTCGAGGATGCGTACAAGGTTGTGAGAACCATTTACAGGTATGCCGAAGACCACCTCTTCTGGGTGGAGCACTGGCTGCACACCATATGGTTTGCGAAGGTGCGCGAGTTTGGCGCTGTTCTCCAGAAGTACGGCCTTCTGAAGAATGTGGATGACATATTCCTCTTCAACAGGTTCGAGGTGCCGATGCTGATCGAGGACGTAGCCACCACGTGGGCGCTGGGCGTGGGCGTGCCGTCGAGGGGTAAATACTGGATGGCTCTTGCCGAGAAACGCGAAAAAATACTCGATGCTGCCAGGAAATGGGCAGCCGTCCCCGGCCTTGGTGTGCCGCCCGCCGAAGTGTCGGAGCCGTTTACTGTGATGCTCTGGGGCATCACCACGGACAAGGTAGATGAATGGTTGAAGGGTTCATCGGTGAAGCCCGAAGACGTCACGGAACTGAAGGGGTTTGCTTCTTCGATGGGTGTTGTCCAGGGACCGGCCAGGGTACTGAAAAGTCTCGAGGATCTCGCTACCCTCAAGGATGGTGAGATCATGGTCGTTCCATCCACCAACCCTTCATGGGCGCCCGTCTTCACAAAGGTGAAGGCCGCGGTCACGGATATAGGTGGATTGACCTCTCACGCGGCAATTGTTTCGAGAGAGTATGGCCTGCCGGCGGTCACCGGCACAGGGATTGCGACCAGCGTCATCAAGACAGGCGACATCTTAAAGGTGGATGGCGGCACTGGTATCGTCACTATAGTGAAACGGGCATCATAGCGGTAAAAAAGATAGATGCTGGGAGGGTGGGCTCGAACGCGCAGTGCGGCACGCCCTTCCAGCGGCAGTTGTCACAAAGGGGGAATGAGCATATGGAGGAGAAATGGATTTATTGGTTGGAGGAGGTATGTGCAGATCATAATAATCTGGTCGGAAAAAAATGCGCGAACCTCGGGGAACTCACCAAAGCAGGCTTCCATGTCCCACCTGGCTATGCACTGAGCGTCGATGCCTATACGAGGTTCATGAATGAGTCAGGGGCAAAAGCAGATGTGTTGAAGTATCTTAGTACCTTCTCCGCGGACCCCGACAACTTACGCGACACGATGAAGTTTGAGGAGGCTTCGAAGGCCATCAGGGGAATTGTGGAATCGAAAAAGATGCCTCCCGACATGGAGAAAACGGTCAGGGAGTATTACGCAACTTTATGCCAGCGGACAAATTGCGAAGACACCCCTGTTGCCACCCGTTCGGCCGGCCCGGTCAGCCATCCGGGACAGTACGAGACCTACCTCCATGTAAAGGGCACGGACGACGTGGTACAGAATGTCATCCGCGTCTGGGCGAGCACATTCAATACCCGCTCTATCATTGCGAGGGCGAGGCTTGGCCTTCCTGTTGAATATGATCCCATAGGGGTAGCTGTTCTGACTATGGTAGATGCAAAAGCGGCAGGCGTTATGTTCAGCCTGAACCCTACCGATGGCGATGAAACGAAGGTGGTCTTAGAAGGGAATTGGGGCCTGGGTGAGGCTGTGGTCTCGGGCTCGATAAACCCTGATAGATTTCTGGTCGACAAGATACTGCTCCAGATTGAAGAAAGGACCATATCCCGTAAAGAGAAGGAGTTCGTTTACAACGAAAAGACCAGGGAAATGGAGTACAGGGAACTACCCGCGGAGCTGAAAGAGGTCCCATGCCTCGAAGACAAGGAAGTACTGGAGCTGGCCAAGGTGGCCAAAAAGATTGAAGCCTACTTCGGCTGCCCCCAGGATTCGGAGTGGGTGATCTCAAAAAGCCTTCCATTCCCGGAAAACGTTTTCCTGGTTCAGACCAGGCCCGAATCCGTGTGGAGTAAGAAGAAGAAAGGCCCGGTCCTGGGACAGAAGAGTGGCCTGGAGATGCTCATAGAAAGGGCTGTCACACCGACCAAAGTGAAAATGTAACTGGAGTGCGGGAGAAATATCATGAGTAGAAAACGGCTATTGATCATAGCCACGCTCGATACGAAAGGCCGAGAGGCCGCCTATATCAGGGAGTGCGCGGAGCAGCGAGGCGCCAAAACCCTGCTCATGGACGTGGGCACCCTCAGGCCAACGAAGGTCCCTCCCGATCTCACCCGGGACGATCTCGCTTACGCAGCCGGGTCAGAGCTCAATACGAACCTGTCAGACCAGGACAGGGCTACCGCAGTCCAGACGGTGCAGACAGGCGGGGCCATCATGGCGACGCGGCTTCAACAACGAGGGCAGATAGACGGCGTCATCGGTCTCGGGGGCGGGACAGGCACGGCTATTGTGACCTTCATCATGCGCTCGCTGCCCTTTGGTTTCCCGAAGGTGATGGTGTCAACGGTGGCATCGCGAGATGTGCGAGAATACGTCGGGACAAAAGATATCGTGATGTTTCACTCCGTCGCAGACCTTCTGGGATTCAATGATTTTATGCGCCACATCCTCGCCCAGGCGGCTTACGCGGTCTGCGGTATGATGGAGAGGGAGAGCACGATTAGAACGGAACGCCCCATGGTCGGGGTGACCGCTTACGGCATCAATTCCGGGTGTGCTGTGCTTGCAGAGCCGCTTCTGGACGCCAGAGGTTATGACATGATAGGGTTCCATGCGAACGGTTGCGGCGGGATGGCGATGGAAGAGTTGATTGCCGAAGGGCTCATCGCGGGGGTACTCGACTTCAATCCCCACGAGATAGCCGATGAAATGTTCGGAGGGTACTGCAAAGGCATCGGGCCTGAGCGGCTTGAGACAGCGGGCAAAATGGGCATTCCGCTCGTGTTCGCGCCGGGCGGTCTTGACAATGCGGTATTCAGCCCGTACTATCCTATGCCCGATGAACTCAAAGGAAGGAGGACGCACGGCCATGACACCCGATTCTGCGTGCGCATGGAAGCTGCTGAAATGGAAAAATTCGCAAGGATCGTGGCGGAGAAGCTGAACAAAGGCAGGGGTCCTGTACGCGTGCTGATCCCCATGAAAGGCTGGTCGGACGCTGACAAAGAAGGCATGGCACTTTTTGATCCCGCCGTCGACCGTGTCTTCACGGAGAAGCTCAAAGCCCTTCTCGATCCTCGCGTGCTCGTGGAAGAGCTCGACGTGCACATAAGCGAGCCTGCTTTCGCCGAGCGGGCCGTGGAAATTCTCGACGGCATGATAAAGGAATCGCATTCGGGGGATTCGTAAGATGGCTGCTGCGCCCGGTACCGGTCACTCCGCTTCCGTGAAGTCCTTCGCGGTATCTGTAAAGCAGGGAACGTTCAAGATCAGCGCCAGCGTCTACGAAATGGGACCCGACATCCTGGTGGCCGTGTGGGGCGGCACCCACCCTCATATCGGTGCGATCGGCATGGCCCAGGTGCGTCAGAGTCTTAGAGTAGCAGAAGAGACGTCGGCTACCGGTTCAGTCTTCACCTTTCTCGGCCACAAGGAGGACTTGTTAGTCAAGCCGCTCGCCGAGGAGCTGACCCGGAGGCTTGCCCGCAATTCGGTAGTCATCGCAGGTATCCATTGGGACAACCTGACAGACGATGAGATAAAGACGGTTGTGAAGCTTTGCCGCAAGCTTACCGAGCGCATTGTCGTCAGGCTCTCCCATCGCTGATACCAGCTTGCCTTCAAACGTATACCTTCGTTGTCGCTGCATCGCTCTCCTCGACGTACTTCTGAGTACGCCCGGGTACCCGCGTGCGGGTGGGGCTCCTCGCTGCCGCCCGGGGTACCCGGCCGAAGGCTGGGTCGTCCATCTTGAATGCAAGCTGGTATTGCGGCAAGGACGCACCCCAACTGCCCAAATAGATCGCTGCCATTGTTTATAGCTTCAATCCTTGAGATAGGCGCTGAACTTCTGGATCGACGGGTCACGCCGCTTCGATTTCAGGAAGACGAGCGAGACCTCCAGGAAGAGCGGCTCTCGCAACGGCACCTGGCTAAGGGACTTATCCTCCTCGCCGAGCACGGCCCGCCTGATGAGGATGGAGATGCCCTTGCCCTGAGAGACCCATTCCTTGATGAATTCCGTGCTCTTTGCTTCGATGAGCACCGATGGCGTGATACGCATTGCCGAAAAAGCCGCGAGCACCACCTCTCTCGTTGCCGAGCCTTCTTCTCTGATGATCAGCGGATAGGCCTTAACGTCAGACAGGGAGACCGCCTTTCTTCGTGCGAGAGGATGGTTGTTGGCCGCAATCAGCACGAGTTCCTCCCGCAGCACGGGGAAGGCTTGCACCTTTTTTGAAGCGTGGATATTGGCCACCAGGATGATATCGTTCTGGCCCGATAACAGGCTCTTTTCCATTTCATTGGAAGAGCCCACATCCAATTTTATCTTGATGTTCGGCTCTGTTTTTTGGAACCCTCCGAGCACATAAGGCATCAAGATTCTCGAATAGGTCGGCACGGTCCCTATGCGAAGCGTGGGCCGTATCTCTTTGTGCAGGGTGCGCAGCGTATCTTCCAGTTCTCTCGCTATCTTCTCTATTCTCTGAGCGTACCGGTAGACCACCTTGCCTTCTTTCGTCAGCTCAAATCTCCCCCTGTCCCTTTTGAGCAGGCTCAGGCCGGCTTGGGCCTCCAGCTGCGCAACGTGATTCGAGACGCCGGGCTGGGTCATAAAAAGGGCATCCGCTGCCCTGGAGAAACTCTTAAATTTGACCACTCTGGAAAAGACGATGAGCGAGCCTAAAGAATAGGAAAGCATAACTTTTAATTATAGAGTATAAAAAGAAATGAATTGACATGTCAAGCAGACAGCATACAATTGGTACATACTGAGACAGTAGTAAGCAGTGAGCAGTAAAAAGTGAAGTGACGTTTCCTCCGTTGTTGTCTTTCCTGGTCGCTCATCACTACTTACAGCTTACTGCTCACTGCTTACTGCTCACCGATAAAAGGGGGTGCATATGGATCTTCGGGATTTCATATCATTGTGCGAGAAAGTGGGGCAGTTAAAAAGGGTCAAGACAGAGGTTGACTGGGACCTGGAAATCTCTCATGTCGCGAAGATGGTCGAAGAGAAAAGCGGCCCGGCTCTGCTGTTCGAGAATGTGAAGGGGTATAAGAGCCCGGTCCTGACCGGCGCGTTCGGCACTACGCAAAGGCTGGCGATGATCCTTGGAAAGAGCCCTGATCTTTCCATGGTGCAGCTCACGAAGGAATGGGTGAATATCGCCGTAAAAGAGGTCATCCGGGCAAAGGAAGTGAAAGATGGTCCCATCTTCGAGAATATCGTTCAGGGCGACAAAATAGATACCTTCGCCTTTCCTTCTCCTAAGTTTTACGAGCTGGACGGCGGGCGATACTTCGGCACCGCGGTATTCATGGTGCTGCAGGACCCCGAGACGGGTAACATAAATCTCGGTACGTACCGCATGGGCATACTCGACAACAAGACCATAGGTGTCCAGATACTCAAAGGAAAGACTGGCGACCGGATCATGAAAAAGTACGGCAAGGCAGGCAAGAAGATGCCCGCGTGCGCCATCATAGGCGGCGATCCGCTCCATATCTTTGCCAGCGCCGCAACCGTGAAAGCGAAGAGCGGATACGATGTGGTGAGCTCCCTGCGCGGCGAACCTGTTGAGGTCGTGAAAGGCCAGCTCACGGGGCTTCCCATCCCTGCGGCCGCAGAGATCGTTCTCGAAGGGGAGATCGATCCCCAGCAGCTGAAGAATGAAGGGCCATTCGGTGAGTATACGGGTTATTACACCGAGGAGCTTATCAAGCCGATTCCCAAGCCTGCCCTTGACGTCCAGCGCGTCTACTTCAGAAACAACCCCATCCTCTGGGAGACGAGCGTGGGCAGGCCCGTAGGTGACCAGCATATGCTCTATGCCTTCACCCGCAATGCATCCTTATGGACCGATCTCACAAAAATGGAGATTCCTGGCATCAAGTCGGTCTATACGCTGCCGGAAGGCTCGGGCCGTTTTATCGTGGTCGTCTCCGTGCAGCAGATGTATCCGGGTCACGCGGACCAGGTGGGGGCAGCGGTCATCGCAAGCAACACGGGCACGTATGGGATCAAGTGCGTGATTATCGTGGATGACGATATCGATGCGGATGATCTTCCCGAGGGTCTGGTGGGCGCTCGGCACCCGTTACAGCCCGTCCAGGGGCACTCAGATCATCAACAGAGGCAGGTCGACCCCGCTCGATCCGGCCATTGGTGCTGATGAAAACAAGTTTATCACCTCACGCATCATCCTGGATGCAACGATACCGTTCGAGTGGAAAGTCAAACCTACGGAGATCAAGCTCTCGGACGGCATGCTTGCCAAGGTGAAGGCGAGGTGGTCCGAGTACGGAATAGACTAAGAGGGAGGAAGAACGATGGCATTGGAAAAGGATATCAATGATGCGAGAGAGAGGGCAAAGAAGGTAAAGCTGTTCGGCCATGACATCCATGGCGTGCTGACCACCAACACTGTCTTCTGCGATGTCGAAGGGAACAGGCGGTATGCCTTCTGGCATATGGATGGTTTCGGTGATCTTTCCATGATGGCGAACGACATAAAGCCGGTTTTTCTCGATTCCACGTCCATCGACGGTGAAGGCTTGTATCGGGCAAAGGAGCTGAAGCTCGACAAGATGTATTACGCGGTAACGGACAAAGTGGCAAAGCTGGAGGAACTCAAAAAGGAGCTGAACCTGACCGATGACCAGGTTGGCTATATCGGGTGTGAGCTATCCGATATCCCGGTGATGAAGAAGGTCGGGTTCGCGGTAGCTGTAGCCGATGCGAGCCCGGAGGTGAAGGAGTTGGCCCACTATGTGACGACTGCACCGGGTGGTAAGGGTCCCATAAGGGAGATCTGTGAGTTCATCCTGAAGTCGATGGGCAAGTGGGAAGAGTGGGTGGAGAAAGTAACAAAGATGGGTTACAAATAGGGGGTGAGCGATGGGTCAGGCGGAAGCAGTCGAAAAGGCAAAGAGAGTGAAGTTTGTCATATTTGATATTCACGGGATCCTGACGGACAACACCCTCTTCTATGCGCAGGACGGGGTGAAATCAGAGGCATTCTGCCTCAATGACCGGGTGGGTATCAAGGCTCTCATGGATTCGGGCGTAGGCGTTTCGTTCCTCACGAGCAAAGTGTCGAGGGATGTTGAGCAGATGGCAAAGATCTACGGCGTTCCGCCCGATATGCTCTGGGGAAGCTCCGCCAAGATGGCGAGGCTTGACGAGTTCGAGAAGCAGTCAGGGCTCAAGGACGAAGACATCTGTTACGTGGGTGATGAGATGATAGACCTGGGCATTATGAAGCGGGTCTTTTTTTCCGTGGCGCCCGCAGACGGCTCTGGCGAGGCCAGGGCCATTGCCGACCTTGTAACCATGGCCGGTGGGGGGAAAGGGGTAGCACGGGAGCTCGCTCAATTCATCCTGAAAGCCCAAGGCAAGTGGGACCAGTTTGTCGCACAGTATCGGTAGGAAACGATCATGACTTGCGGCTCGGTCACTGCTTATGTACCGATTTGCATTCAAGTGGAGACCAAGGCGGCAGCGGGAGCCGGCTCAGGCGTACTTGTACGTCGCGGTAGAGCGACGCAGCGACTACGAGGTATACGCTTGAAGTAAATCGGTACAAGGGGGTAACTGATGGCTTACAAATACTACAAGGACAACAGAGCCTACATCGATGCACTCCTGAAGACGGGCGATCTCGTCGTGGTGAACGAAGAGGTGGACTGGGACCTTGAGATGGGCGCCATCGTGCGCAGGATGTGCGAGCGCAAATCACCTGCCGCCTACTTCAAAAAGATAAAGGACTATCCTGACTTCGAGGCTTTCGGCGCACCAATGGCCACGCACCGAAGACTCGCTATCGCCTTCGGTCTCGATCCCGCTACCCCGATACCAAGAATTTCCGCGGAATACCTTAAGAGGACTACCGGCTCACCTGTCAAACCGACAATCATAGACCGGAAGGATGCACCATGCAAAGAGATCGTGTGGTCGGGCGAAGACGCCAATCTCTTTAACCTTCCTGCTCCGATGGTGCACGATGGGGACGGCGGTAGGTATATCTGCACGTGGCACTTCGTGGTGGCCAAGGATTACGACACCGACTTCGTGAACTGGGGCATGTACCGGCAGATGGCCTTCGATGAAAAAACGATGGTTGGCCCGGTGCTGGCGTTCTCTGACATGGGCAAGATGTTCTATAACAAGTATGTCCCACGGAACCTGCCCATGCCATTCGCGACGGTAATCAGCCCTGATCCGCTCTCTGCGATCGCCAGCTCGGCGCCAAGTCCACTGCCGGAGGCCGAGTTTACAGGCATGCTGATGGGTGAACCGGTAGAAGTTGTCAAGTGTGAGACCTGCGATCTCTATGTGCCCGCACACGCCGAGATCATCATCGAAGGTGTCGTTTTACCCAATGTCATGATCGATGAATCCCCATTCGGCGAGTATACCGGTTACAGGACCAGCCCGAGAGAAAAGAGGACGGTTTACAGGGTAAAGGCTATCACCATGAGGAAGAAGCCCATAATGGCTGTATCGAACATGGGCGTGCCGACGGACGAGGGGCAGCTCCTCCGCTCCTTCTCTCTCGGTCTCGAGATGGAAAGGATGCTCAAGGACCAGGGTATCCCGGTCACGGGCGTTTATATGCTGCCTGAGTCGACGCACCACCTCGTTGTCGTAGGTGTCAAACCGATTTACGCGAACATCGCCACCCAGATCGGGCAGCTTGTATTTGGAAGCAAGCTCGGCCCCTGGTTCCACATGGTGCTGGTCGTCGACGACAAAACGGACATCTATAACAAAGACGAAATCATCCATGCGCTCAGCACCAAGTGCAATCCGGTAACTGGTATACGGATCACCGAGCATGGCGTTGGTACCCCTCTTAATCCTTTCGTCGGTCCGGACGAGAGAAAGTACGGCGCAGCCCCGAAGGTGATCTTCGACTGCCTCTTCCCGTTCAACTGGCCAGCATCTGAATTGCCCGTAAAGGTTGCGTTCAACAGCGTCTATCCAAAGGAGCTACAGGAGAAGGTACTGTCCAAATGGAATCAATACGGTTTCAAAGATCAGGAGGCGTGATGGCTACGTACGATACGTTCATTTCGAAGGACTTTAAGGATGTGCAGGAAGATGAAGAGATGCTGACCGTCATACGGGACCTCAGTCCTGGAAGGGCAAAATACAGGTCAACGTATGCGAAGATAAAAATATCAAAGGACCCGAAGAAGTATCCCGAGACGCTCTGGGTGAGGCTCGGTAGGGGCCAGCTTATCGAGACCCCCTGTTCCATGCAGATCATGGAGTATGTTGACGTCATACCGAAAGGGATGTGAGCTATGGACTCGCTGCGCGATTATATTGCTTTCGTGAAGAAGCGTGACCTGCTGCTGGAGGTAGAGGATCAGGTCACCAGGGAAGACGTTCCCGAACTGATCGAGCGGCTTTCCGCCACAAAGAAAGTGCTGCTCTTCAAAAACCTGAAGGGATACAGGTGCTCTCTCGTCGCCAACCTCGTTCCATCGCACGAAGTCTTTCAGCATCTCTTTAATGTGGAGAATCCGTATCAGTTCTTTCTTGAAGGGATCAAGAAAACCGCAAAAAAAGTGAAGGCCGAAAGAAAGCTGGAAACCGTGAGCGTTAAAGGGCGAGACCTCCTGGAGCTTCTTCCGATACTGAAGCACTACGAGAAGGATTCGGCTCCCTTCATAACCACGAGTGTCGTATCCGCCCGTGACCCGGACTCAGGCGTCGTGGGCAGGGGCATCCACAGAATGGAATACAGGGGTAAGAACCGCATGGGTATAGCTCTCCTTAACCCTCCGCTGGTCGATATCTACAGGAAGCACAAGGCCAAGGGGGAGCGCATGCCTGTTACCGTGACGGTGGGGGTAGACCCCATACTCTTTCTCTCGATGGCGCTGAAGGTTCAGCCAGGTACGGATAAGCTGGAGGTGGCCGGCGGGTTAAAAGGAAAAGGGATTAAGGTGATGCAATCTTTTGATTCTCCTATCGATGTACCGGCAGGCGCGGAAATGTACCTTGAAGGCTACGTCGACCCGGATGATGTAAGAAGGGATGGCCCACTCGGCGAAATCAGCGGATATTACATGACCAACAAGGAGAGCCCCACCATGGTTGTGAATCGGCTCTCATACCAGACCTCACCGATTTACCATGCCCTCTTGCCAACAAGCCTTGAAGGCGACACGTATCTCACCTTCGTTAGCCGGGCTCACATAGAAGAGACCGTGAAAAAACTTTTCCCGTTCATAGCAGACATCACCTTCGTCCAGAAGACTTTCGGATCGTCTGTCATTGTTTCGATAAAACCCACCGACCGGTCCAGGATACGCAACCTGATACTCTCCATGCTCGCCTTTCCGATGATAAAAAAAGTAATCGTCGTCGACGAAGATGTTGACCCGAGCGATCTAAGGGATGTGGAATGGGCTTTGGTTACCAGGTGTCTCGCCGATAAAGATATTGTGATTCTGCCTGAGCTTCAGGGACAGCCGATAGATCCCCAGGCCGAGCACGGCCTTGGGGTGGCCAAGATGGGAATTGACGCGACGACACAGGGCAAGACGTTCGAGGAGAAGGCTCGTATTGCCGCCGGGAGCCGCAAAAATATCGAGCGCATTCTGAAATCGGCCGGAGGTGTCTGTTGAACAGAATCATAGTGGGCATATCGGGTGCGACAGGGGTCATCTATGGCGTCCGCATGTTGAAGGCCTTGCGGACGTGCGGAGTGGAGACGCACCTCGTCGTGACCCAGTCCGCAATAAAAAATCTGATCATCGAAACGGAGTATACAGTCGCAGATCTTGAGTCTATGGCGCACACGGTCTACGACGTAGAAGACATCGGAGCAGCTATCGCCAGCGGCTCATACAAAATCGACGGCATGGTCGTCATGCCCTGCTCAATCAAAACACTCTCTGCAGTCGCCAACTCGTTCAACTACAACCTTTTGATCAGGGCAGCGGATGTAACGCTAAAAGAACGGAGAAGACTCGTGCTTGTGGTGCGTGAGACTCCGCTCCATGAAGGTCATCTGGAGCTGATGACGAAAGTCACGCGCGCAGGCGGAATCATCATGCCGCCCGTGCCCGCCTTTTACCACATGCCTAAGACGATCGACGACCTGATTGACCAGACCGTGGGCAAGGTTCTCGACCTTTTCTCCATTGACGGGAAGCTCTTCAAGAGGTGGGGCGCAAAGAGTGACGTGAAGTTCGTACGGGAGAAGGGGAAGAGGCAGTGACAGCGAAAAGCCGTTACGGGTTACGAGTTACGTGTTACAAAACCTCAAGCGCCTTGACTCGGAACCCGGAACCCGCAACTCGTAACGGTATTCCGGGATGAAAATCAAAGGTAAGGTCGTCACAGGACTTGGTGAATCAGGGAAATTCCTCGCTATCGATTGGGTAAATCGGGCGGTGTGCGAGCAGTTCAAATTCACGCCCTTCTGCGGCACCCTCAACATCGATGTGGAAGATCCAGCCATTCAACGAGCCTTGAAACAACAGGGGATCTGACAGAATTGCCTCCTGTGAGCAGGGCTTTTGTGATGCTCTGACGTATCGCGGGCGGATAAACGGGCGCTACGAGTGCGGCGTCATCATACCGCTCGTTCGGAACTATCCCGAACAGATACTGGAGATCGTCGCGCCAGTGCACCTGAAGGACGCGCTGGGTATCAGTGACGGCGACGAAGTGGAGCTGGACCTGGAAGTATAATACAAATTCCAAATCACAATATCTAAATCCCAAACAAATCTCAATGTTCAAAATTTCCAAAACTATAAGGTTGTGCGTTTTGAAACATTAACATTTGAAAATTTCATATTGTTTGGGATTTGAAGTTTGAAAATTTGGATTTCCGGGCGGACTCGTGACCGCGTCCACCAAAACGTGCGAGATAATGGGATTAGAATTTGTCCGCCCGGTTGCCTGGGCGATTCTGTGCGCGCTGGGCGCTTTTGGAATACTCCTTGGCCCTAATGTCAGGGGCTGCTGTCATTGAGTCGGGATATCTTCGCACCGGCATGCGGCATGTGCGACAAGTACTCATCCAGGAGCACTTTCTTCACCGACCCGCCTCTCCTCTTCGTACCCGAAGCGTGAATAAGATAGACAGTTCGGCCAAACCCGCCATTCCTCTGCTCAATCTTGAGGATCCCCATATGCGCAATAATCCCTCCCACGGCTCTCCTGGACGGGTCTCTGACAAAATAAACAATGTCGCCTGTATTGAGCTGATTCATGCCCTTCTGCATTTCAACGGCGGGAAGAAAATCGATAGGGTCGCCGCTGTTCGGCTCTAAGATCTGACGGGTTTTACCAAGCCGGGCCGTGATCTCCGCACCGTATTTCCCGCTTCTGATCATATCTATCCCGTCCTGATATCGATCATCATAGTTCACTACCTTGCCATCCTTCAATACGCCTCGCGTGTGGAAGCGCATCGTAAGTGCCTTATCGATGGCCTTTTCGGGGCTGTTCGATAGGGCCAGTTCCACGGCCCTGAAGGTGAGGTACATGCAGTCAACGCGCTCGTCGGCTACTATAGCAGCTCGCGTGACATAGTCACCTAACGGATCCATGTCGTACGGGGTACCGATGAATTGCTCCGCCCAGAAGGCTATCCTGTTGCCAACGGGACTATCTTTTACGCTTGACTGGAGAACGCTTATCTCATCGGCTGCGAAAGGCAGTGCAGTTTGAGGGAAAACAACAGAGCAGGAAGAGAGAGCGCTCCCGACCACGAACCTTATCACGAGGCCTTTTTCTTCTCCACCTGATTGCGTAATATGCCGATTTTCTCCACTTCGATCTCCACCACATCTCCCGGGTAGATCGGGGCTATCCCCTCCGGTGTACCCGTCGAGATGATGTCACCCGGGTTCCAGAGTCATAAGCGCCGATATGGTTGAAATGAGAGCTGGTATCTTGGAAACAAGGTACTTTGTCGACGAGTCCTGTCTCACCTCTCCGTTCACACTGAGGCGAAGCTTTAGCGGCTCATCCGGAAGAATTTCGTTGGCGGTGACAATCCAGGGGCCTATGGGACAAAATGTGTCAAGACTTTTTGACCGGAACCACGGATGTTTGTTTTGCATGTCCTTGGCTTGCATATCTCGGGCGGTCACGTCATTGAGAATCGTGTATCCGCCTATGTACTCCGGCGCCTCCTCTTCCGTGACTTCCTTCGCCCGCCTGCCAATGATCACTGCCAGCTCCCCTTCAGGATCAATCCGTCCCAGCCCATCAGGATAAATAATGGGCTGCTCATGCGCAATGACCGCGGAATTGGCCTTGACAAAGTAAATGGGCTCTTTGGGCAGGTCGATAGCCGTCTCACGCGCATGTTCTGTGTAGTTAAGACCAAGGCAGATGATCTTATCCGGCCTGTACAGTGAAACAAAAGAAAGGAAGCCCAAGGGGATCCAGAACTCCTCCCGATACTGTCCGAGCATGAAGAGCTGGTGGAAAAGCTTTGATCCAAAGCGCTCCTGCCGGAAAATCGTGCCAAGGTCAGGTAGGACCTCTTTTTCCAATTGCAAAGATGCTGCCGAGAGATCGAAGACCTGCTCGTTAAAGACAGCCCCAATAAATACGCGATCCCCATCTGCGAAAACGCCTATTTTCATGATGATTCTATTTTACCAGATTTTCCTGCAAAGGAAACGGATTTTAACCAGAAAGAACTGTTGCAAGTTACACGCAAACACTTACAGCGCATCGCGGAACGTTTTCTGTAAGTGTAACCTTTAACGGGCTTTTGTCTGTAATTTGCAACTCATCTTGACTTTGCCGGCAGCATGACCATGTTATAATAATGGCTGCCCCATGGTGAAGGCTTTTGTGCTCGACTTTGGAGGGGTACTGGCTGATGAGGGTTTCCGCGAGGGGCTCAGGGCAATTGCGAGAAATAATGGCCTCGACCCTGAAAAATTCTTCCTTGTGGCACGAAATTTGATATATGATAGTGAGTATATAACGGGCAAGGCCGACGAACATAGGTACTGGGAGGAACTTAGGCTTAAGACTAAGGTAAGAAATGACGATAAGGAATTACGGAGAGAAATACTTGATCGATTTGCGTTAAGGCCTCCAATGGTTGAAGAAATAAAGAGAATCAAGGCGACCGGAGTGATTGTGGCCCTGTTAAGCGATCAGACGGATTGGCTCGACGAGTTGAACCAGCGAGAGCCTTTCTATCACTATTTCGACCATATCTTCAACTCTTTCAGCATGAAAAAAACTAAAAGAGACGCAACTCTTTTTGATGACGTGGCTGAACAACTCGCTGTAAAGCCCCAGGAAATATTCTTTGTGGATGACACCCGTGAAAACGTGGAACGGGCTCGGGCTCGGGGATGGAGAGCCCTCCACTTTACGAACGTGGAGAATTTCAGAAAGGCATTAAAGGAGGAAAATATATGAAGAAACGGATCATTATCGGGTTGCTCGTGCTCCTGGCAGTCAGTCTTGTCCAGATACCGGCATACGCGGGTACCACAACCAGGTATAGCACGCAAGACAGGGGGGACATCCCGCTCGACGCCACGCTCTTTGACCTGATTATTCTTCGCCCTATGGGTATTGCGGCCTGTGCCGTGGGTCTCGCGGGGAGCATTGTGGCCTTTCCCTTTGCGGCTACCACGGGCGCCGGTGCTGAGGTGGGCGACAAGCTGATCACTGAGCCGTTTGAGTATACGTTCCAGCGCCCTATAGGCTACGACTACTAGGTCAGGAAACGGCAAAAGCAGTACCTTAGACCTTTGCTTTAGCTCTTACCTTTACCTTTGTTCTTGTCTTCGCCTGGGCTGTTTTGGTCGTGGTAAAACCGCGCCAGGCGCCGAGGTGACACCCCGAGCAGGTAAAGGAGTATCAACATCCAGTTCCTCAAGGTACAGTAGAGCACACCTTCGCTCTCCCATCGTCGCGCGGAAGTCTTAACCTTATCGCTTATAATGTGAATCTTCCCCGCTGACTGTCGTACCCGACGCATGAGATCCATATCCTCCATGAGTGATAGTTCCCGGAATCCGCCAAGACCGAGAAAATATTCTCTTCTCAGAAAAATGGCCTGATCGCCGTATGGCATCCTGGTGATCCGTGAGCGAAGGTTGGCGGCCCTCTCGATCAACCTGAAACAGGACCTATCTGAGCCTATCCCCAAATCGAAGCTTCCACCCACGCAGCCGCGCTCGCGCATGGCCGCACCTATACGGGTAAGCCCATCCTGCGGCAGCTCCGTGTCTGCATGGAGAAAGAGCAAAATCTCTCCGTCCGCTAGCAGCGCCCCCGCATTCATCTGTTTGCCCCGGCCTTTCGCCGACGGTATTTTCACTACGCGAGGGTCTCGTATCGCTTTCAGCGTGCTCTCTTCCGGGTCACCGTCTACCACAATAATCTCCAGTCTGCCGTCAAAAGCGAGCCCGTACAGGGTGTCGACAGCCTTATTGATCAGATCCTCCTCATGGAAGACCGGTATGACGACCGATATGTCGCAGCGGTTCATCGCTCTCTCGTCTTCTCGCACGCCCTCAGGTAGTCGAGCGTGAGGAGACGTCCGGCCGGTGTCAGCTCATGCTTACGCATAAATGCACGCACATCTTCGTATGTGTCAATATCCCGCCATTGACGAAGCACCCGTACGTCATAGCTATGTCTACTCAGCACACCCATGGTCCGTTGGAATACGGTAGGTGTTCCCCAGTCGATGCCTCCAAAGACCTCTGTCAGGAATCGGCCGGCATTGAAGCCAATGAGGTAGTAGCCGCCGTCGATTGAAGGGCCGATGACGGCATCTTTCAGCGCAAGCGAGCTTATGGCTTCTTCAAGTATTTCACCCGGCAAATCCGGACTGTCACTGCCGATAATTACTACCCTGCGGAAGCCTTCAGCGAAGGCAGCCAGAAACGCGTTCTCCAACCGCTCCCCCAGGTCCCTCCCCTGCTGGGCTATATAGACATACTCTTCGCCGAGCCAATCCGCAACTTTTCTCTTGGCCTCAGCTGGATAAAAACAGATGCGCAGGCCAAAATTGACGTGACTCAATGTCTCAAGAAGGTCAAGCACAAAACGGCGATACAGCTCCGCAACCGTATCCTCGTCGAGAACCGCAGTCAGCCGCGTTTTTACCGTCCCTTTGTCTGGAGACCTCACGAATATAACGACGCACGTCTGTTGATCCACTGCACGAAACCCGGGCAGACCCGACGCCACTACGGAGCTTTTGCCGTCTCTTTGCTTGGCGCCCCATCCTTGTTCGCTGTAGCCACGTCCGGGATCTTTGCGCCCTTCTTCACGCTCTTCCTAATACTCGCGCCCATCCATAAGAGACCCATGATTACCATGCCTGCCAGCACGGCCAGAAATACAACGATCGCGAGTGACGCGCTGAATGTCCATGTGATGAATGAGAGCGTAACTGTGGCGGCATTCTGGGCAGAAAAAATGACCGCGGCCGCAACAATGAGCACTGCAAAAAAAAGGATAACCATATGACCTCCCTTTGTCTCAAATACGATCACGAACTACGTCAAACAGCAGGGCAATTGTTATCATAAGCTCCATAAAGACCGTCAGCCGATGCTCTTCTAATACCCCGCTGCTTGTGCGGCGGGGTAGTTTATTATAGCACGGAAGAAATCCTCTTCAGAAAAATCTGGCCAGCCGCCCACGTCTTATACCGATTTGCATTCAAGTTGGACGACCCAGCCTTCGGGCGGGTACCCCGGGCGAGAGCGAGGATTGCTTTAGTACGAACAACGCCACCACGGGTGGCAGGAGGAAAGCGACGCAGCACACCCACTGGCGTGGGTACCCGGAAGGTATACATTTGAAGGCGAATTGGTATTATGTATTCTGTCTTGCCACCAGTCCCCTTATCCCTCATCTGAAGACAACCGTGATGGCATCGATCACGACATGGGCGCCGCCTGGTTTGATATCCACTCGATCGATGTCATCGTAATCCAAGTCTGACCGGGTGGCCGTGGCCCGCCGCAGGTCCAGTGTGCGGGCGTACTTTCTGACTCCATGTCCCCAACCCTCCACGAGAACCGGTGCGGTGTTCACCCAGAGCAAGGCCGTGGAGATAGCTTTGAGATCGAACGTCTGCTTGCTTTCGAAGGTGATGTCTTCGCCGTGGGCATTGAGGAGCATGGCTTGGGCTCCCCTGTGAAACAACGAGGAAAACTCTCTGGTGAGGAACCACGCGTTCTTACTCCACGCGAATCCTGCGTAACCGTCCGGCAGAAGACCCATCGCATGGCCTTGTTTGTAAAGGTCCCCGAAGGTAATCACGACCTCTCGGCCGCTATGCGGAGGTGCCATACTGGCGAACCTGTGTTACCAAGATCGAAGTGTTTGAGCGCGTCGCAGACCACTCAACTTGATCCTGACGGCTGATTGCCAGGGAATGCTGTCAGGCGTGACGCACACGGCGATCCTTGTGGCGCGTCTGCACGTTTTGGGCGATGGCAAGAAGCGGATGGGGCATCCCACCATGGATCCAGTGGTCTGTCACGTGGACCCGGCCACACTCGTAACAATCATGGGCATAGACGGGTTCCCGGATAATCTCCAACTTTATGTTCCAGTTTACCCATATGCTATCGCAAAATGCACATCGTCGGATGAACTTCATAGCACATGCTCCTGCGGTATCTATTAATCACGGCAGAAAGAACTGTCAAGAGAGTTGCTTTCCGGACGAGCCGGTGAAAATCTTTCAGCAGTAAGCGGCTACCTCTTATTGACTATGCAACTCCCAATAAAAGGCGGCTCTATTTCTCCTTCCCCTCTTTCAGTTTGATGAGGTCAGTCATTTCCGCAAGGTTGTTCGTCAAATCCCACCAGCCCTGTTTGAAAGTGGTGTAGTCAGGCCCCATCATGGCCGAGCCGAACCGGACCGAGTTTGCGTAAAAGAGCCATTGCTTGACCCATTTCTGTTCGATCGCTTCGTCAAACGGGTTCGATTTGTCGGCCAGCCTGGCGTCCCAGGCCCTTTGCAGAAGAAGCGTGGCTGTCTTTACCATCTGGTCAGCCTCTGTTGTAGAAGCGGCGAACTTTGTGAAGTGGCCGTTGGTGAAACCGCTCGCGTGACAGGACTGGCATATTTTCTTCATCTGGCTCAGTCGCCTGGCCTGCTCCTCCTTGTCGATCAGATAAGAGGAGGCCGGCTCTCCGGTGAAGGTGGTTGGCAGCGGCAGTCCGTCCTTGTTCTTGATGACATAGGTCTTGCCGCTTTTTGGCTGTGGATGAGCATAGATGAGGCCAAAGATGCGCACCCATGGTTTTGATCCGAAATCGTGATTTCTCTCGGCGATAATTGTCCCGTCGGGCGTGGAGAGGAGACTGTTATGGCAGGTGGCACAGGTGGGAGCAAATAAGTCTCTACCCGGCGACCCAGGGCACGTTCTCGAAAGCCCACTCCCGTTCGAGGGAGAAGAAGATGTTACCATGTTTACTTTCGCGATAGACGTCCGATGCAGGCGTATCGGGTTCGAGATGGCACTGAGCGCAGGTGTATGGCTTTCGTGCAACGCCGATGGCGAACCTGTGCCTCGGATGGCAGGACGTGCAAGCTCCGAGGCTCCCATCGGGATTGATCCTTCCCACGCCTTGATTTGGCCAGTTGAGAAGTTCCGGGAATTGCATGTCGCCAACATCCGTGAGACACGGTTTTAAAGCCCTTTACTACAACCTCGGTGCCGTGGCACGCATAGCACGTATCATTCTTTGTGTTGTCCGATGATTTTGAAGCGACTGGCTTCCTGTTCTTAACCCCCTTGATTCCATCAACAGTCTCGACAAGGGCCTTGAAAACAGGGTTATTATCAAGATTGGCCAACGCATATGCTTTTGTGCTTCCGCCGTACTGGTCCGCCTCGGTGGTATGGCAAGTTTTGCAGTCGTTGGGAGAGACGACAACGTTGATCTTGAAACCCGCGTGGTCGAAATTGTCCTTATGTGCCGCAGGATTCAAGGTATGGCACTCGTAGCATCCGACAGCCACGCTTTGCAGCGCCTCAGGAATCGACTTCGCTGATATCCTCCTTTCCATTTCCGGCTTCTTCATGGCCGCACCGGAGGCGACCTGTGCATGTCTGCTTGCAAGCCAGTCCCGCACAAGGCCGGGGTGGAGGTCCTTGTGGCAGTCTAGACAGGCTTTTGTCCCTTCGCTCAATGGCGCGGAAGGCGAGGCCGCATCTTTTTCCTGAGCGTATATCCCGGGGATGTAAAGAAGAAACAGTATGACGGCTGAAAACATCACTGCTATCCGATTCATAGCAAGTACCCCCTTCCTCTGATCTGCAAACCGTGCTAAGGCCTTTGATGGATTATAGGGCCGACAACAAGAAGTTGCAACGTGGGGTATTCACAGAGTCGCGCAAAACGTATCTCCTCACGCACGTAACTTCGATCCCAGCGGAGATACATTCTGCACAGCCTTTGATAGGTCCAGGGGACTATGGTGCGGACGACAGCGGAGCGCGGGTAGACCGCATCGAATCTCAGTTCGAGGATACAGTTCGTCAGGGCCCGGTCTTCACCATACGTGGCGCAAAGTTTATTGAAACGGGGAAGGTGGTATATAATGAGATCACATGCCGTACATCGATGGAGGAGGAGTTGAGAACCATGGATAAAGTAAGGCTTGGCAGGACCAATCTCATAGTGACAAAAATGGGATGGGGTGGAATTCCCATACAGCGCGTCGGCGAGCAGGAGGCGGTCGCCGTCATAAGGGCTGTGGTTGACATGGGAGTGGACCTCCTGGACACGGCACGTGCTTACACAGACAGCGAGCATAAGATCGGGCTGGCACTGCGGGAGGTAGAGAGGCCCGTCATCCTTTCCTCAAAATCACAGATAAGAACGGCGAAAATCTATGATGACGTGCACGAAAGCCTGAGACAGATGCAGGTGGCCAAGGTCCATATCTATCATCTTCACAACATTTCCAAACATGAAGAGTACGAGCAGGTCATGGCTCCGGGAGGCGGCTACGAAGGGCTTCAGCGCGCACGGGACGAAGGCTTGATCGATCACATCGCCATCTCCGGCCACAGTCTCGAAGTCCTGGAAAGGGTGGTCGGAGACGGCCATTTTGACGTCATCATGGCCTGTTACAGTTTCCTCGAACCGGAAGCAGCAAAAAAAGTCTTCCCGCTGGCCCGGGAGAAGGATATTGGGATACTGACCATGAAGGCATTATCGGGCGGGGTCATTGAAGAGGCCGGGCCGGCACTGAGATACGTGTTTGCGGAAAAAGGGATCGTGCCGATCCCTGGCTCCGAGACCCTGGAACGGGCCCGGGAGAATTGGAAAATATTTACCGAAGGCGGTGCCCTCACCGCGCACGACAAGGAGCGGATCGAAGCCATCAGAAAGGAATTCGACCGTGTCTTCTGCAGGCGATGCGATTACTGCCAGCCTTGCTCGGAAAAAATATCCATTCAGTTTCTAATAGGGTTAAAAAGCACGATCAAGCGGTTTGGCAATCAGGTACAGGAGCTGAAATGGATGAAGGATATGATAGAGAGGGCGAGGAACTGCACAGAGTGCGGAGAATGTATGTCTCGCTGCCCTTACCAATTACCGATTCCCGACCTGATCAAGAAAAATCTGGCCTGGTATGACAGTCTCACGAATCAGGAAGTTTGAGGCCGAAGGGCCCATCAGCAAAATGTGCCCTTCGGCGTGCGCCTCTATTGCTTTCCTTTCTTCATCTCCGCTTCAATGGCCTGCTGGAAACCAGGAAGGCTTCGCTGAAGGAGCAGCCTCCCGTTTACGAAAATTGTGGGTGTTCCTTGAACGTTTGCCTGAGCGGCGCTGCTAACATCCCTGTCGATGAGAGACGCTATGGCCGGATCCTTGAGATCATGGTTAAACTTTTCCATCTTCAGGCCGAGCTGCTTGGCGATTGCCTCTATCTTGGCATCGCTGAGATCGTTCTGGTTCGCGAACAGCTGGTGGTGCATTTCCCAGAACTTTCCCTGTTTCCAGGCGGCGAGGGCTGCTACGGCCGCCTTCCTGGCATTATTGTGCATCGGAAGGGGATACTGTTTGATTACAAGTTTGACGTCTTTCGGGAATTTCTCCAGCACCTGCTGGAGGAGGGGCTCAAGCCCCGCACAGTAAGGTCACTGGTAATCATCATAAACGGCAATGGTGACGGGAGCGTCCTTAGGCCCTTTAAATGGAAGGCCACTCACATCGATCTTATAAATGTTTTCAAGCAATATAACCTGCAGCATTTTTTTGCTGCTGCTCGAAATTGAGAGCGTGTCTCCTCTCGGTAACGCGACGATGCGGTCGAACTCCTTGTCTACGGGAATGTGGTCAGTGATCTTCCCCTCCGGAATCGAATAGACGAGGATCTCTCCGGGTGTCAGGACAAATAACCGCTGTCCATCCATGGATGGAGCGACATCGAGCGGGGTAGCCTTCAGGTCCAGGCTTTTCAAAACCTTCCACTCGACATCAGCCTGAACCATCTTGGGGAAGGAGGCCCAGGCCACCATCACAAGGATGGCCAAAACAAACATGATGATCTTTTTCACGATACGCACCTCTTTTTATCTAAGTTATCGACCAAAGAGGCCGATTCTAAACACTTATTATAGCCATCACACTCTGTTTAAACCACCTATTTCGAAATTATTGGAACTGCGTCGCTTCCAAGGCACCACGTCTTTGCTCTGGCTGAGGGCTGAAAACCATGGGCTATTTTCTGCATGAATGTCACTATTTGCCGCTATGCGGTATCTCCCGGGAGGAGGTAAGAGTCATGCCGGAATGTCGTGAAATGAAAAAGGCGATGTATACTATTGCAAGGGCTGCGGTGTCGAGATCACGGTCACAAAGGAATGTGTTGACTGCGGCAAGCCATCGAGCGCCTGCCCAAGAGGGCCGGGCTGCACCGGCGTTCGAACGTTCAATCCCCGAGCGGAGCCATTGATGCCCCTCGGCATCGGTCTGGCTTGACAAAGTCGGGCATAAGGTAAAGAATAATGGTAGAAGGGAGTAATATTCGGCGCGCTCTTTTAGCCTGCGGAAGATACGTGCCCAGAGTGATACATCAGGAGACGTTGTGCGAACATTGTTCCTGAACCCCCCGTCATTTGACGGGTTTGATGGCAGTGCAGGCGCCCGCTATCAGGCGCGCCGTGAGATCCGATCATTCTGGTATCCCACCTGGTTGGCCTATCCCGCGGGAATGGTGGCGCATAGCCGCTTGCTCGATGCTTCTGCCCAGGGCATGGGTGTGGAGGAAGTCATCCGGCAGGCGCACGGCTATGATCTCGTCATCCTCCACACCAGCACGCCTACCCTGGCCAATGATGCCAAGGTCGCCGAGAGCCTGAAGAAACATTTTCCGCAGCTTCTTGTGGGTTTCGTCGGGTCACATCCCACGGTCCTGCCCGAAGCAACATTGTTAGGCTCGAAAGCCGTTGATTTCGTCTCCATTGGCGAATTCGATTATACCGTGGCGGAGATCGCCCACGGCGCTCCCCTCGAAAGGGTAGAAGGGATAGCCTATCGGTCGAACGGAAATATACTTCGTACTCCACCGAGGCCTTTCATAGAGAACCTGGATGCCCTTCCTTTCGTGACAGAGATTTATGCTCGAGACCTCAAGCCTGAAGATTACTTCATAGGTTATCTGCAGCATCCTTATGTCTCTTTGTACGCCGGCAGGGGCTGCCGGTCACGCTGCACCTTCTGTCTATGGCCGCAGACCATCTCAGGGCACGTTTACAGGGTACGAAGTCCCCAAAACCTTTACGAGGAGATGGAGGGGGCGAAGCGTCTCTTCCCCAAGGTGAAGGAATACTTCTTTGATGATGATACCTTTACAGACAATCCTAACGTCATCGAGATTGCGCGACTTATGGGGCGTCTGGGCATTGTGTGGTCGTGCAATGCGAGAGTGTCGGTCTCGAAAGAGACCCTTAAGGCGCTTAAGGAGAACGGTTTGCGTCTCCTCGTGGTAGGGTTTGAGTCAGGTAACCAGAAGATCCTCAACAACATCAAGAAAGGGGTCCGTCTCGACCAGGCACGCGCCTTTGTCAAGGCCGCCAAGGAATTGGGCATCTTGGTACACGGGACTTTTGTGCTCGGGTTGCCCGGCGAAACCGCCGAGACAATCGAAGAAACCATCCGATTTGCCCGCGAGATCGACCCTTATAGCATCCAGGTTTCTCTTGCGGCCCCGTATCCTGGTACGGAACTCTACGAGCAAGCAAAAAAGGAGGGATGGCTGGTCAAAGAAGGAGATCGGCTCGTGAGAGAAGGGATTCAGGATGCCGTGCTCTCTTACGGGAATCTATCATCTGAGGAAATATTCGGTGCTGTTGATCGTTTTTACCGTGCCTTCTACCTGCGGACCCGGCCTGTGTTGAGGATACTTGGCGACATGCTGCGGGACAGGGCGCTCTTCCAACGAAGAGTGCGAGAGGGGAAAGAGTTTTTTTCCTTCCTCGCCAAGCGAAAAGAAATCACCGGGGAATGATGAACCGGCCAACTCTAAAACGAAGAGACAGGTACCTGGTTGTTGTCGCGGATGATCTTGGCCGTTCAAGCCTCGTGAACCGCGCTGTTGCCAGGGCGTTTGACCAAGGATTCTTGACGGCTGCAAGCCTCATGGCCGGCGGTGACGCGTTTGAGGAGGCAGTCACGTTGGCCCGCATCCGTCCTGCACTTTCCGTAGGCTTGCACGTCACCCTATGCGATGGCAAGGCCGTTCTATCGCCTTCTGAGATACCGGATTTGATCGACAGGAACGGCTGCTTCATAAAAAGCCCCTTTCGTGCCGGATTGCGCTACTGGAGATTGAGGCGGCACCTGACGCCACAGATCGAGGCAGAGATCGAGGCGCAGTTTGAGCGCCTCCAGGAGGCAGGGATTTCACCGACCCACGTGGACGGTCATCATCACTTGCACATGCACCCTGCTATCTTCGAACTGGTCTGCAGGGCTGCCGCAAGGAGGCACGTAGCGTGGATACGGATTCCGAGGGAATCGCTTGCGAAAGTCGTCCGTGCTGGTTTGCCGCTTCTCGTGCCCAGGCTGGCCGAAT
The DNA here is from genome assembly GCA_963835605.1 of uncultured delta proteobacterium. Classification (GTDB taxonomy): domain Bacteria; phylum Desulfobacterota; class Syntrophorhabdia; order Syntrophorhabdales; family WCHB1-27; genus JADGQN01. The sequence continues at coordinate 171,773 of CAWIHO010000039.1, read as the reverse complement.
GGATTACATTCCGGATGCTGGCGGTCCGTAATTTGAGGATAGCGTATGGATACGGGATCAAAACTGCTTCGCATATCTTCGGGCTTTCCAGGACAGGCAGCACAGGGAAGCCAGGCCGGACATCCAAGGTCGACGAAAAATACTTTCGCGCCCTTCTCCCGTTACTAAAGGGTGTAACCAATGAGATTTATGCTCACCCAGACCTTGCGACGGAAGCAGGGCGGCAAGAAACCGTAACGCTGGCTTCTATGAATATCCGGGAGGACGCGGCGTCGCTCGGGATGGCGTGCACAGGCTATAGTCAGCTTCTCGGGGCAGTTGCCCCGCAGGCCTCCCAGGAGATGAGAAGATGATGATAGTGCCCGGCCAGATTTCGGCGGCGCAGAATCTCCTATCTCCTTCCTATCACGCTGATCTGCTTGAATTGATCGCACAAGCCTGCAGGAGGACGCAGGCCTATTATGTGACCGAGCAACAGGCTGATGGCTACTGGTGGTATGAGCTGGAGTCCAATGTAACGATAACGGCAGAATACCTGATGCTGTTCCACTTCGTCGGTATCAAAGACGAGGAGCGGGACAAAAAAATAGCACGCTATATCCTGCGACATCAGAGAACAGACGGCACCTGGGCAATACATTACGGCGGAAAAGGCGACCTGAGCACGACGGTCGAGGCGTATTTTGCGCTCAAACTGGCGGGATTTTCAGCCGACGACGCGGCCTTGAAAAAAGCGCGACAATTTATTCTTGCACAAGGCGGCGTGGAGCGCTCAAGAGTCTTCACGAAAATTTTCCTGGCGCTTTTTGGCCAGATGGACTGGCAGGCTGCCCCGGCAGTGCCTGTGGAGACAATGCTTCTACCCCATTGGGCGCCCCTTAACATCTATAATTTCTCTGCCTGGGCAAGAGGCACGATCGTGCCCCTTTCGATACTCCTCGATCTGAGGCCAGTGAAGCCGCTTCCTGATCAGATTGGAGTTCAGGAACTTTACAGGAATCCCTCTGACCGCCGGCCGCCTCTTACGACCGGGCCGATCCCGTTTTTCTCCTGGAAAAAATGCTTTCTCGTTCTTGACAAGTTGCTCAAGATAATTGAGGCAAGCCGCGTGAGGCCGCTCAGAAGGCGCGCCCTGAAAATGGCGCAAACGTGGATGCTGGAGCATCAGGAGGAGAGCGGTGACTGGCTGGGCATACAACCTGCAATCGTCAATTCAATGCTGGCGCTCATTAGCCTCGGCGATGACGGTGTTACCGGACCGGCTCATGGACCCGTGCAGAAAGGCTTTGAAGCCCTAAAGAGGTTTACCATCGAAACTGAGGATGAACTTCTCCTGCAATCCTGCGTATCACCGGTCTGGGACACATCCCTGACCGCACTTGCGCTGCTTCACTCGGGGGTCAGCAAGGATCACCCATCGTTGGCAAACGCCTGCAGGTGGCTTTCCTCGAAGCAGATATTCAGAAAGGGTGACTGGAGCATAAAGAGGCCCGACCTGGAGCCCGGCGGATGGGCGTTTGAGTTTGAAAATGACTGGCAACCGGATGTAGACGATACAGCGGTGGTCATGATGTTCCTGAACCGTTACAGGGAAGGTGATCTTGTCAGCACCGAAAAGCTCGAGTGGGGCCTGCGCTGGGTGCTCGGCATGCAGGGAAAAGATGGCGGCTGGGGTGCCTTCGATGCCGACAACAATAAAGAGATAGCCAATCAGATACCTTTTGCAGACCTGCAGGCGATGCTGGATCCCAGCACCCCTGACGTCACAGGGAGGGTCTTGGAGCTGCTCGGCATGTTCGGCTACAGGCCTACCGATGACGTGGTCAGTCGAGCACTTGGGTTCCTTAAAAGGACGCAAGAGGAAGACGGCCTGTGGTGGGGGCGATGGGGTGTGAACTACGGCTACGGGACCTGGTCCGTGCTGGAGGGTCTTCGCTCCATAGGAGAAGAAATGAAAGCGCCTTACGTGAGGAAGGCAGTTGCCACGTTAAAGCATCATCAAAACGCGGATGGCGGCTGGGGGGAGTGCTGTGAATCCTATGAAGACCCGCGATTGAGATTGCAGGGAAAGAGCACGCCATCACAGACGGCGTGGGTGATCATGGCCTTACTGGCGGCACGGGAGGAGGCGTGCGAAGAGGTAACGCGCGGCATAGGTTTTCTGCTCGACAGGCAAAAGCCCGACGGCACATGGGATGAACCCGAATTCACCGCAACGGGTTTTCCTACGTATTTCATGATAAATTATCACAATTACAGGAACTGCTTCCCGCTCATGGCTCTCGGCAAGTTCATGTCACTCTGCAACGCTGTTAAGGGCGGTTCATGAAGGCCCTCGTGACCGGCGCCACAGGCTTCGTCGGATTTCACGTGGCAAAAACCTTGCAAGAAAAGGGGGTTGAAGTCCGCGCACTGGTGAGAGCCGGGAGCGACACCTCTGACCTTGCGCGGCTTGATACAGAACTGGTTGCAGGGGATGTCAGGGACTACGAGTCGGTGTGCAAGGCGCTCAAAGGCTGCGGGCAGCTTTACCATGTGGCCGCCGATTACAGGCTCTGGGTGCCCGATCCCAGGACTATGTATGAAACAAACGTTCAGGGTACAGTGAATGTGATGAAGGCCGCCCTGGAAGCAGGCACGGAAAAAATTGTCTACACCAGTTCGGCAGGAACTCTTGTTCCGAAACGGAGCCGAGGCGCCATGTGCCATGAGGACACAGCGGTCGATCTTTCTGATATGGTTGGTCATTACAAAAGGTCCAAGTTCCTTGCAGAGCGGCAGGTATACGCGTTTGTCAGCAAAGGCCTTCCCGTTGTCGTAGTCAATCCCACCACCCCGGTCGGGCCGATGGACAAAAAGCCCACGCCGACGGGAAAAGTGATTGTAGACTTTCTCAGCGGCAGGATGCCGGCATTCATAGATACAGGCCTGAACTTCGTCGACGTCGATGACGTGGGTTTGGGCCATTGGCTCGCGGCGCAGTATGGGAAACCTGGCGAACGCTATATTCTCGGTAACCGGAATATGAGTCTGGGTGAATTTCTAGGCATTCTGGGTCGGATAAGTAACCGTAAGCCTCCGCGTGTGAGACTCCCTTACATGCCAGTACTCTTCGCGGCCTATATTGATGAAGCCGTGTCCACTTGGATCAGACACGCGCCGCCGAGGGTTCCCTTGACAGGCGTTAAGATGGCTAAGAGCCATATGTACTTCGACTGTTCAAAGGCGGTTCAGAACCTGGGTGTACCGCAAACTTCAGTTGAAACGGCAATGGAAAACGCGATCGACTGGTATTTCAAGAGAGGTTACGTGAGGAATCGATCTTCGGGAGGTTCTGATGCCTGATACCCACGAGGGGAACCTGGCCAAACCTGTGGACAGGAAACTGGGGGACGAGTGGACAGATTGGAAAGGCGAGACCGGTTCGGCAGAGCTCGAGGCAAACGAGGGCAGCGCCACGTTTCTCACGCTGGCCGGAGTCATATTCTTCTTCCTTATTGCGTTGCTCAATGTGGGCTGGTATCTGGTGAAGCCAAGGATCGAGCAGGTTGTGCCCGCAGCCTCCGTCCCGTTGGAGTGGTGCGTCGAGGGATTCTCTATTCTTGTACTGGTGATAGTCTCGGCTGAGGCCGTTTCTGTTGCCAGATTCGGAAAGTCTTTACTGCCCTATGTATGGACGGAGAGATTCTTGCTCGCCCTGCTTCCGAAAAGCGTGTGGCTGGGAAGGAAGTTTGGTATAGGCAGGGACAGGGTCTCTAACTCTTTCATCAAGGTGCACAACATCGTGCTGAAAGCCTCTCCCGATCGGCTCAGTGCGGAGAGGCTCCTGGTTCTTTTGCCACGGTGCCTGGAAAGAGCAACAAGGAGCCAGGTTCTTGATAGAGTAGACACGTTCGGGGCAAAGACGGTAACAGCCTCAGGTGGAGAAGAAGCCAGAAAGGCCATACAGGAGCATCGGCCATCGGTGATACTGGCGATTGCGTGTGAGAGGGATTTGATCAGCGGGCTCAAAGACGTGGCTGACAGGATACCGGTCCTTGCGATAGCAAACAAGCGGCCTCAAGGTCCGTGCAAGAATACGCAGTTGCCCATTGAGGAGCTGGACGCAGCGTTACGCTTTCTTGCCGAAAGGAAAACGACCAAATCTATGATCGATCGCGCGTTATAGCGGCAGTCTGCTATGCGTTTCCCAGCCGGCCTGTATAAGTCACTCGCACTTTCCTTTATAAAGAACCGCCTCAAGGGAGGAAAAAGATTCCCACTGGTGCTGATGCTCGAGCCCACGCACCGGTGCAACCTTGCGTGCTCGGGTTGTGACAGAATAAGGCTCAACGCTGAAACGCATGCGCGTGATCTTTCCCTGGATGAATGTATAGACGCTGCAGTGCAATCAGGGGCGCCGGTCGTCACCGTGACCGGGGGCGAGCCGCTCTTGTACGGGCAGGTTGTTCCACTCGTTGAAAAACTGCTTCGCATGCGGCGATACGTCTATCTTTGCACCAATGGTCTTTTGGCCGGGTCGCTGGTAGATGAGCTTCGTCCGCATCCAGGCTTGAGCCTCAACTTTCATCTCGACGGAATCGAAAAAACGCATGACCGCATGGCCGGCCGGAGCGGAACATTCCAAATAGCGATTGAGGCTATCAAAAGGGCGAAGCAGAAAGGCTTCAGGGTGTGCACCAATACGTCGGTCTATAAGGATGCGGACGCGGAAGAGCTGGAGCAGCTCTTTGCTTTGGTTACGCGTATCAATGTGGACGGCATCCTTATTTCTCCCGCCTTCAGCTATCAGAGCGTGACAGAGGATATCTTTCTGAGCAGGGAAGAGGCCGCTGAAAAGTTCAGATGCATGGAGCATCTATTCGACAGATACCCTTTCATGAGCACACCCATGTATATCGATTTCTTGCAAGGCAAAAGGCGTATGCGCTGCACGCCATGGGGCAATCCGACACGGAATCCTTTGGGCTGGAAGTCGCCGTGCTATCTGATAACGGATGCATATTGTGAGTCCTTCAGGGAATTGATGGAAAAGACCGATTGGGACAGGTATGAGTCGGGCGAGGACCCCAGATGCCGGAACTGCATGGTCCATAGCGGATATGAAGCCACCGCGATGAGACATGCTTTTTCGAACCCTCGCGACCTCCTCAGGCTTGCCCTCTGGAACTTCAGGTGCTCTTGACGGAATCGATCCCTTCGCAGATCCTCAATACAATTGTAATGAGGCCTTATTTTGTCGTCTTTCTCCTCACCTATCTTTTCGGCTGCTCCGCGCACATGGGGGTGAAGAGGGCCATTTTTTTCGGCATCGCCGGCTATCTTGTGGCGTGGCTTTCTGAATTCTCCTCCATCCATAACGGCATACCGTTCGGACACTATTACTACATCGAGACGACGAAGGGGAAAGAGCTGTGGGTCATGGGTGTCCCTTTCATGGACTCAATGAGCTTCGTATTCCTTGCCTGGGCGAGCTATTCGATGGCGCTCATGGCGGCCTCGCCTATCGTGCGTTCCCGTGCGACCCTTTATCTTCTTGAGACGAAGAAGATCAGGTATTCCGTGGGGACAAGACTGCTCGGGGCTCTCTTCTTCGTATTGCTCGATGTAATCATTGACCCTGTGGCCTTGAAGGGCGGCAAATGGTTCCTCGGGCAGATTTATGGGTACCCGGAACCTGGTCTCTATTTTGGCGTTCCCATATCCAATTTCGTCGGGTGGTTCATCGTTGGATTTGTCATGATCTGGGCGCTTCAGACGATAGACAGATTCCTGGAAAAGAAAAGAGCGAGAGACTGGTCCACCCGCAGACTCCGATGGCGCTATGTGGTCGGCCCCTCGCTCTACTTCGGTGTTCTCCTCTTTAATCTGTCCGTCACCTTTTCGATCGGGGAGTACACCCTTGCATGGATGGGTATTCTTATCGTCTTCGCACAAGTGTCGTTTCTCTACTTCTCCTTAAAAGGAAATCTCGTGCGCGGTGCCGAAGCATGCGCCGTGGAAGCACATCTCGCCGATTTCCCCGGCACTGTTTGCCCCGGCGCCAAACAACCATAACCTTAGACGTGTGGAAAACCGTCGCAGGACGGAACCGTTCCCGATCGCTCGCTCGGTGCTCCGCCTCTCACCCGCGCTAAAGGCTCCCCCCGCTTCCCTGCGGAACTCGCGCACGCCTGCCACGTTGGCAGGCTTACCGCTCAGACAGTCCTCGGCATGCGCCTCCCTCGGCGCACCGCTCCTTCCGCCTGTAAGCCGGGTACCCGAGAGGCTCCCGCAAGGCTTCGCTCACGGGAACGGTTCCGTCCTGCTTCTCTTGACTATTTCACCTCCAGGAAAGTCGGAGTCCGTGAGCGCTGTTCCTGGAGTGAACATCGCGGTAGCTCTGGGGACCCGTAAGTGGAGGCGAGCGTGGCTATCAGCCCAAGCGACTGACTCCGAGGCATGACGCGCCGTTAAGGCAATGCTTTGCGAGCTGCGCAGGCCCGAACGAGACATAGACCTTCGCAATTGGAGCTTGAGCGAGACGGAACGTCCGACGGGTCAGAGCGAGAGCGCTAGAGAACGGAAGGAATAGTGCGAACGGACGGCCTACCTGTGACTGAGAGGCTGAGAGTCCCCGTTTAGAGCGCTCGGGTGAGGGTGTCGAAGGCCAGCCAGACTGCCTCAGATGCCTTATGGGAGCGCGTTGCAAACTTTGCTGCGGCCGGGATGAGTCGAGGCTTTCTAAGCAGCAGGCCTGCTGCCCGCATAAACTGTTGCCAGCCGGAGCTATCCGCCAGTTTCAAAAATTCGGGCGGAATCTCTTCGTCCGCGCGGTCCGTAATTGATCGGACCGCGAGAAATGGTAGCTGCCTCTGTCGGGCAAGCGCTGCCAGGGGAAACGTTTCCATTTCGCATACAGGAAAGGCGGCATCCGACGGCAAAAGCAGCCTGACCGCTTTCTTCTCCATCAATCTCTCAAGTGTGAAGAAGCTCCCCTGCCTGTATGTTCCCTCCGCCGCCAAGCCTTTCATGCAATCCGCGCTCAGCAGGAATTTGGGAAGTCTTTATAGCATTTCCGGAAATGAGAGAAACGCTTGTGGCCATAACGAGATCGCCAATGCGGGCGCCCTCATACAGCGCTCCGGCAAAGCCGATGGAAAGAAGGAAGTCAGGGTTGAACGCGTCCAGACACCCGTGTGAGCGCCTCTTCAGCATTGCGTATCCCGATGCCGGTCTGCCACTATCATGATTTCATGGGAGAGATATGTTGCGTGATACCAGGCTACTTTTGAATGTGATTTGGAGATGAGCTGCCGGGAACGCATGTGCTCGCAGTTGTCTCTGCGCTTTCACATGCTTCAGTAATGGCTTCAATTCATGAGGTAGAGCACCTATCACTGCTATCTTCATAGCCGCGTCTTAACAAAACCCTTCTCGAAATCATGACGTTACGTCTTGTGCGATATCCGGCTTCTCCTGCAACACCTTATCTATCTTTTCCCAGTTCACCTTTCCGGACAACCCACGCCTATCCAGAAGCTTCCTCACTTCAGTGTCCAATGATGTTACTTTTTTATAAATGTCCCGGTGCACTTCAAGAAAGATCCGTCCTTCGTTCGTTAATGCAACCTTTACCGGTTCATAGATAATCTCCCCCTGGGTACCGACCCGCACGCTTTGAAAGAATTTTTCCATGTGCTCCGCCATAATCCTAATGCAGGCATGGCTTCTGAACTGGTAGACGCTGGTGGGCCAGATGGTTTCATGGAGCAGTACTCCCGAAATGGATGTCCGGAGGGCATACCGGCCCAGAGGATTGTCCGGACCCGGCGGAACCGCTGTTTCCACGGGCTGTCCCTTCGTTGTCATCTCTTCCCGGATTGACGCGGGCACGTGCCACGTCGGGTTCCGCTCTCTTCCCTTTATGGTGAAAAGGCCGGTCGGTGTTTCCCAGTCCGGTCTACCCAGACCGACAGGGAACGCCGAAGCGAGCTTCCCCTCCTTGAAGTAGTAAAGCATCCTGTCCGGTATATTCACGATAATACCCGTCTCCGTAACTTTTGGAACGATCTTTCTCGTGTTGACCTTCAAGGTTCGGCCGATCTTGAGGGGTTTCGTGAGATCGACCTGGTTTTCTTTAGCAATGATCTGCCAGTTAACTCCCAGCTTTGAGCCGATGAGCATCAGGGAGTCTCCCTTTTCAATCGCATAAGCGGTTTCGCCACCGACGAGCAGATCGGCGTGACCGTCGGAAGGGAACAGCATGGAGACCGTAATGAATCAAGCCAAGAACGAGTGAGTACAACAGTTGTCATGGACTATATCCATTAACACGTCCGCTGCCGCTTTACAACTGAAAAAGAGCTGAAAAAGAGCGAAAGGCGTACCTCTCCAGCTATGGCCGTGCTGAGAGATCAGCCGGTGCGCTATTCCCTCCGAGTTTCATAGTTAGCACCTGGTGCTAAGAGCTGTCCAGATTTCGTAGTGACTGAAAGCGTCTTCGTTTGATGTACTGTTGACACTTACCCTTTCCGGTATTAAGGTGACTGCAGCGAGGCTGCCATGACCGACTGGGGCGAGTATCTGCTCAACGCCATTGACACATCGGATGTGACTGCTGTCTCCAGGCTCAAACAAGAGGAGCCCAAAGGCGAGCTTGCCTGGAGTGCGCACCTCGCCCTTTTCCCCGCGGTACAGCGGGTCCTGAACCCGCCCTTTATCAATCCTCACCTGCCCAAGATGTACGCCGTCTGCCGGGACCTGTTCCCTTACATGAAAGCAGAAGATATCCCAGCGCTTCTTTACATGGAAGCAATGGAATATGCAAGGAGGGCAAAACTGGAGAAGCATCCCCAGCGGACCCTCGGCCAGACAGCCGTCAGAGCAACGATACTCTTCGACGACGCGAAGCGGGCCATCAGGTCTCGTGATGTGGACGAGACGGCCTCACTCTTCGCTGCGTTCCTGCGCCAGCAAGGTGCGCAAGAATTGGGCCGCAGGCTCCTTCTTCTGGGCAGCGGCTACCTGGATGAGTCGCTGGGCCATTCTCTCTCCTGCACAGCCTTCATCCTTCAGGAGATGCTCGAGCGGCAGGCCCAGGACCTATGGCCTGCTCTTCTCCTTCTCGCAGACTATTTCATCAAAGGACGATTTGATACGACTCCTTCTTTGCGTAAACCGCCGCAAACTCCCGAACAGGCTTTGCCCGATTTCATTTTGCGCTCAACGACCGGCTCGTCCTTCATTGACATCCATCACACGATCACCCTGTATGCGATTGAGCGCGCACGCGAGCTGTTCAGCAGAGAGGAGTACGAGCACCTCGTTGCATCGTGGCTCGATTGGATGGGAGAAAAGGAATCACGCGAGGCGTTCGTTAATGCGCCGAAAGGACGCTCCACGCTCGGCTATGGTACGTTCTATGAAGCGTTCTCAGCGCTCGACACACAGACTGTTCTCAAGATGGTCATTCCCCTGGCTGCATCGGATGAAGGTCGCAAGCTGCTCGGCCGCTTCCTCATAAAGGGTCTCTGTGACCTGTACCAGGGCGACTATAACCCGCACTATGTGACCGGGCTCGGCGCTGCGCTCTGGGTGGCCGCGCAGTACGCGGAACGTCCGTCACTGGTGTCGAACGCCCTTCATCAGTATGTCGCTTTTCTCTTCCACGGTCTAGGTGGCAACAGGTAAGAAGGTGTTCACTCAAAGATTTCCTGGAAAAAGCTCTTCATTGCCTCCCACGAGCGCTTGTCCGCTTTCTCATTATAGGCAGCCCCTCTGGAAGGGTCATCCCCGGCAGCAGGATTCGTAAAGCTGTGCACGGCGCCGCCGTAAATGATCATCTGCCAGTCAACCAGAGCCTTTCGCATTTCTTCCTCAAAGGCCAGCACTTCGTTCGGGGGGACGAGTGGATCATCTGCGCCATGCAGCACCAGCACCTTCCCTCTTATATTCTTAGCATCATCCGGGGTCGGTGTCTGAAGGCCGCCGTGAAAGCTCACAAAACCCGCGATGTCAGCGCCGTCGCGAGCAAGCTCCAGGACCGCAGTACCGCCGAAGCAGTAACCGATGGCGGCCATGCGCTTCGTGTCGGCAAGGGTGTTAGCCTGCAAGGCCTTGAGACCCGCGCGGGCACGGGAACGCATGAGGGCCCTATCCGCTTTGTATCTGCTAGCAAGATCCGCCGCTTCTTCCATGCTTTTCGGCCGCACCCCTTTGCCGTAGATGTCAGCAGCAAGGGCAACGTAACCCAGCGCAGCAAGCTGTCCGACGCGCTTTTCTACATAAGGCCCCACTCCCATCCAGTCATGGATAACAAGCACACCAGGTCGTTTCCCTTTGACCGCATCGTCAAAACCGAGATAGCCTTCGAGTGTCGCATCACCATCTTTATATTCCAGCGCCTTCAGGGAAATCATTGCCACACCTCCTGCTGAATTCTTTCACTACCCAAATCTATGTCCACCCCGGGCTCTTGTCCACACCGTGCCAGCTGCTCCAATTACGGTCCCGCAACAGCCTCTTGTCATAAGCATTTTCTGACCCCGTATTATTGTCATGCCAACCCATGGGTTCCCGGAAAAGGAGAAGGGCGGTGCGGGTGTGCGAACTGATATCTCGAAACTGACGCGGCCGTTGACATACGAGATTTGCACCTTAGACTAAGAGTAAGGACGTCGGAGCCGAATCACGCGACTTGGCTCGGTCGTCAAATCCCCAGAGGAGAGGAGGTGATCAACAATGAAGTATTCTTTCACGTGTCCTGCCCCTTGCAATTACGAGATAAAGGTCGATGCCAAGGGTGACGATGAAGCCATCGACAAGATTATGGCGGAAGGCATAAAGCATGCGAAGAAGGACCATCCTGACATGCCTCCAATGACTGAAGGACAGATGAAAAGCAAGATACGCACGGGCATGAAAAAAATGTGAGTGCGGCATCCAGCTTGGCTGCGGGGCCTGATCAATCCGCGTTGTGTATCCCCCGAAGGTCACTAGCGGCAGTCGGAGCATCATGCGTGATGTCGTTTGCCTGGCGCTATCCTCCGTGGGATACGCAACGTTCCATTACAATCAAAGCGCTATGGCCGTCGTCCTTAAATATGCTTAGTCCAGGATTATGTTGATAATTGATAGGCAGAATCAGATCGAGAGGAGAATCTGATGAAATTTCAATTCCTCGTCGTTGCGGTATCGGCTGTCTCTCGTGCTTGCACTTGGTCTTGCCCGTGCGGAAGAGCCGAAAAAGAGTGCCGACTCTCCACGACTGGAGAAAGCGACCTTTGCGGGAGGCTGTTTCTGGTGCATGGAGCACCCATTCGATGAACTCGAAGGCGTTGTATCGGTAACGGTCGGCTATACGGGCGGCCATAAGAAAAATCCGACCTATGAGGAAGTCTCCTCGGGCACGACAGGCCATGCGGAGTCTGTGCAGATTGTTTATGACCCCGCAAAGATCATGTACACGAAGCTGCTTGACGTCTTCTGGCACAACATAGACCCTACCGTGCAGAACCAGCAGTTTTGCGACATCGGCACCCAATATCGCACTGCTATCTTCTTTCACACTGAGGAACAGAAGCGGCTTGCCGAGGAGTCGAAGAAAGGCGCTGGAAAAGTCAGGACGGTTCAAAGGCCCTATTTACACGGAGATTGTTCCCGCGTCCGAGTTCTATCCCGCGGAGGAGTATCACCAGCACTACTACAAAAAGAATCCGATTCGTTATAAGTTCTACCGTTATAACTGCGGCCGTGACCAGCGCCTTAAAGAGCTCTGGGGATCAGACTGAAATGGGCAAACAGTCTTGTCTTCGTCGGCGGAGGCCACGCGCACCTGACCGCGCTCAAGAACCTTTCCACGTTCACCGAGCGGGGCCACAGCGTGACACTGATAAGTGCGTCCCCGTATCACTATTACTCAGGCATGGGTCCGGGAATGCTCGCGGGAACTTATCATCCATCCGAGGTGCGCTTTCATGTCAGGAAGATGGCCGAGAACCAGGGTGCTAGGTTCATCGAAGACAAAGTAGTGCGGGTTGACCCCATCGGGCATCTTCTGTCTTTGCGCTCCGGCGCGAACCTCGCGTACGACGTGGTCTCGTTCAACACGGGAAGCGAGGTCCCCGTGGGATCGATCGCCAGGTCCCCGCGGGATAACATTGTAACGGTCAAACCGGTGGTCAATCTCCTGAGGGCCAAGCACGCGATCCTGAAGGCCATAGAAGCGGACAGGATCTGGAAATATATCGTAGTAGGCGGCGGTCCGGCCGGGGTCGAAATCTGCTCGAATCTTTGGCGGCTTCTCGACCGGAACCGTGGCAAAGGAAAGATCGTGCTGATTGCGGGAGAGAAGCTTATGCCCGGCGCACCGGAAAAAGTGCGCCGTCTTGCTCTCGAATCCCTGACTGAGAGAGGTGTGGAGATCGTGGAAGGCAGCTTCGTAAAAACGGTTGAGCAGAGCAGCGTTACCTTGACCGGCGAAAGAAAATATGACTTCGACTTCGCTTTCATCGCAATAGGCATCCGGCCCACGCCCATGTTTGCTGACTCGGGACTTCCCACCGGACCGGACGGAGGATTGCTCGTGAATGCGCATCTGCAGAGCGTCGACCATCCGGATATCTTCGGAGGCGGTGACTGCGTGAGTCTCGAAGGCCATGCGCTCGCGAAGGTGGGCGTGTACGCGGTGAGGGAGAACCCCATCCTCTTTCATAATCTCAAGGTCGCTCTCGAAGGCGGAGAGATGATATCGTTCATCCCCCAGCCTTACTATTTGCTGATCTTCAACATGGGGAACGGCCGGGGCATCTTCTGGAAAAAGGACTGGGTATGGGATGGCAGGCTTGCTTTTCTTTTGAAGGATTATATAGACAGGCGCTTCATGAGGACGTTCCAGATTTCGGGAGAGCGCGAGGACAAGTCAGAGGTTATAGAATGAAGCCTTATCAAATAGAGAGCTATGCCAGTTCGCATTCAAAAAATAGAGCAAGGCGACCAGGAGGATAGCGACGGAGGCGTGACATGAATAGTTACGTCTGGAGTCGTGCCGACGCCGGCAACGAAGCTATATGAATGAAGGCGAACTGGCAGGAGGTGGGGTATGAAAATCCTTGACTACTTCAAGCGTGTTTCCACATGGCCGCCTGACATGGTGCGCACATTTCTGAAAGAGAACAGGGAAGACGAGTATAACCTTGTTGATGTTCGAACGCCCAAGGAGTATGCCGAAGGTCACCTTCCGGGCGCGCGATTGATACCGGTGAGCGAGCTTCCGGACCGCCTGGCGGAGTTGGACCCTAAAAAGCCCACTGTCGTTTACTGAGCTGCGGGCGTGCGCAGCCGGGCGGCTGCCGCCACTCTGGAGGGTGCGGGTTTCAAGCAGGTTTACAGTATGGAAGGAGGGATCAGGGCCTGGAATGGTCTGGTCGCAGAGAAGACGCCGGAATCAGGCATCGCTTATTTTTCCCAGGCCACAAAGCCGGAGGAGATGGTGGCTCTGGCGTGGTTCCTCGAGAATGGCTCCCGCCGATTTTACGCTGAGCTGGGCCGGACAGTGAACGATGGTGAAATTTCGGATCTGTACGCAGAACTGGCAAGCGCGGAAGAACGCCACCAGGCCACCCTTCTCGAACTTTACAGAGAGTTCGTAGGCACACCGCCGAACGATGGATTCCCGAAATCGGTAATCTCGGTGCGAGAATGAGGACGACGTGATGGAAGGGGGGATGCGCGTCACAGAGGCATTGCAGTGGGCAAAGGAAAAGTTCTCTGAGATACTTGAGCTCTCTCTCGCTTTGGAGACGAATTCATATGATCTCTATCTGATCATGGAGCTGAGGCTGAAGGAGCAACCATCCGCACGGGTCTTTCGTGTCTTGTCGGAAGAGGAGAAGCAGCATCTTGAGCGCTTAAGCGCATTGCTTGAAAAGAGGGTCTGATACCAATTTAGGGTCAAGGGCGTGAGCCGTCAGCGGCAAGCGCGAAAGATAACAAATTCTGGTGCTAATACCGCAGATAAGCCGGGTAGGTACTCCCGGTTGATATTGAGCACGTGCGGTGCTTATAGTTTAATTATATTAACGAAATGAGCGGGTGGCTCCATCGAGAGCAGTCTTTTCGGAAGGAGATACGTATGAGACCAAATGGACTAAATGCGCCGGTGGTGCTCTGCTCATCATGCTCCTGGTTACTTTGACAGTTGCCAGTTCTTACAGCCAGGACGCTTCCTGCACATTCTCGGTCTCTCCGGCTAACATATATTTTCAACTCCCCGGTGGTACGGCAGAGGTATATGTCAAGGGTTCTGCCCCTACGTGCACCTTTAGTGCAAAGAGTGCGTATCCGTGGATTACCGTTTCCGTCAAGCAAGAGCGAGGTGAGGGCAAGGTCTCGGTGGCAGTTGATGGCAATACAGGCTTAACCCACCGCGTAGGAAGTGTGATAATCGATGGAGAGGAAGTGAGTATTATTCAATATGGTCCCCGGATCAGCGGTACAGGTTCTTAATTTCATTCGCCACCTACTTTCACCCCTTCTTCGTCTGGTTCGGAGGATGTAGACCTGTAGACGACTGCATACACCGCCAATCCCGTCGTGCGCCGGTGGCCCATCCGCTCCCAACCGGATTTACGTTCAGTCGATCATGAAAATCATCAGGGTCTTTTTGGGCGGTGGCCTGGTGGGCCAGGTGTCCGCTCGGAGTCAATCCGCCCTTGCGGATTTCGTGGAAATGTTCAGCTTAGTAAGTTAGACTCAATACTTATGGTGATCCCGGTGAGCTGCACGGGGACTGAATGTGGGGCAAGAGAGCATCACAAATTCATTAAGAAGGGGGACGTATGGCAGAGACACCGAAAGTGAATATCCGGAAGATAGCGCGTTACGGGTGGGTACCTGATATCCCTGACAACCGTGATATCATGTTCAGGAAGGTCTACAGGATACCGGCAACACTGCCCTCTTCGGTCGACCTGCGGCCGCAGTGTTCGCCGGTGGAGGACCAGGGGCAGCTGGGCAGCTGCACGGCGAACGCGCTGGTCGGGGCGCTGGAGTTCCTGATGATCAAGGACAAGAAGCCTTATGCGGACATGAGCCGGCTTTTTGTCTATTACAACGAACGGGTTATCGAACACACGGTGAACCAGGACTCGGGGGCCATGATCCGCGACGGGATCAAGACGCTCGCCAAACAGGGTGCTTGCACGGAGAAGAAGTGGCCATATGTTATCAAGCAATTTACGAAGAAGCCCACTCCGGCTTGCTACAAGGAGGCCCTGAACTACCGGATCCTATCGTACCAGAGGCTCGAGACGGTCGACGAGATGCGTTCCTGCCTGGCGGGCGGGTTTCCGTTCGTCTTTGGGTTCACGGTCTACGAAAGTTTCGAGTCACAGCAGGTAGCAAAGACGGGCATTGTCAATATGCCCGGGCCGAAGGAGAAGGTAATGGGCGGCCATGCAGTCGTGGGGGTTGGCTACAACGATTCCCAGAAACGATTCATCGTGAGAAACTCCTGGGGCAACGGCTGGGGCATGAAGGGTTATTTCACGATTCCCTACGATTACCTGGCGAACAGGAACCTCTCGGACGACTTCTGGACCATCCGTGCGGGAGAGCAGATGTAAGCTTGCGTGTAGTAATAGAGCCACATCAACAGGGCTGTCTGATCGCTTCCGACGCGATAGGCAGCCCTGTTGAAATCTATTCTTCCAGTTCCATCTTGATGGCGCCTTTGGGACACACAGCGGCGCAGATGCCACATCCCTTACAGTAATCGAGATCGATCAGCACGTTTCCGCTCGCCTCATCCCTCGTTATGCAGAGGTCCGGGCAGAGTAAACTGCAGACATCACACGATTCACACGATTGCGATCCAAGGCAGCGCCGAGCCTCCTGGATGGCCTCTTCCTCGGTCAGTCCCTATCTCAACAGGAGAAAAATCGGCTTTCCGTTTCCTTGGAGGGATCGTTCTCTGCTTGACCTTCTTCGCTACTCTTTTCTCACATTCCCTGGCCATTACCTTTCCCTTCCCTCAGCGTGCTTCAGCCTCAACATCCTTATTCTCACGGGCTTCTGAGAGATATCGATCTATCGACACGGCCGCCTTCTTTCCGTCCGCGATGGCATCGATTGCCATCCCCGGTCCCGCGACCACATCCCCACCTGCAAAAATACCGGGAATACTGGTTTCAAGGGTCTTCGGGTCAGTCTTCACCCAGCCACCATCCGTCGTTTCAAGCCCGTCGAGGTCTTTCAGGAATCTCACCTCGGGCGCCTGACCTATGGCGACGATTATCATATCGGCATCGAGCGTCTTCGTGATCCTTTCATTGTAGGAAGGATTGAACCGTCCGTTATCATCGAAAACAGAGGTGCACCTCATCAGTTCGATGCCCTTGACCCTTCCGGCGTCCACGAGAATCCGTTTTGGCGCCCAGCGTGCAAGGATCTTCGCACCCTCTTCACGGGCCTGCTCTATTTCCCATGCACCCGCGGGCATCTCTTCCCGCTTCTCGAGGCAGACTATCCGGACGTCCTTCGCGCCGAGTCTACTAGCGGTGCGGGCCGTATCGACTGCCACGTTGCCCCCGCCCACGACGATCACCCTCTCACCGATCTCCACTGGCTGACGCTGATTGGCCATTTCCAGAAACTCAACGCCGCCGATGACTGCTGCCGCATCCTCATTCTCCACGCGCAATTTCGCACCCCGTTGGGCGCCGCATGCGATATAGAGGGCATCGAAGGTTTCGTAAATCTTCTTCAAAGAAATCTCTTTGCCCACCATGCTGTTGTTCCGCACTTCAACACCGGCCTTTTCAACGAGTGAGACTTCCCTTTCGAGCACCTGCTTCGGCAGACGATAGGCCGGAACACCGAAATAAAGCATGCCGCCCAGCCTGTCGTGCCCCTCGAACAGGGTGACCGCGTAGCCGGCCTTTCTCAGGTCAAGGGCACAGGCCATGCCCGAGGGTCCGCCACCGATGACAGCTACTTTCCTGCCTTTTTGGTCTCCCACAACCGGAACGGGGATCTCCCGTTTCCCCACCTCGTAATCGGCCACGAATCTCTTGAGAACACAGAGGGAGACCGCGTCGTCTATTTTTTCCCCTCTCAGACAGGCCTCTTCGCACGGATGGTGGCAGATGCGTCCAATGACGCCGGGAAATGGCAGTTCCTCCCTTATCACATCGAGGGCTTCGAGATATTTTCCTTCCGCGATGAGCCGTGTGTAACGCCTCGTCTGAAGATTAACAGGGCACGCCTCCTGGCAGGGAGGGAGGCTATTCTTTTCTCCCCGAGCGGGTCTTCGCCGTTTGCCCGCTGTAAAGCGCTCCGCGGAGGCTGTGCACCTCTTTGCGGTACTCGGGGATCAATTCGGCAGGGCACCCGTGGACACAGGCCTTGCAGGTCTGGCACGCATCGGGCTCAATAACCGGCTTGTGCGTTCTTCCCTCAACCATGGGCCTGCCTCCCGAGTTGCCTGCCTGCTTCGAAGGCCTCCAGGTTGAGCCGCCGAAACCGTTCACCTACGTGTTTATCCATCGCCCTTCCTATCGCATCGGGAGAGACAACGTGCGTCACCTCAACGAGTGCGCCGAGAAGGATGATATTGGCCACCTGTTTGTTCTTTAATGTCTTCAGAGCGGACTCGGTTGCAGGAACTCCTACCTGTTTGACTTTCAGGTCCGCCCGTGGGCTTACCTGGGACTGGTCATAGAGGATCAACCCCGTTTCCGGATTG
Organism: uncultured delta proteobacterium; assembly: GCA_963835605.1. Taxonomy (GTDB): domain Bacteria; phylum Desulfobacterota; class Syntrophorhabdia; order Syntrophorhabdales; family WCHB1-27; genus JADGQN01. Next base: position 154,048 of record CAWIHO010000039.1, on the reverse strand, counting down.
ATGTCTGCGCAGTATTGGTCGTAAGTGCCCTGGGACATGGCCACCAGGATATCTGCCGTGGTCAGGTGAGGAAAATCGATGGGGGCGTCGGAAAAGACCACCTCCGACTTGCAGCCGGAGCCCCTGGCCTGGGCACCGTACGAGTTTGACCCGGCAACATACTTTCCTTCAGCGACGCCTGCCTCCCCAAGCAACAGACCGGCCAAAACGACTCCCTGCCCACCAAAACCGCTCAAACGAATCTGCGTTATCCCTGGCACGGCAAAAGCTCCCCGGTGATGATCTTTTCCGCGAGTTCCTCCTCGCTCATCCCTTCTGTCTCTTCTTCCAGCACGCACCGCTCCATGAGATCGCGCACCAGGTCCTCCGGCCGGTCGAGCCGGTTCCTTCTTCCAAACTGAGTAGGGCAAGGAGAGAGCACCTCAAGGAAAGAGAAACCCTTATGCTGCAACGCCTTCTTGATCGAGTTGATGAGCGCCACCGGCTGCGTCACCGCATATTTGGCAACATAGGTGGCACCGGCTGCCATGACGAGGCGAGCCAGATCAAAGGGGCGATACGGATTACCTTGAATGGTTGTCGCAGTCTTTCTTCCCACGGGCGTGGTCGAGGCGACCTGTCCGCCGGTCATGCCGTAAATCATGTTATTGGCACAGATGACTTTGATATCGATGTTGCGCCTTGCGGCATGGATCAGATGGTTTCCGCCGATCGAAGTGAGGTCTCCGTCCCCGCTCACGACCACGACATGAAGGTCAGGATTGAAAAGCTTAGCCCCCGTGGCAAAGGCCAGCGCCCTGCCATGAAGGGTATGGAGGGTGTCTCCGTCGAAATGGGGGCTCGGGATCCAGGCGGCGCATCCGATGCCTGAGACAAAGAGCATCTTGTTCATATCCATTTTCAGTTCGTCGATGGCCCTCAGGATGAGGCCCATCAGGATGCCGTGACCGCATCCCGGGCAGAAAGGGGTCGACTTTACGCCCGGCCGGATGTACTGTTCCATCGCCCTGGTCATCTGCTGATCCTCCTCAGTCCATCCAGAATATGTTCGGGCGGGATGACCTCTCCGTTGGTCTGGCTGAGCGAGATCACCTCACATGAAGCGCACTTTCTCACCTCACCGGCCACCTGGCCCCGGTTCATCTCCGGGACCAGCACCCTTTTCAGCGCGGCTGCAGCCTTTGTCACCGACCTCCTCCGGAAAAGGCCAGATGGTCTTCAGGCGTAGAAAACCAACCTTGAACCCTTCTTTCCTCAAGCGTTTTACCGCGTAAAGAGCCGTCCTCGCCGTGAACCCGTAAGAAATGACTGCCGTGTCCGCGTCTTCGAGGAAGTAAGATTCTGTTTCCACGATTGCTTGTCTATGCTTCAGCACCTTCTCGTTGATCCGCTCAACCAGCCGCGCATGCACCTCCGGATCGTCCGTTTTCCGGAACCCATACGGGTCGTGGGTCGAGCCGGTGACCGCAAGGCGCTCCCCCTCTCCAAAGGCAGGCATCGGAGGCACACCATCCTCTTCCGCGGTACCGAAAGGGGAACCGCCTTTCTGCTTCTTGCGATCCCACACTTCCACCTGCCCGGCGATTTTTATTGTCTCCCGCAGATGGCCGACAGCCTCATCGGACAGAAGGATGGCGGGCACCCTGAAGCGTTCGCTCAGATTAAAGGCCCGGATCGTCAAATCATACATTTCCTGAACGGACCAGGGTGAAAGGGCAATCACCTGGTAATCACCGTGGGAACCCCACTTCGCCTGCATAATGTCGCCCGCACCGACCTTGGTCGCCTGCCCGGTGCAGGGGCCTGCCCTCTGCACATCGATGATGACACAAGGAGTTTCCGTAAAGGCGGCATAACCGATGGCCTCCTGCATCAGGCTGAATCCAGGACCGGATGTGGCCGTCATCGCCTTTGCTCCTGCCCACGCGGCCCCGATCACCGCGGAGATGGAAGCGATCTCATCCTCCATCTGGATAAAAACCCCTCCGACCTCCGGGAGCCGGGCGGCCATGCGCTCCATCATCTCGCTCGAAGGTGTGATGGGATAACCCCCATAAAAGCGGCAGCCTGCGGCAAGGGCACCTTCCGCTGCCGCGTCATTTCCCGAAAAATAATATGCCCCCTCAGGAAGGGGGGGCTTCACCAATCTCGCGGTCATTGCTCACCCCTGCTTATCATGTCTTATAATGGCCACGCGTATTATACTTTGTCAAGACAGAGTCGGTTCTGTCGACCGGATGATGATCGACGTAGCGGGAACCAAGGGCAACCGTCGTGATGAATTTTACGGAATAAAGAACTTAACTTAAGTGTATGGAAAAAATGTATCGGAAGCGGCTTCAGACGTAAGCGCCGATAAATTGGCAGGAATCAGGGGTGAAGAAAGGCACCCGTAGCGGGACGGACGGAGCGTCTGCGCCGCTAGAACAAGAGACCGATGGACGAAATTCTCAGGAAGTTGGATTTGTTGGATGAGCAGCCGGGAGCCGGCACCGGTTCGTGGCTTTCTTGCAAAGGTGAACTGCTTGAGTCTATATCTCCCATCGATGGACGTGTCGTGGGCAGGATTCGATGCGCCGGCAAGGAAGATTACGAGCAGGTGGCGACCCGGGCTCGTGATGCCTTTGAAAAGTGGAAGATGGTGCCCGCCCCGAAGAGGGGGGAGATCGTCAGACAAATCGGGAACGCCCTCCGCGCGCATAAGAAGGATCTCGGGGCCCTGGTGAGCCTGGAGATGGGGAAAATCCGGGCCGAGGGCGAAGGCGAAGTCCAGGAGATGATCGATATCGCCGACTTCGCGGTTGGTCAATCCCGCATGCTCTACGGTCTGACCATGCACAGCGAACGCCCCTTTCACCGCATGTACGAGCAGTGGCACCCGCTTGGCCCGGTCGGTGTGATCACAGCCTTCAACTTCCCGATCGCTGTATGGGCCTGGAATGCGATGCTTGCTCTCATTGCCGGGGATACGGTGATCTGGAAGCCCTCCTCGAAGGTGCCCGTTTCTGCGATTGCCGCTTCGAAGATCGCATGGGGCGTACTGAAAGAACATGGCCTGCCGGAGGGCATTCTCAATATCGTTGTCGGCAAAGGCGGTGACGTGGGAGAAGCCCTTATCAACGACCGCCGCATCCCGCTCATCTCTTTCACGGGCAGCGTGCGCATGGGACGTCACATCGCGCAGACGGTAAAGATGCGCCTGGGAAGGACGCTTCTTGAGTTGGGCGGAAACAATGCCATCATTGTTACCCCCAGCGCCGACCTGGATCTGGCAGTACGGGCCATCGCCTTTGGTGCGGTGGGAACAGCCGGTCAGCGGTGCACGAGCACGCGCCGTGTGATTGTCCATCGGAGTATCTATCCGTCCCTCACCGACGCTCTGGTGAAAGCGTACAAACAGGTCCCCATCGGGAACCCTCTGAATGAGGGCACGCTCATGGGCCCGCTCATCGATCAAGAGGCGGTCAAAGCCATGCAAGCCGCCCTTCAGGAGTTGAAGAAACAAGGCGGCCGAATACTTTATGGCGGAGACGTGCTTTCGGGAGGTCCGTACGACGCGGGTACCTACGTGACCCCATGCCTCTGTGAAGCCAGGGCCGATCTGCCCGTCGTTCAGGAGGAAACCTTTGCACCCATCCTCTATCTCATCCGGTATGAAACGATTGAGGAGGCAATCCGCTATCACAACAGCGTGCCTCAGGGGCTCTCATCGGCCATCTTTACGAACGACCTCCGGGAGGCGGAAGACTTCCTGAGCCACAAGGGATCGGACTGCGGCATTGCAAACGTGAACATCGGCACTTCGGGTGCGGAGATAGGCGGGGCCTTCGGCGGCGAGAAAGATACCGGGGGCGGCCGGGAGTCAGGCTCAGACTCATGGAAGGCGTACATGCGCCGTCAGACGTGCACGATCAACTGGTCGAAAGAACTGCCCCTGGCGCAAGGAATCAGTTTCGACGTGATATGAAGATCGGTGAGCAGTGAGCGGTAAAGACAGAATAGCCGGGCAGCCGTGAGGGGTCCGCAAAAAAAACTATTATTTCGACGAGAAAGATAATAATATTGTAACATCCGTTTCTCAGGGGGGACGATGAGGGGCGCGGAAGTCCTTGTCCGGATGCTTTTAGAGTACAAGGTGGAGGTGATCTTCGGCGTACCGGGAGACACCAGCCTTACTCTCTATGAAGCGATTCACGATGCGCTCCCGAAGATCAGGCACGTCATGGCCCGGGATGAGCGTTCCGCGGGTTTCATGGCCGATGCCTATGCGCGCATCTCCTGTAAACCGGGCATCTGCGAGTGTCCGAGCGGCGCCGGGGCACTCTATTCCATACCCGGTGTGGCCGAAGCCAATGCCTCTTCCATTCCCGTGATTCTTTTTACGTCCGACATCTCTCTTGCTGACGAAGGCAAGGGAGCCATAACTGCGCTCGATCACCACAAGCTCTTCGAACCCGTGACCAAATGGTCCACTTTCCTGAAACAGATAGAGAAGATTCCGGAGACGATCCGGCGGGCCTTCCGGGTAGCCACCACGGGCAGGCCGGGAGCAGTACACCTTGCCTTTCCGCAGGAAGTCCTCACCCGCGAGTTCCCCGGTAGCGCACAGATGATTTTTTCCGAGCCTGAGTGCGTTGACTATCCGGCCTACCGTACACGCGGAAGCCGGAAACACCTGGAAGAAGCGGTAGAATATCTCCTCAAATCGACACGGCCGGTGATCATCGCAGGTGGCGGAGCAAACCATTCCCAGGCCGGGCAGGAGATCATCGCCCTTTCCGAATGGCTGGCGGCTCCGGTCGTCACCACCATCTCCGGGCAGGGAATCATGCCGGATGATCATCCGCTGGCACTTGGCGTGGTCGGTGATAACGGGTTTCATCCATACGCCAACCAGGCTGTTGAAGAAGGGGATCTGCTGCTCTATGTCGGCTGCAAGAGGGGATCCGTCTCCACTATCCGCTGGACATTACCTTCGTATCAGCCCGCGCCGCAAGATCATTCAAATTGATCTCGACCCGGTACAGCTCTCCAACAACTTCGCCAACACGCTGGATATTGCCGGGGACGCGAGACTCGTGCTCGCGGACCTTGTCGAATTATTGAAGAAGGAAGGAAGGCCGCGCAAGCCCTCACCGTGGGTGGACGAACTGAACCATACAAGGGCCCGCTTCTGGGAGGAATCGAGGGCAGCCCTCCATTCTGGTGCGGTTCCCATAAAACCGCAGCGTATCATCCACGAATTGAACCAGCGCCTCCCCTCCCCTGCCATCGTGATTGCCGATGCAGGCACGCCCACCCCCTATATCACCCGCTTTCTGAAGCTTCAGGGCGGCGGCTCCCGGTTCTTGATCCCCAGGGCCTTCGGCGGGCTCGGTTACGCCATCCCCGCTGTGGTGGGTGCTGCTTTTGCCAGCCCCGGGACGCGGGTGGTTGGTCTCTTCGGCGACGGGAGCCTCGGTATGACTGCCGGAGAACTGGAGACGCTCGTCAGAATGAATATCCCCGCCGTGCTCATCCATTTCAACAATGGCTCCTTCGGATGGATAAAGGCGTTGCAGGCGCTCCACTGCAAGGGAAAGTTCTTATCAGTCGATTTCACGGCAGGCGACATGGCCCGTGTTGCTGAAGGTTTCGGCCTCAAGGCCTTTCACATCGAAAATCCGGAAGAACTGGAGAAGGGGCTCGATGAGGCCTTTAACGCGCAGACTCCTGTTTTTCTTGACGTGGTTACCGAATCGGAGTTGAGCGAACTTCCTCCGGTCTATTCATGGCTTAAGAAGGCGGAGGAGATCGGCCGCAACCCTTTGCCGCCTTGCGGCGGGACGGCAAACAAGAATAGAGAGTGGAACAGCTGTTTATCTATACTGAGTAACTGGAAAGGAGATAGTCATGAAAGTTGTAATCGTCGGAGGAGGATGGGCAGGCTGCGCAGCCGCTATTTCCGCAAGGAAACAGGGAGCCCAGGTTACCCTGATAGAACGAACTGACATGCTCTTGGGAACAGGCCTCGTAGGGGGCATTATGCGCAACAACGGACGTTTTACGGCCGCCGAAGAGATGCTGGCCATGTCCGGAGGAGAAATCTTTCAACTTACCGATGAAAATTCACTCCACCGGAACATCAGTTTTCCGGGACACAATCACACCTCTCTTTACAATGTGGCAAGGATGGAGCCCATGGTGAAAAACTTCCTCCTGGGAAAAGGGGTTGAGATCCAGCTTTCTACCCGCATCGATGATGTGGCTATTACAAAAGGCCGTATCGAGGCTGTAACCGGAAAAACACGGGAAGATAAGGTGAGGTATGAGGGTGATGTATATATCGAAACGACCGGCACAGCCGGACCACCGGCCAACTGTACGAAATATGGGAATGGTTGCGCCATGTGCATACTCCGCTGTCCCTCTTTCGGCGGACGGGTGAGCATTGCAGCAAAGTGCGGCGTCACGGAAATGATCGGAAAGAAAGGTGACCACGTGGGCGCCATGAGTGGCGCTTGCAAGCTTTTCAAAGAATCACTTTCCCGGGAGGTTGTTGAGACCCTGAACAGGGAGGGGGTGGCGGTGATACCCATACCTGTCTCAATGCGCTCCGCGGATAAGCTCGCCACAAAGGCCTGTCAGCAATACGCACTTCCCGAATTCCTTGACAATATTGTCCTTCTTGATACGGGCCACGCAAAGCTTATGACCACTTTTTTCCCCCTTGACGCTCTGCGGCAAATCCCGGGTATGGAATGTGCCCGCTATGAAGACCCCTATGCCGGAGGTCTGGGCAATTCCATCCGATACGTAGGCATGTCGCCAAGGGACAATGCCCTCAAGGTGATTGGAGTTGAGAACCTTTTCTGCGGTGGGGAAAAGGCAGGCCTTCTGGTCGGCCACACTGAGGCCATCGTCACCGGAACCCTCGCAGGTTTAAATGCTGTAAGATTCATAAAAAAGGAAAAACCCCTGATCTTTCCCGACACGCTCGCTGTGGGCGATGCGATAAGCTACGTGCGTACTCAGATGGCGACGGAAGCAGGCTTAGGGTATAAATATACGTTCTCCGGGTCGGTCTATTTCGACCGGATGAAGGAGAAAGACCTTTATACCATTGATATTGAGAAGATTCGAAGGAGGGTGGAGGAGGCAGGCTTGACGGGTGTCTTTGCCTGACAGGTAAAGCCGCGCTTCGATGTTACATAATTTCTTATTGGAGGAGGGATTATGGTAGAGCTTACTGCCGCGCATTGGATCTACGCACTATTCGTTATCCTTGTCCTGATCGCAATGGCGTTCAGGCTGGACACCCCTCTCATTTGCATTATCGGCTCCTTCGTGCTCTCCTGGGTAATCACCGGGAACCTGGTGAAGGCCGTACAAGCTGTGTTCAACTCGATCAATGTCGCCTTCAGTGAGCTTTTGGGGACGGTTGTGATCATCTCCATGATCGTCTCCATGGCCAAAATGCTCGAGGAATGCGGCCTCGCCGAGATAATGTTTCGCCCCGTTCGAAAGATGATGAAATCTCCCACGATTGCCTTCTGGGTAATGGGCTTTGTGATCATGCTCGTGGCCTGGGTCATCTGGCCCTCTCCCGCGATCGCACTCGTGGGCGCCTTGCTCCTGCCGTCAGCCGTTAAGGCGGGACTGCCCCCGATCAATGCGGCCATGGCCATCAGTATGTTCGGTTATGGCTGTGCCCTCACGACCGACTTTATCATCCAGGGCGCCCCCGGCATCACCTCAAAGGCCTCTGGTGTCCCGGTCGCTGACATTATGGCGAAAAGCCTTCCCCTGCTTATTGTCTGGGGCATCATCGCGTTGCCGCTTTCCTTCCGGTCGGTAAAGAAAGACCTCAAAGCGCTTGGCGGAAAAGTGGTAGAGTGGGCGCCTTTCGAGCTCTCCGCGGAGGCCATGGCCGAGCGAGATAAGTGGAGTAAAGCGGCTCCCGGCTTTAAGAGTGTCGCCCTCTGGGTCATCGCTATCCTGTTTGCGCTCGACGTCGTGGGCATGCTGGTCTTCAAGTTGCGGGGAGGCGATGCCACCGCCCTGCTCGGCGGTACCGTTGGACTCATCATGGTGATCGTCGGTCTCGGGGTTTACGGAAGAGAGGGCTTTGGGAAGCTGGCAGACCATTCCCGGGCCGGCTTCATGTTCGGGGTACGTATCTTCGCCCCCGTCTTTTTGATCGCCAGCTTCTTCTTCATGGGTGCTCCAGGAACAGCGAAAGCGGTTTTCGGAGAAGGGGCGAGAGGACTTCTCTTCGATCTGGGCCAGGCGCTGGCCAACACTGTCCCGTTGAGCCGCGTGCCGGTGGCCATTGTCCAGGGCCTGGTTGGTGGGATCACCGGCCTGGATGGTTCTGGTTTCGCCGGCTTGCCCTTGATGGGGACGCTGGCTCAGGCATTGGGTGGACCGACCCACCTGAATATCGCGACGCTTGGCGCTTTGGGACAGTTTTTTGCGGTCTGTGTGGGAGGCGGCACGATCATCCCCTGGGCAGTCATCCCTGCCGCGGCCATCACCGGTACCGACCCTGTGGAGATCGCACGGCGTAACCTCGTGCCCACTCTATTGGGATTTATAGGCGTTGTGATCGTAGCCATCTTCATGCTATGACCGCTAAAAGGAGGGGGACCATGGTCACCTATAAGAATATCCTCTTCTGTACTGATTTCTCTAAGAATGCTCAGGCGGCTCTGCCGTACGCAGTCGATCTCACGAAAAAGTATGGTGCCGCTCTCCACGTCCTCCATATTTACCAGGAAGCAGGCCATATCGCTGAATTTGAGCTCTCTTCCGACACCAAGTCAGACTATATCCGGGTCGCCCACCTGATGGGCACGGAGATGGAGAAGCGGCTGGAAGCCCTTTGCGAAGAGATCGTTAAAGAGATCGGATCATGCAAGCGCAAAATGGTCAGAGGAAAAGCGCACATCGAAATCATCCGTTACGCGAAGGAAATGAATGTTGACCTGATTGTGATGGCGAGCCACGGCCTGAGCGGGCTTGAGCACGTGCTTTTTGGAAGTACGGCGGAACGTGTGCTCCGGGAAAGTCCCTGTAACGTGCTCATCATCAAGAGGACCGCCAGCGGACCATAGTCGGTTTGCTTTAGAAATTGAAATATTACCTGGATCGGCCGTCGCGAGAAAACAGCAGGCCCATACACATCACCAGAAAGACATAGATCGTTACCGGCCATATGGGGTGGACCAGGCTGTGGAGGCCAAGCACAAAATAAAGGAACAGTATGACCGGGGTCCCGATAAGGGCCGCGAAAGCCCATATGCCGGGGATCCTCTTGATAACCCATCCAAAGAAGACAACGTAGACAATCGCACTGAGAAGCACCGCTAGAAACGTAACCTCTTTGAGGATATCCCTCACGAAAAACCCAAGGAGCAGGGAAATGGCCCCGATTCCCACTGTGGTCAACCTTGAGGCGACAACCAGCCTCCTGTCGCTCGCGATGGCGAACATCGGCGCAATGTAGCCCTTGACAGCGATGGTCGTCGCCGCCATCAGATAAGGCGAACCGGCACTCATCAATGGGGCCCAGATGGCAATCAAGAAGAACACGCCAACTGAGGCGGGGAGAAGCTGCAAAAGAGCAGGCAGAGCAGAGAGGCTTGGTTCATGGGGAAAAGCATCACGAGCAACAATGCCGCACAGGGCCGCCATCACCACAACGGGTATGGCGATGAGATTCCCCGTGATGATACCGATCTTGCCCTCCCTCGGACCAAGGGCAGACGAAGCCGCATTGATCACGGGCTGCGTCAGCACACTCAGGGTAAGGCTGATGTATGCCCAACTCAGCGCCTGAGCAGCGCCGAGGTCGCCAAACGGTTGAAAATAGTGTGCGGTGTGCGCCATGCGTGACAGGGCACCGGTATTGGCAATTACATAGATGCCTCCCAGAAAGATCCCGAAGATTATGGCGCCAATGTGAACGAGGTTCGTGTAGGCTGTTGCGACAAAGCCGCCTGCTGCATTGTACAGCGTGAAGACGACTGCTGTCAGCAACATACCCTGTGCAAAACTAAGATAATCCTTCAAAATGAAAGAGAGGATCGCACCGCCGCCCACGATATTCATGGTCACCACCCAGACCATAAAGACGAATTGCAATATGCCCGCAAGTTGTGCCGTCCTCCTGCCATAGAGATTCCCCACCACGTCCAGGATGGAGTAAGTCGTTCTTCCCCGGATGATCTTCTCAAAAAGCAGGGCTGTTATAAACATGGCAACCCATGTCCCTGCCTGGAACCAGAGCGCGCTGATGCCGTGAATATAGGCGCCTTGGGCCATGCCGACAACGGAGACGCCCCCAAGCCAGGTGCCGGCGATGAGTACCGACACTAACGGCACCGACAGGCTCCTCGATGCTAGAAGATAGGCTTCACTGGAGCGGGACTTTTTTGTAACGAGAAAGCCGATAAGCCAGAGAAGAAACACGTAGGCGAAGATCGCAAAGAAATACGCGCCCTTCACGCAGGCCTCATTTCTTCAGAATAGCTTCCACCCTCTGTTTGAACTCCGCGCGAGTGCCCAGCTCTGTAACGTATCGCCGCTCCTTGTCGAGGTGCGCAGCGAGTCCCGAAAAGAGCGAGAGGTTGGTCAGTTCCTTGAATCTGCTTATCGACTCGGCGGGGAGTGCTCTAAGATCGCGCACCAACTCTGCAAGCTTTGCCTCAAGCTCCTCCTCGCCGAACACGAAATTCACGAGACCGAGTTCGCGGGCCTCTCGTACGTCTATGTTACGTGACAGGAGATAGAGCTCGTTGAACCTCTTTGCGCCCACCAGCCGTGACAGAAAGAAGCTGCCTCCACCGTCGGGTGAAAGGCCGATCCTCCGGTAGGCCATGTTCATCGTCGCCTTTGTTTCCGCCACGGTGAGATCGCAGGCCAGAGATAGGCTCAGGCCTGCACCGAAGGCAAGTCCCTCAACAACAGCAATCACGATGGCGTTAATCTCCCTGATCTTTTGTATGCTTCGGTGAAGATAATCCGCCATGCAATCCATCTGGACGTCGATCCGCTCACTCTGCCTGAATTCCAGGATGTCTCCACCTGCGCAAAAGGTCTTCCCCGCTCCCCGTATCACGATAACACCGGCGCCCTGGGCTTCCGCCCGCTCCAGGGCCTCGGAAAGACGTTTCAGCAGTTCCAGACTCATCGCGTTCTTCTTTTCAGGCCTGTTGAGCATGATCGTGAAGATTCCATCCGCAAAGCTCTCGATCAGAACGTCCATGTTACACCTCCAGAGATGTTCTCCAGCCTGGCCTATATACTGGCACGAAGAATCACTTCTATCATTAAACAAGCCAGTGGCTTTTGCAAGACAAAAGTTTACACATGGAGACTGTAGGCTCCCCAAAGGGGTCTCACGAGTTCTTAACGGATAGGATGGGAAATATACTTCCGGAAATGTATCACATCACTGCGAGAAGTGGATACAAAGGAACCTAAATGGCACCTGAACGTCGGGAGTGACGAAATGGCGAAAGTGCACGGGAATCGAAAGCACCTACCAGTTTTTGGCCGGTACACTGGATTTGAAGGGGCGAGGAAACAAAAGCAGGCCCTTTACTGGTGCATATGCTGTGGTTAGAATGCGTGTCAGGCAGTTCAGTTCGGGGAGACTATTCTTTCGGATATTTCAACCTGATATAGACCTATGGTACACTGCTGTTATCTTCGTCCACCATCGAATAGGTATATAACTATTGTTATACAATGGTATGTACAATTGGTGAGCCAAGAGGAGGAGGTAGTCATGAAGATAATTAAGATTAACCAGGTACCCAAAACGCCGAGGGTGAGCCCGATCTTCACTGGACCGGTGACCATGCAGTCTATGGTAGACACGGATCTAAGTAAGCGATTTCTGATTCAGCAGGTCAATTTTGAAAAAAGTGTCAGAAATAAGTTGCATACTCATACCGTTGAACAAGTACTTATTGTTACCGAAGGCAAAGGAATCGTAGCCACTGAAAATGAGGAAATTACGGTTGGCCCCGGAGATATTATCTTTATTCCGGCGGGAGAGAAACACTGGCACGGGGCGGCTAAAGGTTTCACCTTCTCCCATCTATATGTAATGTCACCTGAGAGTACAACGACTCAAGTAGAGGCATAATAGCATATTCCCAACTCCCCACACAGCTTAAGAGGAAGGTCTTTACCCTGAGTCTTTCTTCCTGGCTTTGGGTTTTAGCTATTGGCGTGCCCCTCAGTAAGCGCCTCCGCATACCAAGTAGAGATTCCAGGGAGAACCATCTTTACGCCGTGTCAGTCCAGCCGAAGCCTACCAGCCCTCCACGGCCGGCGAAGCGCAGACAAACAATTCCCACCCTATTTCAACTGGTAACCGTGAACGCACGTGTGCCCTTGGGTTTTTTGAGGGTAAGTAACTTTACATATTGACAAGCGTTTATATTTACTGTACGGTATATCCTGTACAGTATAAATTGCCGGTAGCGATATGAGCCGTCATTCAGACAGCGCGAGAGAACGAATAATCGACGCCGCGGAACAGGTGGTTATCGAGCTTGGGGCCAAGCATTTAACCTTCGATGCCGTGGCCTCAGAGGCAGGCGTGAGCCGGGGCGGTCTCCTGTATCACTTCCCTGACAAGGAAGCGCTTCTTAAAGGCATGCTCGATCGCCTCGTCGAGCGCTCGGCTGAAAGCAAAATAAGAAAACGTGCCGAACTCGCGGAAGGCATGGAACGGGAAATTGTCGCCCATGTGCTCTCATTTTCTGAAGCGGATAAAAGAACAAAGAGGGCTGGTGCGGCTGCCCTGTTTGCTTTAGGAGCACATAATCCGGGGCTCCTTGTACCCCTGAAGAAGGAGTACAGAAAGCTCATGGATGAGTTAACCAGAAATGGGCTCAGGTTTGAGCGAGCTGCCGTCATTGCGCTTGCAACGGACGGCCTACGACTGTTGGAGCTTCTGTTAATCTCTCCTTTCGACAAAGAAGAACGCCGCAGAATTATCGAGGAGATGATCTTTCTCGCGAAAGAGAGTAAGTGATTCGATTGTCGCTATTATACTGATTACTCTGATTATCGCGCGAGAGATCGGTACATGCAAATTTTCATCATTACTGTCATCTTGCTGCTGTCTTTATTCTGTTTTGGTTTACGCACGCCATCAGCGGTGAGAGCGCTTATACCCTCGGCTACGGGCTTGGCATGTGGGACGGATCGGGTATCGCCACGGCCGGATTTTTGTAAAGAACAGGTTTCTTCACCACTCGAACGGAGGGCTGGCAAGGCCGAACCGATCGGTGAACGCAGATATTGTGAGGACTGGATACTATTTCTAACGCGACAAAGATGCCCATCAGTTGGGCTAGGAGGACACGGATGCAGTCTCTGACAGTCGCGAGAGTGGACATTCAGATTCAAATTGCAGAGGTGTTGCATGCAGATCAAACAGACAAGTGAGATCATTATAACCCTAGCCGTTCTTGTCGTCAGTCTCATATTGGGCGGTTGCGGAAAATCGAGGGATGGTATTGGACCGTCGCAGGGTAGCGCCCCCGAAGTAGCAGTAGTGGTCGTGCAACCGGAGCGCGTACTGATTACCACAGAATTGCCTGGACGGACATCCGCCTTCCTCGTTGCGGAAGTGCGGCCCCAGGTAGGTGGCATCATCAAGAAACGCCTGTTCACGGAAGGGTCTGATGTGAAGGCAGGTGAAGTGCTCTACCAGATTGATCCAGCCATGTACGAGGCTGCCTATGCCAGTGCCGGGGCGGGCCTTTCCAGGGCCGAAGCAAATGTCACGTCCATCAAGAACAGGGTTCAACGTTACAAAGAGCTGGTTACCATAAACGCAGTCAGCCATCAAGACTACGATGACGCGGTGGCCGCCCTTAAACAGGCGGAGGCTGATGTCGAGGTCAACAGGGCCGCATTGGAGACAGCACGCATTAATCTGGCATATACTCGCGTCATCGCGCCGATTACCGGGCGTATCGGCAAATCGAATGTGACCGTAGGTGCGCTTGCAACGGCGAGTCAGGGTTCCCCCTTTACGACCATCCAGCAGCTCGATCCGATTTATGTAGACGTGACCCAGTCAAGCGCCAATCTGTTGCAGCTTGAACGGAACATAGCAGCGGGTCGGATCAAAGGCACCGGTCCCGACCAGACGCGGGTGAAGTTGCTTCTTGAAGACGGCACGCCCTACCCGCTGGAAGGGACCCTGAAGTTTTCCGATGTCACCGTTGATCCCAGTACCGGATCGTTTATCCTCCGGATGGTCTTTCCAAACCCCAAACATACGCTTCTGCCGGGTATGTATGCGCGTGCCCTTGTGCAGGAAGGGGTGGTCGATCGTGCCATTCTTGCCCCCCAGCAGGCTGTCTCCCGCGACCCGAAGGGGAATCCCCTCGCGCTGATTGTGGATGCTGAAGGCAAGGTTCAACAGCGGATGATCACGGTCGATCGTGCCATCGGCGACAAATGGCTCGTCTCCTCAGGTCTTAAACCCGGCGATCGGGTGATCGTCGAAGGCGTCCAAAAAGTGCGCCCCGGCGCCTCCGTAAAGGTTGTCCCATTCGATGCCGGTGGCAAGGACGCTCCGCAAACCGCGAAGACAGCCCAGCCACCTCCAAAAGCGAATTGAACGGAGGAACCTGATGTTATCGAATTTCTTTCTGGACCGTCCCGTCTTCGCCTGGGTGATCGCCATCATCATAATGCTGGCGGGCGGTCTCGCTATCCACTTTTTGCCCATCTCGCAGTATCCCCCCATCGCGCCCCCGTCGATCTACATTCAGAGCTTTTACCCCGGGGCCTCGGCAGAGACCGTGGAAAACACCGTAACCCAGATCATCGAGCAAAAAATGACCGGCCTCGACAAGATGCTTTACCTCTCCGCCACCAGCGATTCGGCGGGCTCCTCGCGCATCGAGTTGACTTTTGCACCGGGTACCGATCCGGATCTTGCCTGGGCAAAGGTGCAGAACAAGCTCCAGCTCGCTATGGCTGGCCTGCCCGAGTTGGTCCAACGCCAGGGTATCACGGTCGGCAAGGCCACCAGGAACTATCTCATGCTCGTGGGCCTGGTTTCGGAAGACGGCAGCATGGACGGCAACGACCTGATGGATTATCTCCAATCGAACTTGGAGAAGGTGGTGGCGCGGGTGCCCGGCGTGGGCGAGGTAGAGGAGTTCGGATCCCAGTACGCCATGCGCATCTGGCTCAATCCTGACAAGTTGACTGATTATTCTCTGACGGTGGACGATGTCGTCACGGCGCTTAGCGCTTACAATGTGGAGGTCTCTGCAGGCCAGTTCGGCGGGGCACCGGCAGTGGAAGGCCAACGCCTGAACGTCTCCATCGTCGTCCAGAGCCTGCTTAAGACTCCTGATGAGTTCGCCGCTATTCCCGTCCGTGTCAATCCCGATGGCTCCATCGTGCGGATCAGGGATGTGGGACGGACTGAGCTGGGAACCGAAGCCTACGATATCAAGACCTTTTACAACGGGAAGCCCTCCGCCGCCATGGCCATCCGGCAGATCGCAGGCGCCAATGCGCTGGATACGGCCAATGCAGTAAAGGCAAGACTAAAAGAGATGAGCCGGTATTTCCCTCCGGGCATGAAGGTCGTCTATCCCTACGATACCACCCCCTTTGTCAGGGTAGCCATCGACGAGGTGGTCAAGACCCTCCTTGAGGCCATCCTGCTGGTCTTCCTGATCATGTGGCTTTTCATGGGGAACATCCGGGCCACCCTGATCCCGACCATCGCCGTGCCCGTCGTGCTCCTGGGCACCTTCGGGGTGCTGGGGCTTTTCGGCTTCTCCATCAATATGCTGACCATGTTTGCCATGGTGCTTTCGATCGGACTTCTGGTGGACGACGCCATTATAGTAGTGGAAAACGTGGAACGGATCATGAGCGAGGAAGGGCTCATCCCGAAGGAAGCCACCCGTAAGTCCATGGGGCAGATCACGAGCGCCCTTATCGGTATCGGGCTTGTGCTCTCTGCGGTCTTCGGCCCCATGGCCTTTTTCGGCGGCTCGACGGGCGTTATCTATCGCCAGTTTTCCCTGACTATTATCGCCGCAATGCTCCTGTCCGTACTTGTGGCATTGATCCTGACGCCGGTCCTCTGCGCTACTCTGCTCAAGCCGGTGGCAGCCGGGCATGAACCCGCGGAAAATGCGGTCCGTTTCCTGCGCCCCTTTTTTTCGTGGTTTGACCGCATCTTTTTCCGGACCAGAGACCGGTACGTAAAAACGGTCGAACGCTCCTTTTCGAGAAAACTACGCTACTTTGTTATCTATATTGTGATCGTGGCGGCCGTGGGGATCTTCTTCCTACGTATGCCCACGGCCTATGTTCCCGATGAAGACCAGGGTATCCTGCTCGCCCAGGTGATGTTGCCGACGGGCGCCACCCTGGAGCAGACCCAGAAAATCGAGGACGAAATACAGCGCTATTTCCAGGAGAAAGAAAAAGATGCCGTGGAATCCTGCATGACGATTTCCGGTATCGGCTTTTCAGGAAGGTCACAGGCCAACGGCATAGTGTTCGTCATGCTCAAGGACTGGAAGCTGCGCAAACGCTCAGACCTGAGGGCGAAGGCGGTTGCGGAACGGGCGACTAAGGCCTTTTCTCAGATCCGCAGCTCTCTGGTATTCACCTTCCCGCCGCCTTCCGTGATCGAGTTGGGTAACGCCACCGGATTCGACTTCCAGTTGCTGGATCGGGGTGGGCTCGGTCACGAAAAACTGATGGCAGCCCGCAACCAGCTTCTCAGCATGGCTTCAAAAGACGCGCGCCTGACCAAAGTCCGGCCAAACGGCTTGGAGGACGTGCCCCAATACCGGGTCGACGTGGACTGGGCAAAGGCCGGCGCCCTCGGGGTTCCCATTACCTCCATCCATAATACCATCTCGGAGGCCTTCGGCAGCGCTTACGTAAACAACTTCGTTCAGGGGGGCAGGGTCAAGCGGGTATTCGCGCAGGCCGACGCCCCCTACCGCATGCTGCCCAGAGACCTGGAAAAACTGTACGTACGTAATGCGACGGGGAAAATGGTTCCCTTTTCTTCTTTTGCCTCCGGCCGCTGGACGTCCGGTTCTCCCAGGCTGGAGCGCTTCAACGGTTTTTCCTCGATCAACATCTGGGGCGAGCCGGCGCCGGGAAGGAGTTCCGGTGAGGCGATGCAGGCGATGGAAGAGATGGTTGCAAAATTGCCCCAGGGGATCGGTTTTGAATGGAACGGGCTTTCCTATCAGGAGCGGATGGCAAGTTCCCAGGCGCCCATGCTGTACGCCTTTTCCATTATTGTAATCTTCCTGTGTGTCGCGGCCCTGTATGAGAGCTGGCCAATCCCACTCGCTAATATGCTGATGTTGCCGCTGGGTGTATTCGGCGCGACCCTGGCCACCTGGTTGCGGGGTATGCCCAACGATGTCTACTTCCAGATCGGGTTTCTCACCACCCTCGGTCTGACGACAAAAAATGCCATCCTTATCATCCAGTTTGCAAGGGAACGAATGGCCCATGGAGAAGGACTGATCGAAGCGACCCTTGGGGCGGCGCGGGTGCGACTGCGCCCGGTCATCATGACCTCGCTCGCTTTTTTCTTCGGCGTCCTGCCGCTGGCAGTAGCAACCGGTGCGGGCGCGGGCGCAATGAAAGCCATCGGCACAGCCGTTACCGGCGGGATGCTCTCCGCCACATTCATCGACCTCTTTTACATCCCGCTGCTCTTTGTCCTTGTATCCCGCACGTTCAAGGCGAAGCAACCGGATAAGACACCTGAACATGGCCCGGATTCTACGACTAGTTCGGAGGGACAGCAGATATGATACGAAACGCGTTATTGATCACGCTGGCGATCGTCTGCTTCGCCGGCTGTACCATGGTCCCCCGCTACACCCGTCCCGCGCCGCCGGTCCCGGCCGAATGGCCGAGCGGTCCTGCTTATAAGGGTGTTGCTGACGGACGGACCGATCAGGCTGCGGCCGACATCGGGTGGCGCGAGTTCTATACCGATGAACGGCTGCGGAACGTTATCGTTCTTGCCCTCAACAACAACCGGGATCTGCGGGTAGCAACGTTAAACATTGAAAGGGCGCAGGCTCTTTACCGGATCCAGCGTGCAGAACTGTTTCCCCAGGTAAATGCCTCCGGCGGGCTGAGCCAACAGAGGGTGCCGGCCAATATCTCCGAGACGGGTAAATCTGCAATCCTCAGACAATACGACGTCAGCCTGGGAGTGAGTTCCTGGGAGATTGACTTTTTCGGTCGCATTCGAAGCCTGAAAGATCGAGGCCCTGGAGCAGTACCTTGCTACAGAGCAGGCCCGCCGCAGCGCGCAAATCTCGCTGGTGGCCGAAGTAGCAAATGTTTATCTGTCCTATGCCGCGGACCGTGAAAGTCTGAAACTCGCCCAATCAACCCTGGAAGCCCGGCAGACCACCTACAAGCTGATCCAGCGTCGTTTTGACGTGGGCATTGCCTCCGCGCTGGATCTGCGTCAGGCCCAAACCGTGATGGAAGCGGCACGGGTTGATGTCTTAACCTATACCCGCCAACTGGCTCTTGATGAAAATGCACTGAACCTCCTCGTCGGCTCACCCGTGCCTGACGAACTGTTGCCTGGCGACTTCAATGCGGTTACGGCGCCAAAGGATATTTCGCCCGGCCTCTCCTCCGACGTGCTCCTGGGCCGACCAGATATTCTTCAGTCCGAAGACCTGTTGAAGGCCGCCAACGCCAACATCGGCGCCGCACGGGCGGCCTTTTTCCCCAGCATTACTCTCACCGCCGCCACCGGCACAAGCAGCGGCGAGTTGTCCGGCCTGTTCACGGCCGGTTCCGAGCGTCTGGGCCTTCATACCGCAGATCACCATGCCGATATTTGATGCCGGTTATGGCCGGCAAATTAAAGGTGAATTAACGCTGATAGGGAGATCGCCCTGGCTCAGTACGAGAAAGCGATCCAGGTAGCTTTCAGGGAAGTGGCCGACGCGCTCGCCCGGCGGGGAACCGTGGGGGATCAGATAGCGGCGCAAGAATCGCTCGTTGAAGCCTCAGCAGATACCTATCGCCTCTCCGATGCCCGCTATATGAAGGGAATTGACAGCTACCTGGGCGTCCTTGATGCACAACGCTCTCTCTATGCTGCGCAGCAGGGTCTCATCACCCTGCGCCTCGCCAGGCTCACCAATCTGGTGACGCTCTATAAGGTATTGGGTGGGGGGTGATCATGCGGGTAGTTATTCCGATAAGGATCGCCATCATGCTTGCTGACTACACCAAGTGGTGATGTAGTTCCGTTCGTTCCGGTGAGTAAGATTTCCCCGGATATCAACGAATGATCCTCCGAAGAAAGGCTTTCTTGCAATGAAGTGGCAATGGTGAACGGTAGGTCGAACCTTTTGGGGAGGGTAGTTGACGGGTCGTCCAGGGGAGGCATACAATAGGTTTGTAGAGAGAGAAGAAGGCTTTCATGGAGGTGATTGTTAGTGAGATCTTCACGGATACCGTGGGTGTTTCTCTGGATTCTTCTATTCGCTCTTGCACGCGTAAACGTAGAGGGAGGAAATGACATGGAGATTTCATCGGCCGCGTTTAAAGATGGAGAGAAGATCCCGATGCACTATGTCATGCCGGGAGCGGGTGGGAAAAACAGCTCCGTACCCCTTGCATGGAGGAACGCACCTTCTGGAACAAAATCGTTTGCCTTTTCCATGGTTGATCCGCACCCGGTGGCCCAGAATTGGGTACATTGGCTGGTGATCAATATTCCGGCCAATGTGGCCTCTCTCGAAGAGGGGGCGTCCAGGAAGAAGATGCCCCACGGATCCATTGAACTAAAGAACTCCTTTGGGGAGATTGGCTACGGAGGCCCACAACCGCCGAAGGGTACCGGCGATCATCCTTACGTCTTCACGCTCTACGCCTTAAGTGTGGAGAAGCTTGACCTTGGGACAGACGTGTCGCTCTCTGCCTTTAAGAAGGCCTTAGACGGGAAGATTCTGGGGTCTGCAACAACCACAGGAAAATATGGGCGTTAAGCTTTAGTGTCGGCATTCTGTACCGGAAAATTGCCGGTTATGGATTTTCACAGTCATCCAACCGGGTATTAATCGGGAGATGGAATCCGGCGTTCTTGGGGAGGTCCCATTTTTACGTCCAGGTCTTGGTAAGCGGTGCTGGGGAGACCAGTCGTAAAAGCTGCATGAGCGGCCTCTACACTTGTAAATAGCAGGCTCCATACACACCTGCCTTTCGAGAATGGACATACATCCTTTACCACGATTCGCCTCGCACCGGTAGCCGATCGATAAGACCAGATGCAATACAGGTCAACCAAACCAGAAAACCGCACGTTAATCGATCAGAGCGCAGCCCAATCGATACTCGCTTTCTCAGACGGCAGCGGGATTATGAAAACCGGTTTTCGGGTTCGTTCCAGTACCGAGCTGGCAACGCTCCCGAGAAAAGACTGTTTCAACCATCCTTTTCCGTGGGTCCCGAGAACAATCACATCGCACTTTTTTGCATCCGCCGTGTTCAGGATTTCTTCCACGGCGTACCCAGCCGTGACAATCACCTCGGAGACAAGGTCGACACACGGTGGACTGAACTGAGACTCTACCTTCACGCAGAATTCCTCCAGGCGCTTCTTGATCTCAGTAACGTCTTCCTCCGCCTCCCGCTCCTTTGCTTTTTTCAGAATTGCGGGTACATCGGGGAAACCTCCTTCCGCGTAAAGCGAGGGAGGAATCGTCCCGATGCAATGGAGCATTATAATCTTTGCATCATGTTTTCGCGCCAGGTCGGCGGCAAAGTAAAATGCGTAAGCGGAGTTCTTTGTAAGATCGGTGGCGTAAAGAATCTTTTTGATTTGAGGGGTCATCTTTTTCCTCCTTTTCGTCCGTCAATCTTCGATTTATCATTGCAAGGTTGCTGCACGAGCTCTCAGTCTTCTAAGATAAGATAATGCATAAGTAGCTCCAGAATCAAACGCCGCCCTGTTCGCGCGGTAATGATAAACTTTTGTGATGTGAGGATTTTCCTGAGGGATCCGAGAGAGAGGCCGGTTTTGGGCGGATGTCCGGCAGGAACAGGCTTCGATGCGCTCGCACACTGTTTGAAATTTGGTACCCGCTCTGGTAGACTATCTCGTTCCAATTCGACCTGCAGAGGTGATACCCATGATGATCATGTCGCAGAGATCCTGTGCGTGCGGGAAACATATGGCCGGGCTTTCGATAGACTGCATTATTCCTGAGGAAGTCATTGCATCCGTGTACTGCCCTGAAGAGTCGAAGAACGTGAAGTTCGATGATAAAACAATGGTCAAGGACAACGGCTGGATCATCGAATACGACATGGACATAGCGCGTTTCTATGGCGAGCATGCCCACAAAGATCCGGCGAAGATCACCCCGGAATTCCTCTTTATGGAAGGCCTGGCGTCATGGACCGGCATGACGCCTACGGACCAGATTGAGCTTCCGAAAGAGAGGGATCAGGTCGTGAGGCTGCGCGAGCAGGATCCGAAACGTTACATGGAAGAGTTTAAGAAGTGGGCAAATAACCGCACTGAAAGATTGAAGAAAGAAGGCTGGAAGAAAGCGAAGCAAGCTTAGCTTATCCTCCGCAGAAACCGTGGACAAACTATTTGTAAAAGGCGCCCGGGAGCACAACCTCAAGAACATCGACGTTGAGCTACCCAGGAACAAAATCACCGTCATTACCGGACCGAGCGGCTCCGGTAAATCTTCTCTTGCCTTTGATACAATCTACGCAGAGGGGCAGAGACGATACGTGGAGTCTCTGTCGGCTTATGCGCGTCAGTTCCTTGAGCTGATGGAAAAACCGGACGTCGACTACATCGAGGGTTTATCGCCTGCCATCAGTATCGAGCAGAAGAGCATCAGCAAGAACCCGCGATCAACCGTCGGCACCGTCACCGAAATATACGATTACCTGAGGCTGCTCTTCGCACGAATCGGACATGTCTACTGTTACGGCTGCGGGAAGGAGATAAAGAGCCAGCACGCGCCGCAGATCGTGGATGCGATACTGGCGCTGGGCGCGGAAACGAAGTTGACCGTGCTTGCCCCCATAGTGCGCGGACGAAAGGGAGAATACAGAAAAGAGCTTGATGAGCTCAGGAAACAGGGTTTCACGAAGATCAAGCTGAACCGCAAGGTCGTCGACCTCTCCGAAGAGATCGTGCTCGATAAGAACAAGAAACACGAAATAGATATCATCGTGGACAGGCTCGCTATCAGGGACGGGATCGAGAGACGCCTTTTCGAAGCCGTGGAACTGGCCCTCAATAAGGCGGGCGGGATCGTCAAGATAGAACTGGATAAACAGACGCTCGTCTTCAGCGAAAAATTCGCGTGCCCCGACTGCGGCATCAGTTACCCGGAAATTGCACCCAGAATGTTCTCTTTCAACAACCCATACGGGGCGTGTCCTGCGTGCCTCGGCCTCGGCGTCAAGGAGTACTTCGATCCCGACCTCGTCGTGCCGAATAAGGAGTTGTCCCTGAGGGAAGGGGCAGTCGTGCCCTGGAGCGAAAAGAACCCGGTCGCATTCATGCCCTTCCTGGAGGCTTTTGTCAAGCATTACAAGATCAATATACATAAACCCTTCAAGGACCTGCCCAAGCTGGTACAGGACGTGATCCTTCATGGCTCCAACGGCGATGAGATCGAGTTCCAGGTGGAGCGGGGTCAGCGAGTCCATTTTGTTAAACGGCCGTTTGAGGGGGTCATACCTGAACTGCAGAGGGAAAGGGAAAACGCTGCGTTCTGGGAGAAGGAGAAATATGAGCGCTTCATAAATCTCATTCCCTGCCCCACATGCAAAGGTGCACGCCTGAAAAAGGAGATGCTCTGGGTGAAAGTGGGCGGCCTCAGCATCAATGAAGTCACGCAGATGACCATCGCCCAGGAGTATCGCTTCTTTGAGGAACTGGAACTGCCGGAGAAGGAGAAGGAGATCGCGCGGAACATTCTCAAAGAGGTAAGCTCGCGGTTGAGATTTCTTATCGACGTGGGGCTCGATTACGTTACGCTGGAGAGGAACTCGGCAACACTATCAGCAGGCGAATCTCAGAGAATCAGGCTGGCCACGCAGATCGGCTCCGGCCTGACCGGCGTGCTCTACGTGCTTGACGAGCCGAGCATCGGCCTTCACCAGAGAGATAACGAGAGGTTACTCGCCACCCTCAAGCGATTGAGAGACCTTGACAATACGGTCATCGTCGTAGAGCATGATTATGATACGATCCTTCTTTCGGATTATGTGATCGACCTGGGTCCGGGCGCAGGAGAGAACGGCGGCAATCTTGTCTTTGCCGGGACACCGGAGAAGCTGAGTCAGGATGAGAACTCGCTCACGGGCAAGTACCTGTCAAAGCGCCTGGAGATCCTCACGCCCAAAACGAGAAGGAAAGCTAAGGGCGTCATCCATATGCAGGGCGTGCGAGCGCACAACCTGAAAAACATCGACGTGGATATTCCACTCGGCGTCTTAACCTGTATTACAGGCGTGTCAGGCTCCGGAAAGAGCTCTCTTGTTATCGACACCCTGTTTCCTCTTTTGAAACAGAAGCTCTACCGTTCGAAGGATCGGGCCGGAGAGATAGACACGATCACCGGATGGGAAGCAGTAGATCGCGTCATTGACATAGACCAGTCGCCCATCGGGCGCACGCCCAGGTCAAACCCGGCCACCTACACGGGGCTTTTTACCTTCATCAGGGAGCTTTTTGCAAAGCTTCCCGAAGCAAGGATGCGCGGCTACAAGGAAGGCAGATTCAGTTTCAACGTGAAGGGCGGGAGATGCGAAACCTGCGAGGGAGAGGGCTACGTCAAGATAGAGATGCAGTTCTTGCCTGACGTCTACATCGTGTGTGATGCCTGTCGCGGAAAGCGGTATAACCGCGATACCCTGGAAGTTGAGTACCGGGGCAAGAACATTGCTGATGTCCTCGGGATGACCGTAACGCAGGCGATGGAGTTCTTTGATGCGGTTCCGCAGATCAGGAACAAACTGAAAGTGCTCTGCGACGTGGGCCTCGGGTACATCCGCCTGGGACAGGCCGCAACGACCCTCTCCGGCGGTGAGGCACAGCGCATTAAACTTTCGAGAGAGCTTTCCAAGAGGGACACGGGTCGTACCCTCTATATCCTGGATGAGCCCACGACCGGGCTCCATTTTGTGGACATCGATAAGCTTCTTTTTGTTTTGAACGAGCTGATCGAGAGAGGCAACACGGTTGTCGTCATCGAGCATAATATGGACGTTATCAAGTGCGCCGACTACATCATAGACCTGGGTCCCGAAGGGGGAGACCGGGGCGGTCTTATTGTGACCAAAGGGGTGCCTGAAGACGTCATGGCTAATCGGAAAAGCTATACGGGGGCTTTCCTCAAGCGATACCTGAATGGTGGTGGTGCCTCATGAAGAGAGTTGTGGTGATACCTGCGCGGTACGCTTCCACCAGGCTTCCCGGCAAACCGCTTGCACAGATCGCAGGAAAACCGCTCATTCAGTGGGTATACGAGCGCGCCAGCACCTCAACCTTGAAAGATGACATTCTGATTGCGACGGATGATGTTCGCATACGGGATGCAGCCCTCGCCTTCGGGGCATCCGTGGTCATGACAAGCCCCGACTGTGCTTCCGGTACTGACCGGGTCCATGAGGCCATTAAAGCAAGAGATGCTGATATCATCATCAACCTTCAGGGCGATGAGCCCCTGATAAGGGGCGATATGATAGATGCTCTCTTTTCAGTGCTTGAAGGAGAGTCGCTCGATATGGCGACCCTCTGCGTTCCCCTCAGTGAAAAGAGTGAATTAGAGAGCCCGCACATTGTCAAGGTTGTGCTCGATCAGAAGGGCTTCGCCCTTTACTTTTCAAGATCTCCCATTCCCTTTGCCCAGAAACGCACCAGTGCAGCAGCCTACAAGCATGTCGGCATTTATGGGTTTTCCCGTTCCTTCCTTGAGAGATTCGTAAGCCTTCCCAGGGGAAGACTCGAAGAAACAGAATCCCTCGAACAGCTCCGCGCACTCGAAGCCGGCTACAGGATTAAGGTATTGATTGTCGACTATGACGGTATCAGCGTCGATACGCCTGAAGATCTCGAACGGGCAAGGTTGAGGGTCAGGGAGACATAAAAATCCCTCTTTTCGTCACTAAACCTGCCCCGGAATGATCATCGTTCCATACTGCATAATGAACTCCAGAATTTCGCCTTTATCTATGCGGGCAGTGACCCGCAGTCTATCGATCTCATCTGCCGCCAAGTAGAAAAGATACTCGATTTCATGCATAGGTGTAAGCCTGTTCTATCATTTCCGGGAGACTGTTGCATTATAAATCACTGTACAACGGTGATAGGCTGCACACTCTGAAGTAACATCGATCGAAGGAGGCCCCATGCATGTCTGCAAACGTGATGTTTGGTTTACGTTCTTTAGCGAGAAGTAAGTTTTTCATTTCAAACTGACCCAGTACCCGGACTTTTTCCCCCTTGCTTTTTTCCCTGAGAATGGTATGTTCATTAATGGGTACGTAAATAGGTCAGGGCTGACGGCACTCCAGGAAGATAACCGAACGACGAAACGGTTATCTATTCTGTTTGAATCCGTAAGGAAGGAGGTGAACTGAAAGGGGAAGTCCATTACTAACAGGTGGGCTGTTGATAGGGGGAAGATTTCATCACTAAAAAAGAGGAGATGGACATGACCAAGAAAGGCAAAAGAAATATGACACGCCGTGATTTTATGAAAAAGGTCGGCCAGACCGCGGCTGCTATTGGTGTATCCTCATTGGTTCCGGGCTTCACAAAACGAGCGAAGGCTGCCGAACGGGATTATGTCCTGATCGGCTATACCGATCCATCAACCGGTCCCCTGGCTGGGTTGGGCGAGGCGACTCCCTGGGTCAATGAAAGAGTTACCAAGGCGATTGCAAAACTGGGAGGAGTCTATATCAAAGAGCGTGGTAAGAAGATCCCGGTCAGGTTTAAAGTAGTAGATACGGCGAGTGACCCCACCAAGGCCGCTGATGTGGCATCCAAACTTATTCTTAATGACAAGATTGATTTGATGCTTACCATGTATACGCCCGATGTGGTGAACCCGGTCAGCGCCATCTGCGAGAGGTACCAGATGCCCTGTGTCGGTGTGGGCTGCCCGATTGATCCTTGGGTCGCAGGAGGTCCCTACAAGTGGAGTTACGAGACTCATTTTGGTGTGCATGCCATCACCGATATGTTCATAGGGATGTGGGATGAAGTTGCGGCTAAAACGAACAAGGTCGTGGGGGTGCTCTTTCCAAATGATGCGGATGGAATCGAATGGACGAAGGTTTTTACAGCGAAGCTCCCTGCAAAGGGTTACAAGATGGTGGACCCAGGGAGGTTCCCTTTTGGCACGCCGGACTTCAGCTCTATTATCGGGACCTTTAAGAAGGAGAAGGTAGAAATCCTCACGGGCGTTCTCATCGCTCCGGATTGGGCGAATGCCTGGAAACAGATGCATCAACAGGGATTCATACCGAAAGTCGCAACCATTGCAAAAGCCCTTCTTTTCCCTTCCGCAATGGAGGCCCTTGGGGGCAATCTCGCGAACGGTTTGACGACAGAGGTCTGGTGGCACCGCAACCATCCCTACAAGTCCTCGCTGACAGGCGAGACCGCCAGGCAACTTTGCGACGCCTGGACGAAAGAGACAAAAAAAGAGTGGATTCCGCCCATCGGCCTAACGTATGGGGGGTATGAAATGGCCTTTGATGTCATTAAGCGGGCCGAGACCCTTAACAAGGAGAAGATCCTCGAGGCCTTGGGCAAGACCGACGTAGACACGGTATTCGGCCACATCAAGTATAACGAAAAGCATTATTGCGAAATCCCCCTGGTTGGCGGGCAATGGGTCAAGGGGAAGCAGTGGCCTTGGGATTTGGAGGTCGTTTACAACAAGAATAGTCCCAAGCTTCCGAAGACTGCCGAGATGATGTTTCCACTGCCCAAATAATGTACGGTTTGATGGTACCTGTTATGGAGTCTCACCGCGGGGGCTTGCGGGCAGGCCGGTGAGACTCCATCCACGGTTTCACCCCGATCTTTCGGATCCCTGGCCCTACCGGACATGAAAGCCGGGGCGGATGCGATTGAGGCGGCCAGAGGACAGGGAGGGAGGTTGACGGTCAGATGATAACGTTTAGGATGCAGACGCCTTCGCGAAAGACGCTATGATGCAGCTATATTAGCCAAAGGCTGGAGAGGAGGGTAATGCGATGGAGAAGAAGGTGACACCAGCAGAGAAGAGAGAAGCGAGATTTCGGACATGGAGCGCAGGCCGAAGGCATCCAATTTGAGAGCCCCGAAGCTGAGGCTTCCTACAAGAAGGCGGTAGAGCGGTTCAGGGATGTGGCGCTCCTGGAAAAGATTCCGGACCGGGTGCCGGTGCTGGCCCTGGGCACCTTCTTTGAGACCAGCCTGCACGGTGTGACAGCCAACGAAGCCATGTATGACGTGGACAAGATGATCGATGCCCACGTCAGGTTCCTCAAGGATTACAAGCCCGACTATGGTGGCATGGCTCCCCTGATCGGGTGGGGCAAGGTGTTTGAGATCCTCGACTACAAGCAGTACAAATGGCCTGGCCATAACCTGCCCAAGGAGTCGGTCTATCAGTACGTTGAAGGAGAATACATGATGGCCGATGAGTATGATGCCCTCATCGACGATCCCACCGATTTTTGGCTGAGGACGTACATGCCGCGGGCCTTCGGGGCGTTGGAGCCCTTGAAGATGATCTCCCCCTTCACGGACATGTGGGAAATGGTCCTCGTCACCGTACAGATGATTCCCTTCGGCATTCCGCCCGTTCAGGGCGCCCTCAAGGCGCTTATCGATGCGGGAAATGAGGCAATGGCATGGATAGAGAAGGTCGGCGCTTTTGATATGAGGCAGAAAGCTATGGGTTTCCCGGGCATGTTTGGCGGCGCGACAAAGGCGCCCTTCGATATGGTAGCCGATACCTTAAGGGGCACGCGCGCCATAATGATCGATATGTACAGGCAGCCGGACAAGGTTGAGAAGGCAGTGGAGAGGCTCACGCCACTTTGCATCAAGCAGGCGATCCGAGGTGCCGCCGCGTCCGGGATCCCTACCTGCTTCATACCGCTCCACAAAGGGGCGGACGGGTTTATGTCCGATGCCCAGTTCAAGAGATTCTACTGGCCTACCCTCAAGGCAGTCATACTCGGCCTGGCTGAAGAGGGCATCGTCGCTGTCCCCTTCTGTGAGGGAAGCTACAACATGCGCATCGAGTACCTGAAGGAACTCCCTAAGGCCTCCAGCTTCTGGCTCTTCGACCGCACCGATCTGATCAAGGTTAAGGAGGCGATCGGGGACAAGATCGGTATCGGCGGAAATGTCCCGGCCGGCCTATTACTCACTGGCACACCGGAGAGCGTAAAGGCGTACTGTAAGAACCTCATCGATACGGTCGGAAAGGGCGGGGGCTACATGATGTCCTGGGGAACCTCCATGGATGAAGGCAGGGCGGACACCATGCATGCCATGATCGATTTTACCAAAGAATACGGGGTCTACAAGTAGCTGTCAGGCCTGCAAAGGCAGACCGGAGCGGAAACAGGGGCGGAAGGTTGCTACCAACCGGTGTTCTTGGCCGGGGGCAACCCCTGCCCTTTCATGAAAGACCTTTTCGCGTCAACCTGAGGAGAGTCAGCCTGTTTCAAGTGCGGATTGCCTTTCTGGCGCTTTCCCATCGGACCCTCCTTTCTTTTCTCGTTTACTCCCTTGAGCGTTCGGCCCTCACTGAAAGAGAAGGTTCACGTTCTCTTCCATAGTGTTCAAGATTTCACTTGACACCCATATTTTACTGACTGTCCGCTTCACGAAAGGGATTCCTTATGGTGATGCCGGCGATGCTTTGGTCATGGGCACCGCCCATCTGCCGCGTTAACTCTAATATAAGCTACGCAGGGTGATTAACCCTTGATTCAGTCTTATTTGCCCTCTTTCATTCTCTTTTCGTAGTTCGCCCGCACCTCCCTCAGTTCGTCCGGCGTCCGGCAGATCTGTTCAGCCTGAATGGCCTGCATATTCTTCAGTATAGCAAAGCCATACTTGTCGCTGTACTTGGTCTCACCCCACACCACATCCTCGACTACCGAGTGGTCCTGCGCCCGCACAATCTTCCAGCCCTCCGGGCTCTCCCAGGCCAGTGGCTCTCTCTCAACAGCCTTAATCACCTTCTCCGTATCCGTCGTGCCGGCACGCTCCACAGCCGCTTTGATGAAGTACACACCTGCATAGGTTTCTTCGGCCATGTAATCCGGCCATTCCTTGAACCTGTCATAATAGGATTTAACAAACTTACGGTTCATTTCAGAATCAGGGGTCAGGAAGAAATAGCGCGCAGCTACATAAATGCCGTCCGGCATATCCTTTCCCAGCGGAGCAAGCGTTTCCAAGGCTGCACCGTCCGGAAAGGCGAATTTTATTTTGTCGAATAGCTTCATCGGTAAGGCCTGCTTGATAAAGTTCACTGCATCCATACCCCAGAGTGGCGACCAGACCGCATCCGGCTTGGCGTCATTGATCTTCTTAATGAACTCCGTATAGTCAGGCTCTGTCAGCTTCGGCCAGAGCTCACCCACGAATTCCACGTCGGGCCGCAGTTCTTTCAGTTTGCTTTTGAACGAGGCCCACGAATCCCAGCCATAATTGTAATTCGGCCCAATGCACATCCAGCGCTTGTAAGGCTTGTCTGCCACGAAATATGCGCCGGCCCTTGAGTGCATCATCGCATTGCTCAAGGTGCTGAACATATAAGGGTTGAACTGTGCTCCGGTGAGTGAATCCGCGGCAGCCTGGGTCAGCACAAGGATCATCTTATGTTCCGTGATTACCGGCGAAAGAGCCGCAGCCACTCCGCTCGATGTCGGCCCGATCATGAAATCCACTTTCTCCTGAAGAATATATCTCTTTGCAATCTCAACACCCAGCGGTGGCTGCATCTTTGAGTCTGCCGTCAGGGCCGTCACCTTCCGGCCAAGTATGCCCCCGGCGGCGTTGATCTCGTCTATGGCAAGCTGAACTGCCTGGAAACCGTGCTTGCCGTAGCCCCCCATGGGTCCCGAACTCACGAACATCACACCCAGCTTGATCGGTTTTTCCTGGGCCCACGCAGGCCCGACAAGCAAAGCAAGCACGGCACAAATCGCCACACTTCCAATCAATATATTTTTCTTCACCATAACCTCCCCCTAGCGTTTAGTTCAGCCTCTGCTCTTGCGCTGACAAAGAACTGGGCTGCTTATCCGGAAGCGTGATCACCCCCTTCCATCGATTTCTGATAACCCAAAGTATCCGAAATCCCGCACCAAAATGCATGGTATCTCGCGGCCGGAGATATCTACTTCACAAGAAGAATGGGTAATCTTACTCGATTCTGTTCAAAAGCATGTAATGTGGAGGCTTGAGCTATACAGCAATGTTATTTGATGCGGGTCTGCCTGTCAATGGTTTTTTGAGAGGACCTGCAGCCGTTTTCAGGGAAAGATTCCCCTCAACCGCACTGCTTCAGCGACTCTTCCAATGCCCAGGATGAGGGCCGCTGTCCGCATATCCGTCTTTTCTTTCTGTGAAATGGTCAGGACCTCAGAGAAGCTTCTGGAGAGAATACGGGTCAATCTCTCAGATATTTCGTCTTCGGTCCAGAGTAGCTCTTGCAGGTTCTGGACCCATTCAAAGTAAGAGACCGTGACCCCGCCGGCATTCGCCAGAATGTCCGGCACGAGAAAGATGCCCCGGTCGAAGAGAATGGCATCCGCTTCCGGGGTTGTGGGTCCATTGGCTCCTTCAACGATCATCCGGCATCGGAGCTTTGAGGCATTCTTCTCAGTGATCTGGTTCTCCAGGGCGGCCGGCACCAATACCTCACATTCCAGCTGCAGTAACTCCTCATTGCTCACCTCGTCTGCTCCTGTCTCATGTCCGATGAAACACTGGTAACGGTTCTTGCAGTCCAGCACCTTGTCGACATCTAGCCCGTGGGGATTATACAAGCCCCCTCTGGAGTCAGAAATACCGATGATGCGGGCCCCTGCCTGGCGAAAATACTTTGCGGCAATTCCTCCCACGTTTCCTGCGCCCTGAATCGCCACACGGGCTCCATCGAGAGGCATGCCTAAATGTTTCGCTGCCTCTGACGTGCTGATGAAGACTCCTCTGCCGGTTGCCTCGTAGCGACCTAAAGATCCACCTAACTCCAGGGGTTTGCCCGTAACCACTCCGGGAACCGAGTACCCCTTTATGATGCTGTAGGTGTCCATAATCCACGCCATTACCTGAGGGTTGGTATAGACATCGGGGGCAGGGATATCTCTCTCCGGGCCGATGAAGGGGGATATCTCCCAGGTGAAACGGCGGGTCATATTCTCCAGTTCCCGGGCTGACATCTCCTTGGGATTGCACTGGACTCCTCCCTTGGCACCGCCGAAAGGGATGTTTACGACCGCTGCCTTCCAGGTCATCCACATGGCGAGGGCACGCACCTCGTCCAGATCAACGTCAGGATGATAGCGAAGTCCACCCTTAAAAGGGCCCCGGGCATCATTATGCTGTACCCGGTAGCCGGTAAAGATCCGGACGCTTCCGTCATCCATCTTTGCCGGGAAATGCACAACAATCTCCCGTTTCGTATGTTTGATCCTTTCCAGTATTGCGCTGTCCAGGTGAGGCATACGTACTGCCGCAATCTCCACCTGCTTCATGGCCACATCCGCGGGATTAATCCTCCCTGTAGCTCTCTCCATTGTTTCCTCCTGTAAGCGTTGTCTGTGACCTGCCCATGGTGACGCTCTGCTGTGTCACGGGCAATCCGGGAACTGCCACCTCAGATGAACATGCCGGAATTACCGCTATGAGGTTAGACTAAATGTAATACAGGCTAAGCTGAAACGACACTGCAATACTCTATCACGAACCTGTTCTGTTCATGAGTTTCCACCGAGCCGTCCCCTATCCACGCTCTCACGCGTCTGATGGCTTCCTCCCCCGAATCACCAAAGATCTCTCCGGCGAGGCAAGCCGCTATTGTCCCTGTCCTTCCAACACCTGCGAAGCAGTGGATGACGACGTTGTGCCCATCATTCGCCAGTCTGATGACCTCTCGAAGAGCCCGCTTCACAGCAGCCTTGCGGGGGACCCCGAAATCCTGTATCGGCAGGTGGATTACCTGCAAGCCGCGCTCGTTGTAAAAATCGATAAGGTCTATGCCCGTCCTCTCCAGACACTCCTTGCGTCTGGCCAAAACGAGGACGACTGACACCTGACATTTCTGGAACTGAGCAAAAAGTGTCTGTTTCTTGTCATACATGCAAAACGGCATCGCGCTCCTGAAAATCTTTCCTTTCAACCTGAACGGCAATTCGGTCATTTCTTCATACTCCAGCGCCTGTTCGGCTCTCGTTCGCCGCTAATCCGCCACAAAGACGCATGAAGCCCCCAGGTCTTTCCCCGTCCGCATCATGCGGCCGATGCTTTCATAAAAATCATCGGCTCATTTGCCGAAATGATAAATTTATTCAATTATAGCGCTACTGAGTCATCTTGTCCGCGATGAGGATGGTCCGATAAAGACCCGGAGACCGATAGACGCAAACCTGCGGCTGCTTCATCACCACCGGCGCTGAATCACCAGCATAAAGAAGACTCAGCAAGCCCCGAAAGAGGCGCACGACGAGCTTGAGCTCCGTGTCCATGAAAGGACCGCATGGCTCTTTATTTGATTTTTTTCTTGCACCGGACGCAATACATAGGCACTGGATCGTGAATAACATCTTCCGCAACCACCGGCGTTTCCTCTGCCTTCTCTTCATCGGTAGCGCAGACGGGACAGACTGTGATGTTGGTCTTGAGCTGATACGCCCTGATCTCCTTCTCTACAAGTAAACCCATAATTATTTCTCCTTATTCTTTTTATGAACCTGGTCAGGCGCCAAGCTTATACTTAAATATTGAGCACTGTCTGGGCGAATGGCAAGGCCGCAGGATTGTTTAAAGGCAAGAGCGGACAACTAAGAGCGCTGCCAAATAATCGAACTTATTGGGTTACACCCCCGAATTATGGTTAAATAAGATAGCCCGATACTATTATAAGACTTGCGGCACCGGACAGATATTAATGATTGCTAAGAAGGGCCCCGGTTGAGATGAAAATCCCGGTTTAGTGAGCAAGGGCAGGGGCCGTACGTAAAAAGGAGAAGACGGGTGAGACCATCAAACAGTTTTGTGGGACCCATGCTTACCGATCTGTACGAACTTACCATGGCGTACGGGTACTGGAAAAAAGGCAAGGAAAAAGACAACGCGGTATTCGATCTTTTTTTCAGGAGAAACCCGTTCGGCGGCGAATTCGCCATCTTTGCCGGACTCGAAGAAGTTGTACGCTCCCTGCACGCATTTAGGTTTACGGACGCCGATACCGACTATTTGCGGAACGGCATCGTACGCCGAAAAGAAGAATTGCGGCTCGACTTTGAGGCCGGTTTAAAGAACGGTTTTGTCAGAGAGACCCCCAGGGGTTTTGAAGAATTTCGTTATGACTCTTGCGGGGTGGAATACTGGGAGTCGACGGCATATCCGGCGGACGATTTACGCGTGCCGGGACCCATGCGCCATTGTGAGCCCGCCTTCTTTGACTGGCTCAAGAGCATCGATTGCTCTGAACTCAAGATCTACGCGATTCCGGAAGGCACGGTAGTCTTTCCTCGAATTCCGCTTATCCGGGTGGAAGGACCGCTGGCCATTGCCCAAATGCAGGAAACGACTTTTTTGAACCTGACCAGTTATCCCAGTCTCATCGCGACAAACGCTGCCCGTTTCAGGCTGGCGGCCGGCCCGGGTAAGGGGCTGATTGAATTCGGCCTCCGTCGCGCTCAAGGACCTGATGGGGCTGTCTCCGCTTCCAGGTATAGCTACATCGGCGGATTTAACGCTACGAGCAATGTCCGGGCGGGGCAACTCTTCGGACTTCCGACACAGGGGACCATGGCACATTCGTACGTCACTTCTTTTTTTGGCCTGGACGAGATCACCAATCCCGATCTGGCTGGACCCGACGGCAAGAAGCATAATTTTCTCGATCTTGTCCTTCAGTATCGCCGTCAACTCGGCTATAGCCATACCAACGAAGGAGAGCTCGCTGCGTTCATCTCTTATGCGCAGGCTTTCCCCGAGGGTTTCCTGGCACTTGTTGATACATACAATACCCTGGAATCCGGCGTGCCGAACTTTATCTGCGTCGCCCTGGCGCTCATTCACATTGGACATAAGCCCATCGGCATCAGACTCGATTCGGGCGATCTCGCTTACTTTTCAAAAGAAATCAGGAAGCTGCTAAGAAGAACAGCCGAAGCGTTTTCGATTGAATCCTTCAGCGCACTTTCTATCGTGGCAAGCAACGATATCGACGAATCGATCCTCCTCTCTCTCGGACAACAAGGGCATGAGATAGATGTCTTCGGCATAGGCACGCATCTGGTTACCTGTCGAGCGCAGCCGGCTCTTGGATGCGTCTACAAGCTCGTTGCCATAAATGGCCATCCAAGAATCAAGCTTTCTGATGAGCCCGACAAAATGACGATTCCCGGGCGGAAGGAGGCTTATAGGCTTGTCGGCGACAATCTGCACCCGTTGATAGACCTGATGATTGAAGTAGGAAAACCTGCTCCAAGAATCGGAGAAAGAATTCTGTGTCGTCACCCTTTCAGCGAACCGAAGCGTGCCTACGTAGTGCCAAAAAACATCATTCCTCTTCATAAGTGCGTGTGGGATGGCCGTCAAACCTTCGCTTTCCCCCCGCTCGATACAATCCGTGAATATGTCATTGATCAAATTTCCGTTATGCGCCCGGATCACATGAGAGGCGTTAACCCCACTCCGTACAAGGTCTCGGTCAGTGAGGACCTATACCGGTCCATGCATGAAATCTGGATGCAGGAAGCCCCGATCTCCGAAATCGCTTAACGGAACTGCAGTTGTTTGTTACGCTGCATAACTTTTGACGGATGGTTGCACACGCAAGGGATAAACGCCTAGTCTTTCAGCTGAAGCATGGAAGAATTCGAAGTACTGGCTCAAGGTATCTTTACTGATGATTTGGTCCGTGTCGACTACCGACCCGGTGTTCGTATCCGGTGGGAGCCGTCCGCCGAGGACTTCATTGAAAATGCCTGGGAGACGTATGTTCGGGCGTGCAGGGATATAGGGCTCACGGTTTACAATGGCAGCGTCTTCCGCCTTGACAGCCTTGTCTGGACGGATGGCCGCCTCTCTCTCACACTCTCCGATATCGACTTTCGCAGTTGTATCGGCAGCGGGACAAGCGACTTCGTGGCTGCTTTCCCGCACGCACCGCAGGCAAACCCGCTCTCCGTTTCCGTTGCCCTCGTCACCATCGATGGGCAGATCGTTCTCGAAAAAAGGAGCCGAATCGATGCGCGTCGGCGAAGGTACCATGTGATAGCAGGTTTCATGGAACGGGAGGTCGATGCCCTGGACAGTCAACCTGATCCTTTCGACACCCTCAGAAGAGAAGTGCGCGAGGAACTCGGTTTGATCCTCGATGGCTCTTTGTATGGGACGGGGCTTATACGCGCGGTATACGGCTCTGAACTCTGTTTCTACTGCCGCCTGCCCGTTTCCTTCGAGCGCCTCCTTGAAATCAAGGCCAATAGCGAGACCGATTGCGAGATTGATGCACTAGAGGCGATAGACGATTCACCGTCCGCGGTTGCCTCCTTTCTTGCACGTCACATCACCGATTTCGTGCCAAGTGGAAGGGCCTGTCTTCTCCTGTATGGCAGAGAAGCATATGGAGAGCACTGGTACAACAATGTCGCGAAATTGCCCTCGGTCTGAAACCTTCGGGGGTTTCACTCTGCGTCATGGAAATCGCTCGCAGCCTACCATCGTCCGACCCGACAAGGCCCACGTTAAAATCAAATAGTTCTTTCTGATAGAAGGTTGCAAAAGGTAATCTTCAATCCTCGCCCGCAGCTTATTTCATGCGCCAGATATCCGATAAAAGAAAGAGGGAGGGGCCAACAGCCATGACATCCTATCTCTTAGGACTCATACCTTCATTGATATTCCTTGGCACCATCATCATCCTCTCACCTCTCTTCTCTCGGCTTAGCTCAAGAAGGGAGGGCTACCGATGTCCATTGACCCGTGACCTGCTGAGAGCACCAGGCCATTCGCTTCTCAAGCGAATCGAGGAGCTTACTATCGAGATCGACTGCTACGCGACGACGATGGCCATGATGCCGCTCTTTTTCTATGCGTCCTATCTTACCCGGAGCTATTTTGGTGTTATTAAGGAAGGCGAGCATACAGCCATTATCTACGGTCTGACCTTGCTTGTCCTTAGTCTCTATTTCGGGAAGCAGATACGCAGGCTGCTCAAAGAAAGGCACGCTTACCGCCTCGGACTGGATTGCGAGATGGCGGTCGGGCAGGAGTTGAATAACCTGATGGGTGCAGGATACAGGGTGTATCATGACGTTCCAGCGAAAGGGTTCAATATCGACCATGTAGTGGTTGGACGTAATGGTGTTTTTGCGGTCGAGACGAAGGGCCGGTCAAAGCCTGAAAGGGGGCGTGGCTCGGAGGACGCCACCGTTGTTTACGATGGGCGCACCTTGAGGTTCCCGGACTGGATCGGGAGAGACTTCCTTGACCAGGCCAAGAGGCAGGCTGAATGGCTTTCACGATGGTTAACCGAAATCGTTGGTGAGCCGGTACCTGTAAAGCCGGTCCTCGTGATCCCCGGATGGTATGTGGAGAGGGTAAGGCGGGGTGATGTCCTCGTACTTAATGGCAACAAAGATTATCGGTTTCTCATCAACCAGTGGACCCATACCACTCTGCCGCACGATCTCATTCAGAGCGTAAGCGATGTATTGGAAGAGGTTTGCAGAGACGTAAGGCCGGCGTATAAGCCGTCTCAGAGAGGGGAAGCCTCTCCACAACGGCGACCGCGCAAGGTCTTAGGTCGGGTCATGCCGATCCGTTCCATAGACAGAGCTTCTACCCGCCAGTCTCCTTAAGAGCAGGAAGATACTCCCTAGCAGGATTGTTCGGTTCTTCAACCGTCACCCTTTCCCGCGAGCAATAATTTCTGTGCTCTGGATAACTTCTTTATCTCAGCTTCTCGCTTTAAAGCGATGGAAGGAGTCGAGCAGATCTCGACATAGACCAACTTTACCGGCCGACGACCCCGGGTATATTTGGCTCCAGCCTTGGTATTATTATGCTCTTGGATGCGCTTTTCTATATTGTTGGTAGAACCTGTGTATAAGGTCTTATCGGAACATTCGATGATGTAGACGTAACATTTCATGGAGCGCCTGATTTTTCATTGACACATTTGGGCCGTGCAGGTAAAGTGATGCTCAATACCTGAATAGGAGAACAAACCATGGCCCTGAAAGTGGAGATCAAAGAGAACAAACTCCTTATCGAAATTGACCTGGAAAAGCCGACACCATCGTCATCCGGTAAGACCCTTGTAGTCGCGAGCACGCACGGGAATATCGTTACCAGTGCTGAAGTGGATGGCAAGCCTGTTATTATCGGACTCAACGCCTATATTAAGCGATAATTTGCCCATCAGGCAACCAAACGTCATCATCCAATTCTGAGAGAGCATCAGGGTCAACCAACAGCACAACCGGGGCCGCTTTCTTCTTTTTTTCGGCCTTTTTTGTTTTCGCGGTTCAAAATAGCATCTATTAATATCCTTATAATAATACAAAAGTCAATTTAGCTACAATACATGAAATATTCTGTGTCTTATATATTACTTAATATATAATTATATGACCTATAAACAAGTTAATGTAATACAATATAATCTTCCGTGCCTTCTCAAGCGTCCTGTTGAGCTTCCTGTGGGCCGCGCACGCTGAAGAGCCACCATCTTCCACCCTTGCGCCTATCTCGAGGCTGCCTATCGAAATAGATCTTCATCAGGCCGTGTGAGGTCGTGGCTACCTCGAACCAGTGCTTGCGAACGTACAGTTCGGGACTGCCGTGGCGGCATTTTCCGGTTTCGCGCCAGGTGCGCAGTAAGGCCGCAATCTTTATCGTTCGGCCCCGCCATATGAACTCCTTCGGAAGGCCAGGCTCCCCTGCTGCCATGCGCGCAGTGTCACACGTGGCAACCACTGGCTTGATGGCTTCACTGACAAATCGCTCAGGCATGCCCATCGCTCCGTTAACCCCACACTTCTTAAGCGCCATGACTGTTTTCCGAGATCATACTGCGTGTCATGAGAAAAGGCAATACTGGGTGATCACTTTCCTGTTGGATGCTCTCTGGACCAGTGGTACAATTGAGCAAATCGCCTGAAAACAAGGCGCTTCATTAACCTAAAGAAGGAGGTAGACGCATGAAGAATGCAAATGGGGTTATAGTGTATGAAAACGTCCGGGAGATGGTTGAGCCGCAACATTCCTGTCTCATCGTGTGGGATGTGCAAAATGGATTGGTGGACAGGATATTCAACAAAGAGGAATTTCTGGCTAATCTGAAAAGCCTTATCGAAAAATTGAGAAAGACGATGCCGGTGGTTTACACACTGATCACCCCTCTCCCTAAAGGTTTTGATTCCTCATGGCGCTATTATTCGATGATGAAGCGCTTCAATGTGGACGATGTGAGCAAGCTGCCTCCTTTTATGGCAATAGGTTCAAAAGAGCGGGAAATACCCGAGATGATCAAACCTCAACCTGCTGACATAGTCCTTGAAAAACATACGGCGAGCATCTTCATCGGGACCAATTTCGAATATATGATGCGTAATCGGGGTATAACCACTTTGATATTTACCGGCATAGCCACCGAAATCGGTGTCGAGTCTTCCGCGCGTGATGCATCCAACAGGGGGTTTTATCCGGTGATAGTATCCGATTGCGTCTCTTCGGCGGACAAAGCAGCGCACGAACGCTCTTTGGAGACGCTGGCTAAAGTGCTTGTCGTAGAGAAGTCGGCGAATATCGTCTGACGCGCTGAAGCCAGATCGCTGACGCTAGGACGATCGGCACTCAGACCCTCGGGCTAGGAGCGATCGCACAGATTGGACACTCGGACGTGCAGCTGTCACTCTCTCGCTTCGAGGTGCAACTGACTGTCCTAGTGCCGTCGTGGCGGAGCGGTCGTCCTAGCGAATGGAATGAGTCGGTCTTCCTAGTCGCGTGAACCGATTGCGGCGTGGATCGACGTGTCTATCATTGTCTGCGGCCAGCTCGGATGCGCTCCAGCCGCCGCCGAGGGCTTGGATGAGGTTCACGGCAGCGGTCATCCGGCGGCCCTGAATCGCCAGCGCCGTTATCTCGTTGTTCAGTGACTGAGCCTGGACCACGATGACGGTGAGGTAGTTGACCGTTCCCGCCTTGTACTGGTTGAGGGCCACCGTCACCGATTGCCGGGCCGCCTGCACCGCCCCGTCCTGCACCTGTGCCTCCCCCTCCAGGATGCGGAGCGCAGCCAGGTTGTCTTCCACCTGCTGGAATGCGGTGAGCACGGTCTGACGATAGGATGCAACCGTCGCGTCATAGGCTGCGCGCGCAGCCGCTGTCTGAGCCCTCCTCAACCCCCCTTCAAAAACCGCTTCCGATATCCCTGCTCCAAGCGACCAGAAGCGGCTTGGCCACGTCAGCCAATTCGATAGGTCGCTGCTTTCGTAACCGGCTGACCCGTTCAGGGTTACGGTTGGGTAATAGGCTGCCTTGCAACCCCGATCTGGGCGTTGGCCGCTGCCATATTTCGCTCGGCCGCCGCAATATCAGGTCTGCGTTCGAGCAGTTCCGAGGGCACACCAACGGGTATGGCCGGCGGGAGTGCGCCAAGCGGCACGACCGGAATGGAAAAAAGGGATGCGGGTTTGCCGAGAAGCACAGCAATCGCGTGCTCCAGTTGCGCACGCTGCACCCCGATGTCTATTGCCTGGGCCTGGGTGGACTTGAGCAGAGTTTCCGCCTGGAGCACGTCTGCCCTGGACGCAATGCCGCTCGCATACCGGTTCTGTGTCAGTTTGAGGCTCGTCTGATAGGCGATGGTCGTTTCGTCCAGAAGTTTTTTCTGCGCATCCAACGTGCGGAGCTGAAAATAATCTTGCGCGACTTGGGCCTGGGTGAGCAGACGGACCGATTCGAGCAGTGCTGCGCTCGCCTGGGCGCTTGCCGTGCCGGCTTCGACGAGACGGCGAACCCGGCCCCATACGTCTATGGCCCAGGAGGCGGTGAGCGGCGCCAGGTAATCATTGATGGTAGTTCCCGAAGTGCTCGGATTACCTACGCCTGCGTTGTCTGATCTCAAAGCGCGCGTAGCAGAGGCCCCGGCCGTGACCGTCGGGAAGTAGCCCGCTCGCGCAACCTGAACGAGCGCAAGCGCCTGGCGAAATTGCGCTTCTGCAGCGGCCACGTTCTGGTTCGAAATGTTGACCTGCTCTTCCAGCGCGTTCAGCTCGGGATTGTTAAAGATCTCCCACCAGGCTCCGCGAACGAGATGGTCCTGGGGCTCAGCCTGCTTCCAGCCCTCCGCTCTCCTTGTACGTCGCCGGTGCTTCGGCCTTAGGCCTGACGTAATCGGGACCCACGGCGCACGCGGTGAAAAGGCTGATGGTCGTGGCCGCGGCCAATACCAGGGCGAGACCACGCCGTCTGCAACGCATCCGGTGAGATAGAAATAAAAGACGCGGACGTTTAAAAAATCTATCGTACCAGTGCAGCATCGCATTCCCCCAAAAAGTTCACAGGCCCTCCGGACCCGTCGCTATTTCGTTTGTCACTCCCGACCGCCCTTCTCCGCGCTTACCCTTCATCCAGAGTCTGAAACGATCGAGGTAGAGGTACATCACCGGCGTCGTATAGAGCGTGAGCGCCTGACTGAAAATGAGTCCGCCGACGATGGTGATGCCAAGCGGCCGGCGGAGTTCTGACGCAACCCCTGTTCCCACGGCCAGAGGCAAAGCACCGAGCGCCGCGGCCATGGTGGTCATCATGATCGGCCGGAACCGCAAAAGGCAGGCCTCGTAGATCGCCTCCTCGGGTCTTTTTCCCTCTCTGCGCTCCGTTTCCAAAGCAAAATCTACCATCATGATACCATTCTTCTTCACTATTCCAATGAGGAGAAGAATGCCGATCACCGCGACGACGGTAAGTTCAGTACGAGCCGCAAGCAGCGCGAGCATGGCGCCCACGCCGGCCGAGGGCAAGGTGGATAAGATCGTGATCGGATGGACATAGCTTTCATAAAGGATGCCGAGAACGATATAGACCGCCAGGAGCGCAAAAAGGATGAGGAGCGGTTCGCTGGCCAGAGCAGCCTCGTAGGCCTGAGCCGTGCCCATGAACTGCCCCCGTATCGCATCCGGCATTCCCATCTCGCGCTTGGCCTTCTCGATCGCTATTACCGCATCCCCGAGGGCATACCCGAGACCGAGATTGAACGAAATGGTCACGGCAGGGAACTGTCCCTGATGATTTACCGAGAGTGACGTGGGGGTTTGTTCATAGTGAGTGAAAGCACTGAGCGGCACCATCGGTCCATTGGGAGGCCTCACGTAAAGGTCCCGCAGCGTTTCAGGCCGCTGCCAGAAGGGAGGGGCAACTTCCATTACCACATGGTACTGATTCAACTGGGTGTAGGTTATGGAGACCTGACTTTGGCCGTACGCGTCATAGAGCGTATTGTCTATAAGTGCCGGCGTAATGCCGAGGCGCGAGGCTGTCGGCCGGTCGATCACTAAATATGCCTGAACCCCCTGTTCTGCTGATCGCTGCTGACGTCCACACACTGAGGCAAGCGTGCGCACCTTCGCCGTCATGCGCGGAGCCCAGGCCATGAGCTGCGCAAGGTCGGTGCTCATCAGCGTATACTGATAGAGTGCGCGACTTTGTCTTCCGCCGATACGAAGCTCCTGCACCGCCTGAAGAACGGTCGGCGCACCCGGGAGAGCCATAAGTTTCGGCCGAAGCCTGTCAATCACCTTCCTCACACTCAATTTCCGTTTCTCAAAAGGTTTCAGGGTGAGAAAGAGTCCCGCAACGTTTGTGCCGCTGCCCGTGCCGGTGTAACCGGACACGTCCTGCACTTCCGGATCGGCTCATGATGATATCGACCGCCGCAGCCATCTTCTCCTTCATGGCCTGGAACGAGATATCCTGCTCAGCCTGAATGCTGCCGGCGATCCGACCCGTGTCCTGCTCCGGAAAAAAACCTTTTGGAATGATCCAGAAGAGGCAGCCGTTGGTCACGACAGTCAGCACAATGAGCGGCGAGCATGATTCGGGGGTGGCGCAAGGCCCAGCCGAGCGTTATCTCATAGCGACGATGCATCCAGTTAAAGGCCCGCTCGCTCGCCCTATAAACGGCGCCGTGGCGCCTCTCATTCGCCCTGAGCACATGCGCGCACATCATGGGCGTCGTCGACAACGATATGGCAAGGGAAAGACCGATTGCCACGGAGAGTGTGACCGCGAACTCGCGGAACAGACGGCCGACCATGCCTCCCATCAGGAGGACGGGGATAAAAACGGCAACCAGGGAAGTGCTCATGGAAAGGACCGTGAAACCGATCTCCCGCGCCCCCAGGAACGCTGCCTGCCTGGGCTTCATCCCCTGTTCGATGTGACGGGTTACGTTCTCGAGGACGACGATGGCATCATCCACGACGAACCCTGTAGCAACGGTCAAAGCCATGAGCGACAGGTTGTCCAGGTTGTAGCCGAAGAGATACATTACGCCGAACGTGCCGACGAGAGAGACGACCACGGCAACGCCCGGAATGAGCGTGGAGCGGATATTCCTCAGGAAAGCAAAGACGACCAGGATCACGAGAAATGCCGAGATGAGGAGCGCCCGTTCCACGTCGCGTAGCGACCCTCGAATGGGCGGGGTCCGGTCCTGAACGATTGACGTTTTTATGCCGCCCGGCAGGGATGCTTCCAGCTGCGGCAGCAGAGCGGTCACGCGATCTACCGTATCTATGATGTTGGCTGCAGGCTGGCGGAGAATGACAACCATAACTGCGGGCTTGCCATTCATAAGTCCAGAGGCGCGAAGGTCTTCCACCGCATCCTGCACGCTGGCGACGTCCGTCAGTTTTACCGGCGCCCCGTTCCTGAACGCAACGATCACGGGCGAATACTGGTATGCCCTACGGAGCTGGTCATTGGTCTGGATTTCCCACGTCTTGATCCCGTCGGAGAGCTGCCCTTTCGGCCGAAGCACATTGGTGTTGGCGATGGCAGTCCGCACGTCCTCCAAACCGATAGTGTACTTGCTGAGCACTGTCGGGTTGAGTTCGACACGGACGGCCGGCAGCGAACTGCCCCAGACGAACACCTGGCCGACTCCCCGCACCTGCGAGAGCTTCTGCGCCATGATGCTCGTTGCCGCATCGTACATCTGTGGTGTGTCTATCGAGTCGGACGTAAGTGCAATGATCAGAATCGGCGCATCCGCGGGATTGAATTTCCGGTAGCGCGGGTTTTGCGGTAGGTTTGGGGGGAGAAACCCCCGCGCCGCATTGATCGCTGCCTGGACATCACGAGCAGCGCCGTCAATGTTCCGGTTCAGATCGAACTGGAGTGTGATGCTGGTCTGGCCGTAGGTGCTTGAAGAAGTCATTTCGGCTACGCCGGCAATGTGTCCGAGCTGCCGCTCCAGAGGAGCGGCAACCGACGTTCCCATGGTCTCTGGGTCAGCGCCGGGAAGATTGGCCTGCACGTTGATCGTGGGGAAATCGACAGGCGGCAGCGGTGATACAGGAAGCAGGACAAAGGCCACCGCCCCTGCGAGGAAAAGCCCGATGGTCAGAAGCGTTGTGGCGACGGGTCTCTCGATGAACAGGGCCGAAATATTCATGAGTGGTCAAAAGATGGCTGGTCTTCCTTCGGGTTAGACAGACCGCGGCCCCGTATGCGCATCGCCAACCTGTCAAACGCAAGGTAGATGACCGGTGTTGTATAAAGGGTGAGTATCTGGCTGAAAATGAGTCCGCCGACGATGGTAATGCCGAGAGGATGGCGAAGCTCAGAGCCCACGCCGCGGCCCACGGCCAGAGGCAAGGCCCCGAGGAGGGCAGCCATGGTGGTCATCATGATGGGCCGGAACCGGAGCAGGCAGGCCTGATAGATGGCGTCCTCGGGGTTTTTCCCTTCTTCGCGTTCTGCTTGCAAGGCAAAGTCGACCATCATGATGCCGTTCTTTTTCACAATACCGATGAGCAGAATGATGCCGATAATCGCGATGACCGACAACTCGGTGCGCCAGGCCAGAAGAGCCAGTATTGCCCCTACGCCGGCTGACGGTAGCGTGGAGAGGATTGTGATAGGGTGGATATAACTTTCGTAAAGTATCCCGAGCACAAGGTAGACGGTCACGAGCGCGGCGAGGATCAAAAGAGGTTCGTTGGCGAGCGCCGCTCTGAAAGCCTTGG
Organism: uncultured delta proteobacterium; assembly: GCA_963835605.1. Lineage (GTDB taxonomy): Bacteria > Desulfobacterota > Syntrophorhabdia > Syntrophorhabdales > WCHB1-27 > JADGQN01. The sequence goes on along the minus strand of CAWIHO010000039.1, from coordinate 109,492 downwards.
CAGTGCCCTGAAAGCTTCCCTGGATACTGGCCGGCATGTTCATCTGTTTCGCAGTCGTCTCAAACGCGTCCACCGCCTCTCCAAGAGCTGCTCCGGGAGCAAGGTTGAATGATATAGTAAGGGCTGGAAACTGTCCCTGGCGTGTGACGACGAGGGGTCCGCTCTTTTCAGTTGTCTGAGTGATCGTCCCTAACGGCACCTGCCCGCCGCCTTGCGAGCGAAGGTACATCGCCTGCAGCCCTGCAGGACCCTGCTGAAATTCGGGCTTCACCGTGAGAATGACACGGTACTGGTTCAACTGTGTGAAAATCGTAGAAATCTGTCGTTGTCCGAACGCATCATAGAGCGCGTTGTCGATGTCGAGAGGAGCGATGCCGAGGCGCGCGGCTGTTGCGCGGTCAATGGTGACCGCGAGGTCCAAACCCTTGTCCTGCTGATCGCTGCTCACATCTCTCAATTCAGTGTTCTTGCTCAGCGCTTCAACGAATTTGGGACCCCAGGTGTTCAATTCATCGATGTTGGGATCCTCCAGTGAATATTGAAATTGGGTGCGGCTCACGCGGTCCTCGACGGTCAGGTCCTGCACAGGCTGCATGAAAAGTCTGATCCCTTCTACTTTCGAAAGGTGTGACTGGAGGCGCCTGATCACGTCGCTCGCGCTCACCCTCCGTTCTTCGAGCGGCTTCAGATTGATCTGGATTCTTCCGCTGTTCTGGGTCGTGTTGATGCCATCTATACCGATGAATGAAGAGAGGCTCTCAACCGCGGGATCTTCAAGGACCGTCCTGACAAGCGCCTGCTGTTCCTTTGCCATGAGATCGAATGATATCGACTGCGGAGCTTCGGAAATACCCAGTATAAGCCCCGTGTCTTGCACCGGGAAAAAGCCCTTCGGGATGAACATGTAAAGCAGCACAGTAAATACCAGCGTGCCTGCGGCCACGAGCAATGTCGCCTTCTGACGCGCAAGCACCCAGCGCAATGTCCGGCCGTAGAATCGGATGACCCTGTCCAATGCCCGTCCGGAGGCGCGAAACAACCGACCCTGCTGTTCCTCGGGCGTATGCTTGAGCAGCCGTGCGCACATCATCGGCGTCAGGGTCAGCGACACGGCAGCCGAGATAAGAATAGTCACCCCGAGCGTGACCGCGAATTCACGAAACAAGCGTCCCACCACATCTTCCATAAAAAGGAGTGGAATCAGCACGGCGATCAAAGAGACAGTCAGAGACAGGATGGTGAAGCCGATCTGCTTAGACCCCTTGAGAGCCGCCTCCAGCGGCGAATCGCCCGCCTCAATGAAGCGCGATATGTTTTCGATCATGACGATGGCATCGTCTACCACGAAGCCGGTCGAGATCGTGAGGGCCATGAGGGACAGATTGTTCAGGCTGAAACCGAGCAGATACATGACGCCGAAGGTTCCGACAAGGGATAGAGGAACAGCCACGCTCGGTATTGTGGTTGCAGCCATATTTCGAAGAAAAAGAAAGATGACGAGCACGACCAGGACCACCGCCAGCATCAGCTCAAACTGCACGTCCTTGACAGATGCGCGAATAGTCGTGGTCCGGTCCGTCAGCACCGACACATGCACCGTGGGCGGCAATGAGCCTTGGAGCTGAGGCAACAGGCGCTTGACTCGGTCCACAACCTCAATAACATTGGCTCCGGGCTGGCGCTGAATATTGACGATCACCGCGGGAGAATTATTGATCCAGGCAGCCTGTCGCACATTCTCCGCATCGTCGATCGCCTCGGCCACGTCAGTTAACAGCACCGGCGCATTGTTACGATAGGCGACCACCAGGGATCGATATTCCTTAGCCGAAAAAAGCTGGTCGTTGGCACCTATGATATAGGCCTGCCGCTGACCGTCAAAGCTGCCTTTTGCCTGGTTGACATTGGCCGCCGCAATAGCTGCTCTCAGGTCCTCCATGGTCATGTTATAGGCAGCGAGGGCTTTAGGGTTGGCCTGAATGCGCACTGCCGGCCTTTGCCCGCCGCTGATGCTCACAAGACCTACGCCGGGCAACTGGGAAATCTTCTGGGCAAAGCGCGTGTCTGCCAGGTCCTCGACTTGAGGCATGGGCAACGAATCGGAAGTCAAACCGAGAGTGAGGATAGGAGCATCGGCAGGATTTACTTTACTGTAAACGGGCGGGATCGGAAGATCCTTCGGCAGGTACGTGAAGGACGCGTTGATCGCAGCCTGAACCTGCTGCTCGGCAACGTCCAGGCTGAGTTCCAATGTGAATTGCAGCGTGATGATCGAAGCCCCGCTGGAACTCGTGGACGTCATCTGCGTCAGGCCGGGCATCATGCCGAACTGGCGCTCCAGCGGCGCTGTTATCGATGAAGCGATGACATCGGGACTTCCGCCCGGGTAGAAGGTGCGCACCTGGATGGTCGGATAGTCAACCTGAGGCAGCGCAGCTACGGGCAGTTCCCGGTAAGCCACAGCGCCCGCCAGGATGATGGCTGCCATCAGCAGCGTGGTCGCGACCGGCCGCAGGATGAAGATACGGGAAAGGTTCATCGGCCGCCTTTTGGCGTCGCATCACTCGTCTGGACTTTCACCTCCACCCTTGCGCCGTCTCGAAGCCTTTCTGCGCCATCCACGACCACCAGTTCACCTGGCGAGATTCCAGACTTGATAACGGTTTGACCCCGCTGGGTTTCTCCCATTTCGATCAGGCGCTGGCTGACCGTGTTGTCAGTCTTTACGACATAGACGTAGGTGCCCCGGGGACCACGCTGGGTCGCTGACGCGGGCACCACGGTGGCGTCGGTTTTGACATCCACCATCAGGTGGGCATTCACAAACTGACTGGGGAAAAGCTCATCATTTTTGTTCGGGAAGATCGCCTTGAAACGGACCGTGCCGGTCGTAGGATCGACCTGGTTGTCGATGGTGAGCAATGATCCTTCTGCCAGCTTGCGTTTTTCGTCACGGTCGTAGGCTTCGACAGGTAGTTGCTTCCCAGTCTTGATCTTCGCGAGCACCAAGGGAAGGTTGTCTTCCGGAATGGGAAAGACGACGGTAATAGGCTGAAGCTGTGTAATGACAACGAGACCATTCGTATCGGTCGCATGGACAATGTTGCCCGGATCCACGAGGCGCAAGCCCACTCTGCCGGTGATCGGCGATGTGATGCGGCAGTAGATGAGCTGCAGCTTAGCGTTATCGATCTGCCCCTGGTCCGTCTTTACTACGCCCTCATACTGGCGGACCAAAGCGTCCTGGGTATCCAACTGCTGCTTTTGAATTGAGTCCTGCTGCCACAGCACCTTGTACCGCTCAAGGTCGACCTGGGCGTTCTTCAGCAGGGCCTGGTCACGGACTAACTGCCCCTCGGCCTGCGTCAACTGGACTTGAAACGGCCGGGGATCGATCGTGGCCAGCAGGTCTCCCTGGTTAACCATCTGGCCCTCCCTGTAGAGGACATCCATCAACTGACCATCAACGCGGCTCCTTACGGTTACCGTGTAGACCGGGGTGACCGAGCCAAGCCCGCTGATAAAAATATTCAAGTCCATTTTCTTTGCCTGCACCGCCACCACGGGGATGCCGGGGGCAGGGGCTTTACCCTGATTACCCGCGTTCCCGAGCGGCACCTTCCCCGTCCTGACGAGAACAGCGTATATCCCAAGGGCCAGAAGACAGACCACCAACAGCACGATCCACCAGCGCTTGCGCGGCGGCCGCGGACCTGGCTGCTCAAGTGATCTGTTCTCTTCCGCTTCTTCCGTGGACATGGCAGTCATCCTCACAAAAATGGCTCGGACGCTATCCGGCCCATTTGAGTCGCAACTACGTGCGGAATCACCGCCTCATCGAGAGCGCTGGCCACGTGGGGCCGGCTCCCTTAAGTCGGATGCGATGTCCGTATGTTGATCATGTCTTATGCAAAAACCCGACCATAGAGCTCGGGGGCTTCCAATATTATAAGTCGTCAGATGCTGCCGAAACGTTACAGAAAAACCATTTCTGCTTTTCGTATAGCCAAGTCTCACTTTACAAGACTTCCTCTGTCGGGTCAGGCCATCCGGATGCCCTTCCGGCTTTCCCTAAAATGCGTCCGTTTACGCAAACTTATGTAGCCTATAACAAGCTCATACACCTTGTCAACATTGCCATTCCGCTTGGCCATTTTGCTTTCCGTCGCCGTCATTCCTGTCTCGCCTTCAACAGTTAAAAATCTGCGCCAGGTTGTCATGGAGACCCGGAATCCTGTCGCAACCATGAAGATTCCTCTTGCAAATCCTCATCAATATGGCTAATTACTTTATGTCACGCTAATGAACTTACTGCCCTGCACAAGGGGGCACCACAGGAGGTGAGCATGCCTAGAAAAGGGTCCCAGGAGCCGTACAAACCAAAAAGAGAGTATCGGTATACGGTAAAGGACATCGCTGAACTTGCAGGGATGACGAGGAACGCTCTGAATGTAGCAAAGGCACGGGGGAAGATAGATCCGGGAGATTTAAAGAGCGTGATAAGCTTCCTCACCCGGGTAATAATCGAGAGACGCCTCAGCGGGGATCTCTTTGCGCCTACAGCGGGGATTAAAAGAGTTGAAAAGGGGAAGAGGGGTGCTCAGGTCTCACGAAAGAAAACCAAAAAGGCTTCCAGGCATGAATAGAGAGCCCTTCCTGTAAGGGGTATCTCTGAAATTGTGGCGGAGGCTTGCGGAATGCAAGGCTTGGACTAAACCTGTAAACTGAATATCATTCGGTATGGCAGACATACTCATTATATTCCATTCTCAAACGGGCAATACGGAGAAACTGGCGAGGGCTGTCGCACAGGGTGTGGATGAAACAGAGCATGCGAGGGCAATTCTTAAGCAAGCCGTTGACGCCGTGGCGCGGGATCTGAAAGACTGCAGCGCTGTTGTAATCTGCTCCCCGGAATACTTTGGGTACATGGCAGGCGCAGTAAAAGACTTTTTCGACAGAACGTATGAAGAACTGAAGGATGATGCGACTGTGTACAAGAAACCTTTCTGTGTCGTTATCAGTGCAGGTAATGACGGATCAGGTGCGTTAAACCACATCGAACGGATCTGCAGAGGGTATCGCTTAAAAAAGGTCCAGAAACCGATTCTCTGTACGGGTAAGGTAACCGAAGAAATGCTGGCGAGATGTTTTGAGCTTGGCAGCACAATCGCCGAGGGCGTCAATGCGGGAATATTTTAGGATCTCCGTCGGGAATCCTAAATCATAAATGAGCCGCCGTTCACATCGAGGGTCACCCCCGTCACAAAGGGCGAATCGAGCAGGTACTCAAAGGCGCGGGCCACATCATCCGATGTTCCGAGCCGAGGCACAAGAACTTTCTCCTTGAGTATGGCCTTCCTTTCATCCGACCAGTCTGCGAATATGCCTGCATCTCCGATAAAGGCCGGCGCAATAGCATTTACGGTAACGCCATACGGACCCAACTCTCTCGCCGCATAGCGCGTCAGTCCTAACATTCCGGCCTTGGAAGCCGCGTAGTGCGGCCCGATCACGCCGCCACCCCTGGCTGCTATGGATGATATATTCACTATACGGCCGAATTTCATCTCCTTCATGCCCGGCACAACCTGGCGACACCAGTAAAATGCGCCGCTCAGATTGATACGAATCGTTTCATCCCATTCTTGCACGGATATTTCTTCGAGCGATTTCGCGGGCATAATACCGGCGTTGTTGACAAGAACACTGACCGGCCCGAGTTCGCCGTGAACGGTGCGATGATGGCCGGCCACCGTATCCGGGTCGCCCGCATCTCCCCTGAGCAAGAGGACGTGCTGATCCGCCGTCTTGCGGCCATCCAGGTATTGCATAGCCCTTTCAGCCGATTTTTCATCATCTTTATAGGTTATCGCCAGTGAAAAACCCCGCTGTAACAACCGATCGGCAATGACCAGGCCAATGCCCCGGGTTCCCCCGGTTACGACGGCAATTGATGCATTCATGTACCGGCTCCTTGGTTTCAGCACCCTACGACTGGTTGCAGCAGATTTCTCTATACCCTGATGGGGTGGAAAAATCAATCTTTTCTTACCTGGAGGGCGCGTCACGGTTCTGCTCCGGGATAAACCAGATGAATCCGGCCAGCAATAAGCTAACTCTTAATTCCAGACGATTCGGGTCAAGGAAAATGGCGGTATGACGATTGGCCCCGCAGGATCTTGCGTCTCTATTTTTGCAGCTGTTCTATCGAGATTGAGAAGGTCTGACACGGCGAGGGTTTCCGACCCGACTTGGATGCCGTCCTTTGACCAACGTTGAAGGGTCAAAGGAAAAACTGGTAGAAGAGACATTCTCAACGAGAAGCACCGTACGTCCCGGAGACTCGAAAAGTCCTCCCTCGACTGGGAAATAGGATTCATTCTTCGCTCCGCCACCGGCAACCGGATGTTCGCCTTCTTGCACTAAGCGTTGGAAAGAACCGCCACTATTGGCCGCCTCACTCAACCAGTGCAGCGCGGCAGCCGTGGGAACCGGGGCGTAGCTTCCCTGGCCATCCGGAACAAACATCGCATGGGGATCTCGCGGTCTAAAACTATACATGAAAAAGAGTGAAGCGGTTACCGAGGGATGACGCAGGTGAACCAACGCCATTCGCGTCGTGGTCAGCATCTCCATCGCAGGAGACATTGGCTCAACGGCATTGCCGCGCTGGGTCACCGGATTGGCTCCGCGCGTATTCCATTCCGTGATCCACAGCTCCTTGCCGGGCAGGCGACGTTCGATGTCCTGAAGGATCCGCTCAACTCCTTCATCCACCCGAGCCATCATGGCCTTTAGGCGCGCCATCGCATTCCCCGGCGTTGGTGGCGTTATCCCTGCGTCAGGGTCTCCCATCACTTCGCGTAAGCGGGGATAGAGATGCAGCGTAACAGCATCAAACCAGGGTTCCGGACGTAGATCCTCATCCCATTGTCGGAGCCGTTGCCCAAACTTTCCCCTTCGCACATCAAGGGCGCCTGCAGCAGCCTGTACCGCGACTTTGGCATTCGCGGGCAAGTAGGGCTTCAAGGCATCCAGATATTGTTTCATGATCCGCATGCTCGTCGGTTCATCGGGCCAGCGGGCTAGGCTTGTAGGATCATTACCCATCGCAACCCAGAATTCATTTCCTAATTCAATCCGCTGCGGAACGATGCCTTCGCCGGCCAGGCGCTTGAACCATTCCACCTGATCGGCAACACTTGAGGATTCCAGATTTGGCACAAGGATTATTTGGGCCCCAATCCGTCGAGAAAAAGATTCATACTGTTCAAACGTCACGCCGTCTGGCTTGCCACGGGCGATGTTTGTGGCGGCTTTGGCCCAAAACTGCACATACGCTGGAACTGAAGGGGTGCGCCTGGATTTCAATCAGTCCTGTACGCCAATTGTAAAAGTTAGCATCTGAGCCTCCAGGAAAACGATCCAGACCAATGGACATCTTTTTCAACACGGCTATTTTGACCGGATCGTCCAGAAGATGTTCATAAAATGCCGTTGTAGAAACTCCAAAAATTGGGCCTTGCAAGGGGCGAGGTTTGCCTATAGGCTTAAGCGAAAGAGTAGCAGCATGAGCAGACAAGAGATTTGCAAAAAGGAGAAAAACCACCGCCATCCGAAACAAGAAAAATAATCTATTCATGGATATCACATTCCTTTAAAAATCCTCATACCTGCGACTCCACATTTACCCTTCTCGCCGGCAGCCGAATCCTGGCGCTGAGCGCCTGTACTAACCGTGACCAACAAGTGATTACACGGTTTCTGTTCGTCTTCTGAAATCTTATCATGTCGAAATGATTTTTTCACAAGATTGCGGTTTTGGTAACTGTATATTATGAATATTGGCATGATAACTCCACTCTGTTAATTCGCCCTGCTGCACCTTTGCCAAAAGAATCAAAAAATCTTGTCAGCCATTACTCCCATTACCCACCGGACTGCGTAACGGTGTGCACAGTCCTCCTGAAGTCTTCACATTTGCTCTTTTCTTTTTCAACCACTGTTACGGGCGGTAATGGTGGAAGCCACGGTAAAACATAGACAGGGCAAAAAAGACCCGACGGAATAGAAAAGGTAAGGGCGGGCCGGTAGGTCCGGTCAGGCTGGTTATCCATCTTTTGTTCCTATCGCGTTGTCCCCTCTATCACACTATAAACCGGACCAGATAGACGAGATTGATCCGTGAACCGTCAGCGGCAAGCCCGAAAGATAACAACTCCGCTGGTCTGCTTAGTACCGTCAAATGGACCAGGGTGACGTACGCTGTCAATAAACTAGAGGAACTAAAGAAACGATATAAACCGGGCAAGCCAGATAAACCCGGTTGATATCAGCACGTGTAGTGCTTATGGTCCGACTATAGTAACTAAAAGAATCTGGTGGCTCCGTTGAGAGCAGTCTTTTGGAAGGAGATACGTATGAGACCAAATAGACTAAATGGACCGGTGGTGCTCTGTATCATTTTCCTCGTTACTTTGATGGGCGCCAATTCTTACGGCCAGGATGCCTCGTGCACGTTTTCGGTCTCTCCGGACACCGTCCACTTTTTTGATGTCTTCGGCGGTACCGCAGCGGTACAGGTCAAAGCTTCCGCGCCTACGTGCACGTTCAGTGCAAGAACTGAATTTCCATGGATCACCGTTTCCGTCAAGCAGGAGCACGGTGAGGGGAAAGTGTTGGTGACCGTTGATGGTAACGACTCCCTAACCCACCGCGTAGGAAGTGTGCTCATTGATGGAGAGGAAGTGGCGGTTATCCAGTACGGCCCGCGGCGCGTAGGCACGGGTCCTTGATCATAGTCCCCCTTTTGCCAGTGTTTTCTTGATACCTGAAGACCGGCTCTCTCGATCATAATCACTATGCGGAGGGTAAAAGACGAGGTATGGGAAGCCTAGGCGGTGGATTTGGAGTTTACTCATTGACTCGGCTTGTTCTGATGGCTACGTTGACCTCAGGAAGGCGCCTGCCATGACCCAGCTCGAACATGTGATGTACACCGCTACAGCCCATAAGCCCGGCTTGAGGCCGCACTTCGCAAGCAATCATCAAACAGAGGAGATTCAACAATCAGTGAGCGGCAAACAAAAAGGGAGGTATTGGAGATGAAGAATAAAAACGTCCCGGCAATTGTGATTATTATGGTAGTGCTCGCTTTCTTGGGCAGCATGGCCCTTGCGGCGCAGGACAGATTCACGCTAAAAGCGCCGAACGGGGTCGCGTTTTCTGAGTTCCGAGGATATGAAACATGGCAGGATGTCGCAGTGAGTCAGACCGATGGTGGGATCAAGGCTATACTGGGGAATACCATCATGATAAACGCGTACAAGGAAGGCATTCCTGGCAATGGCAAGCCTTTTCCCGAAGGCTCCATGATTGTAAAGATCGAATGGTCCAAAAAAAGAACCCTGTGTCCCCCTATGAGGTGATGGTGCCGGACACCCTAAAATCGGTTTCGTTCATCGAGAAGGATTCCAAGAGATTCCCGGATACGACTGGATGGGGATATGCCCAGTTTCTTTATGATGCAGCGTCCGATACGTTTAAGCCTTATGGGAGCGACAGCTCATTCGCAAAGGTATGTTACCAGTGCCATACGCTTGTAAAGGCAAACGACTACATCTTCACGTCCTACCCCAAGAGGTAAACGGGTACCGAGGCAATAAATACGTGTCCATGAGCTAGGCGCTCCTGCGGCGATGAAGCTTGAAGATGCGAAGGACCCGGTACCCGGTAAGGGAGAGGTCATTGTGAAGATCGATGCGACCGGGTCAACATGGTGGAGACGGTACACTGGGATGGACGGCGTCCGAGTCGAGGAGACCGAGTCGTGGCGGGAGGGCTCGGAGATGTGGCGCGTGTTGCGCGCATACTTCCCTGCATCGATCGAAACGCACAGCCTCGTTCAAGATTTCTTCTTCGGTGAGGATCTGATGTTGCGGCGCCATGACTATAACGTGAATATCGCGGGCGGATTTGCCGCGGCCCAACTGACGTCAGACTACACGGTAGCGAATGGTATTCGCCTGCCCACTAAGCGTCGCGCCTATACTCGCGGACCCGACCGCATGCCGATCCTGGAAATGCTGATGGTCTCCATCGACATCAGCGATGTGAGTTTCGCATAAAAGATTGGTGACCGTTATCCTTTGGCTAAGCTGGCCTTTGAGACGGTCAGGATGATGCCATGCGGTGACACTATCGTCTGAACGCCAAGTTTTTGAACCTATGCTCGGCGCAGGCCGGCAGAGCGCCCTCACGATTACCATTTGCCGGCGTGAGCACCACCGTCCACGTGAAGTACCTCTCCGGTTACTTGACCCGCGTGTGCCAGGTAGAGAACAGCGTCGACAATGTCTTTTACGCTGGCGATTCTCCCCATTGGCTGCAACGTCTTAAGAAAGTCCTTGGGATCGTCCTTGTGGAGTGGCGTGTCCACGACGCCCGGGGCTACGGCGTTGAAGCGGATGCCTTCTTTTGCATACTCGATTGCGAGATGCCGGATCACTGCATTCAGGCCCCCCTTCGTAATCATCGAAACCGAGGCATTTACGCCGGCGATCGGGTTATCGGCAAGCGACGCAGTGATGCTCACGACACACCCCGATTTCTGCTTCAGCATCTGTTTTACCGTGAGCTGAGTGATGTAGATGAATCCCAGCAGGTTGACCGAGACCAGGGCATTGAAATCCTCGGTAGTAAAGTCTGTGAAAGACTTGACGTAGTAGATTCCGGCGCTAGTCACGAGAACATCGATGGTTGCGAAGTGCTTGATCGCTGCTTCGACAGCCTTGGCAGCGGTCTCCTGCTTACCGATATCGCCATCGACAAGAACCAGGCTGGGTGACGCAGTCAACGATTGACTGGCATCGAGAGACGTTGCGACGACGTTATACCCCTCTTTCAGGAAAGCCTCGACCAGACCCGCGCCCATGCCCCCTGATGCTCCAGTCACAATTGCTGTTTTCTTGTCTGGCATACATCCTCCTTTTACCCTGCTACTTCGAAAATAACTTCCAGCTCGACCGGGGTGCCGAGCGGAAGGCTTGCGACGCCATACACCAGGCGGCAAGGGCTCTTCTGTTTTCCAAAGACGTCTTGGAGCAACTCCGAAGCGGCGTCAGCGACTTTCGGCTGATCGCGGACGTCTCCGGAGGTGGCCACCGACACGCCGAGGCGGACGACCCGCGTGACGTTGTCGAGCGATCCCAAATGCTGCCTCGCGACCGCAAGGACGTTGAGCGCCGCGAGGTGAGCCGCCTTGCGCCCGGCTTCCACATCGAACTCCGCGCCGATGCGCCCGATGAATTTCGCCGCGCGGCCTTCCGTGGGAAGCATCCCGGTCAGAAAAAGCAGATTGCCCGTCTGCACCGCTTCCACGTAAGTGCCGAACGGCTCAGGTGGTGCCGGGAGCTTGATGCCAAGTTCTTTCAACCGCTCCTCGGCACTGGCCTGAGAGGCCTCGCGGGTTACCATGTGCTCTTTCGAATTCGTATTCATCTATCTCTCTCCTATCCGGTTTGAATGGATGCTGTGCATATGCAAATGTGGGAGATGATGACCTTAGAACGCCTCACGGATCTCGGTGGAGAAGACTTGACTTGACGCCAGCGGTCCTCATCCGCAAATTAAAGCTTCTGGGCCTAACCTAGGTACCTTTTCCGGGGAAGTCAACATGTGACCGGAATTCAGGAGTCTCTGTCACGAAATACTTCATTACCCATAGACAGGTGGCCTGAAGGACCACCAATGGGGAGACAGCTTGGAATCTTGTTCGGAATACGTGGATTACCGCTTCCTTAAAAAAGCACCAATTCAAGCGGTAATGTGTGCTTCTTTACGCTGCCTTTCACACTTTCTTTGCAGGAGGTGTACGGTAGGTCTGCTAAAGCATCGGGAAAAATGTCGGCTGGTGCCGCTTCATCTATGCTCCCTTGCTGAACGCTGCCGCTATTTGAATTTGATTATCGATAGATGTAATACCCTGTATTCCCTTCACGATCCTCTCTACACTTGCTTTCTCCCAAGGCACGCCCACGGTTCCTGTTAGCCGGAGCTTACAGGGTTCGAAAGCGCAAACGGAAACATAGGGTGGCGAAAAACCTCCCTCGATAAGGGCAGCCTCGGCCCTCCTGGCAAGGCCCATCATTGTGAGCGATTGCATCGCATCCATGGAGCGAGCTTTCACCTCTTCCGTGGTGGCCATATGCGTCACGATGTCTGCCGCCAACGGCACCGTCAGATGGTCCATATTGAGCACAAGATCGTATAGCTCGGGGTTATCCCAGTCCACGCCGAAGGCAAACTTGATAAAAGCCGCTCGCTCGTGATCGGTTCTATGGAGTGCCCTGGTAGCCGTTTCCCTTTGGAAGCCTCGTTCCGCGAGGTTCTGGATGCGTTTTTCCAGCGAGGCGGTGACCCTGACGTGCATGGCACAGGGGAACTCCCGCAAGAGGATATGACTCCCTCGTCCAAGGAATAGGGCATTTCCCCTGCTCGCCAGCTCATAGATAACGGCCATCAGGCGATCCAGGTGCATCTGCGGGCGTGATGAAAAAGACCTCTCAAAAAAAGATGGCACCTTTTCGTCAACATCCTGAACATCCTTGAGAAAGCCCATTTCCCGTGCCGTGTTCTCGATGGCATCCGTGTCATAGAGATTGCATTGCAACTCTCCCGCGACCCGCCTGGCGATTTCTGATCCATTGGCACCCATTTTTCTCGAAAACGTAATGAAGTACACGACGCACCTCCTTCATGCCTTGTCACTCACGAAGGGCGAACCTCGGTTCCATGCCTCCCTTCCCACGAATGCCGGGCGACCCCGTCCTTGTCTGTTTTGACAAGACCGGGATCAGAAGTGGATGCTTTACCTTCCTATTTACAATTCTGTTCCAGGTGTTCGCTTCTGTCAAGCGATTTTCGAGACCTTTCAAGTTGAAAAGCTCTTCCTCCTACCATTAATTCATGTATAACGGTCTTGTGAGGCGGTAAGATTGCCCCAAGAAAGGCAGGGGGACTTAGTGCTTCCTGGGTCGCCGAACCCTTATTTTCAGTCTGTCCCCTGCCTCTTGGAGCCATGATAAGTTGATTGGGCCGCGACGGAATACGCGCAATGTCTATTCCCTCGTCCCTTGGTTGCCCTTGCTGATACACTGATGTCGCGTTGACCCAGTCAAAAACAACCAATATATTTTGCTTGACAGTCTGTACGTAGCCTCATACAATTGCTTTAGGTCCAACGAACGTCATCTAATGATGGCAGCGCGGCATCCGCTGTTTCCAGCCACACCACGCCGAGCCAACCGGCCTCGCTGATCGTCAGGGGTCCGAGGCTTCAAGGGCTCGAAGCACGCGACAGATTCGAGGCCGGGTAACCGAGCGAAGCTATTGACCAGGACCGGGGACAGGTGACTGGGTGGGAATCACTAAACGGTTGGGTATCACGTGAGACAGCGAAGTAGTTAAAAAAAGGGGGGGGACGTTATGGGAAAGGAAAAGGAAGCAAAGATTGGCATCGGTCCGGAGGGGAGGCTAGGCGGTCTCATTCAATTCATTGTCATCACGATCCTCGGAACTCTCTGTTTTGTATATGCTGTGCCTCCAGCATCACTTGTGTTGAAGATGCTTCCGGCAGCTCTGATCATGCTCATTGCCCTCGGACATCTGGTCCTTATAGGGGATTGCTTTCCGTGTGCACCTCCGGCAGGCAACTGGACGCCAGCGATGTCACGTTTCGCGGTGGGAATTAAGATGACCTTAATCTGGGCTGTATTTACTGCTTTATTGCTGCTGATCATGCGCTACCTCTTCCCAAAGTGGCCGATGGGGCCTCTCTATCTCTGGTTTGGCGCAATAGGGTTCTGGTGCACGCTCCTCTATGGGAAAAACTGGAACACCTGGCCCTTTAAGGGACGCCTCCACCCGTGGGGAACCATGGCGGCCGGCTTTGTCGTCGTCATGGCTGTTACCATCCTCGTCTGGAACCTCTTGACAAACCTTGATGGAACGCCTTTCGCCAATACACCGATGGACCATAAGGGTCCACTCAACGTAAACTGGCTCACGGGATACATTGTATGGGCGATTGCCTGGTTTTTCGTATTCTGCCCTGTGTTCACAACCCAGGGGTGGCCATTTACTAAATGGGGTCATCCTGGAGGAGCGATAGGCCAGACCATTCTCGCGCACATCTTAGCATACCTGTGCTGGAGCGGCAGTTTGGCCATCGGCGTGGGTCCCACCTTCTCTTTCGGGGCAGTAGCTTCATCTATCGTATTCTGGGCGCTGGTCTACTCATGGCATTTCCAGTTCTGGGGGATCACGAAATTTACTGGCGCTACAAGGGCAATTGCGGCCTTCATAGTTGTGGTTATCCTCACTGCTGTCTGGATCGCCATCTGTGATGTGATGTTGGGGCCTGCGGCTGGCAGCATCGCGGCTTTGAAACTTCCGGCTGACATAAACATACTCATCATCTATCTCAACCTTTGCGTCCTGGCGCCCGCTCTCATCGCCCACAACGCCTTTTGGCTGAGGTGGCCATTGACGTTACCTACACCGCCGGGAACCCCGCCACCGGACCAAAGCGTGTAGGGAAGCAGAAAACAGATCTGCTTGGAAGCTGAACCGGCGCTGCCGTGAAGGATGCCCAAGGCGCTGCGGCCTATCCTGCAGCTCCTGGCAATCCTTACGTAGCCAACAAACAGCTGGTAGCGCGCTACTCATGAAAGTGATAGAATGAGCCGTACTAGAGTAGTTCAACCAATACCGTTAGAAAGGAGAATCGACATGAAGGTCATCGCATTCAACGGTAGCCCCAGGAAGGACGGCAACACGACCACTTTGATCAACCATCTCCTTCAACAGATCGAGCACGAAAAGATCGAAACAGAGCTTGTGCAACTTTCAGAGAGGGAGATTGGGGGATGCATCGCTTGTTTCAAATGCCACGAGAACCAGGACCGGCAGTGCGCCGTGAAAAAGGATGCGGCCAACGCGTATATCCAAAAGATAATAGAGGCTCAGGGCATCGTGTTGGGCTCCCCCGTTTACTTTCAGGATGTGACTCCAGAAATGAAGGCGCTGGTTGACCGTGCCGGCTTTGTCGGTCTGGCAAACGGGAGAATGTACACGAACAAGGTTGGAGCAGCCCTGGCTTGCTTCCGTCGTTCAGGAGGCATGCACACGGTTGATGCGATGAATCATTTCTTCCTAAGCAACGACGTCATTATTGCTGGTCGAGCGCTCGGCGTCGCCAAGGAAAAGGGTGAGGTAGAGAAGGACGAGGAGGGAATACAGATAGCGACCACCCTCGGACGGAGGATGGCCTGGATTCTGAAAAAGCTTTATGGCTGATTATTTGTGCCCTCTTGGGAAGGTTGGTTGTACCAATAGCGAAGACAGCTTTTTTAGCAGGTTCTGGAAAAATAGATTCCGCGCGCTTTCAGACGGCAACCTTCACTCGCCCGAGAAGCCCGTGTGCGAGGAGTAGCAGGTGAACGAGAGTGAAAACTGCTCCCTGAGAGTGACATTCCTATCTGTCCTCAATACAGCCACTATTACGCTTGGTAATCGATTCGTCGATACGTGGCCGGGCTGTAACCGACCTTTTGCGCAGTCCGCCAAGGTTCGGCGACGAGAAAAGCGGAGACCTGGAGAATGACACCCGTTAATGCCAAGAGACGTCTAAGAGCGTGAGCAGCTCTATCGGTGCCTGGACCAGATAGTCTGGTTCCTTTCCTCTGAGCACTGCTTCCGAGTTGAAACCCCAGGATACGGCGATGATCTTGATGCCTACTTTTCGACAGGCATCGATATCCCTCACCTCATCCCCGATATAAACTGTCTCTTCCGGAGAAAGGGCTTGTTTTGTGATCAGCCCCTCGATGGCCCTCTCCTTTTCAAAGATAGGTGCATCAGGCCATATGAAATCGACCGGCTCAAAGCTGTCTCTGGTCAGAATGTGTCTCACCGTCTCTTCTTCGTTCGATGTCACTATCCCGATCCAGTGGTCTTTTCGTAGCGCTGCCAGAACCTCTCTCATGCCCTTGACTGTAGCAGCCCTCTCCATGCTTCTACTCAACAGTACGTTGAATTTTTCTGCCCAGCAAGGGACCTGTTCAGGCAGGAGGCCCAGCGCGCGGACCAGCACCTCACGGGAGTCTTTCTCGCGAAGCTCCGGGCCCGGTTCAATCCGTCCATAGCCGAACGCATCGCCTAATTCATTTGCGCAGGAGACAAAAATGGATTGCGACTCAACGAGTGTCCCGTCAAAATCCAGGATAACATTCCTCCATCTCATGGCGGCTTCCTCACATTCTACCATGTCTGCCAGCGCGGTGTCCCGTGCAGAAACCCAACCCTGTTTCTCGCACTTGCTGCGCTTCCCGGTATGTTCACAAGCTAAAACAAAACCCCCTTGCCATTTCTGGAAAAATCGTGATAAGCTTCTGCTCCGGACGCAGGCCCCATTGCTTGGACTGTGAGTCGTCGTTCGGACAGGGAAAGTGGCAACACTATAAGGAGGTGGCAGGCAGTTTTCGTTTTAGGAGAGCAGATACCCACTGGCTTATGCCCGTGGCACTGAAACCCAGGACGGGGACCTAAAAAGGACTTTACGCTTTCACCCACGGGCCTAGGCCGTGGTCCTCAGCGTTAATTCTGATAAAAATTAAGGGGGAAGGAACTAATGAACTGGGGTAATGTATGGAATGTGTCTTTCGATACCGGCTTTTGTGTTGCCCTTGCAAGTATATTCATCATCAATATCATCCTGTCAGGTGATAATGCAGTAGTCATCGCGATGGCAGTCAGGTCTCTCGGCCCCAAGCAAAGGCTCCGCGGCATAGTGATAGGGACGGCAGGGGCGGTGTTACTAAGGATTGTCCTCACCTTTTTTTGCGCAAAGCTCCTCGAGATACCTCTTCTGAAATTCCTCGGTGGTGCGTTAATCACATGGATCGCTGTAAAGCTGTTCGTTGAAGGAGGCGCCGGGGATGAAAACCAGAAAGAGGTACATACCCTGGGCAAAGCAGTCGTCACGATCCTTGTCGCTGATCTCGTCATGAGTCTGGATAACGTGCTCGGCGTCGCCGGCGCATGTAAGGGTAATCTGTTATTGCTGGTGATCGGACTGGGAACCAGCATTCCGATTGTGGTTTTCGGCAGCAACATTCTGTCGAAGTTGATGGATCGATTTCCCATCATCGTGCTCCTGGGCGCAGCTGTGCTGGGCAGAGTGGCTGGCGAGATGGTCATTGGCGATCCTTTTATTACGAAGATTTTTCGGCCCGGTGAAGTCACCAATTACGTCGTGCAGGCAATGTTCACCGTAGGGGTCATCGTCGCCGGGAAAGTCTGGATGAAATGGAAAGTGTCCAATGCCTCTCCGGAAATCGATGCTTCTTCCTGAGGCCCAGATCAGCGAGAAAGAATAGGCCCAGCGAGCCGCGTGAGCCGGTTCTGTTTCTACCCTCACCATTTCCAGGAGCGATGTCTGTTGGAGGTAAGCTATCGGTGACGGGGATGATCTGATATGTCAGATATCCATCCGGCGTAGGACGTGTTTCATAGGGATTACTGGCGGGGTGGTCCATTTTTATGATCTCCTCTCTGTTCAGGGATGACCGCTTTATAGCGTGTTATTTCACCGCCCTGATTCTCTTTATCAGATCTTGAATCTCCGGAGGCTGTTTATCATAAATCGGTTTCACCGCATCAACAAATGCCATTTTTTGTTCGGGCGTTACGATGGTGATCACGCATCCGGCTGCAACGACCTTGTCTTTTGATGTTTTTACCGTCTGGGCCCATAGCTTGAACTGCAGGGCCTGAGCATCTCTCGTGGCCTGTTTGATGATTTCTATTTCTTCCGCGGATAATTTTGATGATAAAGCATTTTTGCTGCCGATGATTATATCCGGATTTCTCGTATGCTCGTCTTCGATGAAATATTTGGCCAACTGATAATGGTTTGTCTCATCGTAAGTGGGATAGTTGTTTTCTGCTCCGTCGAGTGCTCCGCTTTTCAGGCCTTCATAGGTCGCACTATGGGGCATAGGAATCGCTTCTGCTCCGAAAGATTGAATCATTGCGACCATCAGCTCACTCTGCAGAGTTCTTATTTTCATATCCTTCAGGTCACGTGGGGAGCTTACCGGTTTTTTTGTGTAAAAATTTCTTGTGCCACCATCAAACCATCCAAACCCTATGAAATTGTTTTTTTCAACCGATTGGAGAATATCATTTCCTACCTGTCCATTTACGACCTTCAGCATGTGGTCCGTATCTCTGAAAATATAAGGCATCAAGAAGGCGTTCAAACTTGAAACGTACGCGGTGACAGGTCCAATGTTGATTCTCGTTAAATCAATTTCCCCTTCCTGCACCTTTTTGATTACCGCCGCTTCATCTCCAAGTTTCATGCTGTGATAGACTTCGATAATAACCCTGCCGTTTGTTCTCTCTTTGACCAGTTTCGCAATTTCAAAATCTCCGATAGTAGTTGGATAATCAGCGTCATGGATTTCGGCAAACTTTAAAGTTACCGGATCCTGCCCGGAAGCACAACACCGGTAAAGCCTGATAAAACGAATACCGACATTAGAGCGATGAGCATCAATCTGTTCATGGTAATTCTCCTCTAACTTATTAAAGGTTTTGTGCCTCTCTCTATCACCAATTGTACCAGTGTACTATTGAAGAGGTGAAGACGCAATGAAAAGTGAGGAATCAAGGCCGATTGACATCATAACCGGGCAGTCTTACATTCCACCAAAAGACATATCCTAAGGTAAGGAGGTCTGTATGGAAAAACGCAAGCCCAGAGTCAGCCATGTGATGCCGTGCTCCGTCAATCTTCTAACCGCCGCCGCAAGGGGCAAAAGTGATGCAATGACCGCAACCTGCATGTTTATCTCCGAAGAGCCTCCGCTTCTTGTTGTGAGCGTCGATAAACAGAGCATGACTCACGAGTTCATTGAAGAGACCGGGGAGTTCACCTTGAATGTAGCATCGACGGAGCAGGTGGGTCTTGCGAAGAAGCTCGGGGCACTTCACGGGAAAAAAGTAGACAAGTTCAAATTCTTAGGCATCGGCACGCAGCCGGGGACGAAGGTGGAAGCTCCCGCTATAAAGGGCGCGTTTGCCAGCATCGAGTGCAAAGTAATTACTTCATTCCCCGTAAGTCGATACACGGTCTATGTGGCAGAAGCAATCGACTATACTATGTCGGAGAAGACTTCTCCCGTGGCGTGGTATCGGGACCGGTATTACAAGTTGACTGACCAGGTGCGATGAGAGAAACAACGAGGAACTCGTCTATTTAGTCTGTCTGGTCTATTTAGTCTGTTTCGTCTAGAGACCAGATAGACCAGACGACGAGATAGACTAGATAGACCGCTGTTCGGTCTTACCTCTCAGCGCGGTGATTTCTTTCGAGCCGGTATACCACATCGCCACGCGCAACTCTTCTCGCAGTTGCTCCACATTGCGCACGACCTCATCGACAGAAACGTTGGCCCATTTAAGAAAAGGGAGGGCCATAGAGACCATGTGTGCACCCAAAGCGAGCGCCTTCGCCATATCAAGCCCTGCCCTGATGCCGCCGGATGCGATCAGATACTGATCGCCCCTGAGATGTATCCTGCCTGCCAGAAGCACCTCTTTGGTCTGTCTACCTAACTCCTCGAAGACGCTGAAATCGCGGCCCCTGATCCTTCCCTCGATACGTGCCCAGTTGGTACCGCCCAATCCTGCAACATCAACCCCGGCAATCTTTCGAGAACCCGCCCATGTGAGCAAAGCATCGGGCAAACCAAAGCCAACCTCTTTGAGCAGCACCGGATACGGAAAACCGTCAAGGACTTCCTCGAGTTTCTCCAGGACACCGGTGTAATCAGCCTCTCCGCCCTCCTGGAGTATTTCCTGAAGTGGGTTCACATAGAGAATAATGGCGTCGGCCCTTATCGACTCGACGGCTCGAAGCAGGTACTCCCTGCCCCTCTTCACCTGAGCAAGACCGAGATTGGCCAAAAGAGGAATAGAAGGAGCGTATTTCCTCACCAGATAGGAGTCGGGCTCGGCCTTACCCTCCAGCATCGGGTTCTGCGATCCCACGGCCATGCCGATTCCGAGCTGGTTCGCAGCCAGTGCCAGATGCCTGTTGATCCTTTCCGATGATTGACCACCACCCGTCAGCGGAGAGATGAGAAGCGGGAGCGAGACGTGCTTCCCCACAAAGTGAATTCCGGTATCTATCTCGGATGCGGAGAAGCCCGCAAAGCCAGCTGTTAGAGTCACCTCCTCGAGGCCGGTTGTCTGTCGGGACTCCACAGCTTCGTTAAGACAGATCTCTATATGGACATCTTTAATCGCGCTGAAGTTCTTCCTCGCCCCCATCTATCTACTGATTTCCCACGGTGACAAGTCTTTCGGCGGCACGATAAACGTCCCCGAGGGCAGTCGCATGTTTCACTATGGCGCCTTTCTCGTCCACGTCGAGAAACCCCAATGTCTCGTGCTCCGGAATACTGATTGTCCTGAAAAAAGCCCGCGCCGTCGTTTCTGAGCACTGTATGCCTATCTCCTTTTTCATCCCGCCTACGAGTATGAGAAGTCCTTTTCTTCCAGAGGGCCCCTCGGGGATCGGTCTCTTCAAGAGATACTTTTCACACCAGAATGACTGACAACGATCGATCATTGCTTTGGTCTGAGCAGACAAGCCGAAGAAAAAGACAGGAGAGGCGAGAACAATCCTGTCGGCGTCCCGTATAGCCTGACGTATCTCGACCATGTCATCTTTGATGACGCACTCACCGGTTTTTTCGCAGCCGCCGCAATCCTGACAGGGCCTTATGTTCATGCTGTTAAGGTCAAACCGCGTCCATTCGTGGTGCGCATAATCCGCGCCGCCCGCGGTCTTCACGGCTCTTTCCGCCTCGGCGAGGAGCAAATCTATATTTCCACCTTTCCTCGGGCTTCCGTTAAAGGCAAAGACTTTCACCGAAAAACCTATTTTCCAAACTTCAGCGTGACGGTCTCTGCGTTCTCCTGTTGCTTCACCTTGACCTTCACCTCAAGACTGCTATCGCGTATACCCAGCGCCAGGGGTAATTCTCCCCTTTTCTCCTCGATATGTGTAATTGCCCTCAGGGCTTTGATGGCCCTTTTCCCGATGTCTGAGCCCGGAGACGGTAATTCGGCATCTCTATATTCAGCTATTACGTTGACTTTTCCATCGGGAGCCTCCGTAATTGAAATCTGCTTTGCCCCGTTGTTCACACCATGGAGTACGGCCAGAGCGATCCATTTGAGGGCCGCTTCTTCCTTATCTGCATCCTTCTTCAATAGCGACATCTCTTTCAACGGATCGGTCTGCGCATAGCAGTTACAAAGATCCTGCACTTTCAGATGCAATGTTGTCATGTCTTTCATGGTCCGGCCTCCCTTATAGAATTTTGGCGTATGGTCACAAACGCCTTCTTTTGACTGATATTGTAAACATAAGCACGGTCACCACGTAAATGCAAGGCGGAGGCTCTTTAGAGCGCGGTTGCGAGTTATGAGCCGACATGCTATAATTTCGGTGAGTTATCAGTGTCATTCCTGGTGCAAATCAGCCGCAGGGGAGAGCGAGAAGGTAACGCGCGAGACGCCATGCACGAGCTTGCCATTACGCAGAACATAGTTGACATAGCCCTGAAGAGCGCGTCAGATCGCCAGATAAAGGGTATTACGATTGTGCTCGGGGAACTCTCGGGCATCGTTGAGGACTCCGTGCGCTTCTGCTTTGACGTCGTGGCGGCAGACACAGCAGCCCAAGGGGCGACTCTCACGGTCCACAAGGTCCTGGCACACGTCCGTTGTAACCGGTGTGCCTTCGAGTTCAAGCTTGACAACGGGGACTGGGCTTGCCCTCAGTGCGGCAATCTAGGCGGCGAGGTCATGCAGGGACGGGAATGCTACATAGAAAGTATCGACGTGGAGGACGAATGATGAAGATCAAGATCGTTAAGAACATCCTTGATGCCAATGATCAGATGGCTCTGGAGAACAAGAAGCTCTTTGACGAGGCCGGTGTCGTTGCCATAAATATCATGGCATCTCCGGGCGCGGGCAAGACCAGCCTCATACTCAAAACGATTGACCTCCTCGGCCTGCCCGTGGCCGTGGTGGAAGGGGATATTGCATCAACCTTCGACGCCGAAAAGGTGGGAGCAAAAAAAGTACCGGTGGTCCAGATCAATACCGGCGGCGCATGCCACCTCGACGCGGCAATGATTCGAAAGGCTGTCAAGGGATTGCGCCTCAAGGGTGCGCGCCTCCTTTTCGTGGAAAATGTGGGGAACCTTGTCTGCCCTGCCGAGTTCAAGCTGGGGGAAAGCGCAAAGGTGGTCGTAGCGTCGGTGCCTGAAGGGGACGACAAGCCGTACAAGTACCCCGGAATGTTTTCTGCTGCAACGGCAATTGTACTCAACAAGATCGACACGCTGCCTGTCATCGACTTCGACATGCGGCGATTCAAGAGAGGTGTGCATGCGGTCAATGCCGGCGCGCCTATATTCGAGGTCTCCTGCAAGACGGGGGAGGGCCTGAGC
This sequence comes from uncultured delta proteobacterium, assembly GCA_963835605.1. GTDB lineage: Bacteria > Desulfobacterota > Syntrophorhabdia > Syntrophorhabdales > WCHB1-27 > JADGQN01. Next base: position 86,891 of record CAWIHO010000039.1, on the reverse strand, counting down.
AGTTGGATAGAGTGGCTCCGGAAGCTCGCCAGCTAAGACATATATCCGTCCAGGGGGTCGTCCAGGGGGTCGGATTCCGCCCTTTCATATTCAGATTAGCCCGTGACTGTGGCCTAACGGGCTGGGTCTTCAACACAAGCAGCGGCGTTGAGATCGAGGTCGAAGGGATAGGCGAGTCGATAGACCGATTTCTTGATGGCCTTGTCCGTGATGCGCCGCCGCTGGCGCACATTGAAGGGCTTCAGGTCACGTCCGCAAGTCCCAACGGTTACACCTCCTTTGAAATCAGAGAAAGCCAACAGGATGCAGGTTATCAGCTCATCTCACCTGACATAGCCACTTGCCGCGACTGCGCGGCTGAGATCTTCGACCCGCGTGACCGGAGATACCGGTATCCCTTTACCAACTGCACGAACTGCGGCCCGCGCTTCACGATCATCTCAGATATCCCATACGATCGACCCAATACGACCATGTCCAAATTCCGCATGTGTGATGCGTGCAGGAAGGAGTACGAAGATCCGCTCAACCGCCGTTTCCACGCACAGCCTAACGCGTGTCCGGTGTGCGGGCCCAAGGTCTGGTTGGAGAATGCAAGCGGAGAACGGGTAGGTTGTGATGATGTGATCAAAGAAACGGCTCAACTGCTCGCCACCGGTTCCATCCTCGCGATCAAGGGGCTTGGGGGTTTCCACCTCGCCTGCGACGCCTACGATGAAGAAGCAGTAAATACCCTGAGGAAACGAAAGGGGCGCCCGGACAAGCCGCTTGCCGTTATGATGAGACACCTGGACGACGTAAAAAAGGAGTGCTTTTGCGACGAAGTAGAGGCGGCATTGCTGCTCTCCCCTCATGCACCCATAGTGCTTCTGCGCTCAAGGGAAGATTCACGCATAGCGCGAAATGTAGCGCCGGGCAACAACTACCTCGGCGCTATGCTTGCCTACACACCGCTTCATCACCTTCTTCTTGCCGATTTCGCTCGACCTCTCGTTATGACGAGCGGCAACATTACTGAAGAGCCCATAGCCAAGGATAACGAGGAGGCTAAGCGGCGGCTTAAAGCCCTTGCCGACTACTTTCTTCTTCACGACCGGGATATCCATTCCCGTTACGATGACAGCGTATACATGGTCACGGAGAATAAGCCGCAGCCTATCAGGAGAGCGAGGAGCTACGCCCCCTTTCCTATCAGATTACCTTTCGGGAGCGCTCCCCTCCTGGCATTAGGCGCCCAGGAAAAAAACAGCTTCTGCCTCACCCGCGACCGTTATGCGTTTGTGAGCCAGCACATCGGTGACCTTGAAAACGTTGAAACTCTGGAACATTTTGCTGAAACGGTCGAGCTCTACAAAAGGCTCTTCAGGATCAAGCCTGAACTGATTGCCCACGACCTCCATCCCGACTATCTTTCCACGCGCTATGCGCTGGAAATCAAGGGCGAACTGCCTATCGTCGGGGTGCAACACCATCACGCCCACATCGCCTCATGCATGGTAGACAATGGCATCACAGCACCAGTGATAGGCGTTGCCTTTGATGGTTCCGGATTCGGCCCTGACGGCACCGTATGGGGCGGCGAGTTTATCATCGCCCGTCTTGATGGGTTCGAACGGGTAGGACGCATAGAACCGCTTCCCATGCCTGGCGGTGAACTCGCGATCAAGAAACCATACCGCCTTGCTATAGCTTATCTTCTTCGGCTGCTCGACCACGTCCCTGAATTGCCTTTCGTCCAAGGCATCTCCGAAGAGGAGCGGGGCCTCATCATTCGCCAGCTTCAACAAGGCATCAACACGCCTTTGACTTCCTCGTGCGGCCGCCTGTTCGATGCGGTGAGCGCTATGCTCAACATTCGCAAAGCGATTACTTTCGAAGGCCAGGCTGCGATCGAGCTTGAGATGCTATCAAGACAGAATGGGGACGCGCAAGCTTACGCATATGGACTGACAGAACAAGACGGCATGATGGAAGTGCGTGTAGCACCGCTCTTTGATGCGATCCTTCAGGAGATTGAAGCGGGAACCCCGGTTGAAGAAATAGGGCTGAGATTCCACGAGACCATTGCCCGGCTGACCCGGGATGTCGTAAAACGCCTTGCAAGAGAGACCGGCATCTCTTGCGTGGCGTTGAGCGGCGGCTGCTTCCAGAACAGGCTCCTTCTGCGCAGGACCCTGCCGCTCCTTCAAGAAGCTGGTCTCGACGTATTGCTCCACCGCCAAGTGCCTTGCAACGACGGCGGCATATCGCTCGGCCAGGCAGCGATTGCCGGCAAAACGTTAGCACCAGGGCGTAGGGAGTAGGCAGTAGGAACTGACAAACAGCGGGCCGGGAACCAGGCTGGCCTCCTTGTAAGCATATTTCAGCTATTGTATACTATGTTCCTATGTGTCTTGCTGTTCCCGCACTCATCACGAAAATTGAGGAGACGATGGCTGAGGCAGACCTCGGCGGTGTCGCCACGCGTGTGAGCGTCCTTTTGACGCCGGAAGCCAAGGTTGGTGACTACGTGGTCATGCATGCCGGTTACGCCATCAGCGTATTAGACACAGAGGAGGCGGAAGAGACCCTCCGGCTGCTCCAGCAAATAGCGGAAGCCGATGCAGACGAGTAAAGCCTTCCGCGATCCTGAACTCGTCCGCAAACTTACAGAACGTATCGCCCGGCTTTCGCATACCCCACTCAAGATCATGGAGTTCTGCGGCACACACACCCACGCCATTTGTAGATTTGGCATACGCGAGCTGTTGCCTCAGACGATCGAGATGTTCTCCGGTCCCGGTTGCCCGGTCTGCGTAACAGACCAGGCTGATATGGATTATGCCATTGCGCTTGCGGGGATCCCGCGCGCCATCATAACGACCTTCGGTGACCTCCTCAAAGTCCCCGGCAGCCACGGCAGCCTCCAGACTGCCCGCGCTGAGGGCGCTACCGTGGAAGTCGTTTACTCTCCCCTGGATGCGCTCGATTTTGCCCAGAGGAACCCTGACCGGCCAGTTATCTTTCTGGGAATAGGTTTCGAAACCACTGCGCCCACTGTCGCCGCGTCCATCCTGGAGGCCGTGCGACGAGGCCTCGGCAACTTCTATGTTTACTCCATGAATAAGATTACGCCTCCTGCCATGCGGGCGGTACTGGGGGCTCGGGAGATCAGCCTGAGCGGCATCCTCTGCCCGGGCCATGTGAGCACCGTGATTGGCTGGAAGGTGTGGACCTTTCTTGCCGGCACATACGGAATTCCTGCAGCCGTGGCCGGCTTTGAACCAACAGACGTGCTTTGGGCAATCGCTGAAATAGTGGCACAGCACGAGTCCCACCGGGCCGAGATCGTAAACACCTACCCGAGGTGCGTAACTCCGGAGGGTAACGTCGCCGCTCAGGCCGTGATGAATCAGGTCTTTGAGGTAGGTGCAGCGAAGTGGAGAGGGCTCGATGTGATTCCCGACAGCGGGCTTGCACTGAAAGCCGAGTACGAAGCCTTCGACGCAAGAAAGGTATTTCAGGTCGACCCCGGAGAAACAATCTTGCCCGAAGGGTGCCACTGCGGAGAGGTCATACGCGGTGTCACACGGCCGGACGAATGCCCCCTTTTCAGGGAAGTCTGCAATCCGATGCAGCCTATAGGTCCCTGCATGGTTTCAGCGGAAGGGACCTGCGCTGCCTATTATCAGTACGGATGAGCAAAGGCATGTTACGAGTTTCGAGTTACGAGTTACGAGTTAGAACGCTTATGGCAAAGCCCCTGACGGAACTGCAAATCACACGGTCCACAGCCTGCCACATTGCATCGAGGTTCCTTCTGAACCCGCAACCCGGAACACGTAACGCGCAACAGCATCCTCAGGGTCGCGTACATGGATAACAAGCTGATCCTCCTTGGTCACGGAAGCGGTGGGCTTCTCAGCCACCAACTCATAGAGAAAGTCTTTCTGCGCCACTTTGGGAATGCTCTGCTCTCGCCGCTCGAGGACTCAGCCCTCTTCGAATCCCCCGAACCCCTGCTTGCCTTTACTACTGACAGCTACGTGGTCAAGCCAATTTTCTTTCCGGGAGGCGATATCGGCAGACTCGCTGTCTGCGGAACGGTGAACGATCTTTCCATGAGAGGAGCCCGCCCTCTTCATCTCAGCGCCGGATTCATCATTGAAGAGGGCTTGCCCATCGACGACCTGGAGAGGGTAGTTGCCTCCATGCACGCGGCAGCGGACGAAGCGGGGATCACCATCGTCTGCGGCGACACAAAGGTTGTGGAAAAACATGCCGCGGACAAACTTTTCATAAACACGTCAGGTGTGGGTGCCGTAGCGCGGAATGTTAATATTTCGGTAAGTAACGCGCAACCGGGCGACAACGTCATCGTGAGCGGTACCGTGGGCGATCATGGCGTTACCATCCTGAGCCAAAGACAGGGACTTCAGTTCAAGAGTCCTATCAAGAGCGACGCCGCCCCGTTGAACGGGCTCGTGCAGGAGATGCTTGCCAGTTGCCCCGGTATTCACGCTATGAGGGACCCCACGCGAGGTGGGCTTGCCACGACCCTGAACGAGATAGCGAGGAGTTCAAAGGTTGGCATTGAGATCGAGGAGAGCAGGATTCCCGTTTCTGATGGGGTCGAGCGGGCGTGCGAGATGCTCGGGCTCGATTATCTCTACCTGGCCAACGAGGGCAAGCTTGTGGCCGTGGTCGCCGGAGAAGATACGGAACGTCTCCTGAAAGTCATGCGCAACCACGTGTACGGTAGCGCTGCAACGGTTATCGGGCAGGTGACAAGCGAACGCCCTGGTCGGGTTGTTATGCGAAATCCGTTCGGTATCAGGCGTGTGATCGAAATACTTGCCAGCGATCAATTTCCGAGAATCTGCTGATAAAGCAAGACTCCAAATTCTAAGCTCTAAAGGTCCTAAACAATATCAAAGGATCAACTCAATCATTAAGGTCCTTAATTTGGATATTCGGATTTGGATAACCGTTTAGCGATTTAGACCACCCGCAGGCGGATACCCGGATTCAGAATTTGTTCACGTAGTGAAGCGTCCTACCGTCGACTTCAGTTCCTCGGCAAGACGGGAGAGCTCGTTGGCCGATGCCGCTGACTGCTCCGATGCAGTTGCCAGCTCCGTGGTGAGCCGGGAGACCGAGTCCGTATTTCTCGCTATCTCGTCAGTAGTCGCCGATTGTTCGGCGGCGGCAATGGCGATCTCATTAATCTTCTGGCCAACCTGGCGGACCATATCCACGATGTCATCCAGCGCTTTTCCGGCACTGTGCGTCAACTGCGCCCATTGAGCAACCTCCTTCGTACCGGATTCCATGGAAGAGACTGCGACGGCAGTATCAGTCTTGATGGTGTCGATCACCTGGCGGATCTGTTTCGTTGCGCTGGTCGTATGCTCAGCAAGCTTTCGCACTTCAGCTGCCACCACTGCAAAGCCCCGCCCTGCCTCACCCGCGCGAGCGGCTTCAATCGCCGCATTCAGGGCGAGCAGGTTTGTCTGGTCCGCGATATCGTTGATAATACCCACGATATCCCCGATCTGGCCCGAACTCTTCCCGAGAGCTACAACAACGGTTCCTGCTTCTCTTACCGTTTGCTCGATGCGGGCCATACCTTCTAGAACGCTTGAGACGACCTTGCGTCCCTCAGCTGCCACCTCCATGGTCTTTGTGGCAAGTCCGGACGTGGCCTCTGAGTTCCTCGCAACCTCTGTTACCGCCTGGCTCATCTCTTCTATGGCGGTGGCTATCTGCGTCGTCTCGCTGCTCTGTCGTTCAGCGCGTTGGGCCGATTCCAGCGACACCATGGAGAGTTCCGCCGCGGCGGAGGCCAGGAGATTTGTTACCTCAGACATCTTGCCCACTATGCCATGCAGCTCGCCGATGAACGTGTTGAACCACTTGGAAAGCGTTCCGATCTCATCCTTTGTTTCTATGTCCAGTCTCTTGGTGAGGTTCCACTCGCCCTTTGTCATCTGCTCAATCATAGTAATGGCTTTTTTGATGGGGGCCAAGAGCACCCTGGCAACATAAAGGCTCATGAGAAGTGAACCGACGAAGGCAATGATCGCCACAATTACAAAGACCTGCGATACGGAATTGGCGCCGGCCATGGCGGCTTGATAACTCCTCTCGCTCAGAACGTGCTCGTGTTGCATGAGGTCTTGCAGGGTCTTCATGATGATCTGGAACTTGGACTCCGCGGTCAGCATAGCCCTCGCGGCTGCTGCATTATCCGTAACTGCTGCAGCCCCAATCTGGGAGGCAACAGCCCTGTATTCGGCAAGCCTTGCCAGGGCGAGCTGGTAGGCCGCTTTCGAGTCTTGATCTGTCGCTTTGTTCTCCACCATCTTCTGCATGAGCGCCGAGGTCTTATCGATGGCCGCAATCTGGTCTCTTGAAAGGCCCTCCACCTGGCCTTTCTTATAGCCGGCGTTGACCCAACTCAGTATCTTGTAAAGGTTCGCGTGGATCTGACCCATGCCCCCGATCGCGTTTGCGCTGTTCTGATAACCATGGAACCGGTTAGAGAAGATATCCTCTATGGCCATCTTCTGGGCAATGAGGCCCCTGTATGAGAGGAGGGCGCAGACAACAAAAAAGAAGGTTACCACCAGGGGCGGCAACAGTACTTTTCGCTGCATATTCAGATTTCCGAGTAATTTCCGCACATCAGCCCCCTTACAAAGCATATCCTGCGACCCTTTTTTGGCCGCCGGATGCGGACAGCACGGTAGATACTGCTCCCTTGTTAATTATCGCCCGTATGACGCTTTGCTTAAATCTGACCGCGTGGCAGCAGTTTTATTGGTTTTATTGGTTTTGTCGGTTTTGTCGGTTGAATTGCTTGATTGGGTTCATTGCTCTCCTCGCGGCGAAGATCGGCATCAGGCTCTCTTAGTGGTCTGGCTGTGACTAATGGAACCAATAGAACCAATGAAACGGCTTAAAACTGGTTATGAGGCTGCGGTTGACAACCACTCCCCCCTGTGTTAGATAAATCCTCTATGCCTGAGCCCCTGATACGCCCGTTTAAAGGTCTCATCTACAACAGACGGAAAATCGATGACATCAGTCGATGCGTCTGCCCGCCCTACGACATCATACCTGACCCAAGGGTCTATTACCAACGAAGCGCTTTCAACGCGGTCCGTCTGGAACTCCCTCTAGCGACGCCTTCCACAACCGAATACGATGAAGCCGCGAGAACGCTGGAAGCCTGGCTTCGTGAGGGGATACTGACCGTCGACGCCACGGAGACAATCTATATCTATGAGCAAGAATTTACGATAGACGGGATAACACACATCCGGCGGGGCCTCATTCCCCTGGTGAACCTTAGCTCTGACCGCATTCTCACACATGAGGAGACTCGAAAAGCAGCCCGGGAAGACAGAGAAAGGCTCATACGTAGACTAAAGACCTTTACGAGTCTTATTTTTGCCCTTTACGACGACAAGCAGAAGAATATCGAGAAACTTCTTGCTTCCTCCGAGAAGGAGCTAATGTACGATTTCTCGGATGAACTATCTATCGCAAATCGGTTCTATAGAATGAGCGTTCCCGGGCAAATGCGCGAGCTCACTGCCTTGATGGAGGGCAAAAGGATATACATTGCGGACGGGCACCACAGGTTGAGCGTCGCCTTCAAACTCGGGCTCCCCTATGTGGCTATGTACTTAGCGGACATGTATTCGGAAGGCATCGTGATACTTCCCTACCACAGATTAGTGCGGTCAACTTCGGACAGAACGCTCGCCCACCTGCTCGAGAAGGTCAAAGGCCTTCTCCAGGTAGAAAGGGTCGCCCTCACCGGACCTGAAAAGCTCGGGACTCTTATCAGGAATCTGGCCTCAGGCCCGAACCCTTCCTTTGGACTGTTCTGCAAAGACGATAAAGCGCACATGTATATCCTCTCTCAGCGAACGCCCTTTTTCACAGACGAGGCCACACCCGAGAGTTTAAGAAAGCTGAGCGTAAATGTCGCACACACCGGCCTCTTAAAAGGCCTTTTCGGAATCAAGGAAGAGGAGATCTCCTTCGTAAAGGACGCTCCTGAGGCTGTCCAGTTCGTGAATGAAGGCAGGTATGACCTTGCCCTGTTTGTCCCTTCCACCACGGTAGAAGAAGTTAGAGACGTAGCTGATCATGGTCTTTATATGCCTCCCAAGTCAACCTACTTCTTCCCGAAGGTACTCACGGGTCTTGTATTCCACAAATATGCGTGAGCATCCGGCTCCCGACGAAACCCTCTCGATGCTCTGCCACGAAAGGTTGAAGCTTCTGCAAAAAAAGGCGGCTTATCGATTCTCCCTCGATCCCATCCTGCTCGCAAACTTCATTGCCCTGAAGAAGCAGGAAAGAATGTTGGATATCGGTACTGGCTGTGGTATCATACCGATATACATGTCGAAGCAGTATCCCGATAACAGCCTGATAGGGGTTGAAATTCAGAAAGAGCTTTTTGATCTCGCGGTAAAGAACGTCCGCCTTAATGGATGCGAGAATGTCCAGGTTCTCCGCGGTGACATCAGGACCGTTGCCAAAAGCTTCAAGAGACCATTTCACGTGGTCGTGTCAAATCCACCATACGTAAAGAGAGATAGCGGACGCAAGAGTCCACAGCATTCCCGGCGCCTGGCCCGTCATGAATCCCTTCTCGATCTGAAGTCCCTTTTTGCCATTTCCGCCTCCCTGCTTTACACCAAGGGACGGCTCTATCTTATCTATCCCGCCAAGCGACTGGCAGAACTTGTCTCAGTCGCAGCAGCTCATGGCATTGAACCCCGCCGTCTGAGACTCATCCATCCGAGAGCCAATGAGCCTGCGAACCTCTTTCTTATCGAATGCATGAAGGGCGGGGGAGCAGAACTGAAAGTGGAAAGACCTCTTTACATATACAAGGACGGGGAGTATACCGACGAAGTAGCATCATATTACACCTGAAAGAGCGGCTATGGGAAACATCACCGAAGTCATAAGTCAAGATCTGGCCCAACTGGAGCAGTCTATTGACAAACTTCTCACTACGAAGGTCACTTTCATCAAAGAAGTTGTCCGGCATATCGTAAAATCAGGCGGGAAAAGGATACGGCCGATCCTTGTCATTTTATCAGCCAAACTCTGCGGCACCAAAAAGGACCAGCATATATCCTATGCAGCGATCATCGAGTTTATTCACACCGCTACCCTTCTGCATGACGATGTTGTTGACAATGCGAAGATCCGGAGGGGACGTTTTACAGCAAACACGCTCTGGGGGAACGAGCCCAGTGTGCTTGTAGGTGATTTCCTCTTCACGAAATCCTTTGATCTCATGATACAGATTCAGAATGCGGAAATCCTGAAGGTGATGGCGAGTGCGACGACGAGTCTCGCCGAGGGCGAAATCATGGAGCTGCTCAGGACCTCAGATATCAACACGACCGAAAAAGACTATTACGAGGTGATAGACAACAAGACAGCCGTGCTCCTTTCCGCAGCGTGTGAAATAGGAGCCTTGCTGGGCAATGTCGATGCAGACAGGCGTTCGGCGCTAAGGGAATTCGGCCATCACCTCGGCATGGCCTTTCAGCTCAAGGACGACCTCCTCGATTACGTTTCAACCGACTCCACGCTGGGCAAGAACACCGGCATCGATTTCAAGGAAGGCAAAGTGACTCTCCCGCTCATCCACGCGCTGAAGTTCGCGACCCCCGGAGAGCGCGACACCATAATGGCAGCTTTAGAAAAAAGGAGAACCGGCAAAAAAGATTTTCAAAAAGTGAAAGGCATAATCGAAAGGTACGGTGGACTCGAATATACTTCAGATGTTTCGAAGGAACATATCGACAAGGCTAAAGGGTTCCTCGCGCTATTCCCTCCTTCGCCTTACAAAGACGCGCTCCTCGAACTGGCTACGTATATCATAACAAGAGAAGCCTAGATTCTAACCCTTTGATTCTGAGAATCTCTCACACGTGTTTCTGGTAGGGCGTGTGCTAGAAATCCCAAGCTCCAAGCACCAAATCTCAAACAATCTCAAATTACCAAATCTCAAATGTTCCAAACGGTTCACAGTCCTATCGCACAGTCTCCTGCTTTTACTTGAACATTGGAAATTGTTTGGAATTTGGGTATTGGGATTTGGAATTTGACGCGACGGCTTCCAAACACGTTTCGTTAGGACGGTTCTAGCGGGTGGCGGGGCTTGCCGCCGACTATGATTGTGTACTCACCTTTCACGTCTTCCGGTATGCGGCCGACCAATTCGTCCGCACGGCAACGTACAACCTCCTCGTACACTTTGGTCATTTCTTTTGCCAGGACGACTTCCCTGTCCGGAGCGATTTCACTTATGTCCTTCATCGTATCGGTCAGCCTTCGGGGCGACTCAAAAAAGATTACGGGGAAGGGCCGAGAAAGCAGCTCCTCGATGACCTTTCTTCTTTTTCCCCTTTTCTGCGGCAGGAATCCATAGAAAAAAAACCTGTCGGGGGCAAGGCCTGAAATGGAAAGGGCAGCTATGACCGCTGAAGGCCCGGGCACGGCCTTAACGTCGAGACCTATCTCGTGACACCGTCGCACAATGACGTCGCCCGGATCGGAAATGCAAGGGGTCCCTGCACCCGATATCAGCACACACTGCTTGCCCATGCGGATCTGCTGAACGATGTTATGAGCCTTTCGCTCCTCGTTGTATGCGTTTATGGTTACTATGGGCTTGCGTATCTGCAGGTGGCTCAGGAGCTTTAACGCACGCTCCCGGTTCTCCGCGATGATGAGGTCCGATTCTTGCAGAACCTCTATCGCTCTCAGGCTGATATCCTTGAGATTTCCGATAGGGGTGGCCAATACGTAGAGGGTACCTTTGATTACAGACATACCGGCCGATAATTATACTAGTTTTAATAGTTCTACGAAAGGGTAAACGACTTGACAAGGGTAAATAATTTTAAGAGAATAAGAGCAATGCTTGCGGGGCTTATTTCTGTCGATTCTCGGCTTATTGCTGCCAGTCACGGCTTTTTGCGGGGTTTACGGCTACATGGACCCTGAAGGCATTTACCATATCACCAATATCAAACCCGCTAACAAAGAGTACCATATCCTCGTGAAAGACGCGGTCAAAGAACTGCCGTTGAAGGGTGGCAACGCGAACCAGTATGACAGCCTGATCAATCAGCACGCACTGGCCAATGGCCTCGACCCGGCTCTCGTAAAAGCCGTAATGCTGACGGAATCGAACAGCAATCCCACGGCCATATCCCGCAAAGGGGCACAGGGTCTCATGCAGATCATGCCTGAGACCGCCCAGATTGTAGAGCTGAAAAATCCTTTCGACCCCGAGGAGAACATACGCGCCGGCGCCCGCTACCTGAAATTGCTGCAGGAGATGTTCAAGGGTGATCTCGAACTGGTGCTTGCCGCTTACAACGCCGGTCCCTCAAAGGTGATCCAGCACAACATGACGGTTCCCCCTATAAATGAGACCGTCAACTACGTCAAGCAGGTAAAACTGCGTTACGACAAGTTGAAGAACTCCCAGTGAATCAAAAGGATGAAAAGACATCTGTATGGACGCTGCCGAACAGGCTAAGTATGCTCAGAATTCTCTTCATTCCGGCGATTATCCTCCTGATCAGCTCGCAGAAGGATGGGTATTTGTTCGCATCCGGTGTCCTCTTCATCATTGCCGGGATAACAGACGGCCTTGACGGCTGGCTGGCCCGCCGCCTGAGCATGACGACGAAGCTGGGCCTTTACCTTGATCCAATAGCAGACAAGCTCCTTGTCTCCTCCGTGCTCATAACACTTTCCGTGTACGGGCTCGTCCCACTTTGGGTCACGATTGTCCTTGTCTGCAGGGAGTTCCTCATAAATGGGCTGCGCTCTTTTTACGCCGTGGAAGGTGTCACGATCTTTCCGTCATACGCCGGCAAACTGAAGACGACGCTGCAGATCGTCGGGATCTCCTTCATACTCTGCAACACATCAGTCCTTGGCAGGCCGCTGCCGGGTGTAGACCGCCACTTGCATCAGATAGGCCGCTATATTATTTATGCTGCTCTCTGTTTTAGCGTCTATTCGGCCTACCATTACATGCGCGCCATCTTTAGACCGCCCCAACCATGAAGGATGTCGAGATTGAGGAAAGGACTAAGAACGAAGGTTGAGGTAAGACAACTAACGATCACATATTGACATTTGACTTGTTCTTGACTCGCTTCTGCTTAACCTCAACCTTAACCTGTTTTATCTTTTTCCTGCTGCTTTGTTGCCTTGGCAGAGGCCACAATTGCTGCAGCGGCTTTTCTGCCCATCGTCCGTATACGTCCCTGTCTCACCAGCCGGACTCCGGAGGCTAAGGCTCTTCCCTTTCCTCTTGCCCACATAAGTGGGCTCCAGGGGCACTTTCCCCACGCCGCCGGTGATATCTAAGGCGTACTGCGGAATACAGAGACCGGAGATGTCTCTGCGTAGCTCTCTCATAAGCGCCACACCAGCACTCAATCTGACCTTGAAATGCTGAGCACCTTGCGCATCATCAAGCTGAAACAGATAATATGGTTTTACGCCGAGACGCACCAGCCTTTCAAAAAGCCCCGACAAGATGTGAGGGCAATCATTGACGCCCCTGAGAAGAACCGTTTGGCTTATCAGAACAGCCCCTGCCTTCCTGAGCATGCTCACAACCTCCGCGAATTGGCTGGTAACCTCCTTCGGGTGGTTGATGTGAGTGATGACCCAGATTGGGGCGTGCTTGCGTATTGCCTTCAAATGCTCTCGCTGAATACCTTCCGGGAATACCACGGGGAACCGGGTGCTGATTCGGACAACGTCAATCCGCTTGTTCGAGCGCAGGCGTTCCAGGATGTAGGCGAGACGCGCCGGTGCAAGCATCATAGGGTCACCACCCGATAAGATCACTTCCGAGACCTCCTCATCCTTTTCAAGATACCGGAGCGTCTCTTCCGTCGATTCTTCCCATGCGTGTCCTTTCCCTACGGCTCGCTTTCTGTTACAGAACCTGCAATACATGGCGCATTCCGAGCTCACGAGGAATACGCCTCTACGAGGATAGCGCTTCAAAAATGAGGGTGTAACCCTTATGGCAGCCTCGCCGAGGGGATCCGGTACGCCACCTACTTTCAATTCCTGGATCGAGGGGACCGCTTGCAGGCGTATTGGGCAGACCGGGTTTCCCCGGTCCATCAACGCAGCGTAAAATTCCGGGATTCTGAAGGGATAGACCTGTGCTACTTTTTCTATTGCTTTCTTTTCTGATTCCTGTAGCAGCAGTCTGTCTGAGAGCTGTTGAGCGGTAGAGATAAAAGAGGGGGTAACCAAATTACCCCCCTTTTTTCCACCCAATTTACTGGATTGGTACGAAAGCGTCTCTTCTATTCTGGGCCCAGCATCCCTCGTTGTGCTCAGTGCAGACCGGTCTTTCTTTGCCGTAGCTGATCGTATCGAGCCCCTTTGCATCTACGCCAAGGCCGATAAGGTAATTCTTTGCGGCATCTGCTCTTTTCTGACCGAGTGCCAGGTTGTACTCAACAGTACCTCTTTCGTCACAGTTTCCTTCTATTCTTACCTTGGTATTGGCATTGGCCTTGAACCAGTCAAGGTCCTTCTTCAGTATTTCCGCATCCCCGGGTCTAATATTGTATCTGTCGAAATCGAAGTAAATATTGTTCAGGCCTGGAACTGCCATGGCCGCGGGTGCTCCCGGTGCTGGTGGCACAGGTACTTCCTGCTTTTCCCCCTGAGCCGCCATCTTCTGTTCCTCCGGCGGTTTTGGCGGAGGAGCCTCACCCTTCTGGGCCTGTATGAAACAACCACAGCCCGCAAGGGAAAATGCCACAAAGACCGCCACCAACAGGAGCCCAAGACATCTTGTCTTCATAGAGTCCACCTCCTCATGATGTGGGGTATATCCACCGCTGTGGATATACCCCCTGAATTGCCGCAATCTTACTTCTTCTCTGGAGCTGGTGCTGGTGCTGGTGCTTTTTCTGGTTCTGCTGGCTTCTCCGGTGCTGGAGTAGCCGTGCCCGGAGCAGGCGCAGGAGGAGGTGCCGGCTTTGCTTCCTCTTTTGCCGCAGGCGGAGGCGCTGACGGACCGCAACCAACCAGAGCAAAGCCTGCAAAAAACGTAAGAGCTATACATAACGCCAATAGCTTTTTCATCTCTTTCACCTCCTTTCTTTTGTAAGTTTGCTTCGCGTTCTAAACCTATAATCCTATACTATAAAATAACCATCATGACAAGTAAATTAAATATTTTTAACTAAAACTTCTTTCCTGATGTTTTCTACGTCATCTCCTGAACAGAAGACGCCCGCAGCATTAAGCGTGGACGCAGTTCCGCACGCCACTCCCAAGGTGAGCGCATCCGCAAAGCTGGAGCCCTCACTGAGGGCGTAGACAAGACCGCCTACCAGGGCGTCGCCGGCTCCGATCGAGCTCTTGACGTTCACCTTTGGAGGCACGACCTGGTACCTTTCCGTCTGAGAAACGGCCACAACGCCTCTCGCCCCCATTGATACCACGATATATCGAACAAATGCGAGATAGGGGTCCACCTTCTCGATTATTTCATCGACATCTCTCACATTTTTCTCGACGAGTCTGCCAAATTCATGGATATTCGGCTTTATCAGAAAAGGCTTGGCCTTCACGCCCCGCCTCAGTGCTTCGCCATCTGCGTCCAGTATGATCCGCACGTTCTTTCCCGCAAGACTCGTTATGATTTGGGCGTAAAAATTCTCACTGATCCCGGGCGGCACGCTACCGCTGATCACAACGTAACTGTCCCGTGGGATTTCACACAGCTTATTATAGAAAGCAGCCAGCTCGGCCGGGGTTACCTGGGGCTCCGAAGCGCTGAAAAGGGTCTGAAGTTTCTTCCTCGTTTGATGAATGATGATGTTTGTTCTGGTCTCCCCGCTGAGTTTACCAAGATCGCAGACTATGCCTTCATTGATTAGTCTGCCTTCTACCTCAAGGCCATTGTAGCCCCCCACCAGCCCCAAAAGGCAGCTGTGTCCGCCGAGCCCTCCAATGACTCGCGCCACGTCTATTGCCTTTCCGCTCACCTGCCGTTTTTCCTCCAATATCTGGTTCACGTCATCATATATGAGCTCGTCGATGTCGATGATCCTGTCAAGAGAGGGATTCAGTGTGACCGTGTAAATCATCGAAGCCTCCGGAAAAACATTGTTACACTATACCACAAGTGTTATACGCAAAAAATAGGTGCGGGAGACTGGAACCGCCTACGGTACCGCACCGTCTTCTAAGTTTGTGCATTTGAATATTGGGAAATTGTTTGGGATTTCGAAATTGGGATTTGGAATTTCAGGTGGCTATTGGGATTTAGACATTTAATATTCGGATTTGGATCAGTTGATGGTATAATGATACGATGCGGAGCCGGAATGAATCCGGTGCACCAATAGAGGAGGGCCTATGAAGGTCGTTATCACCGTTTTATCTCTTATCATAATTCTGGGTACCTTTTCGGGCTGTGGCTATAACACGATGCAGGCGCAGGAAGAAGCGGTCTTTGCCGCCTGGGCCGATGTTGAGGCAGCTTACCAGCGGAGAGCCGACCTGATTCCGAATCTGGTGGAGGCCGTGAAGGGTTACGCAAAATATGAAGGTGACACCCTCATAGCCGTAACCGAGGCCCGTTCGAGGGTCGGCTCGGTGAAGGTCTCGAAAGAGATGCTCAGTGACCCACAGGCCTTCGATAAGTTTCAACAGGCCCAAGGCCAGCTCGGAGGGGCTCTGTCGAGGCTTCTTGTCGTGGTCGAAAAATACCCTGATCTCAAAGCAAATCAATCCTTTCTCGATCTGCAGAATCAGCTCGAGGGGACCGAAAATCGGATAAATGTGGCGAGAGTACGCTATAACAAAGCAGTGCAGGAATTTAACACAAGCATCAGGACCTTTCCCAACTCCCTCACCAACTCAATTTTGCTCCATCTTACTCGCAAGGAACCTTTCAAGGCTGACGAAGGGGCGCGCGTAGCCCCGAAGGTGAAGTTCTAGGAGTTCACACGGAGCCCAACATGCGCACAGCTCGCACTTCTCATATTTCTGATTCTGCTGCCCTTTAGCACTGACGCGCTCGATGTGCCGCCGCTAAAGGCCCATGTTAACGACTATGCCCATATGTTTTCCGCTCGAACCGTCCAGGAAACGGAGAGGACGCTGGCCGATTTTGAAGCAAAGGAATCGACGCAGATAGCGGTCCTCACCGTGCCCACGCTAGCAGGCGAGAACCTGGAAGAGTATTCGATCAAAGTTGCCGAGGCCTGGAAAATTGGCTGGAAAGGCCTTGATAGCGGGGTGATTCTCCTGATCGCTCAGCAGGAACGGAAGATCAGGATCGAAGTTGGACGCGGGCTGGAGGGGAGACTGACGGACCTCATCTCCGGCCGGATTATCAGGAACGAAATTACGCCGCGCTTCAAGACAGGTGACTTTGATGGCGGTTTAACCGCGGGTGTTGCAGCCATCATGTCTGCCGTCAAAGGTGAGTACAGCCCGCAAGAGCAGGATATTCGCCATGCGAGGAAGAGTGCGCCACCCATCTTTGGTCTCCTCATTTTTCTTTTCGTGATACTGATCTTCCTGGGATCCATGTCAAAGGTACTCGGAGGAATTGCCGGAGCCGTGGGTTTGCCCATCGTAGGCCACATCGTTTCTTCCGGGCTGCCTCTCATCATGCTCGCCGGTCTCGGTGCAGTGGGGTGCATTATCGGGTTGATCGTGAGTCTGGTGTTCGGCGGCGGCTATGCCTCACGCGGCGGGACGCGCACACGCGGTCCGTTTACTGGTGGCGGCTTCTGGGGGGGCTTCGGTGGGGGCGGTTTTGGCGGATTCGGAGGCGGAGGCTTTGGCGGCGGCGGCGGATTCTCGGGGGGCGGAGGGTCATTCGGCGGAGGAGGCTCCTCAGGCGGCTGGTAATACCAATTCGCCTTCAAGTGTATACCTTCGTTGCCCTTCGGCCTGTTCTTACTCGACGTACCTGTAGTACGCCTCCGTAGACCAGGCCTCGGAGCGCCTCGGTCTCCAGCTTGAATGCGAATTGGTATGTCACCGATCAGTGATAAACGATAGAGAAAGCAGGTTAGCGCTGGCAACTACAAGCTGAAGGTCCTGTCTTGTATACGTACGCGCCTGATAGCGGTCTGGATTCAAGTGGAGACCGAGGCGGCAGCAAGGCGCTGGCGAACGCAGGCGTACTATAAGTACGTCGAGTGGAAAAGCGCCGAAGCGACAACGAAGGTATACGCTTGAAGACAAACCGTTATCAGCCGACTCGCATATGCTTGCCCACCCATTGGGGGATGGAGGAGAGGTGATAGTAGTGGCCCATCGTATGGTAGCACGTGGAAGAGCAGAGAGGCCTGCACTTCTCTTTGAGTTTCTGAAGTTCCTCGTAATCGAAGCGGTGCTCCCAGATCCTACCCCAATCGTGTTCATAGGTAATCATATCAAAACAGGGTGACAGTGTCCCGTCCGGTCTGATGAGGGCCCCGTTTCTGCCCGCACGACATTCCCAGGGGCGCACACGCCCCCGCATACGTTCTTTGAATGCCTTCAAATGTTCGACGGAGTTAACCATGGGCCAACCCTGGAGCTGCTCGCTGATAAGCCAGTCGAGGAGTTCATCCACTTCGTCATATTTGTCCGGCGTAACCCAGAGCTCATTTTCCATGTGCTTGTAATGATCCAGGTCCACAAATCCATGCGGCGGTTCGTTCAAATGATAATCGGTGCCTATATGATTTTGATGCGCAATTTCAGTGAGCATTCTCACATCCTTGATGTTCGTCCGGCAGATATTGATGTTGAAGAAGACCAGATACCCGTATTCCTTCTGCCGCTCGACCAGGTACCTGAACTGGGGCTCGATGGCCAGTAAGGCCTTTGGCAGGCCTTTTCGCGGGGCCACACAATCCACGGCAAGATTCACCGCTGCCACGCCGGCGCGTCCCATCTCATCGATGAACTCTTTATCCATGAGATACCCATTTGTGGGAAGGTACATGAAGAAGCCATTGTCAGCCCCGTACCGGATTACTTCAAGAATGAAATCTTTGCGGAGAAGGGGCTCTCCGCCCATGAGGGGGATGACCCTGCAGCCAACCGACTTGAGCCAATCGATGGCGCTTTTGGCTGTATCGAGGTCCATGCCGGGCCTGCCGTTATCGAACTGGAAGCAGTAGTGGCAGTCGATGTTGCACTTCCACTCGGTATAGAGATAGCAGAGCACGGGCCTGAAATCGCCGTTGTGGATGCGGGAGTTAAGGTACGGGATGACCCAGCGCCTCACCGCTCGGCCGCCGTTTCGAACCTTGTAGGATAACGTCATCGCCATGCGTCACCTCTCTTTTACGAGAAAAGGTACGTTGGCCGCCCATCAACTGAATAGTTCCGGTGGAATCGCCCACTCCAGAGACCAGTCGTCCTCCAGTCTCCTGAGGCAAACAATGCCTCCCGTTTTTAGATGCACCACAGTACGCTCGGAGTCGCCGCAAAGGAGCAAAGAGGCAAGTCTCCTCAGATGGGGCAGATGGCCAACAAGCACCATGTCCTCGTCGAGCGCCTTCAGACGTTCATGCCAAATCTGCGGGTCGTCCTGCGGAGCAAGCCCCGCAGCCTCGATGACACCCTTGACCGGGCTAAGCTGCGCAGCCAGAATAGAGGCTGTTTCATGGGCCCTTGTCTTCCCGCTGTGATAGATTCGCTTGATGTTGAGATTGAGCTTCTGCAGGTGAGCCGCTACTTTGCGCACATCGGCCGTGCCCTTGGTAGTCAGGCCCCGCGCCGGATCGGTTTCGGCCGGCTTCGCCTCACCGTGCTCCACGAGATAGAGATACATACATACCCCCTCGCTTATGAGACCTTCTCCTAAATTATAACCATATAAAAGAGAGTTCTCAAGGTCTAGTGGTTGGGTGGAGCCTGTAAGCCCCTTTTCGAGAAATTGCTGAAGGCGGTGAGCGCCCTGCCCCGATGGCTGATCCGGTTCTTCTCCTCAATGGTCAGTTCGGCCATGTGCTTTCCCAGCTCCGGGATATAGAAGACCGGATCAAAACCGAATCCGCCCCTGCCCTTTCTCTCGCGTCCTATGCGACCCCGTATCGACCCGTAGAAAAAGTAGCCCCTGCCTTCCGCCGGCATGTAAAAGGCGAGGTACGCCTTGAAGATGGCTCCTCTGCTTTGCTCCTCAACCCTGTCGAGCTCAGCCAGGAGCCTGTCGATTCTCTCTGCATCTGTCTTACCGTAGCGTGACGAATAAATACCGGGCCGCCCGTCCAAGGCATCAACCTCAAGACCGGAATCATCCGCAAGCGTGTCGATACCGAAGCGGTCCCCTATCTTTCGAGCCTTCTTCCACGCGTTCTCAGCGTAGGAGGGCTGGTCCTCGACTACCGGATATCCATTCTTGAAATCGAGCAGGGAATAGAAGGCGGTGAACTGTCCGGCAAGCAGCTCTTTGATCTCTCTGAACTTGCCCTGATTTGTAGTCGCCACAATCAGGTCATGCATTCATCGCACCCGACCGGTTATACCGTTTACGGTTTACGGTTCACAGTAAGAACCGTCTTCGACTGGTCAACCGGTCAGCCGGCACTGGCACACTGTTTTTTTCACGCCGGAAAGTGGGGCCCGAGTGCTGCTTTCTGGAGCCTGGTAATCTCGATGATGCCCCTATGCGCATAGTCGTACATCACGTCAAACAACTCCTTGGAAAAAGGCGTCTTTTCAGCCGTGCCCTGTACCTCTATGAGCATCCCCTTGCCTGTCATGACGAAATTCATGTCCACCTCAGCCCTCGAATCCTCCTGGAACGCCAGATCGAGGAGAATTTCGCCGTCAACGAGACCGACGCTCACGGCAGCCACTGAATCCCGGAGGGGTATCTTCTCGACCATACCTCTCTTCTTCATATGCCAGAGGGCCTCAACCAGGGCCACGAAAGCGCCCGTGATGCTTGCCGTACGCGTGCCTCCGTCGGCCTGGATGACATCGCAGTCGACCCATAGGGTGCGCTCTCCGATGATATCGAGATTGACAACGGCCCGCAAAGCCCGTCCTATGAGCCTCTGAATTTCATGCGTCCGCCCCCCGATCTTGCCCTGGACCGATTCCCTGACAGTTCTCGATGCCGTCGCCCGTGGGAGCATGGCATATTCGGCGGTGAGCCAGCCCTTGCCCGTGTTCTTCAAAAACGGGGGTACCTTCTCTTCGATGCTCACCCCGCATATCACCTTGGTTTCTCCCATCTCAACAAGTACGGAGCCATCAGGGAATCTGAGAAAATTTCTCGTTATCTTAAACTCCCTTAGCTTATCGTTCGGCCTGCCATTACCTCTCATGTGGCACATCCCTTCTTAAGTAGTTCTGGATGCCTCCGTGCAAGAGCCCGAGCATCTCTCCGACCTTATCCTGTCTGCATTCTATCCACAGGTAAATTCCCGGCATATCAGCGCCCAAAAGTGGAAATAGAGGCAGGTGTTTCACCTTTACCTTAAACGAGCCCGCGATCCCCTCCGCAAGTCTCCCGGAATCTGCCGCGTATTTCCCCGGCAGTTCGTCAACGGCAAGAAACCTGTTGCCGGCCTGCGCATCCAACGTAAACGTCGTCAGGCCGTTTCCTCTCTGTGACGCCGAAGGCTTGCCGGGCTCAGCAGGTGGGCCACCTTCCGCCGCTTTCTGGTCCGTCATGGCAACCAGCACGCCTGCATCGTCCCCGGACACAAACTCCAGCGCAAGAAGAAATTTTGCCGGGCTCCTGTTGATCTTTCCCATCTTCTCGAGATGTTTCTCTATCGTTGTCTCGCCCAGCTGGTACAGTACGTCGTATCCCTTCTCCTTGAAAAAATCCCTGGCGAGTGACCAGGATTGCAGCTCTTTCACGCCTACCTGATACAGTACAAAACTATCAGCGGCAAAGCAAGGCTGGGCCACCAGAGATAGCACAGCAAAGACAGCCAGGCTGATTGGGCGAATGATGGTTTTCATTTCTTGCTGATCTCTCGCGCTTTTCTGTAAAGAAAACCGATGAGCCACAGCGCAAAGAAAAAAAGGAAAATGACGAAGAAGACGCACAGAAGCGCGCCCAGAAGATGAAAGAAGATCCAGAGGATAAGGAGCACGAGGCGGCAATCAGACTCACGACCATGCCCAGGACCACGATCGTAGAGCCCATCAAAACATCTTTCAGGATGTGCGCCATGCCTACCTGGTTTCCAGTATATACCTCTCCAGGCTTACGGCACCCAGAGCGCCGTCTCCCACGGCAGTGGAGATCTGCCTGAGCGACTTTCGCCGTGCATCCCCTGCCACGTAAAGGCCTTTTGTTCTTGTCAGGAGGTTTTCATCCGTCCTGATAAAGCCTGCCTCATCCTTATCCACAAGGTCACCGAGAAAGAGTGTATTGGGCCGCGACCCGACGTATACGAAGATTCCGTCTACCTTTATTTGCGAAGTCTGCCCCGACTTTGTATCGCGGAGTTTAATCGCCTCAACCTGCTCCTTGCCCTCGATCTCAATGGGCACCTTGTTCCACAGAAATTCCATCTTCGGATGCTTGAAGGCACGGTCCTGAATGATCTTTTGAGCTCTCAGCGTCTCCCGTCTGTGGACTACGTATACCTTCCGGGCGAGGTTTGCCAGCGTCAACCCCTCCTGGATCGCAGCATCTCCTCCGCCAATGACCGCAACGTCGAGGTTCCTGAAAAACATCCCATCACAGGTAGCACAGTTCGACACGCCCCTGCCCATGAACTCTGCTTCTCCTGGAATATCTATCTTTACCGATTGAGTCCCCGAGGCGACGATAACACCGAGAGATTCGATGCTCTCTTCACCCGCTTGCGTGGTAAATCTGCCTCCCTGGACGGTTATCCCGGAGACCTGGCAGAAGTCCTTAATGACAAGACCGAAGCGCTTAGCCTGCAAAGTCATGCGCTCCATCAACTCCCGGCTGGCGATGCCCTCCGGAAATCCGGGATAATTCTCAACGTGCTCATACTTCATTGGTGTGCCGCCGACAACGCCCTGTTCGACGAGAATGGCGTCAATACCGGCCCGCATCAGGTAGATGCCCGCAGTAAGGCCGGCGGGACCTCCACCAACGACAACGACTTCATGAAACTCGCTCATTCAAGAACCCCCCATCACTTCAGCTCACAACAATCGGCACGCCACCCGTTCATGTACCCGGCCGCGTCTGCGGTTCCCGCGGAGAGCCGATGACCGATAGCTAAATGCTTCTTCATTCTAAGCAATCCCTGGATAATATGCAAACACTTTCAGGCAATCCCCGTAGGCAGGCAAAATCCTGAAAAAAATTCCTTGACAACAAATGCTTTCAGATGTTACCAAGAGATTGATGTTTATCTGGCTCTTTCACAGGATCAGCGGCGTCACCCTCATAATCCTTTTTGGTATCAAGATCTTTTCTGCCTTTTTCCTGTATACGAAAGACAAGAAGCCTGACTGGGCATTGGGCCTCCATAGACAGCCCGTGCTCGACATTCTTATCTTCATCCTTCTCACGTTCCACAGCATGTACGGACTGAGAACGATAGCGATAGACCTGGGGTATCGAAAGGAGAAGCAGCTTTTCTGGCTGTCCAATGCTGTTGCTGCAATTATTTCATTAACCCTGATCTTTTTATACGCCAAAGTAGCCTGACAATGCTCGAATATGATGTTGTGATCGTTGGTGGAGGTCTCACGGGCTTGAGGGCTGCCGTGGGGCTCGGCGAAAAGTACAGCGTCGCGCTCGTTTCAAAGGTCCATCCCATCCGGTCCCATTCCATCGCGGCCCAGGGCGGCATCAACGCCTCGCTCGCCAATAACCCCGACAGCAAGGACGACAATCCCGGAAAAGCATACGTTCGATACCGTCAAGGGGAGTGATTATCTGGCCGACCAGGATGCAGCCGAGCTTATGTGCAAGGAGGCGCCCGGTGTCGTGTTTGAGATGGAGCACTGGGGCTGCCCGTTCAGCCGGTTCTCTGACGGTACCATAGCGCAGAGGCCATTCGGCGGTGCAGGGTACCCGCGCACCTGCTACTCGGCGGACCTCACCGGTCATGTGCTGCTCAACACCCTGTACGAACGAGCAGTTGCGCTGGGGGTTAGAGTCTTCTACGAATACGTGGTGTTGTCGCTGGCCGTTGATGAGGACGTCTGCCATGGCATCGTCGTGCTCGACCAGATCAACGGGAAGCTGATTCCGATACGCGCCAAAGCTGTGCTCTTTGCGACGGGAGGCTACGGACGCGTCTACTTTCATTCTACCAACGCCCTGATTAACACGGGCTCGGGCATCGGAATTGCGTACGCGGCAGGCATCCCCATGAAGGACATGGAATTCGTGCAGTTCCATCCGACATCCCTTCTGGGAACGAACATCCTGATCACCGAAGGCGCCCGCGGCGAAGGAGGCTACCTCTTCAACAACAAGGGTGAGCGCTTCATGGAGCGCTATGCGCCGAAAGCCATGGAGCTGGCCCCGAGAGATATCGTCGCTCGTTCCATCAAGACGGAAATGGAAGAAGGCAGGGGCTTCGAACATGAGTTCGGCACGTACATCCAGCTCGACCTGAGGCACCTCGGCGAGCAGAAGATCGCGGAGCGGCTGCCCGGCATACGGAGGTTCTGCATCGACTTCGTCAATGTGGACCCCGTGTACGAACCGATCCCGATCATGCCCTGCCAGCACTATTCCATGGGTGGCATCGATGTGAACATGCGATGCGAGTCAGCGGTCAAAGGCTTTTACGCGGGCGGCGAATGCTCCTGCGTCAGTGTGCACGGGGCTAACAGACTCGGGGGGAACTCTCTCCTCGAGACGATCGTATTCGGCAAGCTTGCATCGCGCAGCATACCCGAGTACCTGGAGGCACATGACATACGGCCCGATGAGAAGGCGCTCCAGCGAACACAGGCCCAAGTCGAGCAGAAGATAAGAAGGCTTACTTCTGACGGCAATGAAAAACCATTCCACGTGCTCGATGAACTGCGCAAGGCGATGGACGATGACGTGGGCATCTTCAGGACGCCCGAAGAACTGAAGAGAGCACTGGCAAAGGTTATCGAGGTCAAGGAACGGTACAGGCACGTGCGGGTATCCAGTCCTGCCCTGCACATGAATTATGAGCTGATCGCGGCAATGGAACTGGAGCAGATGATCGACGTGGCCCACGCGATTACCCTCGGCGCATTGCTGCGGGAAGAAAGCAGGGGCTCTCATTTCAGGCGTGATTTTAAAGACAGGAACGACGCCGCATGGCTCAAGCACACGCTGGCGACAAAGGGGCCCGATAGCGAGCCTGTCATATCCTATAAGGACGTGACCATAACGCGGTATCAACCCATGGCGAGGACGTATTGAGCGGAGGCGAAATATACACCTTTAAGATCCTGCGCTATGATGCACAGTTCCCGGAGAAAGGGCCCTACTTCGACTATTACAAAATCAGGGTTATTACGGGGCTCACGGTTCTCACCGTGTTGCTGCGCATCAGGGACGAGCTTGACGGCACGCTCGCCTTTCGCTCCTCCTGCAGGTCCGCGACCTGCGGCTCGTGCGCGATGGTGATCAACGGGCTACCCAACCTGGCCTGCAGGACGCAGGTTGGCTCATTCCAGGACAAGACAATCATCCTGGAGCCCTTGCCAAATATGGAGGTTATCAAAGATCTTGTCGTTGATATGACGCCTTTCTGGAACATGTATGAGAAGGTGGAACCATACCTGATCCGCAAGAGCCCCAATCCTGAGAAAGAGATTTTTCAGAGTGAGCAGGACAGAAAGAAGATGGATCAGTTCGTCAACTGCATCCTTTGCGCATGCTGTTACGGAGCCTGCCCCGTGCTGGCACGAGACCCCGGATATGCCGGGCCGGCGGCCCTGGCAAAACTGGAGCGCTTCGCGCTTGATTCAAGAGATGAAAGAACGGCCGCCTCCCTGGAAAAGATGAATGACGAGAAGGGTGTGTGGGGCTGTGACACCCTGTTCCGCTGTATAGATGCTTGCCCCAAGGAAGTGCGCCCCACGGATGGTATTGTAGGCTTGAGAAAAACCCTGGTGAAAAATAAATTTAAACGCAAATGAAGCTTAACTATTCGCTCGTCACAAGAAGAACATTTCTCAACACGCTTTTCGGGGGCTGGATAGCTTCATTTTTCCTTGGGAGCTTGTACGCTGTCTGGAGAGGTGCCTTTCCAACCCTCGGCAAGGAGCCTGACTTCGTTGTGCTGCCCAAACCGGAGGATTTTCTCGACATACCTACGAACAGCACAAAAGCTTTCGCATGGGGCGGGAAGCTCGGATACATCTTCAAGAGATCGGACAACACCGTGGTGGCGCTCAAGGGCGTCTGCTCTCATATGGAGTGCAACATCACTTACAAGCCCGCGGACAGGAAGTTCTATTGCCCATGCCACAAAGGCTGGTTCGATGAATACGGGAAGAACATAGAGGGGCCGCCGCCCAGGCCGCTTGAATTCCTTGAATACCGCGTGGAGGACAACAAACTGATCGTCTTCAAAAAGGGAATAAAGGTTGAACTGCCCAAAGCGTAAAAACAGGTTCCAGGGTTTAGGGTTCAGGGGAAGACTGGTAATAGGCGCATTGAGGTAACCGAATCGTATGAAGAAGTGGTTTGAAGAGCGGTATGATTTTAGCGACCTGAGAGGGTTCGCAAAAAAGAAGTTCGTGCCGGAACACAAGCATGACATCTGGTACTACACAGGAGGCGCCGCCCTCTTTCTCTTCATCATCCAGTTCGTGACGGGCATGGTGCTCTCCTTTTACTACGTGCCCTATTTCGAGCAGGCCCACAAGAGCATCATCGAGATCGTGACCAAGCTCAACATGGGATGGTTCTTCAGATCCCTGCATCACTGGGGCGCCCAGCTCGCCATTGCCTTTCTCTTTATTCACCTCTTCGGAACGCTCCTTTTAAAGTCGTACCGAAAGCCGAGAGAGATACTCTGGTTCTCCGGTTTTATCCTGCTCGGTTTCTCCATCTTTTTCGGGCTCAGCGGCTACTTCCTGCTCTGGGATGAGAGGGCGTTTGCAGCAGTGCGGGTAGCGACAGGCGGTCTTTCAGCCCTTCCCATCTTCGGGGAAACGATCAAGGCCTTCCTGAGAGGAGGCATCGACGTAACAGGCGAGACGCTCATTCGCTTCTATGCGTTTCACGTGTGCGTGCTGCCCCTGGCCTTCCTGGGCCTCGTGGTCGTGCACCTTTTCCTCGTTCAATACCACGGGATGAGCGTGCCTCTATCGCAGGAAGGCAAGAAGCTGAAGCAGGAGCCCTTCTTTCCGAACGTTGTTTACAAAGACCTGATGTTCTGGCTCGTGCTTCTTGGCATAGTGGTTACGCTCGCGACGTTTTTGCCTCCTGAGATCGGAACAAAGGCTGATCCCCTGGCTCCGCCCCCTGAGAACGTGAAGCCGGAGTGGTATTTTCTCTTCCTGTTCCAGACGCTCAAGCTCTTTCCCGGCGACCTCTATGGCTTGAACGGCGAGGTCATTGCCGTGATGCTGGTAACGCTGGCCATACTCTTCTTCTTCCTGATACCATTTTTCGACAGGAAGTCTCAGCAAGGCCTGAGAAGCCCGGTTTTTACGGTCATCGGCGTGGCATACCTTGCCTACTTCGTGATCATGACGCTGGTGGGTTACTTCAGTTAGGAGACTGCATGAAGATCATCCTCTGCAGCATAGCGTTCATCCTTTTGCAGGCGGCCAGCCTCTGGGCCGAGACAAAACCAGTGATAGACGTTTTTCCGCCAACCGGTTATGACCAGGCGACGGTGTATCTGAATCTCGGCATGTTCTGGGCGGCTATCATCGGCCTGGTGGTCCTGCTGCGGCTCAAGCTGCGAGAGCTTGAGCGCGTGCAGAAGATGGAACGGGAAGAGGCAGAGAAAGCCGCACCGCTGCTGGAATAGCGCAAACAGAAATAGCAACATCCAGGGCTTTATCTCACGCCCGCTCGCTTCACTCGCTAGAGATCACAGAGGTCACAGAGGAAAGGCAAAGAGAGGTTTTCCAAGCTTTTGCCCGGAATGGTTGAGAGGACCATTCCGGGCAAACCGCATCCTGCTTCGCAGGAGAGAGGGTTCATCTACGCTGCCGGGTCCCCAGACCTTCCGCGATGCTCGCTCCACGAAAGTCCTTCCGGCTAGCCCATCCCAAAAGACGTCACCAGAGCCCATGGGAATCTTTCGATTGTGTGAACAGAATGCTTGTGCTATATGTTGAATAGAGGTAAGTGCATCTTCGTCTCACAATCGGCGCCATCACGGGTCTACGCTAATGAGGTCCCAGAAAAAACCAACCCCGCCTTTCCTGATGTTATGGACCAATTGCCAAGTAGCCATAAGTTAAATTATTGCTTTTGTTGGGCATTTTGTTATTGCATTTTTTCAACAACGGAGTAAAGTGCCAGAAAAGACGGGCACCGTATATTAATTGTTAGAAGGCAGTATCCGAGTACGCGGCGCCATCGACGACGGAAAGTCATCGCCCTTGTTACCTGGGAAGCTATTTTCGAAGAAGGAAAGAAATGAAAAATTCTGTGCTCTTGAAGCGGTATGCGGGTTACGGACTGCTAGCTTTTTCACTATTCATTGTTGTCCTGACAATCACCTATTACCCTAGCCACTTCGACGATGTATCGACAGAAAATGCTTTCCTTGATCGTCAGGACTACAAAACCTTTTACGGCGTGGCTTATTACCTGGGTACCAAACCGCCGTCTCCCGCTCCGCCGCAGGAAAGCCAAGAGTCCCGACCGAGTGACAATGACACCCATGTTGCTTCCGTAAGAGCATTTGTTCACCAATACGGTCTCCAGAAAGCACATATTTTGGAGATTGGCGCTGGACGTGGAACACTACAGGATGTTGTCGCCGACTATACGGCGCTCGAAATCTCAAGCGAACTGAAGCGTTTCTTTCATAAACCGTTCGTCGAGGCTTCGGCCACAAATATGCCTTTCAAGGACGGCGAATTTGATGCGATATGGACGGTAAACGTCTTGGAACACGTTCCTAAGCCAGAGCAAGCATTGAGCGAAATGCGAAGAGTCCTAAAAGATCAGGGGCTTTTATACTTGCAGGCGGCATGGCAATGCCGTTCTTGGGCCGCAGAAGGATACCAAGTACGCCCCTATAGTGACTTTGATTTTCTAGGAAAGCTTATCAAAGCGTCGATTCCATTACGTGACTCCACGGCATACAGGGCGCTCTATACTTTTCCGATTCGACTTATGCGGCTTACAACAAGGCTCGCGACGACGACACCTACTAAATTTCAATACAACTTACTCACACCTAATTACGAACGATACTGGCAATCCGATAGCGACGCTATAAACTCGATGGACCCCTATGAGGCAATACTTTGGTTCAGGAGCAGAGGTGACGACTTACTCTCATATGATGGGGGAATAGTTCCGTTTTTTGTTCGCACTGGAACGCTCGTAATCCGAATCAACAAGCGTACCAAATGAAAATTTAGCAACGCGCATTGATTGAACTTACGACAGGAGAGAGCGATAGGGACGCTCTTTAAATGTTGAAATGTGGTGGGCGTAAGATCTCATAACGGTTGGGCGCTACACAACGATATCTTCTTGCTCGAGCAAACCTTCGGACACGTGATGAGGCAACTGGGCAAGTGGTTCAGGAATGAATAAGGTTCGCCGGGCCGGAGGGTGAAATGTCGATCGAATGGGCCAGTTACCCTCAAAAAGAGGTATCCGGATTTGTCGGGATACCTCATTTTTCCCCCACTGCCTTACTTATAGTAACAGATGTAACCCACTTCAATCGCTGCATCTATGTCGAAAGACCTATCTTTCGGGACAACTATCTTTTCGGTTTTCTTGACTTCCTGCCACTCTTTTCCTGGTAATCTCACCTTCATTGACCCTTCAACAATCACCATATGTTCTTCTGACGCGGTGGAGAATGTATATTTACCAGGCTCTATCACACCCACGGTCGCATATCCTTGCTCGGTGTTGATTCCCAGACTCTGTACTTTACCGTCAAAATAGGTGTTGTGTTTAATCATGCCACCTCCTCTCTCTTGTTATATGCGTGAGTGTATCTTCTTCGAAGGGATATTAGCAAGCTTTTCGTTGCCAAGAAATATAGAACTTGACAACCGGTCTTATTATGGTCCCATATAAAGGCCGGAGGTGGTGAAATGAATATTTCAAAAGATATCAAACCTATTACCTACCTTAAGACGAGGGCAACCGATCTGCTGAAGCAAATAAACGAAACCCACCGGCCTGTTCTTATTACCCAGAACGGTGAGCCAAAGGCGGTGCCGCGGGCGTTGATAGAAAGAATAAATAGGAAATAGGTGTCGTTATGGCAAAGCACTCCCATCGTTTTGTAGAAACGTTTGATGGTATTGTGGCGTATGGTCTGGACAGGCAATCCGATGAGAATACAGTGCAAGTGTACCTACAGAAATTTTCGGATGACGATTTGATGAAAACAATTTTGAAACGAATGACCGATGACGATTTAACTGAGGTATTTGAGACTACAAGTAAAATGCTGAGAAAATATCTGACTGAGCCTGAATACCATCAATTGTTTCTCAAAGAGGAAGAACGGATGAAACAGGCTCTGTTGTTAGTTGACATTCAAAACGACTATTTCCCGGGCGGAAAGATGCAGCTCGTTGGAATGGAAGAGGCATCACGTAATGCAAGTCTGTTGCTCGCGATGTTCAGAAAGAAAAGGCTCCCCGTCGTCCATATCCGGCACATTTCGAGACGACCTGGCGCGACATTCTTCCTGCCGAACACGAAGGGGGCCGACATACATGATTCGGTGGCTCCTCAACCCGGTGAAATCTTAATTGAAAAGCAGTTTCCCAATGGTTTCAGAGATACGGACCTATTGGCCGTTCTCACAAGGTCGGAGGTGGATCAGGTGGTCATCTGCGGTGCGATGAGCCATATGTGCATCGATGCGACGACGCGCGCTGCCTTCGATCTGGGGTTTCACTGTACCGTTATCGAGAATGCATGTGCCACCCGCGATCTGGAGTATAAGGGAATGATGATAGAAGCGGGCAAGGTTCACGCGGCATTCATGGCTGCCCTGGCGGAGGTTTACGCCACGGTCGTATCTGCTGATGAATATACAGAAATGGACTAACGGCGAGCCGGGTACCCGCTTGCGGGTGTCCCAGTAATAGATTAGTAAAAACTTCTTGACTGATTTTTCTCCTCCTGCTATCGTCGAATTATGTCCCACCTCCTGCGTCTCGATGTAAGCAGCGCCCTGCACCACGTGAGCCGTGAAAAGAACCGAAGAGAGGCAGAACGCCACCGATAATCAGCATCGCAAAGATTTCCTTAACCGCTGCGAGACCCTCTCCTTCGATGCCTTTGCGGCCTGTTACGCCTGGGCACTTTTATCAAACCAGGTGTCCGCCTGCTTCCCTGGCCAAACACCGTCTCGTTATCGACGGCTAAAGCACCGCTCCTGACCGGTGCCGTTAATTGTCCACGGTTGTGTTGACTCAGGCGGAACAAACGGCTTATCATTAGCTATGCACCCCTGGATCGTCAGGAATACCCTTCTCTCGCCTGTTTACCTGGAAAAACTGTTCGCCCTTCCCAGGGAGGATGCGGCGTACGCAGCCCTTACCCAGATCGTCGCTCCATTCCATCAGACCAAAGCCTTTGCCAGCGAGATTCAGACAGAGGCACAGCTGGTAAGACCGATGCTGAAGGTCCTTGGATACTCAGTTGAGCCAAAGCCGAAGTTCTTCGAGGATCACGTCAAGGGGCCGGACTTTGCCCTCTTCTGTTCGGAAGAAGAGCGGCTCGTCAACTCCAAGCGGTGGGGCACAAAAGAGTTCTATCGAAATGCAGCTGCCGTCCTCTCCGTTAAGAGGTATGGCAGAAACCTGGGTGAAGGGATCAGCGGCTTTTACCTCGATTTCGAGAGCAGGATCCCCGTATACCAGATCTTCTACCTCGTCATGAAGGCGGAGACGCCGTGGGGCATACTGACGAATGGGAAGAACTGGATCCTCTTCAGGAGGCCTAAAGTATTCGAGAAGCGCCTCATAGAGCTGGACCTGGGCAAAGAGGACGGAATGCTCAACGAAGAGGCCCTTCATCTCCTCTATCATCTCTTCTCCTGCGAAGGGCTTGCGCGCGGCCTTCCTTCACTTCTGGAGGAGGAACGGACCCACGCGATCGGATTCCTGAAAGAGAAAAAAGCAGAGATCACAAAGGACCTGGAGGACGTTTATAGGAAAGTGGAGGTCTATCCAAGATTGCTGCCTTTGTGCAATGAGCTCTTTCCCGAGTGGAAACTTCCTTTAACCGAAGCATACTTGAAGGAGAGGAATGCGCTGCCCCCGGTTGATATCAAGGCCAGTCCGGGCGCACTCAACGCATACGATGGTTCCGACATCTTTACGTATCTCCTCACCAGAAAAGGGCAGGTTTCATTCAATGTGGAAGAGATTATCCTGGAGGGTGCAAAGAATGCCCTCACGAAAGAGTCTTTGTTCGCCTTGAGAATACTCGATATGACACCAGGATGCGGCGCTGTCGTGTCGGCACTCCTGGACGGTTTAATATATCTTGCTTCCATACTCCCTTACCGCGAACGGAATACGTTTGTGGCCGAATGGGAAAACGAGCAGACGCTCAACAGGTACATTCTCGACCACGTCCTGTACGGCGTCGAAAAATTCCATGTGGCCCTCGATATTCTCCAGAACAACGTGAGAAGCCGTTTCAGCGAAGGAGCCAGGAATTACCGGTTTGGCGACGCATTGCTCGGCATGTCTCTCGGCGATCTGACAGGCTTCATTGACGAAAAGGAGCAGGCAGACCTATTTTCGAAACCTCCTGAAAGGATGATCCAGGAATTCAGGAACCTGTACAGAACGTACTTCTCGCTTTCGGACAGGATAAAGGAAGATATCGAGACAAAGCACGATCTTCAGGTCAAGCTCAACCGGTACACGGAACGCCTCAGGGATATCCTGGATCTGATAACGGCAGCCTACTTCACAAAGAAAGCTGACGAGAAAAAGACCGGGGAGTTCCTCTATGCGCTCGACAGTGAGGAGCCATGGTGGCAGGGCATGCGGAAGCATAACTGGTTCGCCTCTTCCAAAGAGCTGGCACGGCGACATGGTTTTTTCCACATGGAGATGGAGTTCCCCTTCCTGCTTAATGATGCATTTGATCTGATCGTCATTCAGCCCGGGCTCGTGTATGTGTGGGAGGAGAAGGTGCCCGTGCTCGAGGTCACGAAGGCGTATATCAAGCGGGCGGCCACTTACCTGAAGCCCGGAGGGAAGATTGTGCTGATCACCGGGGACGGCACGGGCAAGCTGGCAGAAGAGCTCGTCAAATCGAAGAAATATCAGGTGAACCCAAAAGGGACATGCATCCTTCTCAAGAAAGGCTAGTCTCATGGGGAAAATCACGGCAGCAGACCAGTGCGTCACGATGGATGCCTTCGTACTGACGGCCCAGGGGCCGCGGCAGGTATATGAGCTACTGGGCAAGCCCATCACGCTCATCGTAGATGGCAAACCATTTTTGACGAGTGGCAGAGGGTTCTTCAAGACCGGGAAGAGCCAGATTTTCAGGCTTGAGACGGAGGAAGGCTTCTCGGTCGACCTTACAGAGAACCATCCCGTGCTGAGAGTTGCTTCCTCAGCACGCTCGGGCACCCGTGCCGAATGGACTGAGACGAGAAACATCAGGCCGGGAGATGGACTTCTTTTGCATAACCATCGTCTGTTCGGGAACTGGCCGGGTGAGTACGGCGAAGCCGAAGGCTATCTGATCGGCCTTCTACTCGGGGAGGGCACATTCAAAGAGGATACATCGGCGGCTTCAGTCTGGATCCCCACCGGCAGCCAGTTGCTTGTCAATGAACCGGCAAAATGGGGAAGGCCTTATCAGAAAGGCCAATCCGAAAGCCTGGTCGCGCCCCTGCCTCCGAACGAGTTGAGGCTCTCGCTGGGTCGTATCAAGGAGATGGCCGTGCGCTTAGGGCTACTCCCTAGAGAGAGGAGCATAACGCCGGCCCTTGAGAGATGCTCGTCTGACTTTTACCGGGGATTCTTGAGAGGACTCTTCGATTGCGACGGCTCTGTACAGGGCACACAGAAAAAGGGAGTCAGTATTCGGCTTCCGCGCAAAGACGTCCGTTTTCTGCAGGCCGTACAGCGCATGCTGCTAAGGCTCGGCATGGTCGGCAAAATCGCGGAAGAGCACAGATCCGAGAGCGCAAGTTCATCAGGAGAGGACGACAAGCGTACATCGTCCTCAGGCAAAGTGCGTCATGAATTGCTGATCACCAATAACAATGTGCAGTACTTTGATCAGCTCGTGGGCTTTGCCAATCCTCTCAAGCAGGCTCATCTCAAACAGTTGCTGACCAGCTACAAAAGGCTGCTCAATCGCGAGCGTTTTACAGTCACGGTGAAGGCGCTCTTGCCTCAATCTGTCGAGAACGTTTACGCTGTGCGCGTGCCGGGCGTAAACGCGTTTGACGCAAACGGCTTTTACGTGCATAATGGCGGGATTTAGTTGAGAAAAGCAGATACGGACAGACATAGGATTGCGGGAGAGGATATTCGTAGACGTGCATGCGGCACTGTGGGATATCCTGCTCGCCATACTTGCAGTTCTTGTTCTTGCTATCATCATTGCGTTCGTTGGGAGGCACGCTAAACTGAGAAGCGTATTCACGGCCGCGGCTGCCTCTCTTTGCGATCCTGATACCTGGCGTGTGACGTTTTACGTGAGGACATTCGTGGTCAAAGGCAAGGTTGAAGGCTATCCTATGGGCTTTACAACGTCCGGCGACGTCAAAGGTTCTGCTCTTGCCCACGCCTATCTGCTTTTGGAGCATCCGATCAAGGAAAATTTCAGGTTTTATCACGGGAGCGACGAGTCTCTCGTCCCTCCGGAGATCCGGGCCCAGATAGAGGCCATTCAGGAGATCCCGGGCTTTTACGCTTTGATTCTGACCTCCCGTGAGACCCCGCTACTCGCCAAGCTGCTTTCGAGGCCAATCGGGCTTGGCTACAAACCGGGGCTGCTCTTGTGCACGATTGAAAAGGCTTCTTTCGATCCTGACCTGCTGCGAAAAAGATTTTCGCTGCTGATGGACCTTGCGCAGCGCGGAGCCTGACGGGAGGTCCATCACTTATTCTCAGGGGGATTACAACATGAAAGTAAGAGCAAAAGATTTTTTCAGCACGGCGGAAAAAACGACCATCCAGCAGGCAGTGTTGGAAGCCGAGAAGGATACCACCGGCGAGATAGCGGTGAAGGTTGTTGAGGCGTGCGACCGGTACAGAGACGCGGAAATACTGGGCAGCGTTCTTCTCTCCGGGCTTTTTGCGCTCGTTGCTTGCCTGCTGCTCAATCACATTACCATCTGGTTTTACATACCGGCCACTTTTATACTCTTTTTCCCCTGCCGGTATCTTTTCAAGAAAGCTCCCCATTTAAAACTTGCACTGGTAAGCGAGCAGGATGCCATGCATGAGGTCAGCGAAGAGGCCATCCATGCCTTTTATGAAAGAGGGCTCCACCGCACTGAACACGGGACAGGCATCCTGATATTCATCTCACTCCTCGAACGGAAGGTTTGGATCCTGGGGGACAAAGGCATCAACGACAAGGTTAATCCCGATTTCTGGGGCTCCCTTGTAACGGAGCTCACGAAGGGTATCCGGGAGGGTAAGGCCCCGGAAGCACTCTGCTCGGTGATCGCAAAGTGCGGGGCCGAGCTCAGCAGACACTTTCCCGGGAGACACCTCGATACGGATGTGCCTCCGGATGACGACGTGATCTGCTGAACCGAGGTCGCCATCCGTTCCACATAGACATCCGGGTACCCACCGTCAGTCGGATGCGCCCGCCTGAGCTCCGTCGCACTTAAGCTATCGCCTCCGTTCGTCACAGCTCGAGCGCTCCGGGCCAGGTCCGTCCTATACGGGTGCGAGCTCCGCGATGCTCTGAAGTGCGATCTGGGCATCGCCAGCACCTTTCCCATTCCAATCTGTCGCTTCATCGTATAGAATATTTGCCGGACTATGGAGATTCGGGGACCACTGAAGAGAGGGCTTTTGAGCGGCCTTTCCATCACGTTCATGATGGTGAAGGTAATCGTGCCCTGTTATATCGCCATCGAAATCATCAAGCATTTTGGGCTGATAGACATAATCAGCAAGGTCTGCAAGCCTTTCATGAGCATCTTCGGCCTCCCGGGCGAGGCCG
The DNA here is from genome assembly GCA_963835605.1 of uncultured delta proteobacterium. Taxonomy (GTDB): domain Bacteria; phylum Desulfobacterota; class Syntrophorhabdia; order Syntrophorhabdales; family WCHB1-27; genus JADGQN01. The sequence goes on along the minus strand of CAWIHO010000039.1, from coordinate 51,562 downwards.
CCCTCTGCCTTGTTGCGGGATATTTCATCAATCTGTATGCTGCCATTGCCGTGCTGACGCCTCTTGGCCTGCCCGCAAGAGACATAACCGTCGTTGCCTTGATGCTCGGCATCTGTCACAGCCTGACCCTCGAAACGCCTATCACAAAAAAGACAGGCGCCAATGCCTGGCTCCTGCTGCTCGTGAGAGTAGCCTTAAGTCTTTTCTCCGGGGTGGTGCTGAAGCTGCTATGGAAATGATTCTTAACGCCCTGCGAGATTCCCTTTGGCTGACGGTAAGGCTCCTCATGATCATCCTTCCGCTCACTATTTCTTACGAATTCCTGAAGGAGCGAGGGCTCTTCTCTCACACAAAGCCCTTCTTCTTCGTGGGCATCACGAGGGCCGGCCTTCTGCCCCTCATCACGGGAATCGTCATCGGCCTTACGTACGGAGCGGGTGTGATCATACACTCAATCAAGGATCACAATATCGGCAGGCGCGAGGCCTTTCTCATTCTGCTCTTTCTTTCCGTCTGCCACGCAATCTTTGAGGATACGCTGATCTTTGTCATCATAGGAGCAAACGGCATGGTTCTCGTTATTGCGAGGCTGGTACTGGCATTCGTCCTTACTTTTTGTGCTTACAAGGCGCGGTTATTCGAGGATTAGAGCCTGGAGCCTCCTGGCAAGGCTCGCAATATCCAGAGGAAGCTCGGCCTGGTTCCCGCTCCGCATGTTTCTCACGAGAATGATCCCCTTCTCCAGTTCCCCTTCACCCAGGATCATCACATAATCGGCTCCGATGCTGTCCGCATGCCTCATCTGCGACTTGAGCGATTTGGGGTCCGGCGAATAAGAGATGGGGATATCTTGCTCCGCGAGAGCCTTTATGACAGGGATCCGGTAGGCAACGGCCCTGTCACCGATGAGCGCAAGAAAATACCTTGGCCCTTTCAGGACCTCAGAAGGGCTCATCAGCGATGCCAGGCGTTCCATGCCGATGGCAAACCCGATTCCGGGCACGCTCAATCCACCCATCTCCTCAACGAGGTTGTCGTAGCGGCCTCCGGCGAGGAAGGCCTTCTGTGCTCCAAGCCCCCCGGACGTGACTTCGAAAACCGTCCTCGTGTAATAGTCAAGCCCCCGCACGAGTCTCTTGTTGATCACGGGATCAACGCCAAACTCAGCCAGGTATCGGATGAGTGTTTCGAAGTGCGCACGGCAGCTTTCACACAGATGATCGAAGAGCAGGGGCGCCTCTTTTCCCAGGTCTATGCATGCCTGGCTCTTGCAGTCGAATATGCGCAGGGGGTTTTTATAAAGCCTGTTCTGGCAATCCGGACAGAGGGCCTCCTTTTTTTCTGAAAAGTAAGAGACTAGCTTCTCTTTGAAAGGCTCCCGGCATGCCTTGCAGCCCACGCTGTTCAGCTCGATGGCGTAACTCTTGACGGCAAGCCGGTCGAGCATGCGCGCGATCATCCAGAGCAACTCGGCATCCACGATGGGTTCGACCGCGCCGAAGACCTCCACATCCACCTGGTGAAACTGTCTGAACCTGCCCTTCTGCGGCCTCTCATGCCTGAACATGGGACCCATCGTGAAAAGCCTGCTGATCCTCTCTTTGGCGTGCAAACCTTCCTGCAGGTAATGGCGCACTACACCCGCCGTCGCTTCAGGCCGCAAGGTCAGCGAGTCCCCGTTCCGGTCTATGAAGGTAAACATCTCCTTTTCAACGATGTCCGTTGTATCGCCGATGCTCCTTTTGAAGAGCTCGGTCTTTTCAAGGATGGGAATGCTGATTTCACGGAACCCGGATAGCTCGAAGATGGACCTTGAAACCAGTTCTATCCTGACGAACTTCTCGGCTTCTTCGCCGCTGATGTCTCTGAATCCTCGTAGTGAGGTTATCTTCTCCATCTCGCCCGTAACAGCCGTTATACGTTGCACGTATATTACACGTTCAAAATTGCACGAATTCCAAATTCAACGAGTTAACGATTTAACGCATCAACTTATCAACGGTCTTTCATAACCTGTAACTTGTAACTCGTAACAGTCTTTGTCCTTAACGTATCAACGTATAGCCTATCAACGTATCAACGGTATTCACAGCTTTATAATTCTCGCCTCGATCATGCCATCGATGGCCCGAATATCGTTCAGCACCGCCTCCGGAATGGGGCTATCCACCGAGACAAATCCTAAATCTTCACCAGTCGCCTGTCTCGAAAGCTCAAAGCCGGCTATATTGATCTGGTTATTGCCGAGTATCGTACCGACCTTGCCGACGATCCCTGGCCTGTCGAAATTCCTGAAATGGAGAAATGTGCCTTCCGGAACCATGTCGAGGCGAAACCGATTATAGAGCACAATACGGCCCACGTTGTCCGCGAAAACGGTCCCCGCAAACGTGTTCTCCGTCTTGTCTGTCTTGACTATGAAGACGATGAGGTCGTTATACTTGTCAAAATGGTCGGTCTTTGACTCCTCAACATCAATGTTCCGGTCCTTTGCTAGGTATGGCGCATTGATGAAGCCAACCGTCTCTTTGAGGGTCACTCCAAGAAAACCTTTCATGGCTGAGATAGTGAACGGTTGGTAGCTGAAGGGTACATCAAACTTGCGCTCGCACAGATCCTCTTCAAAGTTCTTGCCAACCATAATCATCCTGATTTCCTCAGGCCTGCCAGGGGTTATCTGGGCAGCAAGTTTCCCCATCTTCTCGGCCAGATCAAAATAGAGCCTCATCCGGTCCGTCAGGGTCGACTTCATGAAAGGTATGTTTACGGCGTTCTGATAAGGCCTGCCGTGCAAAGCATTGTACACCTGCTCAGCGATAATCACCGCCACTGCCTCCTGTCCCTCCATCGTGTTGGCCCCGATGTGCGGTGTCGCGAAAACATTCTCCAGTTCGAGCAGCTTGCTGCTCTGGGGTGGCTCTTGGTCAAACACATCAACGCCCGCGGCAAACACCTTGCCCGATTTCAGGGCCCCGTACAGGTCGTTCTCGTTCACGATGCCGCCCCTGGCGCAATTGATGAAGATCACGCCATCCTTCGCGAGGTCGATCTCCTTTTTCGTGAGCATGTTCCTCGTCTCCGGAGTGAGGGGAGTGTGAAAGGAGATCACGTCTGCTTCCCGGAGAAGTTCCTCAAGTGTATCGCGGAGCGTCACACCGACGGCGTCTGCTTTACTCTTCTTGATATACGGATCGTACGCAACCACTTGCATACCGAAGCTCTTCGCTCGTATGGCCACGTTAGTCCCTATCCTGCCCAGACCCACAATGCCCAAGGTCTTATTGTACAGCTGGATGCCCATGAATTTCTTGCGGTCCCACTTTCCTGATTTCAGCGATTCACTCGCAAGAGGGATTTTTCGCGCAGCGGCCAGCATGATGCCCAGAGTCAGCTCTGTGGCAGCAAGCGTGTTACCGGTGGGCGCATTCATCACAATGATCCCCTTCTTACTCGCTGCCTCAATATCTATGTTGTCGAGGCCCACACCGGCCCGGCCTATGATTTTCAGCTTTCCCGGCTTCTGCAGCAGATCGGCCGTGACTGCCGTGCCGCTGCGTGTGATGATCGCGTCATACTCGCCGATGATCCGCGCCAGTTCAGGGTTCTTTATGCCCGGCCTGACGTCCGCCTCTATCGTGCCGTCTCGCGTCAGAATATCGAGGCCTTCGGGAGCGACGTTATCCGTAACAAGTACCTTGAAGGGCGTCATATCACACCTGTTGATGCAGAAATGTTCACTGTGGCGCACAAGCAGCATACCATCCGGACGCCCCAAAATCAAGGCATTGCAAGACAGGGTCAAACGGGTCATGGGGCACGGGTCAAGGGCAGGCAAAAAACTCAACAAAACCTTCCCGGGTCATCCAGTTCCTTAAATCGTCGAGACCGACCTGGTTCAGTTTCACGACATGTGACTGGCACCTGCAGTCGGATGAGCCGAGTCTGCGGCCGAAGAGGGCGCCCAATTGGCTGACGGCGCTGAGCGTTTCACACTCGGGGTATGGGGCAAGGTATATGGCCCGGACGGCTGTGTCTCTGCGGCACGTTATGTAATCGATGTGCCAGAAGCGGTTCTTCCGCTTTTTCATGTGGCGGACCAGCCTTTGCTCCAGGCCCCTCTTCGCCGAGCCGACATAAAGGTAGAGACCCTTTTCCATGTAAATGGTCTCCTTGCGCATCCGAATCCGGGAAGAGCCTGTCTTCTCAATGGCCAGCACGTAAGTGGTGAACATGCCCAATCCTATCAGAAGTGGGGGATGGCAGTCTAGTCGCCCTGTGATAGCAATAGCGATAGCAATAGCGATAGCACTAACGGAGCATCCCGTAGGGAAGCATCCTGTAAGGGCCCATGACCCTAGCGAATCGCCAAATATCTGTTTACAAGGTTTCCCTTTTTCTTGTTTAATATTGAGGCAGGTTGGCGTCCGTATGACAGGCTGCCACAGATCGTGGAGAATCGCTAGTTCTCGCGCATAATGTGGACTCCCATGGCACTGCCACGGCCCAGTGTGTGAAGGAGGAATATCTATGAAGAGAGTCATTCTGGTCGGGGGAGCGATAGCAGTCCTTTTATCCGTCGTCGCACTTTCCCATGCAAAAGAGACCGTTAAGCTGGGTTTGATTACACCCTTAACCGGAGACGTGAAGACCTTCGGTGAGTCATCAAAAAATGCGTTCCTGATAGCGATAGAAGATTATTCGAAGACGGGCAAATATCAGATCTCGCCGGTCATAGCCGACGACAGAAATGATGCCACCGAGGGAACCAACGCAGCCCTTAAGCTCATTACCCAGGACAAGGTTGCCGGTATCATCGGTCCTTTGACCTCAAAGATTGCCATTCCCGTAAGCGAGATAGCGGACAAGAATAAAGTGCCCATGATCAGCAACGCTGCTACCAGCACAAAGGTGACGGTATACAACGGCAAGAGAAAGCCGTATGTGTTCAGGTCCTGCTTCACTGATCCCTTCCAGGGCAGCGTCGTTGCGAGCTTTGCGCTCAAAGACTTGAAGGCAAAAACAGCAGCCGTGCTGTACGATGTGGGTAACGATTACTCAAAGGGCCTGGCCGAATTCTTCAAGGCCACGTTTGAAAAGGGCAAAGGCACGATCCTCGCCTATGAATCCTACCAGAAGGACGATGTGGACTTTTCAGCCCTCATAACAAAAATCGGGGTCAAGAAACCGGATGTCATCTTCATACCGGACTATTATAACAAGGCTGCCCTCATCGCAAGGCAGGTGCGTGAGAAAGGCTTGAAATCGATCATGGTGGGAGGCGATGGCTGGGATTCTCCTGACCTGATCAAGATCGGCGGTTCCGCGATCATCGGTAACTATTTCACGAACCATTATTCCCCGGAAAGGAAGGACAAGGTCGCCGAGGCGTTCATCGCAAAATACAAGCAGAAACATGGTGCGGTTCCGGATGCGCTTGCAGCACTCGCCTACGATGCGACGATGATCTATCTCCAGTCACTCGATAAGGCGAAGAAGGCGGCGCCCGAAGAGGTGATGAAGGTCCTGACCGATCTTAAGAACTTCAAGGGTGTCACCGGTAACATATCCTTTGACAAGAATGGCGATCCGATAAAATCGGCCGTCATCTTGAAAGTGGAAAAAGACGGCTTTAAGTATATGACGACGGTAAACCCGTGAAATGCAGTGTTACTAAAGTGCAAGAGGCAGTCCTAACGCTGTACCAACACGTAAACTATGACAGTACCTTTGAGTGATCGCGTACGCTCACGAGAGCTTGAGCGCAGTAAGATAGACTCAAGGCGCGAAGGCCGAGTCCTGCGAATCTTAGGCTGTCCACGGTACGCTGATGCGTCCATTGAAGCCGACAAAGCCGGATCGCACGTCTAACGCCGCCGCTCCCGATATGGAACTGCTAAGCTACATTCTTCAACAGTTCATCAACGGTCTTCAGCTCGGCGCTGTCTACGCGCTCATCGCGCTCGGCTACACCATGGTTTACGGGGTGCTGAGGCTGATCAATTTTGCCCACGGCGACATCTTCATGTTTGGCGCTTTTACGGCTTACTACCTCATATCCAAATGGGATGTGCCGATCTACCTGGTCTTTCCCATCACGATGGCAGTCACAGCCCTGCTCGGCTTCCTCATCGAGAAAATAGCGTATAAACCTTTGAGGTCAGCGCCAAAGATATCGCTCCTCATCACTGCTGTGGGCGTATCTCTCTTCCTCGAGTACTTCCTGAGCCTCAACAGTCTGTTTACGCCGAACTACATCGGGTTCCCAAGACCCTTTGAGGTGACCAGCTATGAGCTACCGCTTTTCACCGTCACCAATGTCCAGCTCATCATCTTTGCCGTAACCGCCCTGTCCCTGTTCCTGCTGTATCTGCTCATTTATTACACGAAGTATGGACGGGCCATGCGCGCCCTTTCCCATGACCGGGAAGTAGCTTCACTCATGGGCATCCCCGTGGATGGGATCATCTCCCTCACCTTCATCGTAGGAGCGGCCCTGGCAGGCCTCGGGGGCATACTTTACGGCTTCGCCTATCCTCAGATCAATGTCTTCATGGGCATCATGCCGGGAATCAAATCGTTTATAGCGGCAGTTCTGGGAGGCATCGGCATCATCCATGGCGCTGTTTTGGGAGGGCTGATAATAGGCGTTTCAGAGGTTTTCGTCTCCGCGTTCCTTTCATCGACGCTGCGTGACGGGGTGATATTCTTCATCCTCTTTCTCGTTCTCCTCCTGAAGCCGAGCGGCATTTTCGGCAAGTGGATTGACAAAGTATGAGCTTTTTTACGAGCGCAAAGAGATTCCTGCTCTGCTCGATCATTGCCTATCTCATCCTTAAAGGGCTTTTCCTGAGCGGCTTTCTCAGCCAGTATATCCAGCAGATAATCCTCTTCTCTTTCATCGCTATCCTGACCTCATTGGGGCTCAACGTCATCTACGGCTACACAGGCCAGTTCTCACTGGGCCATGCGGGCTTCTATGGCATCGGCGCATACACCGCGGCGTACCTGGGCGCGGTATTCAAGGTGGATAGCATCGTCGCATTCCTGCCAATACTCTTTCTGGGGGGTGCAGCGGCAGGGGTCGTGGGTTACGCTGTCGGCGTCCCGATCCTGCGGCTGAGAGACGATTTTCTCGCCATCGCCACGTTAGGCTTTGGTATTCTGGTACGGGTGCTCCTTGACAACTCAGACAGGGTCGCGGAAGTACTCGGCGGGTCACGCGGTTTTATCGGGATACCGAAGATCGTAAACCTGGAGGTCGCCTTCTTCACGATGGTTTTTCTTATCCTTGTAACGCGAAACCTTATTTTCTCAAGGTACGGGCTTTTCTGGCAATGCATCAAGGACGATGAACTGGCTTCCACGGCGTTTGGCATCAATACAGCCAGAATGAAGCTCATGGCCTTTACCTATGGCTGTTTTCTGGCAGGCATCGGCGGGGCTTTGTACGCCTATCTTTACTCCTTCCTCCATCCGTCAAATTTTGATTTTCTCAGGTCGATAGATTTTCTCATCATCGTGATCGTGGGCGGCATGGGAAGCATCACGGGCACTATATACGCAGGATTGTTGTGGGTCGCTGTCATAGAAGGTTTACGGATCGGCCTGCCTGCCCAGGCCCTTGAATTCAGATGGGTCCTCATCCCTATATTCCTCATCATTGTGATGATGTGGAAACCCTTCGGGCTTTTGGCGAGGAAAGAATCGAAATTTCTCGGTCTGGGTAAAGGCGAATGAAAGCGTTGGAGGTTAGCGGTCTTAAGAAAAGCTTCGGAGGAGTTCAGGCGGTCGATGGCCTCGCCTTCTCCGTTGAAGAGTATGAGACGCTTGGCATCATAGGTCCGAACGGCGCAGGCAAGACAACCCTCTTCAACCTGATTACCGGTTTTTACAGGCCCGACGCCGGAGAGAGTTCGTTTTTTCGGCCAGAGCCTTGACCACGTGCCTGCACACCGCCTTGCCCACCTTGGTATAGCCAGGACCTTTCAGAACCTGCGGCTCTTCAACGGTCTCACCGTGTCGCAGAATCTCACTGCCCCGATCCTCGGCATGGATGGATATGGCTTGAGCTCTGCAATCTTCAGAAGGCGCCAGTATTTCAAGCAAGAGCGCGCAGCCGAAGAGAAGGCGCGCATGCTCCTCGAATTCTTTCAACTCGCCGGTAAAGAGAGGCTTGCTGCCAATAGCCTTCCTTACGGCGAGCAGAGAAAATTGGAACTTGCCCGGGCGCTTTCCACGAATCCGCGGCTTCTCCTTATCGACGAGCCCGGCGCCGGCATGAACCCCAAAGAAATCCGGGATCTGCTCAACACACTGAGGCAGGTAAAAGAACATTTCCGGCTCACGATCGTCGTGATTGAGCATCAGATGGGCCTCGTCATGAATCTGTCGGACCGGGTGCTCGCCATGGATTTCGGTGAAAAGATCGCCGAAGGTACGCCGGCGGAGATCAGAAAAGATGGGAAGGTTATTGAAGCTTATCTAGGTGATGAGTTGACAACATGCTGATGCGCATCTCCCACCTCTACGTACGTTATGGCTCACTGCGCGCTTTGCACGGGGTCAGTCTCGAGGTGAATGAAGGAGAGATCCTCTCCATCGTCGGGGCAAACGGCGCAGGAAAGACAACGCTCCTGAAAACGGTCTCCGGACTCCTGCGTCCGGAATCCGGCGATATCAACTATCGAGGAAAGAACATAACCGGAGAAAGACCTGACAGGCTCGTTCAAATGGGCATCTGCATGGTACCGGAAGGAAGACGCGTCTTCCCGAACCTCAGCGTCAAGGAGAATCTTGAGCTGGGCGCGTACACGGTGAGCCGACGACGCTTGCGGCAACAATTGTTTGACCTCACCCTCCATACATTTCCAAAGTTAAAAGAGAGACTCTTGCAAGACGCTGGTACGCTCTCCGGAGGAGAGCAGCAGATGCTTGCGGTCGGGCGGGCACTCATGGGCAACCCCAAACTTCTCTTATTGGACGAGCCGTCCATGGGCCTCTCGCCTATCATTACAAAGGAAATCTTCTCCCTCATCAGGAATATCAACACGGAAAAAGGCATTTCCATGATCCTCGTGGAGCAAAACGCCCACATGGCCCTTGAACATAGTCAAAGGACGTACGTGCTGGAGACAGGAAGAGTGGTTATGGAGGGTCTGTCGAATGTCGTTAAGCGTGATCCCGCTGTCATCGAGGCCTACCTCGGTTGTGAATCGCTTGAGTAGCCCCCCTGGGTATGCTATAACAATCACGAGGAGAGATGTCCGAGCGGCTGAAGGAGCACGACTGGAAATCGTGTGTACGGGAAATCGTACCCAGGGTTCAAATCCCTGTCTCTCCGCCAGAAACGAGTGTTACGTGACAAGTGTTTGGTGTTTGGTGTTTAGAAACGCATTGTCTTGGATGTCACTAAACACTATTCACCAGTCACTAATCACTGTATTTAATAAAGCCGGGCCCTGCGCAACGTGAAAGCTACGAACCCCGTCAGGTCCGGAAGGAAGCAGCGGTAGTAGTCATTCCGTGTGCCGCAGGTAGCCTGGCTTTAATAAAACAGGGTGTAGGGTGTAGGGCATAGAGGATAGATAATGAAGAAGATGAACATAGAATCCAGACTTCCGATCATCTCTTACGTGCTGCGAATTATCTGCGGCCTTGCTCCCTGCTCCCTACACCCTACACCCTACACCCTACACCCTGTTTTGCTATGAGCTATACGGTTATCGCACGCAGATGGCGGCCGAAGACCTTCGGGGATGTGATCGGTCAGCCCCACGTCGTAACAACCATCAGGAACGCTATGAGGCTGGGAAGGATGGCTCACGCCTATCTCTTTTCCGGACCGCGCGGCGTCGGCAAGACCTCGGTGGCCCGTATCCTTGCAAAGGCGGTCAACTGTACCCATGTCACTGACGGTGAGCCCTGCAACGCCTGTGCAGGTTGCGCCGGCATCGACAGTGGGGGCTACGTTGATGTCATCGAGATCGACGCTGCATCAAACCGTGGGATCAACGAGATAAAGGAGCTGCGCGAGACTGTACGGTACCTTCCCATGGAGGGTAAGTACAAGGTCTACATCATGGACGAAGCCCACATGCTTACGTCTGAGGCGTTTAACGCACTGCTCAAGACGCTGGAGGAGCCGCCCGGCCACAACATCTTCATCCTCGCAACGACAGAACCGCAAAAAATCCCTTATACCATCATGTCCCGATGCCAGCGGTTCGATTTCAGAAGGATCTCCGAGGCAGAGATTATTCAACAGATGAAGCGCATCTGCACCGAGGAAGGGATCGCCTTCGATGAAAAGGTCTTCAGCTACATCGTAAGAGAAGCTGATGGAAGCATGCGCGATGCCGAATCGATTCTGGATCAGGTCATCGCATACAGCGGCGATCATATTTCGGAGAAAGATATCACCGACGTGATAGGGGTGGTGGAGCGGCAGCTCGTCTACCGCATCGTAGAGGCTGTGATCGCCCAAGACGCTAAAGCCGGCCTAACAGCCATCGAGCAGACTCTGGAGCAGGGTTACGATGCGTACCAGGTATATAAAGCTCTCGTCTCATTCCTGAGAGACGTGTTGATGATCCGGGTCTGGGAAGGGAAGCCGCCCTTTCTCTTCATCGATGATGCAGAGTATAAGCAGCTGGTCGAGCTGGCTAAACCTGTAGAATACTATGAGATACAGAATCTGCTTAACTACGTGCTTCAGGCTGAAGACCTCGTCAGGGGCGCCTTTCCGAAGATTTCTCTGGAGATCCTGTTCATCAACCTTTACAATCTGTCGCGTCTAAGAGAAGTGGAGCACGTTCTGGGCGGCATAACCCGTTCCTCTCCGCGACCCGAAAAGGAGCATCGGGAAGAACCGCGTCTTGATGCCGACCTCGATGCCGGTCCGGAAACCAAGCTGGAAGGTAAGCCGGAAGCCGAGACAGAAGCCAGGCCAAAAGCCGGGCCAAAGCAAGAAGGGGCGGATACTGCGATTCACGCAGAGGCGCCGCCACTCGCCAGCCAACCCTCGGAACGGAACCCCAAGGCTCAGGAGTTTCTTGAGTATCTGAAGACCGAAAGCCCGTTTATCAGCAGCGTGCTTCAAGCGCTGGAAATCCGCGTTGAAGATGGAAAGCTCGTCGTCCTCCTTGACAAGAAGTACGGTTTTATCAGAAAGGATACCAACATAATAAATGAACTGAAAAAACAGGCGGCCCAGTTTTTTGGCAAGGAAGTCGGACTGCAATTTTCTGATGCCAACGGCCCCAAAGAAGATTCTCTTGAGGATTATGTGAAAGAGGCACAGTCCTTATTCAACGTGTAAAGGAGGTCTGGATGACAAAAGGCTTTGGGCAACTTCTGAATCAGGCGAAAAAAATGCAGGAAAACTTTCAAAAGCTTCAGCAGGACATGGAAGGCAAGACAATAGAGGCGCAGTCCGGTGGCGGCATGGTGACCTGTGTTGTCAACGGCAAGCAGGAAGTCGTCTCCCTGACCATTTCAAAGGACGTATGGGAGGAGCGCGACAAGGAGATGCTGGAGGACTTAATCGTCGCCGCCATCAACGAAGGTCTCGAAAAATCAAAGGAAATGTGGAAAGAAGAACTCGCCAAGATTACCGGCGGAGTTCAGCTGCCATTCGGCATGTAAATGTACTACCCTGAACCTATAGAACGGCTCATAGAGCATTTGACCAGACTTCCCGGGATCGGGAGGAAGACAGCTACAAGACTCACCTTTTTTCTCTTGCACACAAACAATGCTTACATAGCCGATCTCTCGGAAAGCATTGCCGAGCTGAAAGAGAAGATACGGCTCTGCAGCAGTTGCTTCAATATTACCGATGTTGAGCCGTGCCAGTACTGCAGGGATGAGCATCGTGGCAAAGGTGTTATCTGCGTCGTAGAAGAACCATCCCATATCATGATGATAGAGTCCTCCAATCCCAGGGTCTACCGGTATCATGTCCTGCACGGTGTGATTAACCCCATAGAAGGCATAGGCCCGGAAGACATCCGGATCCCTGAGCTTAAGGAGCGCATCGAGAGAGAGGGCATTACAGAACTTATCATAGCCACCAACCCGACCATAGAAGGAAATACGACCGCCCACTACATCGCCGAGCTAACCAAGCCCCTCCGCATAAGAATTACAAGGATTGCCTCAGGAATCCCGGTAGGCGGGGACCTCGTTTATACTGACCCCCTTACGATAAAGAGTGCGATTGAGAACAGAAGAAGTCTCTCGGACGACTCACAGCCTCTCTCTTGACACTATTCTGGAAGAGGTTATAATACAAAGAAAAGCTCTTGGAGGTTCATGATGGCGGCCTCTCGCTGGGACCCATTCAGAGAATTGGCCGGCCTGCAGGAAGGGCTGGACAGGATGTTTCGTGATATCGACAGGACACGGACGGCGCAAAACTTCATCTCAAGCCAGTGGACGCCCCCGGTGGATATCTTCGAAGCCGGAGACCTGTTCATCATCAAATTGGAGATACCTGAAGTAGACAAAGAAAGCATCGACATCAGGATGGAAGGAGATGAACTGACCATTTCAGGAGAGAGAAGGCTCGAGCAGGGCACAGAAGGCGAACAGTATCTCAGAATGGAAAGGGGATATGGCACCTTTACCCGTTCGTTCTCACTGACAAAAACCATAGATGCTTCGGAAATTAAGGCTTCAATCAAGGATGGCATATTAAGGGTAGAGCTGCCCAAGAAGGAAGAGGTCAAGCCTAAAAAGATCATAATCGAAGGGTGAGGTGGCTGAGACAGCTTCGTCACAAGTCAAGCGGCCACTCTTTGTGGATGCATCAGGGTAAAGATAGCTTTCGTGTAATTCGCAACCATGCTTGGTGAAAAAAAGTTGAAGATCAAGTGGTAATCGTTACGGCAAGGCCAGCGAAGAGGCAGGCTTGTTGTTCTAAGGCTTGACAAACGATTCGATGCAGCGCGGCAGCGGGCATATGCCCGCCATCCCTCCTGGAATTTCAGCGCAATCCGCGGCCACGGGGCTGCCGCCCGGTGAGGCAGCGTGCAGCAATACCCCCTCCATCTCCGTCCAGAAGGCTCCCCCCAGGCTCACTTTTAAGTGGTAGGCCGGGACCTGCTTCGCAAAAGCAGAGGCATCCTGGAACAATCCTTTTCTCAGCGTTGCTTCGTTCAAGCGCTCCCGCTCCCTCCACGTGCAACGCAGGACTTCCGCCGCCAGCTGCGTTACGTAGGATGCGGCCCTTCCCTGCCCCATCGGCACGACCGCATCGGTAGGTGACTGCTCAAGGAAGAAGACGGCTGCAAGGGGCACGTGTGACTCTATTTCCCAGCTCAAGGAGGTATTGCCCTCGAAATGCTCACTCCACGTGGGCAAGGGATGCGCGACATAGCGCGACCCCTGGGGGACAACGAGGGTCTGATCGTCGCAGAGCACCCTCCAGGTATCGGGAAGGCGCCTGCAACAGGTCGATTTTCCGGCGCAACCCTGGCCTGCCAGCAGGACACCTACCCCTTCGTGTTCAACAAGGGCGGCATGGAGGGGAAAACCGCCTGCTTGCCGGACGCCGCGATAGACGGCTTTGAGCATGAGCTGCATCCGGATGATATCCAGTTCCCTGCCGGGACCGCCGACGGTCTCGCAGATGACGTCCGGTTGCTGATCATGGAACCAGAGCCTGAGCGCGCCAAGGTCTTCAGGGGTCCACCCTTCCCGGGGAAGACCGTGCTCCCTGGTTGCAGCCGGCACAGAGGAGAGGGGCCTTGAGCATCCGGGAGCACCTTCCGACCTGCAGATGAGCAGGAGCCGGCTCTCGGGCTCTGGCGGGTTCGGCTTGAGCCTGAGGATTCTACAGAGGTCACCCGCAAGGGGAAGAACGGCTTCATTCGCCGTGATGTGCCATGCCATCTGGTTTACCAGCCTCAGCCGGTAGGACAGGGACGGCTGTGCGGTACAATCGAGCCTCTGCTGAGCAATCATCATGCTATACCACCGTAGGTGCAAGCACCTCCACTATTACCGGAGTTACAAGTTACCCCCGCCGCCGCCAGTGGCACTGTCGCCTTCGGTACAGGCTCTACTACTCCCACCCGTAGCATTGCCGCCGACGCCACAGGCCCATTGCCCCCCTGAGGCATTGCTACCGTAGGTATGGCAAGCATATCCACTGCTTGCTGTTGCCGAATTCCCATTGCAGCAGCCCGTGTCATCATTAGACCCAGAGGTGCACGTCCCCGACCCAGGGCACACAACCCCTGAGCACGTCTCTCCAGGGTAAGTAGCTCCAGCCGTGGTCTCTCGTAGCGCAGCATCCCGGACCTGAGTTGGCCGGCCTCCCGCCCTCCGTCAGGAAGGTTCTCAGCTATGCCCGTGGGGAGGGGGAGTCTGCGTTCCCTGCCATCATGAAACTGTTCTGCGTCATACGCGGCCAGCCCGTGTTGGGTGAGCTCCTCAACGAACGCCAAGATCTGCTCACCCGCCTCTTCGGGTACATCAGCAGCATCCCGGCGCAAGGCACGCAGCATCTCGTCGATCGAGTGCTCCCCGTCCAGGAGCTTCCACAGGTAGACGCCGGTGGGGCTCAGGCCAAAACCATGACCGGTATCGGGGTCATAGAGCACGGCCCAGTCGTCGAACTCCTCCCGGAGTAGGACGGAAGGGTTGGCTACGGGTTTTCCGCTGTTTTCCACGCTATCACCTCATCCTCTCTCATAGCTATCGCCTCAAGAGAGCAACACCTGATCGGGGCGTATAAAGGGATGATGCAATTTTAGTACCAAACTGTGGACGGGTAAAGAAGAGCTTCTTCTCCACCCGACAGACTCTCTGTGAGGCAACCAAAGAGCATGCTCCATTTGAAGTGGAAATCATCACGTTTGTTTTTGAAGACGGCTGCTTTAGTGGTGGCCCCTCTGCGGACTCGAACGACCCCGTTGAAAAACGGGGGAGTGGCCGTGAGATAACGGTTGTAATAAACGCGCGACAGCGACCCGAAAAGTGCGAATTGGTATTAGCGGCGGGCGGAAAGGTGCGCGCGCTGAACCGGCTGTTCATGCTGCGAGGTCATGAACTGTCGAACTCCGGGCATAGCGCCCTCATCGCTCACTATACTCGCGAGCTTTGGGTCGTCGAAGACGTCATAGATAGACCGGGGCTCGTCGTCGATGAGGACGATGTCGCTGACAAGTCTGATCCCGTGACTGTAGTCCGCATAGTTCGCGCCGTGGACTGTACTGAGGGGCTGAATGGGAATGCCCGAAGGACGGTGCCAGCCATAGATGGCGATTTTCCCGTGGCTTCTGATTAACCGGTTGGTAAGCACAACGTCTTTCTTGTGGCCCGAAACCAGGGAGCCCGGGGTGCAGGACAAAGAGATGAGCTGCTTTTTGATCTTTTGATTATGTTTAACGTAGTAGGCCGTGGACCGCATCTCGGGACCGGCAGGCATCGGTTCCGGCGCACAACGGACGTCGGACTGCGTAAAGATGGCATCCACTATCTTTCTCGTAGGTAAGATGAAGCCGAGTCTTATGGCTGTTTCAATTGCCGTATGAAGGTTCATTGGCGTGAGAAGGTAATCCTGGTCAGAACCGACCGAGAGGTAGTCAGGCATCGCGAAGACGGTTGCGGTCCTCGTTTTGCCATCTTCGAATCTGTGGGTAAGATGGACAGGTTTTAATCTCTTCAGGAACTCAGGAAAATTGCCTTCGGTCAACTCCGTCTCGATGGCCTGCTCTCGGTCATCTCGGTCCATCCCGGAAATGTGCGCGGCAAACTCCGAACCGGTCATTGCATGATCTTGCCTGAGCGGGACCTTCTTGACCAGGTTGACCAGAAAGGCCTGAACATTGGCCAATTCTTTACCCATTGCTGCGCGAGACGATAGGCACAGTGCAAGAATGAAGAAGAAGGTAAACACCCTGGTTTTCATTTCGCTCCCCGGAAGAGTGACCTAGCTTTGTAACACAAACCCCACCCAAGAGTCAATTTTTGTAAATGTTGACATGGTGGACGCATCATCATTATGCTTATCTGGAATGGGCTACCTCACGACCATACGTATTTATTCGGAGTACACATGAAAATAGCGATCGTCGGTGCTGGCATGACGGGCGCTTACTTATACAGACTCCTGGCCGCGAAAGGCTTTCTCATCGATGTTTTCGATAAACGTCCCGGAACCAGATGTGGATTAACTCCGTGCGCATGGGGTACTTCGAGAGGTTTTGCTGAACTTGTGAAATCTTCCGGGCTCGACCCGTCAAAATATATCCTGGAACGTCCCGGCCACGTGATAATAGACGGATTAGAGATAAAGGCCGAAGTGATGACCATTGATAAGCGGATGCTTATTAAAGATTTGCTGCAAGATGCTGGGATAAGTTACTCTCAGCCCGATGTGACACAGTACGACAGGGTTATCGATGCTTCAGGGGCTTCCAGGGCGTTGCTGCCACCACTTGCGGATGATTTCATCCTGCCATGTACTCAATTTCGTGTGCGTACGGAAGGGCCACTTGAGAATCGGATCAAGCTGGGCCGGATAGGCTACGCGTGGTGTTTTCCCCTCTCCGATCGCGAATATCATGTTGGCTGCGGCAGCCTGATTTCGGATCCTCGCAAGGTGTTGAAGGAGCTCGGGTGGGTGGGGAAGGACACATCTCAAAACAATATAGTCTGTGCATGCACCGGCACGATACGCCTTGCAGGGCCGCAATCTTCGCAGCCGTTCGTTGTTGACGGCGCGGAACCGGAAATCTGGGGAGTGGGGGAAGCGATTGGATGTGTGGCGCCGCTTGCCGGCGACGGTATCATCCCGGGGATGAGGAGCGCGGAGATCTTGATGGAACGGTGGGATGACCCCTCCGGGTACACAAAAGCGATACTGCGCGAATTCCGGTGGATGCAAGGTGAGCGCAGAGTGATTGACAAGGCGAGAAGAGACGAAACGTTTGGGTTGAGCGATGCATGGGTGCTGAAAAAGAATTCGAGAAGAATGGCGATGGAGGTAGGTCTTAAGGAGGCGGCAACGTTGTTGAAGCATTTGCGGTAAAAACAGGGTCACGGGTCATAAGGAAGCAGGACAGGACCGAGGCTCAAGGCTAAAGGCAATAGTTCTTATGTACTTCGTGCTTCGTTCAAGACAGGGACGACCAGATAGACTAAATGGACCAGATAGACGAGATAGACTAAATGGCTCAATAGACTGGATAGAACAAGATAAACCAGAGAAACCTTTAGATGACTGAAGATCAACGGCATAGCGCTTGTCCATGAATTTTTTCCCGGTACAGGGACCACCTATGATCATATGGTGAATCTCTGTACGATTGGGTTCGATCATTGGTGGAAAAAGAAGATGCTGGAGAAGATCCCGGAAGGATCAACCCGGATCATGGACCAGGCTTGCGGCACGGGGATACTCACCTTGAAGATTGCCCAGAAGTTTCCCCATGCTCTGATAATAGGCGTTGATGTCATGGAGGAGTATCTTGCCATTGCCAAAGAGAAGGCCGCCCGTCTGAAGCTGGACAATATCCATTTCATTCTCGGCAGGGCCGAGGATGTGCTTCTCGATCAAAAGTTTGACTGTATCATGTCGTCCTATCTGGCCAAATATGCTAAACTCGGGGGCCTGATTCGAAATGTAAAAAACATGCTTCGAACCGGAGGGATCCTTATCATGCACGATTTTACCTATCCCTCAAATCGCGCATTTGCGTATGTCTGGGAGGTCTATTTTAAACTCCTGCAAACGGTCGGAGCGTGGAAGTATCCGCAGTGGAGGGCCATCTTTGATGGTCTGCCCGGGCTGCTGCGGGAGACAAAATGGACGGATGAATTGGCGAAAACCCTGCTGGAAAATGGCTTTCAGGATATCGCTGAAGAGTTCTCTCACCTTTGATACTTCCGCGATTGTCACAGCAAGGAAAGCCTAGGCCGTTCTCAAGAATTGGTATTGAACATATTGATTATGTCCCGCGGCGCGCTTCGTAGCAGCCCGTTGTGTTGATTATCCGGGACATGCTCTATTTCGGATTCTGCGGACTGCAGTCGATGTTCGATCTCATGTTCCATCATTTCCGCGGCAGTGCTGAAGAATTCCGATGCGGAGTGGTTCAGGTCCGTAGATTTTCTTTTCAATAGGTCCGGTATGCATGGGCGTATCTCGCTGGCGAAGTGAAGAAGTGCGGGCGTCAGAGCCACCATCTGTTCCGGATGGATGGACCGGCTCGACAGGCGTGCCTTTATTTCCTAACGTCATCGGCTATCTGGTATGCTTCGCCAATCGTAATCCGTACCGGTATAACGTCTCTCTCAACTCAGCGTTGGAGTTCGCGGCAATAGCTCCGAGTTGACAAGCGGTTCCAAAAAGGATGGCCGTTTTGAGTCGAATAACCTTTTCATAGAGTTGCTCATCTACCCTGCCGGACTCTATCTGGGCGGCCAGCGCTAATGGATCAAGGGGTTCATGCAAGGCCCCTCGCGAGACCTGTGCAATCGCATGGGAAACTGCTGCTCCGTCTTCCCTGCTAAGATCACTCATCATTTCGATAGCTGAAGCAAAGATAACGTCTCCGATGAGAACGGCCCGCCGTGCCCCTTCTACCGTCCATGTGGCCGGCCCGCCTCTCCTTATGGTGTCCTGATCTACAAAGTCATCATGGATTAACGTGGCAGCCTGAATCATTTCTACGGAAATAGCCCTGGGAACGGCTGATTCGAGCGCGCCTCCCAGGCTCTCGCTGACCATACAGGTGAGGCCTCCTCTGATTTTCTTCCCCGCTTCGAGCGAAGCCATAAGAGAGGAGGCATCACTCAGGGTAATACCATTCAGTAAACCGGACAAAGCCCTGTTTAATGCGTCATCGAGCACCGGTTTTCGTGCCTGCCAATACTCTTGAAAGCTTGAAAACATCCAGGTTGCTCCGGTCATACCGAGATGATCGCCGTAATAGTTTTCAATTGACCATACGCCAGACCAATAAGCCTGCCCCTAATAAAATAACGCCGATGCTCACGCTCTTGAGCATTGTCTCAAACGTTCATCATCAGCGCTTCTTCCTCTTCCCGCAGCGCGTTTGAACGTCGCTTGAGCGCTCTATAAGGGCGAGAGGCCTTTATCTCGATGAGGCTGAAAAACGCCATTGACGCAGCCAGAACCAGAGCCGCGACAGAAATGCTGTTCGTCTGTATGATGTAACCGGAAAGAACCGGCAGGAAGCCCCACGAAAAAGCAAACCATGCATCCGTATGAAACCTTCCCTGAAACCACTCCAGGTTGTAAGAGAAAACAAAGAAGCCTTCGCAGAGGGCCATCGACCACAGGAGTGGAACGTACCGGATCATGTAGAAGATGGCGATCGCGTAAGCGACTATCAGAGAAGTGATTGCCAGGAGCCACAATTGGAATGGTGTGAAAATGGCCCCCCATGGCTTCACTTCCTTGCTTCCGAGAGCATCCAGAGCATGCGCCCCTATGCCGAGGCCGAAGAAAAAAATGATGACGATGGCATGACCCGATCCAAATAGACCGGCGTCGCCATCATTGACCCGATGACTGAAAAAGAGAGCACCATGCCCGTGTACGGTAAAAAAAGTAGCCCGACAAAAGATCTAAATTTTGCAGGCCCGAATTTCGGTACAAACCACTCGGACGCCCTATCAACCGAATTATTGCTCATCTGCTCTCATCTGTCGTCGCTTCATCCAGCTGGAAGAAGCCGTCAGGGACGCCGTTATTGATTCTGAGGTCTTCAAAGGTGATGCTTCTTTCCGGGCGTCCGTCAGGCGTAAACTCTTCCACCTTCTCAGGAAGCCATAGCTTCTTATCAATAAAGAACTGGTAGAGGGTAACAACATCCTCACGGAAATGGTCAGTCGCCAACACCCGGACCCGGGCATAGCCATTTTCTTCCGCTATTTCTACAGGACCCCGCCGCTGATCTGTAAGGCTATGGGATATATTCTTGATCAGAAGCCCGAGGTCCGTCTGGTCAATGCGCTGTCCGGAAGATCCCCTGAGGAGACGACTATCCGGCGCCAGATGAAACTTCAATAGATGAGCCAATCCTGAAGGCCGCACTGCTACCTTTCCGTTCTTATCAGGATAGACCAGGATCATGCCTGCATGGGGCGACTCAAAATCGAGGCGGATCCATTTGGGCTTCTTGAAGGTGTACAAGAACTTCTCCGCTTCAGATGAACCGTCGCTCTTGACAGTCCTCACTTCCACCCTCGCCTTGTAATCGTTTACGTTGGCATAAGCCCTTTCCATTTTTTTTAAAAGGGTGTCGGCATCCAAAGGAGTCTCCGCGGAAGCGTAGAAACCCATCAGGCAGATAAGGAGAACCGCAGGCGGTACCAGGCGCGTTAGTGACAAAGTCATTCGTTCGATTCCTATAGTCAGTATCAGACAGATAGGCACTGAAGTAAAGCGGGAAATTTGGCGCATATTTGACTTTTCGGTGTTGCAAGGCAATGCTGTTAGAAGGAACGGACTGAGACTTATGGAAACGTTGATCGAGCCAATCTTTCTTTCGCGACTCCAATTTGCCCTGACCATAGGGTTCCATATTCTTTTCCCGACGCTCACGATCGGTCTCGGGATCTACCTGGTGGTCGTGGAGGCGCTCTGGCTCCGGACGAGGCAGGAGCTTTATTACCGGATGTATCGTTTCTGGGCAAAGGTTTTTGCCATCAACTTCGGGATAGGCGTTGTCACAGGTGTGGTGATGGAGTTCCAGTTCGGAACCAATTGGTCCCGCTTCGTGACGACCGCGGCCAATGTCTTTTCACCGTTTCTCTACTTCGAGGTATTGACGGCCTTTTTTCTGGAGGCGGGCTTTCTCGGCATCATGCTCTTTGGCTGGAAACGGGTGCGCCCCGGGATCCATTTCCTCGCAACGTGCCTGGTGGCCGGGGGAGCAATCCTCTCTTCGGGTTGGATCATGGCTGCAAATTCCTGGATGCAGACCCCGACGGGCTTTTACCTTGCAGACGGGAAATTCATGGTGACCAATTTTTGGCCTGTCATCTTCAACCCCTCGTTTACCATCCGGGTGAGCCACATGGTGATGGCGTGCTTCGAGACATCTGTTTTTGCCGTAGCAGGGATCAGCGCCTACTTCCTGCTGAAAGGAGTTGATGCTCCCTTTTATCGTCGTTCCATGGGCGTAGCGTTATTGATGGCTGCTATCTTCGCACCCCTTCAGGTCTACGTCGGGGATACGAGCGGTCGTGAGGTCTTCCATCACCAACCGGCCAAGCTTGCCGCAATCGAGGGCCACTGGGAGACGAACAAAGATGGCGGCGCTCCCCTGTCTCTCATAGGTATTCCGGACATGAAGGAAGAGAGGACCCTCTTTGAGATTGAGGTTCCGGATGGGCTGAGCCTGCTCGTTACGCACACACTAACCGGCCGCGTCCCCGGGCTCAAGGAGTTTCCCCGACAGGACCGCCCTAATTCCCTCGTCGTTTACTGGGCGTTCAGGGCAATGGCCGGCATAGGGTTCATATTCTTATTCGTGATGCTATGGGCCGGGATCTTGTGGTGGCGTGGCCGGTTGTTCCAGAACCGCCTCTTTCTCTGGACCCTGGTTGCAGTCCAACCGCTCGGCTGGCTGGCCGTCGAGATGGGCTGGGTCACCGCTGAGGTGGGGCGCCAGCCCTGGCTTATTTATAACCTTGTTCGCACCTCGCAAGGAACGTCGCCCATACCGGCGGGCAACGTCATATGGTCTTTGGGACTCTTCGTAATCATTTTTCTCTCAATAGGCGGAAGCTATCTCTATTACCTACTCAAGACCCTGCGCGCGGGTCCTGACCTGACGAGCCCGATCCCGCCCGTCCAGAGGCCCGCGGGAATGCGGGTCCTCGAAACAGTTCGCGAGCGACCGGAGGGAGAGTGATGCTCCTTATCGACATATGGGCCGGACTGGTGGGCTTTGCTATGATCCTCTACGTGCTGCTCGACGGCATCAGTCTTGGCGTTGGCCTTCTCTTCCCGGCCGCAGCCGGCGAAAACGAGCGCACTACATTGATGGCTACCATCTCGCCGGTCTGGGATGCCAACCAGACCTGGCTCGTATTCGGTGGCGCAGCCATCTTTGCCGCCTTTCCCGTGCTCTTCGGCGTGCTCGCCAGTGCCCTCTACATCCCTTTGATGACGTTTATCATGGGGCTCATCTTCCGAGGCGTCGCCTTCGAGTTCCGGGCCGACGCCGCCCGGAAAAAACCGTGGGACAGGGCGTTTTTCTGGGGTAGCCTCGTCGCGGTGCTCTCGCAAGGCATTATGCTGGGCGCAATGCTTACCGGGATTAAGGTCTCGGGCAGAGAGTTCGCCGGAAGCCCGATGGACTGGCTCAACCCCTTCTCCGTGATCGTGGGCATCGCGCTGATTCCTGGTTACATCATGCTGGCATCCTGCTATCTCATCATCAAGACGACAGGGCCTATCCAGGAGCAGTCGTACAAACACGCTTTCTGGTCAGCGCTCGCCGTGCTCTTTTTCATGGCCGTTGTCACGGTCTGGACGCCATATCACTATCCGCTCGTCTGGAAGCACTGGTTCGCCCCTCCCCGGATCTATTTTGTCTGGTGCTTCCCTTTGCTGGGTCTGATCGCCTCGTACAAGCTCCTCAGCGAGTCTTGAAGGCAGCCCGCGAAATCGCGCCTCTGGCGTGCGCTGTCGGACTTTTTCTGTCGGGATACTTCGGCTTGATGACCTCTCTTTACCCGTACGCCATCCCTCCCGCTATCACTATCTGGGACGCTGCAGCGCAACGCGAGACCCTGCTTTTTATCCTGTGGGGTGCAATTATTGTCTTGCCGGTTGTGAGTGGCTATGTTGTCTACAGCTATTCCGTGTTCAGGGGAAAAGTCGGCAGCGATGAAGGGTACCACAGCTGAGGCAGTTCGCACTCCCTTCTGGGAGGCCCCGCTTCAGACTTTTCGTTCAGATTGTATAAAGAAGACCCGCAGTCCTCTTTTTCCTTCTTTTCCTGTTGACAAAACAAAACCACGGGTTTAAAGTCTAAAATGTTAAGCAATTCATAAGGAGCGGTCTTAGATGGAAGACGACCCTGGCGGTCAGTTGTATGACGATTGGAGCGAACCGCTCCAGCCTCTGAGTTTCGTCGCTCAGATCTCCTGATCTTTTCGACCTCCTCGGAGACCGGAAGCGGTTTTTGAGGAGATCCCCCTTAACGTAATTCCCCTCTGTTCCAATCTTTGAACGGTTGACTGCAAGCGTTTGGCCCAATCCTGAAGAGGGGCGGTAATGTACTGGATCAGCAAGAGCATTCACCTTCTGGAAAGGTTTCGGAACCGGCTTCTGATTTTTCTCGTTGTTCTCGGTCCCGGCGTCATCACGATGATCGCCGACAATGATGCCGGGGGTATCGCCACTTACGCAGTCACCGGTTCCAAATACGGGTTCAATCTGCTCTGGGCTTTTTTCATACTCGTGCCCATGGCCTACTACATCCAGGAGATGACCGTGCGGCTCGGGGCGGTTACCAAGCGCGGCCATGCCGAAGCAATCTTCGACGGGTTCGGGCCATTCTGGGGCTGGTTCTCGACTCTTCGACCTGGCCATTATCAACTGGTGCACCCTTGTCACGGAGTATATCGGCATGACCGCGGCCATGGCTATCTTCGGCGTACCCCCTGTGATCACCTATATCACCGTCACCGCAATCCTGATGATTGTTGTGCTTTCCGGGAGGTACTGGACATTCGAGAAGATCACCCTCCTCTTCTGCGGCTTCAACTTCGTCTACATCCCGGCCGCATTCTGGGCAATGGAGACCGGAACTGCACCGGCCTGGGGGGAGGTGTTTAAGGGTTTTTACCATCCCGATCTTCCGCAGGGTCTCACGGCGGACCTGCTCTTCATCATCATGGCGAATATTGGCACCACCATCACTCCCTGGCAGATATTCTTTCAGCAGAGCGCAGTCGTCGACAAAGGGCTCGATATAAAGGACATCAGGTTTGGCAAGATAGACACCTTTGCGGGCTCCTTCTTCACCTGCGTCGTGGCCGCATTTATCGTCATTACCACGGGCGCAGCCTTTTATTACCACAACCCGCCCATCACGGTTGAGGACGCGAGACAGACGGCGGAAGCCATTGTCCCTCTCTTGCCCCATCGGGAGGGAGTCTGGGCGCGTGCCCTCTTTGGCATCGGCCTCTTCGATGCGGGATTCCTGGGCGCCCTCTGCATCTCGCTTGCTACCTCGTGGGCCGTGGGCGAGGTCTTTGGCTGGGCCCACTCGCTCAACAAAGGAGTCAAGGACGCCCCCTGGTTCTACGTGATCTACTTTTTTTGCCTTGCCTCTTCAGGCGCAGTCGTCCTGATCCCGAAAGCACCCTTGATCATGATCACCATGTTCGTCCAGGTGATAGCGGTGACGCTGCTGCCTGCCGCGCTCCTCTTCCTCATCCTGCTGCTCAATGACAAGCCGCTTATGGGAGAGCATGTGAACACGCGGTGGGAGAATATTGCGAACTGGAGCATTACAGGGTTTGTCATCATTATGTCTACGCTCTTTGGCATTTCTGTGTTGTTTCCCGGCCTTTCTTGGGCAGGGGTAGGAGGTTCCCATGTCAGTGAGCAAGGATGTGAGCTTTGCGGATGCCATAAGCAGCAAGGAGTTTCGGTTCTTCTGGTTCTCCGAGCTCCTGAACCGACCGGTTGCAACGGTCAGCGGAGACCGGCTTGGGAAGCTCTCGGACCTTGTGTTCCAGCTTCGCGATCCCTATCCGGGCGCGGTAGGGATTTATATGGAGCACGGGTGGGGAAAGCCGACAGAGTTCATACCGTGGGAGAAAGTCGTTGACATCGGTAAGAAGACGGTTGTGGTGCAGCCTCCCGAAGGAGCCGCAACCTATCCGCCGTTTGTCGATCAGCCGGGGTGGATCCTGATAAATGAACATCTGATGGGACGGACCATCCTCGACACGGACGGCCGGCGGGTGGAGGTTGTCAATGACGTGCAGATGCTTGAGTCGAGGGCACGCCTGATCATCATCCATGTCGACGTTTCATTCAACGGGTTCCTGAGAAAATGGGGCCTGGGCGGTCTTCGCTGGATAGCCGACAAGTTCATCCCGTGGCGTTACGTGCAGCCCTTCTCTCTCGAAGATGCGGTCAAGACCGACACGGTTTCTCTCTCCATAACCAAAGAGCAGGCGAGGAGTTGCCGGGCGAGGACCTTGCCGACGTGCTCGAGATGCTCTCCGGTGAAGAGCAGGAAGCCTTCTTCTCCGCCTTGGACCCTGAAAAGGCAGCGGAATCGCTGCTGCATGCGGAACCGAGGGCGAAACGGCAGCTCATCGAGGACCTCCCGAAAGAGCGCGCTCAGGTAATTCTTGCTGAGCTTTCGATCCCCCAGCTTGCGGACCTTTTCTCGGTTCTGCCCCACGATGACGTGACGGAACTTATGCAACTGCTTCCCGAGGAGAGCGCGAAAAGGATTCGGCAGTTACTTTCCGATCAGCAGGCGAGGGCCCGGGACCTCATGTCATCCGACTATCTTGTGTTTAAACCGGGGACGACAGTCGGGGAAGCATTGCAGACCATCAGGACATCGGGGCGTGATCCTGACGCGATCTCATACATTTATGTTGTAACTGAGGAAGGGCAGCTTGTCGGGGTCGTCGACCTTCGAGAGCTTGTTCTCGCCTCTGACGATGCGCACCTCGATGATGTGATGTCTTCATCAGTGGTCGCTGCCGAAGAGGATAAGAGCCGGGAGGACCTTGAAGAGATCTTTGCAAAGTACCGGTACCGCATGCTGCCGGTGGTGGATGGACAGGATCATTTGCTCGGGGCCATTCGTTACAGCGACCTGATGCAGCCTGAACACGAAAAGACGTGAGGTGTGCTATGCCGCGAATAAAGATGACGCCAATGGCAAGAGTCGCTCTCTATTTCTTGAGCTTTTACCTGCTTTTTCTGGTTACCCTGATCATCGTGAAATTTGTCAAGAACATATGGTAGCGAAGCGGCAGCGGTCGGGCCGAGGGCCAACGGCCGATGCTGAAGAGATGGAGTATGATACCCCTTACCGTCTGGGCCTCATTACTCTTGTCAGGTCAGAAAACTCGTCTGCCTCGTCTTTCTCATCTTCCCATGCGTCTGCCATATCCTCAAGCTTGGCTTTCCCCTCAGCGATCAGATCTTCCAGTTTGGCCATGAGTTCGTCTTCAAGCACCACGCCATCGACCTCAACCGGTGCGGCCAGGTCAGCAAGGTACCGCTTCAGTTCGCCTATGCTTCCCTCGCTGATGAGGTCATGGTCAATAACATAAACCTCAACGTCCTCTGAGGTCGTCTCGACGTTCATCACCGTACCATCCTTGATTTCGACCAACACTTTCGACATTGCCTTATCCCCTCCTCGTTCTCAATTGTGATCGTTCCCGGTTGAGTCGCTCCAACTTTATAAAGCGCATGAGATTAACGTATCTAGCAGTTTTTCGGGGGCAGCCGGAAAATCTTAAGGGAAAAGATAGGTTCAACAAAAAATTTCATCATGCGATGGTTAAGACGGCATGGAGGTATGTGGCATCAGAATCAGAAAAAGATCGGCGGTGGCGCGTCTCCACGTCGCTTACCGCTGGAATTTGAGAGCAAGGCCGTGGTAGCCTACTCTGTCCAAAAGATATGTGAGGTCAATCCCTAGGTTAGACTACTCGAAGTCCACATATGCCCACAGCCCCGCACACTCCATCCGAATCTTCGGCCCTCCTGCAGAACAGGTCAGTGGTGTTGTTCTGGTTTGCACGCGTGTCAAGCACCATAGCTTACCAGATGCTGGCGGTCGCCGTGGGCTGGCAGATCTATGCTCTTACCCGCAGTCCATTCTACCTCGGGTTGGTGGGGCTTGCGCAGTTCCTGCCGATGTTTCTCCTCACTCTTCTCGTGGGCCATGTGGCCGATCGATATGATCGCCGGCTGATCCTTCGAACATGTCAACTGATTGAAGGAGTCGGAACCCTGGCGCTTGCGGTGGGCAGCTACGCAGGATGGGTGAACAAGGAGACAATCCTCGTGATTGTGCTGGTGCTCGGAGCAGCGCGTGCCTTCGAAAACCCAACGTTGCAGGCGCTACTGCCCAACCTGGTCACCGCCGAATTCTTGCCGCGCGCCGTGGCATGGTCTACCTCATCGGGCCAGACTGCCGCCATCATGGGACCGGCGCTCGGCGGGTTTCTCTATGCTGCGCATCCGACTGTCGCCTACGCTGCGGCCGGGATACTCTTTTTAGGGGCGAGTCTGTTCATCTCTCTCATCCGAATCGAGAGGAGACCACCAAAACGCGATCCGGTCAGCCTGCAATCACTCTTTGCCGGCATTGCCTTCATTCGCAGCAAACCGGCAATCCTTGGCGCCATATCCCTTGACCTCTTCGCAGTGCTGCTCGGCGGAGCCACAGCCCTATTGCCGGTTTACGCCCGGGAGATCCTCGTCATAGGTCCTTGGGGATTGGGGATCCTCCGCTCAGCGCCCGCTGCCGGAGCGCTGTCAATGTCCATATTCCTGGCACGCCATCCACTTCAGCGCAGGATGGGCCGAACCATGTTCATTGCCGTGATGATTTTCGGGATCGGCACCATCGGATTCGGTCGTATCGACTTCCTTCGTGTTCTCCCTCGGCGCGCTTGATTATTCTTGGCGCGGCAGACGTCATCAGCGTTGTTATCCGGCAATCCTTGGTGCAGACCAAGACCCCGGACGCAATGCGAGGGAGGGTGAGCGCGGTGAATTCAATGTTCGTCGGCACATCCAACCAGTTGGGGGAATTTGAGTCAGGCTTGACTGCAGCCTGGTTCGGGGTTGTGCCCGCCGTCCTTATCGGCGGCGTCGGCACAATTATCGTGGCAGTGATCTGGATGCGTCTTTTCCCTGAGCTTGCTCGCGTGGATACCCTGGAACGCTGAAGTGATATTCCACTACGAACTCGCACAAAGGCTTGACACTAAGGGTAACTTATTCTATATCTGTGTCAATGAATCGCGATTCAAAATTTGGATTAAAGATTCCCACTTACTCTGTCGACCCGGCAGCTGCCCCGGCGACGCCGGCGAGGGATGTCCGACTGATAAAGACCCTGCCGAATAACTATTACCAGATGAGGAGGAGACAATGGTCTGGAAGGAATATGCAGAAAGATTAGGAGAGGTTCTAAAGATGGAGAGGCAGCCTATCGCCGTCACCTATTCGATGGTGCCTGCTGATGGGGCAAAGGACGGTCAGCACTGGGCATGCCGGGCCCTTCAGGATGCAGCAGATGGAGCGATTATCAATTTAACCAAGGCGAATTCGGCCTGCCACGGAGGAACGTGGCATTTGGGGCTGGGACCCAAGCCCGCGGGGGAGATGGACAAAGTCCTGAAGAAGTTTCTGGTGGAAGGGGAGAAGCTGTTCTGTTCTATTGCCACGTTCCACCGCGCGATGACGCTAACGGCCCAGCCTCCTCTCGGGCTCGCTGACTACGTCGTCGTTTCTCCTCTGGGAAAGGCTCAGTTTAAGCCTGACCTTGTTATCTTCTTGTGCAATGCCGAACAGGCGTGCCGCATCCTCACTCTGGCCACGTATGAAACGGGAATCTCACCAAAGACCGAGCTCGTTGGATCGGCCTGTCATATGGCCGTTACTTACCCTCTCGTTTCCGGGGAGATCAATGTGAGTTTCCTGGACTATACAGCAAGAAAGATGAAAGGTTACAAACCGGATGAGCTTTTCGTCTCTGTTCCCGTATTACCGAATGGCGGGGATCATCGAGAGTATCCCTCTTTGCACGGCGGGAACGGCCAAGACTGAGTATCCACCCGAATTTAAACAGTTCGTGGAAGGCTCCTCGGGAAACGAGTCCTAGTCATAGTACGTCGGAGTCGTGCCGACGCACACCCTTTGGCGTGGGTACCCGGAAGGGGTATCCGTGTCCAAACACGGGTCTATGAATGAAGGCAAATTGGTAAGAGAAAATGTCTTTTGATTGAGTCAAGTGCGTTTGGGAAGCAAGCCTTCGAAATTCTGGCCAAAGTCAAATGACCCAACTTCGACACCGCAGTGCGCCATGCCGCTGACCGCTCGTGAGGTTCGGAAATTCAGGAAGGCGATTTATGCGTATTACAGTGAGCATGGGCGAGAACTGCCGTGGAGACAGACGCGGGAACCTTACCATATACTCGTGTCTGAGATCATGCTCCAGCAGACGCAGGTCGAAAGGGTGCTCGAAAAATATCCCGTTTTTGTAAGACAGTTTCCAAACTTGCGGGCGCTGGCGGATGCGTCGCTGCGTGACGTCCTGGCTGCGTGGCAGGGCCTGGGATATAATCGCCGTGCAGCATCGCTCAAGAAAATTGGAGAGATTGTTGCGGAGGATCATGATGGGAGGCTCCGCGCCGATATTGATTTCCTCACGGGTCTTCCCGGCATCGGGTATAACACGGCGTGCGCTATCCTTGCTTTTGCGTTTAACAAACCGGTCGTATTCATTGAGACGAACATACGTACCGTGTTCATTCACTTCTTTTTTTCCGAAAGAGACGCAGTAAGGGACAACGAAATCCTGCCCTTAGTGGAGCAGACGCTCGACCGCGAAAACCCGTGCGCGTGGTATTCGGCTCTCATGGATTACGGGACCATGCTCAAAAAAACGCATGGGAGCATTAATCCCAAAAGTGCCCATTACCAGAAACAGTCGCCCTTCAAGGGCTCGGACCGGCAGATTCGTGGCATGGTACTCAAAACCATCATCGCTTATCGCCAGATGACACATGCAGAGATAGTCGAGAAGCTCCAATTGCCCGCTGAACGCGCACGCAAAGCCCTGGATGGCCTTCAAAAAGAAGGGTTCGTCAGAGAGACAGAAGGGCGGTACGCCATCGTCGGTGAGCTGTGAGCAGTAAGCGGCGTGAAAAAACCAACCCAAGTGTATATAGTTTAGTGACATGCTTCGCGTCGGGTCGTTACTAAAAAGAGAAGACGTTCAAGCCTACATCAGGCACAGCTGGGAAGTGGCTTGGCCCATGACGCTCATCATGTTCTACGAGTTCCTCGTGGGGCTGACGGATGTCTACGTGGCGGGCCGCGTAAGCAAGGATATCCAGGCCACTTATGGCTTCGTAGTCCAGCAATATTTCATTCTTATCGTTATCGCCAATGCCCTCACTGTCGGGACCGTTTCAGTTGTTTCGCGGCTATTTACATCAGGCAATAAAGATGATCTGAGTGAGGCGATCTTTTCGTCGCTGATCTCGTCGGCGGCCGCGGGTGTGATCCTCGCGGGACTCGGTTATTCATTGGCCCCGTGGGTGATAGGTTTGCTGAACGTCCCTCCGGAGCTCAAGGGGTTGAGTGTCCCGTTCATAAGGATATATGCTGCAGGCCTGCTCTTCCATTATGTGCTCATCAATAGTAATGGTGTGCTGAGATCCTGCGGCATGATTAAAGCTTCTCTGAAGACTATGACCACGGTCTGCCTGGTCAATATCGCGCTCAATCTGTTCCTCGTTTTTGAGACGCCCCTTGGTTACAGAGGCATAGCGGTTGCCACTGCATCGGCCGTCTGCGTGGGAAGCCTTATGAACCTCCACTACGTCAAGGTAATGTTAATTGGCTCCAAGAGGTTCTCGCAGGTTCTGGTAAAAAAGATGCTGAGCATAGGCTGGCCCATGGGTGCACTTCAGATCCTGTGGCAACTTGGTTCCATGGTTTTATTCCTCATCCTGAGCATGTTGCCGGAGCATAGGGTCGAAGTGCTCGCCGCGCTTACTACGGGACTTCGGCTCGAATCCGCAATTTTTCTTCCTGCTTTCGCATTCAACATGGCAAATGCGGTGATTGTCGGGAACCGTCTGGGTGAGCGCAAACCGGATGATGCTTACAAGAGCGGTCTTGTGACCATGACCATAGGTGTGGGGTAGTCTCAGCGCTTTCGCTGGCCGTGATCCTCAGTGCGCGATGGGTCGTGCCATTGCTCTCCCACAATGATATCGTCATCAAAGAAACGATCTGGTACATTTACATCAACATGATCTGCGAGCCGATAATGGCTTCAGGGGTGATCTTGGGGGGTGGCTTGGCCGGCGCTGGCGATACGCGAAGCGTGCTCGCCCGTATTGCCGTGAGTGTCTGGCTCGTAAGAATACCGCTCTGCTATATTTTTGTAGTGCTGCTCGGATTTGGGCCGGTCTCAGTCTGGTGGGCCATGAACGTGTCGCAGGCTGTGCAAGCCTTTCTGATTTACCGCCGGTACTCGAGCAGGGCGTGGTTGAGTAATATGTGATACCAGTTCGCCTTCATTCATATAGCTTCGTTGTCGCTGCGTCGGCGCGACTCCGACGTACTTATAGGTACGCCTCCGTCGCTGATCCTCCTGGTCGCCTCGCTCTATTTCTGAATACGAACTGGTATAATCTTCCATGGTATAATGTAATGCCATCTGGGCCCATACCGCACCGGCGAAATGGAAGAGGAGTTGACGATGACGAAAAGCATGCAGATAGAATGACGCGGCGATCATGGGTGAAGGAGTTTATCGAAAGTCTTGTTGCGTCCAAGGAGAATAGCCTTAAAAATGAGGGCAATGACCCGGCGTGGGGCAAGCCCCTCATCGGGTTCTCGCGAGGTGATGATCCCATCTATGCGGAAATGAAAGAAGACATAGGCCCATTTTTCCTGACGCCGCACGAGATCTTTGCAAAGACATTCCCATCTATCACGGTGAGGCCTGACGAACTGACGGTGATCAGCTGGATATTGCCCCAGGCAGAGCCAACGAAGCGGGACCACAGGAAAGAGACCACCTACCCTTCGGAGAGATGGGCACGGGCCAGAAAATACGGGGAGGAGTTCAATGCAAAGCTGCGCAAACAGCTCGTGGAAATGCTTACAGAAGCAGGTTACGAAGCCGTGGCCCCTATTGATTCCCCTTTCTGGACGCAAAAAATGTCGGAACGGTACGGTCTTTCCTCGACCTGGTCGGAACGCCATGCTGCCTTCGCGTCGGGCCTGGGAA
Organism: uncultured delta proteobacterium; assembly: GCA_963835605.1. Lineage (GTDB taxonomy): Bacteria > Desulfobacterota > Syntrophorhabdia > Syntrophorhabdales > WCHB1-27 > JADGQN01. The sequence goes on along the minus strand of CAWIHO010000039.1, from coordinate 19,541 downwards.
CGTTTGGGCTGTGCGACGGTCTTATAACCCCTGTCGGTAAAGCTATGCGCTGTGGGTCCGTGGTGGCACACATCCAGATCCCGCCATCGCAGAGGCCTTACAAGGATCACCAGGATTATTGCTTGTTCTTCTCTAAAGGCACGTGCGGCAAATGCGTGGATCGCTGCCCTGTTGGCGCCATCAGCAGGGAAAAGGGGCACGACAAAGAGAAGTGCAGGGCCTATGTTTCGGGCGTGACAAAGGATTACGTTCTCTCCCATTTCGGGTTTGAGTCCTATGCGTGCGGGTTCTGTCAGGTGGGCGTGCCCTGTGAGTCACGGATTCCGGTGAAGTCTAAGGAGGATTAAGTTATAGGTTACGAACAAGCCGGTTACAGGTTACAAACAACGACTTTGTTAAGCGGCGCCGAGGCGCGCTAACCTGTAACAGGTAGTATCCCGTAACTTGTAACTCGTAACACGTAACTCGTAACTCGCAACGTGTTTCTCCGCACTAGTCCTTGCATCCAGGCGCGATTTACAGTAAGTTAGTGAAACCAATTCCGTCTCTATCCCGGTTAAAGAGTGCGAGGGGGTATACCATGTTATTTTCGCGGATGTTTATGCCCACCATGAAAGAGGACCCGAAAGAAGCAGAAGTGCTGAGCCATCGGCTCATGCTGAGAGCCGGCTTCATCCGAAAGCTGGCCTCGGGCATTTACACGTGGCTGCCGCTCGGCTTGCGTTCATTGAGGAAGGTGGAGAACATCGTGCGGGAAGAGATGAATAAGAAAGGCGCCCAAGAGTTACTCATGCCTGCTGTGCAGCCGAAAGAACTCTGGGTTGAGAGCGGACGCTGGGATTTTTACGGCAAAGAACTGCTGAGGTTTAAAGACAGGGGAGATCGTGAACACTGTCTGGCCCCGACCCACGAAGAGGTCGTGACCGATCTGGTCAGGAGAGAGGTGCGGTCGTACCGTGAACTCCCGCTCATTCTTTATCAGATACAAACAAAGTTCCGGGACGAGATCAGGCCCCGTTTCGGCGTGATGCGGTCTCGGGAGTTCATCATGAAAGATGCCTACAGCTTCGACGCTGACGAAGCGGGGGCGGAGAAAAGCTACGTGGCCATGTATGATGCCTACGAGCAAATCTTTCGGCGTTGCGGATTGGGCTTCCGCGCAGTCGAGGCGGATACCGGGCAGATAGGAGGCAGCTTTTCACACGAATTCATGGTGCTCGCTGAGACGGGTGAGGACACCATCATTTCCTGCAACAAGTGCGATTACGCCGCAAACCTGGAGAGGGCCGAGGTGCGCTGCATCGAGAGATCGATCACCAGGAAAGGGGGCAGCTTCAGGAAAGTGGAGACACCCGGCAAGAAGAAGGTCGAAGAGGTGGCTTCCTTCCTGGGCGTTGAGCCTTCCAAACTGATAAAGACGCTGCTCTACACTACGGACAAAGGCACCATTGGCGTGCTTGTGGCCGGTGACCGAGAGGTGAACGAAACGAAGCTGAAGAATCTCCTCTCCCTTGACTCCATCGCGTTGGCGGATGAGGAGACGATTGAGCGGGTAACGGGTGGTCCCCTTGGTTTTTCCGGCCCTGTCGGTCTTAACATACCGCTCTATGCAGACCGTGACGTGCTCTGCATGGAAGACTTTGTCGTGGGCGGGAATCAGCGGGATGTCCATATAGTCGACGTAAATCTGGGAGATTTCAGCGTCCGGGATTTTTACGACCTGAAGGTTGCATGCGTGGGGGACGGATGCCCGCGATGCGACGGTTTCCATCATGCGACGCGCGGCATCGAGGTAGGCCATATCTTCAAGCTCGGCACGAAATACAGCAAGTCGATGAATGCCACCTTTCTTGACCAGGAGGGGAAGGAAAAGCAGATGGTGATGGGCTGCTATGGCATAGGAATAGGCCGGACGGTTGCTGCCGCCATAGAACAGAAGAATGACCAGTTCGGCATGATCCTGCCCATCAGTATTGCACCTTTTGAAGTGGAGGTATTGCCCGTTAACACGTCACATGCTGAGAGCATGGAGGTAGCGAATGCTATTTACAAGAACTTGCTGGCCATGGATATCGATGCGGTGCTCGATGACCGCAACGAGAGACCCGGCGTGAAGTTCAAGGATTGCGATCTGATCGGCATACCCCTGCGTGTGGCAGTAGGAGAGCGGGGTTTGAAAGAAGGGATGGTAGACATAAAGCTGCGGACCGAAAAAGAGCCGGTCCGGGTAGGCAAGGATGAGGCGGTAGGGAGGATACTGGAGTATGTGGCAAAGTCTCGTAGCTTCTGATTACACGCCAAAAAAAGAACTGCTGCAGCGCATCAATGGCCTCAAAGAGAAAATGGCGGAAGCAGGCATCGGTTTTTCCGTCATCATGCAGAATGCGGACCTCTTTTATTTCAGCGGCACTATACAGAAGGGCGTTATGGTCGTACCGGCTCGATGATGACCCTTTTCTTTTTGTGGAGAGGAGTCTTGAGAGGGTGCATGCGGAGACACCTCTCGACATCACACCAATAAAGAGAGACAAAGAGATTGGAGCCATCCTTCAGCAAAAGGGCATACTAAAAGGCAAGGGAGGCATGGAACTCGATGTCGTACCGGTTTCTGTTTTTGAGAGGTTCAAGACGTTGGTCGGCTTTGAGGAATTTGTGGATGTGACACCCCTTGTCCGTGAGCTCAGGATAGTGAAAAGCCCATTCGAGATTGAGCAGATAAAGCGATCTGGCCGGATCATCTCACGCATCTTTGAAAAGGCAAAGCATGTAGTCCGTGAAGGCATCAGGGAGATCGACATTGATGCGGAACTTGTAGCTGAAGGCAGAAGATACGGCCATCAAGGTTTCTTGCGCATGCGCGGTTTCAACCAGGAGATGATGAATATATACGTAACCGCAGGTGCAACCAGCGGAATTCCGTCTAATGCTGACGTGCCGATATCCGGACTCGGCTTGACAGCGGCAATTGCACAGGGGTCATCCTTGAAGCCTGTGGAGCGTGGCGTCCCGGTGCTGGTCGATTATGGAGGCGGCTACAACGGGTATGTGACGGACGAAACACGGGTATACGTTGCTGGCGACATGAAGGAGCGTTTCAAGAAGGCTTATGAGGTTACGAAGGAAATCGTCGAAGATGTGACGAGCTTCGGCCGGGAAGGCATCGATTGCACCGAGATATTCAACAGGACCTACCAACTGGTGAAAAAGGCCCAGCTGCAGGACCATTTCATGGGCTTCGGGGAAGGCCAGGTCTCCTTTGTCGGCCACGGCCTTGGTCTCGAGATCAACGAATTGCCCGTTATCACTTCCCGCCACAGCAGGGTCCTCAAGGAGGGAATGGTCTTTGCCTTCGAGCCGAAATTCATTTTCCCGGGTGAAGGGTCGGTAGGGATTGAGGTCGACTTTATCGTCCGCAAACAGGGGCTGGAGCGGGTGGTGGACTTCCCAATCGACGCGTGTCTACGTGCCTAGCCGACCATAAAAGTCTGATGGTCGGCGTTTAGCGCGAGACATCGTTTCGAGTTACGAGTTACGGCGTTACTCAGTACGCTAACAACAGCAGAAACGCGCAAATACCAGGATGTGTTCGTTTCGATAAACTCGCAACTCGGAACTCGTAACACGCAACGAGAATTTTATCCGAGTCGTAAACCTTTTCTGACACCGACGGTAGAAAGTGAGTGACCATGCCAAAACCCATTGAAAACGTTGAACTGACGCCGAAAGAGGAACTCTTGCGGCGCATTGACGGGCTCAAGCGGAGCATGGCTGAAGTCGGCATCGACTTTTGTGTCATTCTGCAAAACGTAGATATGTTTTATTTCACCGGTACTGTGCAGAAGGGCATCCTTGTGGTCCCTGTTGATCACGACCCTATTTTTTTCGTTGAGAAGAGCGTTGAGCGAGCCAGACTGGAGACACCACTCGTTGTCACACCCATAGAAAACGATAAGGCCGTAAAGGAGATTTTGCGCCGCAAGAGAATTATCAAGGGCACCGGGGGCATGGAACTCGACGTGGTTCCTGTTTCTGTTTTTGAGAGGTTCAAGAGGATCATCGGCTTTGAGACATTCGTGAACGCTGCGCCCCTGATCAAAGCTCTGCGTGAGATGAAGAGCCCCTTTGAAATCGAGCAGATCAGGAAGTCGGGCGAGATCATGCGTCACGTCTTCGCAAAGGCGAAAGACGTAATCAGGGAAGGCACGAGAGAATTAGATATTGATGCAGAGCTGATCGCCGAAGGAAGGAGGCGGGGGCATCAGGGGTTTTTGAGAATGAGGGGGTTCAACCTCGAAATGACGACTATCACGGTTACCGCCGGATACACGGGCGCGTTGCCGTCGCCGTCCGATGTGGCCGTGGGGGGCATGGGCGTGACCCCTGCCATGCCTATCGGCTCATCATTGAATAGGGTCGAGAAGGGTATCCCGGTGTGCATTGACTACGGTGGAGGATACAACGGATACGTCACCGATGAAACGTACGTGTTCGTGATTGGCGGCCTGGAAAAGCGCTTCAGAAAGCCGTACGAAGTCTCAAGGGAGATCATCGAGGATGCCGCAGTCTACGGCAGGGAAGGGGTAGATGCTGCCGGGCTATTCAACAGGGCCGCCAGGATGGCGAAGAAGGCCCATTTAGATGCCCACTTCCTGGGGTTCGGGGAAGGACAGGTCTCTTTTGTCGGACACGGCCTTGGTCTTGAGATCAACGAATTGCCCGTCATTACCCCGAGACACCATACCGTCTTAAGAGAGGGTATGGTCTTTGCCTTTGAGCCCAAGTTCGTGCTGCCAGGCAAGGGTGCGGTAGGGATAGAGGTGGATTTTATCGTGAGAAAGGACCGCCTGGAACGGGTGACCACTATCCCGCTGGATATAGTGCAAATAGAGTGATGCGTGACTTGTGCCGCGAAAATAACTATCTGAGGACATGTACCTATCCCGCTTGAGCAAGATACTCGGCGAGCTCCCGAATGTTTCTTGTGGGCAGGAGATCGACTCCGGTCGATTTGTCCAGGCCTCTCGGACAAAGTACCTTTTTGACCTTGAGTCTCTCGCACTCCTTGACTCGAAGCTCCATGTTTACGATCCTTCTCACTTCTCCCGTGAGACCGACCTCTCCGAAAAATGCAGCATCTCGCCAGCTCTGGTTCTTATAGCTGGAAAGAATGGCTGCCGCGACTGCCAGGTCAATACCGGGCTCACTCACCTTGATCCCGCCCGTGACGTTGACATACACGTCCCGATCATGGAATGGGAGGCCGAGGGACTTCTCCATCACGGCCACGAGGATGAACAACCTGTTTACATCGTAGCCAACCGAGAGTTTTTTGGGAATGGGGAAGACTGTTTTCGGGGTCAGGGCTTGCACTTCGATAAGCAAGGGTCTCGAGCCTGTGATGTAAGGAAAAAGGGTCGTGCCCGAACTTGCTTCTTCCCGCTCTGATATGAAGAAGAGGGAAGGCTCAGCGCTTACCAAGCCCTCTCGGGTCATTTGAAAGAGGCCTATCTCGTCGACGGGGCCGTACCTGTTCTTTATCGCGCGGAGCATTCTGTAAGGGAGCATTTTGTCGCCCTCGAAGTAAAGGACAGTGTCGACCATGTGCTCAAGTATCTTGGGGCCGGCAATCGCCCCTTCTTTGGTGACATGACCCACAAAGATATGCGTTGCCTCCCTGCTCTTCAATTCTCTGATGAGCCTGGAGGAGACGTCCCGTATCTGGCTCATGCTCCCCGGAAGGAAGGGCAGCTTTGTATTGTAAATGGACTGAATCGAGTCGATGATGACGAGAGCGTATGTCTTTTCCTGTACAGCATCCATGATATCGCCGAGGTTGCTCGTAACGAGTATCGAAAAAGGTCCGGCGAGACCGAGCCTTTTCTTCCTGCCCGCCAACTGTCTGAGCGACTCTTCGCCTGACACGTAAAGCACTTCAAAACCCATCTTGACCACACGTGCGGCGATCTCAAAACACAAGGTAGTCTTTCCGATGCCGGGGTCTCCTCCGAGCAGTATGGATGAGCCTTTGGTGAGGCCGCCCCCCAAAACTCGATCCATTTCTTCCATCTCCAGAAGCAAGCGTTCCTCTTCGACTTCCTCATCGCCCAGGGTAACGGCAAATTTCCTATCCTGCCTTTTTTCGCCTTCCTGTTCCAGCTTAATCTCTCTGATTGTGTCCCAGGCAGCGCACCTCGGACACTTCCCCATCCACTTGTATGTTTCGTAACCACATGCCTCGCAAATAAAGGTTTGTTTGATCTTAGCCATACTCCTCCTGGGCTAGGTGCATCCTCATGAATGAGGCAGCATAACGCATCATCTTGACAAGCCATTCTTTGGTAATGGGGAGTTCCTGAGGCGCAACCTCCAGCGTGACCATTTCGTCGTATCCGACCCTCCGCATGGTGTTGAGGAGGCGCACAACAGGCAGCGCACCTGTTCCCGGAAACAGGTGGCTCTCCGCGGCCATGGAGTCGCTCAGGTGGACGTTCTTGAGCCTCTCCGTTTTGTAGAAACTGAGAAACGATACCACGGGGTCAAGGTCGAAGGTTGCAATGTGGGTTGTGTCGAAAGTAAAGTACAGATTCCTTTTGACGCCGAACTCCAGGAGGTCCTTGTAATCGTTGAGCATATAGGGAGCGAGCTTCAGTCGCTTTCCGATCAGGGGCATGTTTTCTATGGCCAGGAGAACCTCTCCGCAGTTAAGCTCCTTTTGGAAATCATCTATCTTTCTGAACCACCGGTAAAACGCCAGTTCGTGGTGAAACCACGAAGGTGGATGAAAATTGACCAGGCGTATACCAAGCTCCTTTGCTGTCTGAACGCTGCGCGCCAGGGCCTGCACGTGGGCTCCCCATGCCGCCAGCCTGGTAAAAGGCGCATGCATAGAATAAGCCGGCAGGATGGCCAGAGCTTCATTGATCGTGTCCTTGAAGCGAGGCTCATCGAGCGACCTGTTTATGACAAGGTCACAGCCGTCAAAGCCTGTTTCTTTGGCAAGACGAAAAACCTCTTTAAGAGGCCACTGGTAGAGCGTTCCGCTCGAGAAGAGAATCTTCATACGATGGTGATCTGTTCATCTCTATTCGTCAGTATCCGGTAGCCGCCAGGTTCCAATAGCACGGTATTCTCAATGCCGCACGCACCCTTATTTGGGAAGACCATCTTTGGTTCGATCGCGAAGGTCATGCCAGCTTCAAGCGGGTAGTCGTGGGTCCGTGCGATAAAGGGAAGCTCAGCGAGCTCCAGGCCGATGCCGTGGGCAAGAAAGTTCACCTTGTGCTGGCCGTAGCCGAGGTAATTCTCTCCGAACCCCGCGTCTTCCGCAAGCTGCTTCGAGTACAGGAAAAGGTCAGCCGTGCGCATGCCCTCCAGTACTTTGTCCAGGACCCTGTATTGGATATCACGGCAGACGTTGTAGGCTTTCACAAAGGGTTCCGGCATATGGCCTATGGCGTACATGCGGGTCTGATCCACATGGTATCCGTGGTAGCAGATACCGAAGTCAACGAGGATAGGCTCGCCCCGCTTCATCTTCTTCATGCTTGCTCCGACGGGAAAGGCGGGAGAAAGACCCAGACCTCCCATAGGTGAGTCGGACTGGCTTACGATGCTGCCGGTACGGCCGCTGAGGATGTGCCACGTATATGCCTCGTAGTTGAGTGACCTGACCCTGAGCAGTCCTTCGTGACCGAGGGCCTTTGCGAAATTCTCCAGCATGCCTCCCAGCTCTATCTCGCGCAATCCTTCCCTGAGGAAATTGGGTACCGCATCGTAGACCTGGTTGCTGATAGCCGCCGCACGCTCCAGCATGCTGATTTCGAAGGGTGATTTGTGCTTCCGTAACTGCTGCGTCAGTGGGGAGACATCGACGAGCGTTACGTCTCCAAGGATCTCCCTGAACTTCATGGCCATCGCGTAGGGAACCACATCTAACTGCATCCCCACGCGTTTCAGGGGACTAAGGAAAGGCTTGATATCTTTGAAGGTCTTGATAGGAACAATCTCCTCAAGCGGAGATTCGCGTCGCGCCCTCTCCAGTTCGCGTCGCACGAAGAGGATTGGTTTTCCCTCGGGGCGCACGTAGAGAAAGGCATCCTGCATTGTTCCCGAGAGGTAGAAGTAGTCGATCTTGTAGTGGAAAAAGGCCCCGTCGAGCGAGGCCTTCTCCACTAAAGGTTTTAACCGCTCCAGCCTCGACTGGATCTCGGCTTTCGGCGTATGCTGTATCCTGTGCCTCACTTATCCTTCCAGACCGCTTTCCTTTTCCCCATAAACGCGGCAATGCCTTCCTTGGCATCCTCCGCTTTCATGCATCCGTCGAGATAGAGCACTTCGGCGGAACGCAGGCTATCGGGGAAGTTGACGCCGAGGCTCGCCCTGATCGCACGCTTGCTCCAGATCAGGATCGGCCGGCTCTTGTTCAGTATCTCGGCCAGGAATTTGTCCACATCCTCTCTGAAGGTGGCCGCAGGAAAGACCGCGTTGACCAGGCCGATCTCCTTGGCCTCCTGTGCGCCGATCATCTTACCCGTGAAAAGGAGCTCGTACGTCTTCTTCAGGCCGACGATCTTGTTGAACCAGGCAGCCGCAACCGGCGGGAAGACCCCCACTGCGATCTCCGGCTGGCCGAGCCTCGATCGGTCCGAGGCCAACACGATGTCACAGAAACTTGTAAGCTCGCAGCCGCCGCCCAACGAGACGCCGTTCAGGAGCCCGACAATAGGGATGTCGATCTCATACATGAGCCTGAACATGTGATGGAAGGTCTTAATCATCTCTTCCACCTTGTCCTCGGTATGATCCGCCACGTCGACACCGCTGGAAAACGCCTTCTCCCCCGCGTGGTCAAAAATAAGCATCTTGATTGTCTGATCCTTTCCCACGTCCACAAGCGCGTCGTTGATCTCCTTCAACATGGAGATGGTGATCCAGTTAAGCGGCGGCACGTTCAGCGTAATGCGGGCAACCTTCTCTTTCTTTTCGTAAGTGATCAATTGGTAAGCCATATCATTCCTCCTTTGAATTATTCCGATTCGCCTTCGAGTGTATACCTTCGTTGTCGCTGCGTCAGCTCTCCTCGACGTACCCACCAGGTACGCCTGAGTACCCACTTGCGGGTGGGGTACTCGCTGCCGCCTCGGTCTCCAACTCGAAATCAAATCGGAATAAGAGGCTATCAGCTCTTCAGCGGCTAATAGGCGTCTTAATCTCATTTACCACATTTAATCCCCCAATGCCACAACCCTTTGCATCCGTCCGTACGAAAGAAAAAGGGGGAGCCGAGAGCCCCCCTTTTTGATTCGTGTCAGCAGCATCTACTACTTCTGCGGTTTGCCCAGTACGTCTTCCATGAACTTCTCGTCCACCAGCGTTCCCTCGGCGATGAGCTGACGGTACTTGATAAAGTCGATCGTGTCCACGCCCGTAATCTTCTTCGAGTTGAACGCGCCGAAGCCCAGATAGGCCTCGCCCATCATGTTGGCAGCGAGCCAGTGCCGGTGATCGTTCTTCATCGTATCCCAGAAGAACTTCTTCTTCTGCCTGATACCATCAATCGATTTCGCCAGGCAGCCGGGGAAGAGGTTGGCGAAGATCCAGCAGATCCGATTGACTTCCGCATCCAGCAGCGTGAAGTCGTAGTCGTTGTTCTTCAGCTTCTCATTTACCCATCCTCTGGCCTGTTTCATTGCATCGCCGGATTTATATTCGCCGTACACGATCTCACCGTTGTCGATGAACTTATCGGTGATGATCTGCGGGTTCCTTACCCAGGCGCCCTTCTCGTCCTTCAGGACCGGCAGGACCTTGGTCAGAAGACCCTTCCAGGCCATCTTGTAGGCACTCCACATCTCGCAGCTGACGCAGCTCCACATCGCATCCTCGATGCTGAGGTAGGAGGGCAGGAAGTCAGAAGCGCCGCCCACCGGGGCAGAGCCGTGGCGCGGACCCGCCTGGCCGAAAATCGCGAGGTCTGAAGTAATCGTCAGGTCGCATGCCGTACCGATCTCCTGGCCGCCGGCAACCCTCATACCGTTCACCCGGCAGATGACCGGCTTCTTGCACATGAGGATGGAGTCGACCATGTTGTTGAAGAGTTCCATGTATGAGCCGTATTCCTCCGGCCTCATGCTGTAATACTCAGAGTATTCCTTCGTGTTGCCGCCCGTGCAGAACGCATTGGCGCCTGTGCCGGTGAAGACCGTTGCAACGACTTCACGGTCCGTGGAAGAATTCTCGAAACCGGCGATGACGCCCTTCACCATCTCGGTGGTGTAAGAGTTGTACTGATTCGGGTTATTCAGCCTGATCCACGAGACATAGAGCCCCTTTACAACGTTCCCCTTCGGGTCCGTCAGAGGCTTCTTCTCGTACACGACGCACGGGGCTTCTGTCCCCCAGTGCTCTGTGCCGTACCGGTCATGGTTCTTCTTTCCGTGTTCTCTTGGCATCCATTCCAATCCCATACACTACCTCCTGAAAAGTTTTTGGTGTTTCTATGATCTCCTTAAAAGTCTGGTTTCAATACAACCCTTTTTGCAGGGGATCCTGCCTTGTGTATCTCATCAAAGGTTGGCGCAATTGTACTCATCGGCCTTACTTCGACAAACGGGTCGATCACGATCTTTTTATTCAAAACCATGTCGAGCACGATGGGATAGTACTCAGGTAGGCAACCCCACGTACCGATGATCTCAGCATCGAACGCCATCAACTTGGACATCATGTACTCGCTCTTAGCCATGCCGAAGCCGACCAGAATCAATTTGCCGACGAATGTGAGCAGGTCGAGAGCGAGGTCCTGTCCGGCTTTCGTTCCGGTTACTTCAAAGATCTTCCATCCCGTATTCGGCAGGCCTTTCGATTTACAGTAGTTCCTCCACTCGCCGACGACGTCTTTATTTACCTTGTCGACGGTGCTGATCACGTGGTCGCAGCCATACTCTAAGGCCCTCTTCAGCTTGTCCGGATTTCTCGCGATACCGATAACAGACTTCGCCCCGAGTGCTCTCAGGGTCTGGGCCACGTAAACGCCGACGCCGCCGGTAGCACCAATGACGATCACATTGTCGCCGGGCTGGAGATCGGCCCTCTTGGCCGCCTGGTAAGGAGTTGTCACCGCATCCGCTATCACTGCGAGCTGTTCCAGAGCATAACCCTTCTTGTCCTGCACCAGGCAGAGGTCGATTGAAGGAACCGGAATGTGGCTGGAGAAACCGCCGTAAATGCCGAGACTATTGCCGGGCATGAGCTGCGCAAGACACCGGTTGCCCCTGCCCGATTTACAGAGTGCGCACTTGCGACACGGCATAACGGCCGGAACGATCACTTCCTTGCCGATCCATGCCGCATCACCCGCAACTACGGTCCCGGCGATCTCGTGACCAAGGGTCAGTGGAGGCTTACTGACGGTGGGAACGCTGTCGTAAAAATAGCCAAGGTCGGTGTGACAGACGCCACAGCCTGCAACCTGAACGAGCACGTCGCCCTCTTTTAACGGCGGTACAGGTATCTCTGTCTTCGCAAGCTTCCCTTGGATAACCTCTCCAGTCTCCTTGTTCTTACCCCACGGCGTTACCATCTGCCATGTCTTTATTGTCGTTGGTACATCAGCCATCGAAACACCTCCCTCTTAAAGTTTAATTTGACTCTTTAACCTCTCACCCCCTTGGCCCTTAGGTCATGCCGTAACCGCCATCAACGCACAAGAGCTGCCCTGTAATGTAACGTGCATCGTCAGAAGCAAAAAAGATAAAGGCCGGAGACACGTCCTCCGGCTCGGCATAACGACCGAGTAAAATCCGTTTCGTGTAAATCTCTTTGAGCTTTTCATCGGTCGAAATCGTGTGAGTCATTTCCGTTGTCACAATGCCGAGTGAAATGACATTACAGGTAACGTTGAACTTGGCCAGCTCGCGTGCGGCAGACTTGGTCAAGGAGATAACGCCTCCCTTTGCCGCCGCATAATTGATCTGGCCTATAGTCCCGACGACACCGGCAACGGATGTCACGTTGACGATCCGTCCATAGTTCTGCTCCATGAAATACTTCGATGCGGCCTGAATACAGAGCCAGGGACCTCTCATCTGGATGTTGACCACCTCATCCCAGACATCTACCGACATCTTGTGGAGCATGGCTGGCTTTGAGACCCCGGCGTTGTTCACCAGAATCTGAATTGAGCCAAAGTTCTGGACACAAGCGTCGATGATTTTCTGCGCATCCTCCTTTCTAGCCACATCACCCTGGACCGCAACGGCCTTCCGGCCCATCGGCCTCAATCATACCCACAACTTCTTTGGCTGCTTTGTCGTTGGAAGCATAATTGACTATAACGTTCGCGCCCTGCTTTAGCGAAGTCCAGGCAAATCGCCCTGCCCACGCCCCGTCCACCACCCGTAACCACAGCATTCTTGCCTTCTAGTTTCATGGACACAGTCTCCTTGCGAATTTGTGAAAATAATTACAATTCGGTGCTATTCTATCTGTAACGCAAAACGATGTCAAGACAAAAATAGCCTAGAAAAGACCGATACTTAAGGGTTCTCCACTTGTGAAGACGCCCTTTGCGTTGTTGCAGGTTACCGGTTAACGACATTTAATCTCCTTTCCAGCCTCGGGAAAAGCGCTCCGGTAGTTTCGCGCGGATTGAGCGGAATAGATATGCGTGTGCCGACTATGCCGGTCGGGAATCTACTCGGTAGCGTTGCTCTGACAGCTTTGCACCTTTTGTTCTTGAATCGGCGCTGGCTAGCCATGATAATCTGTGGTGTGCGAGCCCTCTCTCTCGACATAGGACGAAAAACGGATAGGCATTGCGATCTCAGACTCTCAGCAAAGCATAGCACAGCCACTCAAGTTGTACAGAAGAGGATCCTCTGGCGCAGGATATTGACGAGGTGAAGAAGCTCGTCCAGGAGCACGACGTGTCAAGGATTGTCTGCGGTTTGCCTAAGAATCTCGATGGTTCGATAGGAAAAAAGGCAGAGGAGATCGTGGAGTTCGCCAGAAAACTGGAAGAGAAGACAAACGTGCCCGTGGACCTCTGGGATGAGCGATTCTCGACGGACGAGGCCCATCGGATTTTTGACATGCATGAGTACAAACAGAAGAAGCGTAAGCCATACATCGACATGATGGCAGCACAGATTATCCTGCAGGGATTTCTTGATGCTCACAAAAAGGGATAAAAGGGTTATTGCCGCGGCGGTCGCACTTTTTCTGGTAAGCCAGCCTCTGATCTTCGCCAGTATCCCGCTGGACACGGAGAACTATGTCAAACCCGTAATTGTGAAGAAAGGAACACATCTTCGCGAGGTGGCCCGACTGTTGGAAGAAGGAGGACCTTGTCCGCTCAGGTTGGCTTTTTGTGGCCTGCTCGCTGGTGGCGCACAGGGGCAGGATAATAGCGGGCGAGTACGAGCTGAGCAAACAGTTGTCAATTGCGCAGATAGCGGCAAAAATGGCTGCCGGGCAGAGAAAGGTCTATACTCTCAAAATCGTGGAGGGCTACAACCTTAACGCGGTGGGTGAAGCTCTGGAAAAGGCTGGCATCATGGATAGGACGCCTTTTTCAAGGCTGGCGACGGACGGGCCTTTCTGAATAGGCTCGGTATTCCCGGCTGATACCCTGGAAGGCTACCTCTCCCCTGACACTTACTTTTATAGCAAGGAGACGGACGTCGACGCTTTTTTGGAGAGGATTGTCCGAAGAACCTTTGCCTTCTTTGAAAGGGAGGATATCAAGGCTCGCATGGCTGAGCTTCATATGAATCCCTTTGACGTATTGACCCTTGCTTCGATGATCGAGAAGGAAGCGAAGATTGAGCAAGAGAAACCATTGATTTCGGCTGTTTTCCACAATCGGCTTCAGGAGGGAATGAGTCTTGATTCTGATCCCACGGTCATGTATGGCATTGGCCTGACTCTCAAGACTTTAACAAGACTTGACCTGGATACGCCGACCGCCTACAACACATACAGGCTCAAAGGCTTGCCAAAAGGGCCGATATGTAACCCTTCCACGAGTTCCTTGTTGGCGGTACTTTATCCGGCCCCGAGTGACGCTCTCTATTTCGTGTCAAGAAATGATGGAACCCATGTCTTTTCCAGGCGTATCAGCGAACATAATCAATTCGTGACCATGTACCAGAAAAATAAGAAGAAGAAACCATAAAGTAAAGAAGGAGGCGATTCTATGGAAAAAGAGGTAGCTGTTATCGGTGTGGGCCAAAGTTCCTTCGTAAGAGGCTACGAGGGATCGATCAGGGAGTTGGCTTTTGAAGCCTTCCGGGAGGCAATGAAGGATGCGGGCATTACCCAAAAGGATATCGGTGCATCTGTCTTCTGCTCGGCGCCGGAGTACGACAAACAGAGATCGCCGGCTGGCGTTCTGGCGGAATATCTTGGCCTTATTCCTCAGCCGACGTTCTACATCGAGACCGTCTGCTCCTCGAGCAGCACGGGCGTTAAAGTAGGCTATAGCATGATCAAGGCGGGCCTTCACGATGTGGTATGCGTCCTTGGATTTCAGAAAATGTCCGAGATCACGTCCGCGGAATCCCAGGAGAGGATGGGACGAGGAGCGGACATTCAATGGGAAGCGCCGTTTGGAACTATGATGCCTGCCTACTATGCGCTCTATGCTCAGGCATACATGGCCAAGAACGGCTTGACGCATGACGACCTCATGTCGGTCCGGCTGAAGTCAGCCACGTACGGCGTGGTCAATGAGCGGGCTGTCTACCGGAAGGGCGTGAAACCAGGAGATTTTGATGCCTCGAACCCGGAAGCCAAGATGGCAGGTCCTGTCGCATGGCCTTTGCGGGTGGGCGACTGCTGTGCCAACGCAGATGGAAGCTCCTGTGTAATCCTCGCCAACAAGGAGAAAGCAAAAGCTTTTTCCAAGAAGCCCATCTGGATCATGGGCATCGGGGCCGCCTCCGAAGCAGTGAACATGGCTGCCAGACCCGATTTTGCCAAAGGATTGAGTGTGGGCTATGGAGCCGCTGCCCAGGCATACAAAATGGCGGGGATAACCGCAAAGGACGTCAAGGTGGCTGAAGTTCACGACTGTTTCACCATTGCCGAGATCATGGCCTATGAGGGTCTTGGTTTTGCGCCAATGGGCGATGGAAAGCAGCTTATCCGCGAGAAGGCAACCTATAAGGAAGGGAGAATTCCGGTCAACGTCGATGGCGGGCTCCTCTCCAAAGGTCACCCCATTGGCGCAACGGGCGGATCGCAGATCCGCACCATCGTGCTGCAGCTTCGTGGGGAGGCAGGTCCCATGCAGGTGGCGGGTGACCCGGGCATCGGCCTTGTCCACAACGTGGGTGGCGTTGGACTCTACGGCAACGTTACAATATTCGGGAGGTGAGCGATGGGTTTCGAGAAATTCGGAAGAAAAAGCTTTACGGCTGTAACGAAGACGGGAAAGTTTGTGGACCTCCTTGTGGAAGGGAAAGTTGAGGGCACTGTCTGCAAAGACTGCGGTGCGAAATTTTTCCCGCCGAGGGCGGACTGTGCAAAATGTCTGTCAAAGAATATGGACTGGTTCGAGGTACCGAAGAAGGGCACGCTGGAGACATTTACCACCGCCTATTATGCGCCCTTTGGCTTCGAAACCGATCCTCCCTATACAATGGGCGTTGTCGATTTTGGCGATGGCCTGAAGCTCTTTGCGCGTCTGGCCAAGGAGATAAAGCCTGAGGATGTGAAAGTGGGCATGGCAGTGACGACCCGTCCGCTCAAGTACGATGATGGCCAGATCTCGTTTGAGATTGTGAAGGCGTAAATCAGTGGTGTGCAGGACAGAAGGGGCTTGGCCGAGTTCGGCAGGCCCCTTCTTGTTATTGCAAGGCCGGGAGGGTTTTTCGTGAGGCCGCGCATCGAAGCTGTCCTGGCTCCCGATCTTAAGGAAATCAACATATATGTCGAATATAAGCAGGGAGTACACATTCCCGATTTGTGGAATGATAATTGCTAGAAGTCAAGGAGAAGGGTAGGAGTGTCGTACCCTGAGAAGGCTGGTGGCCACAGGTTCTTTTCAAGCGAGAACCGCGATCTCGAGTAGACTGGGGATTGAAGCAACGGCCACACAGAAAAGGAGGAGGAGCATGAAACGGATGACAAGTGGCAGAAGAGCTCTTCTGACGATCATTCCGATGATCGCAGTTATCGCGGTTTTCCTTTTGCCGGTTGCTGGATGGGCTTTCATTCTTAGCCCCGAGAACTCTCTCCCGAATGATCCTGGCAAATTCAACGGTATGTGGTGGGGGCAACTGCTGGACGAGGTCAAGGGTATGAGATTGGCGAGCCACGGCCCCACCAACTCTGGGGAGCTTTACTACATCAGGCAGGGTGACGTTCTCCAGATGGGCGATGCAAAACTTGAATACGTGCAGTATGGGTTCTGGAAAGGTATTTACTCGTCGGTTGCCTTTGGCACCAAGGGCGCCGAGAATTGGGAAGCGCTGAGAAACATATGCTTCGAGAACTTCGGGGACTGGCATAAACCGAATACATATGTCGAGCGATACTACTGGGTGGGCAAGCACAGTGCTATGACGCTTGAGTACGACGAAGCCGAGTCTACAGGCCAGCTCTACGTCTATTCAAAGGTGATCTATGAGAGACAGCTTGCCCAGAAGCAGCAGGGCGCCGGGTCGCGATCAGGTAAAGGATTCTGGCTCTGGCACTAGCAGAATACAGGTGGGTTGGTTTACGGAAAACAACCAAGCTGGCAGCTAGCCACCTTTATCTTGATTTCATTGAGCAGGTTCCCGAGATCCCTTGAGGAAATTCTTTCCTCTTCTGCCAACTTCAATGCCTGCTTGCACGAAATCTTCCCGTCCTTGCATAACGACTTAATCTTTTGTGTGACTTTCTCCTTGTCCATGTTTCACCCTTAAGTTAACATGTCTCGCTGCTAGCCGCTGGCGGTCCGCAGCTCACTGACGACTTACTATTATTGGTGGGGTGAGTGAAGGGAATTGAACCCTCGACACCTGGGTCCACAGCCCAGTGCTCTAACCAAACTGAGCTACACTCACCGTTTTCCGATTTTTATCACAGCCATGAGGAAAAGTCAATTGTATCCGTAAGGAAGAAATCTGCTCCCAGACTCACAAAATCATGGAATTGACTTGATTATTTGGTAAAAGTTTATAAAATAGTAGTTTCAATATGGACAAAGAAACTTTTATCAGCCTTACAGAAAAGTTCTACCAGTACCTAACCATGGAGAAAGGGGCCTCGCCCAATACGATCAGGGCATACGAGGGAGATCTGGACGATTTTGTGGCTTTCGTGGCAAAGAGCCCGGGTGATCAGATAGATCATAAGATCATCAGGGCTTATATTGTGGCTATATACAGGGGCCTGAAGAAGTCGTCCCTTTCACGGAAGGTGGCGTCCATCAGAGCCTACTTCAAGTTCCTCAAAAGGAAGGGGTACATCGAGGATAACCCTGCCCTGCTCGTCAAAAATCCGCGGGTCGAAAAGCACCTGCCAAAATTCTATACCGTCGACGAGATGTTCCTTTTTCTTGATGCGTTACCGGCAGACTCGTGGCTCAGCTTGAGGAATCGTGCGATATTTGAGTTGATTTACTCAACAGGGATGCGGGCGAGTGAGGCCCTCAGCCTGGATAGGGGAAACGTCCATCTGGACGGCTTCTGGGCGCTGGTAAAAGGCAAAGGTGGAAAGGAGAGAATTCTTCCTTTTGGAGAAAAGGCGCGGGATGCGCTTCAGGTCTATCTCGATGCAAGGCGGGATAGCGCGAGCGTCTCAAATAAAAGCCCGCTCTTCGTGAACGCCAAGGGCGCACGGCTGTCATACCGGGGATTGCTGAAGATTATGAAGAAACATCAACTTAAGGCAGGCCTTTTAAAGGACCTTGCGCTTCACGGGATCCGCCATTCGTTTGCAACACATATGCTTGGTGGGGGAGCCGATCTGCGAAGTATTCAGGAGCTCCTTGGCCACTCCAAACTTTCAACAACGCAGAAATATACCCATATTTCCATGGAAAAGATCATGGAGATATACGACAAAGCCCACCCAAGAAGGTAACATGAAACGAACAACTATACTCTGTGTTAGGCACAAAGGCGG
This sequence comes from uncultured delta proteobacterium, assembly GCA_963835605.1. Lineage (GTDB taxonomy): Bacteria > Desulfobacterota > Syntrophorhabdia > Syntrophorhabdales > WCHB1-27 > JADGQN01. Next base: position 1,424 of record CAWIHO010000039.1, on the reverse strand, counting down.
GGTCGTTTTGGCTGGAGACGGACAGGTCACGCTCGGCGCCACCGTCATGAAGCGTACCGCCAAAAAGGTAAGGAAACTTTATCAGAATAAGTGCCTTGCCGGGTTCTCAGGAGCGACGGCTGACGCGTTCACGCTCCTTGAGAGGTTTGAGAAAAAACTGGAGCAGTTCAATGGCAACATAACGCGCGCGTCCGTTGAGCTTGCGAAAGACTGGAGAACGGACAGGCTGCTTCGAAGATTGGAGGCGCTGCTGGTTGTTGCCGATGCAGAGCATACCTTTATCGTTTCCGGTACCGGAGATGTCATAGAACCGGACGACGGGATCGCTGCGATCGGCTCCGGTGGCCCTTATGCAGAGGCTGCAGCTAAGGCGCTGGTCAAACATTCGGACCTGTCGGCGCTCGAGATTGCGCGGGAGTCGATGGCCATCGCTTCGCAGATCTGCATCTATACGAATGAACAGATTGCGGTAGAGGAGCTTTAGATGAAGACCTTGATCCCCAGGGAGATAATGGAAGCGCTGGATCGGTACATTGTTGGCCAGAAGAATGCGAAGAGGGCTGTTGCGATAGCCCTCCGGAACAGGTGGAGACGCCAGATGGTCCCCGAAGAGCTGAGGGACGAAATCGCTCCTAAGAACATCATCATGATCGGGCCGACGGGGGTTGGAAAGACGGAGATAGCAAGAAGGCTTGCGAAACTGGCAAACGCACCCTTCCTGAAAATAGAGGCTACCAGATTCACGGAAGTCGGTTACGTGGGAAGGGACGTGGAGTCGATGATCCGCGACCTGACGGAGCTTTCGGTGAACATGGTGAAGAAGGAGGAGCAGGAACGGGTGCTGGAAAAGGCCAGGGAGATGGCTGAAGAAAGGACACTCGATCTTCTCATTCCCCACAAAAAAGCGAACCGCGGCCAGGACGATGTTGTCGAGCTGCCGGAAAACACACGCGACAAATTGAGAGTCTTGTTTCGCGAAGGCAAATTGGATGAGCGATTCCTGGAGATAGAGGTCCCGGATAAGGCACTTCCCGATCATAGAGATATTCTCGTCCCAGGGTTTGGAAGAGATGGACATGCAGCTCCGGGATATGTTCGGCAACATACTGCCGAAGAAGACCAAGAAGAGAAGGGTCAAGGTGCGTGAGGCTTATGAATACCTGATCCAGGAGGAATCAAGGAAGTTGATCGACATGGATAAGGTCGTCAACGACGCGCTGGAACGTGTGGAGCAGGCGGGCATCATATTCCTTGACGAGATTGACAAGATAGCTAGTCGTGAGCACACGCACGGCCCTGATGTCTCAAGGGAGGGTGTGCAGCGTGATATCTTGCCCATAGTCGAAGGAACGACGATCACAACCAAATATGGGATGGTGAAGACGAACCATGTGCTGTTTATTGCGGCCGGGGCCTTTCACATG